>JAFEAQ010000004.1:0-600000 GCA_018266295.1 Bdellovibrionales bacterium | reverse complement strand
ACGAAAGTATAAAGAGGAACGTTATGAGAATTCTTATTTCTTTTGTTTCAGCTCTCTTGGTTTTCGCTAGCCTCAGCGCTCAAGCAGGCCATGAGGTCAACGATGGCGGCCTGGCAACTTGGTACTGCAAAGGTGCTGGTTACCTTCAGGGAACTGCAGGCACTGTCAACTTGCCATTCGAGCTTCGCATTTCTCCAAATGAAATGGAGCTGACGATCCTCAGCACAACAAACTCTGTGATTAGAACAGAGAAGCTGTCATTAAGCAGCCGCGCTGTGAACTATGGCAATGGCTACGCAGAACTTCGCAGTTTCAAGCCTTCAAACGCTTTGATGAAGGATCTTGCGGCTTATGTGACGATCGCTGATATCGGAAAAGTTTTGGATCATCCGCACAACGGAACTGTGGATTTTTCGTTGGATAACGGAGTTCGTTTCTTCACAAACTCCATGCAATGCAATAACTACTTCTGAATTACGAGGGGCTCTGTCAATGACGGAGCCTCTGTTTCTCGCTTCTGACCTGGCTTTTTCTTTTTCGGATTCTTCGCATCGGCAGTTTCGCCATATTGAGAGCGCACAGTCTTGAGATTGCGCTTGAGCTTCGCTTCAACGCTCATTTGATTTTCCATTTGATCGAGTGGTTTTACTTCCATGCGCTCGTAAGTACGGCCGCCAGCAAAACCTTTTTCAGGATAACGATAACGAAGTAAGCTACGATTTTGCTCGTACTCTTCGATCATCTTGCTCATCTCTTTATGATCAGCAACCATTTCTTTGATGATCTCAGCAACCTTGTCGGGATCTTTGGTATGATTCTTTTCTTCGATCAGCTTTTGGATATTCTCTTCTTTGGATTTGATCTTAGCTTGCAGAGCTTGGACTTTGGCTTGCAGTTCCGTAGCTTCGTTGGCCTGCTTTTTCTGGGCGTCACTGCCTTCGCCCTCGCCGCCGCCTTCGCCTTCTTTAGCACCCTCTTTGCCTTCGCCCTTTTTCTCTTCTTTCTTTTCTTCTTTTTTCTCTTCTTTGCCTTCGTTTGCATAAACGACGGCCGTCCCCAAAGAAAGGTTCAGAGCTAAAGCTGCAATAAGGATTTTAGACAGTGCTTGAAAGAACATCCTGCCTCCAACTGATCTTCACCGGGAGATACTTCACCCTTTGAATCAGTATACTGGCTTTTACGGCATTCACAGATCTTATTGTCAAAACCCCGCCCTTAATCTGGGCCATGATCTGAATGACGTTCCAACCAAATTTGGAGTCAGTAATCGCCTCCTGGATCTGGGTACGAAGAGCACCCGAATCAATCCCGGAGATTGTAATCGTATAATTGAGTGCCGATTGGCTTAAATCTGCATTGCCGAAATCTGCAATATCACTGAGTGGATTTGACTCTGGTTCTAACGGTGTCATTGGCTGCGGAGTTGTCGCGCCCATTGGCTGCGAGAAGTCGTAGTTAATTTCTTCTTCTTCGGTAACTTCAACCGCAGGAACTTCTTCATGCGGAACCGGTTCTTGCTCATAAGGAGCCACCTCGAAGTTCATTGGGTCCCCGCCGAATTGATTTACAGCAGGCCCTTCTTCATTGAGTAGTTCGCCAGAAGAGGTTTCAAGGGCATCAGGAATTTCATCGCTACTGAAATTTTCAGAACTTGCCGCGGCTTCAGGCTGCCCGCCCCAGTCGACAAAGAAAACCGCACTGCACTTGGGACATGTAAAAAGAGTCCCAAAGTGCTGCGAATTAATCACAATCTCGGACTGGCAAACAGGGCACTGAGCCACAGCGACTATTTCTTCTTCATTTTGCGGCGATCCGCACGGTTCATTTTAGAATCATCAGCCGGCGCACGGTTGAAAGTCATTTTCTGTCTTTCAGATGCAGGGGCTGCCTCTTCCATCACACCGATGTCAGAATCACTTGGTGAAGAGTAATCCAAATCGCTCAAGTCAGCCGCCTCGGGTCTCATACCTTCGAGCACTTCTTCAGCGCCCGGCTCTTGAGCCACGAGTTGAACCTTCATGAGCTTTTCAATCACATCGCCTTTGATGATATTGTTGAGGTTTTCAAACGCGTTGAAGGCCTCTTTTTTGTACTCGATCAAAGGATCTTTCGAAGCATAACCGCGAAGATTGATACCCTCTTTGAGTTTATCAATCACTTGCAAGTGCTCTTTCCAGTGATTGTCGATGGATTGAAGCAAAATCATTTTTTGAACTTGTGGGAAGAACGGGCCCATGGACGCCTTTTGACGTTCATAAACCTCTTTCACCGCTTTGCTGACTGTGTCTGTGATCGCTTCAGAGTTTGCCGCGACGGAGCCGAAATCCAACCGGATGCCGAACTGCTGAGACAAGGCTGTATTCAAAGCCTCGAGGTTCCACTCTTCTTTTTTGCCCATTTCTGGAATGTGAGTGTCCAAAAGACCTGAGGTGATATCGCCCAAGAAATCAAGAATCGTTCTTTCTACGTCTTGGCCATCCAAAACTTGGCGGCGCATGCGGTAGATCACAGTTCTTTGTTTGTTCATCACGTCATCGTAATCGATCAAGTGCTTACGGATATCGAACTGATGGCCTTCCACTTTACGTTGAGCACCTTCAATTGCGTTCGTCACCATTTTCGCCGTGATTGGTTCGTCTTCAGGGATATTGAGCATGCTCATGATCTTCTGAATACGTTCACCATTGAAAATTCTCATCAACGTATCTTCGAGTGACAAGTAGAAGCGAGACTCACCTGGATCCCCTTGACGACCCGAACGACCGCGCAACTGATTGTCGATACGACGAGATTCATGGCGTTCTGTACCGATGATGTATAAACCACCAGCCGCCACAACTTCTTTGCGTTCTTCAGCACATTGCTTTTTGAATTTCTCAAGAGCCTCTGCGTATTCCGGTGATGTTTCGTCATCAACGGCTTTCTTCGCCATCACTTCGGCATTACCGCCGAGCATGATATCGGTACCACGACCCGCCATATTCGTCGCGATGGTCACGGCGTTTTTACGGCCAGCCTGAGCAACGATTTCCGCTTCACGTTCATGGGCTTTTGCATTCAAAACGTCATGACGGATGCCTTCACGTTTCAATGCAGCACTGAGAGCTTCTGATTTCTCGATGCTCACAGTACCAACCAGGATCGGCTGGCCTTTTGCTGAACGCTCACGGACATCCGCAGCGATGGCTTTGAACTTCGCCGCTTCAGATTTGTAAACGACGTCTTCTTGGTCCATACGCAAGATCGGCTTGTTCGTTGGAATGACTGATACATCGAGGTTATAGATCTTTTTGAACTCTGTCGCCTCAGTATCGGCAGTACCTGTCATACCCGCGATCTTGTTGTACATACGGAAGTAGTTTTGGAAAGTAATCGTTGCGAGAGTCTGATTCTCGTTCTTCACTTCAACGCCTTCTTTGGCTTCGATGGCTTGGTGAAGACCGTCACTCCAGCGACGACCCGGCATCAAACGGCCGGTAAATTCATCGACGATCACGATCTCGCCGTCTTTGATCATGTATTCCACATCAAGACGATAGAGGTAGTGAGCTTTCAATGCTTGGTAAACGTGGTGAAGAATGTCGATGTTTCTTGGATCGTAAAGATTCTCAAGACCCAAAAGTTCTTCCACCTTCGCATTCCCTTCGTCAGTCAGAGAAGCCGTTTTCGTTTTCTCTTCCATGTTGAAATGCACGTCGCGCTTCAATTGAGGAATGATTTTGTTGATAGTGATGTACTTGTCCGTCGAAGCTTCTGCAGGACCAGAGATAATGAGCGGCGTTCGCGCCTCATCGATCAAGATGGAGTCACACTCATCCACGATCGCATAGTTCAACTCACGTTGAACATAGTCTTCGAGTTCGAACTTCATGTTGTCACGAAGATAGTCGAAGCCCAATTCGTTGTTTGTGCAGTAAGTGATATCACAGCGGTACATTTCTTTACGTTGTTGATCAGAAAGACCGTGAACGATGATCCCCGTCGTAAGACCGAGCCAGCCATAAAGACGACCCATCCATTCAGCGTCACGACGAGCGAGGTAATCATTCACCGTTACAACGTGAACACCTTTTCCAGTGAGCGCGTTCAGGTAAACCGGCAAAGTCGCCACGAGGGTTTTACCTTCACCCGTTCTCATCTCAGAAATCGAGCCGCGATTGAGAACGATGCCACCGATCATTTGCACATCGTAGTGGCGCATGCCGAGCACACGCTTCGAAGCTTCACGGCAAACGGCGAAGGCTTCTGGCAAAATGTCATCCACGGTTTCGCCGTTTTTCAAACGGTTTTGGAACTCCGGAGTTTTTGCTTTGAGCTGTTCATCGCTAAGAGCCTGCATCGCAGGTTCGTAAGAGTTGATCTTGTCCACGATAGGACGGATTCTCTTCATTTCACGATCGTGTTTAGTACCAAAAATTTTACGTAGAATTTCATTTACCATAGTTCACCGAGAATAGTCCCAAAGTGGATTAACCGCAAGAAAACAGGGCATTTTTGCCTCCTGGACAAGACGTGTTAGGTCGGACTTTCAGCCAGGCGGGCCCTTCGGGAGCAGAGAAGTTTAAAAAATTTAGATTTTTTAAGATTTTTAGGAGAGCTTTTTACCTTATTCACGCATAGGATTCCTCCATGAGCACTCCCATTCAAGACGTTGTTATTATCACGACCGGCGGCACCATCGAAAAAACTTATAATGAGTTCGATGGCTCGCTCGAAAATCGCGGCACGAGTATTCGTAACCGGATCCTTTCCAAGATGCGCCTGCCTTACACAAACATCATCGTCGTTCCGGTGCTCAGCAAAGACTCCCTGTACATGACGGATCAGGATCGCGTCCTGATTGCGGCCACCATCAAAGATCAAGCACAGAAAAATTGCCCCATCGTTGTTCTGCACGGAACTGACACCATGAGTGTTTCCGCAGAACATTGCTTCAAGGAACTCGGAACACCCCACGTCCCAGTGGTTTTCACAGGCGCGATGATTCCAATGGGATTCGACGACAGCGACGCCGCCCAGAATGTGACTGAAGCGTTGCTTGCGGCAAAACTCCTGCAACCTGGGTTTTACATTTCCTTCCACAATCAAGTGTTCAAGGTGCCTCGTGTTCGCAAAAACAAAGACAAATGCACCTTTGAGGAATTCTAGGGCTGAAGTCCTCTTTCGAAATGTGTTTCTAAAACAACAACTGTCAAGGTGCGGTCGATTTCTTCCAAACTTCGCACCTTATCGATGAGCTTTGACAGCTCCAATGGGGATTGCACGCGGGCTTTGACCATCACGCAGTCTTCACCGGCAACGCTATGACATTCTTCGATATTCTCGATTTTCTGGAGATGTTTAGCGATATCAATTGAAAGCCCCCGGCTCTTTGCGATCCGGATGAAAGCACACATCGGAAGTCCCAAGGCTTCAGGCGCGATGTCGACGGTATAGCCCCGGATGACACCTTCTTTTTCCATCTTCTTAACCCGGGCATGAACGGCTGGAGCCGACAGATTCACCTTTTTACCGATCTCCGCGTACTGCATGCGCGAGTCTTGTCTCAGTAAACCTAATATTTTTCTGTCTGTTGCATCGATCATGGGGTGTCTCCTCCCGGCGAACCTGAACGCCATTCGTATTTTAATAGAACCTGCCATTTTGACAGAATTTTGTTAACAAAATTAGGTATTATTATACATATGATTTACCAGATTAAGCTACAAAAAGGCGAGCTCTGGAGACCCAAGGAACTAAAACGGGGCTCCTACAAAGTGCTGTCAGGGATGGCTTGGGTAACCTATACGGGCGTGCCCGACGACTACGTCGTGAATCTTGGCGAAACACTTCCCGCCACTCACAACGGCATGGTGGTCGAGGCCCTTGAAGACCTCACACTCGAAGTTCAGACCATTGAATTTAAACTAGAGAGCTACGAACTTTAGACGCCGAAAACTCTATTTCGCAAATGATGTTATGAGGTTAAAGAGCTCTTTTGGTTTGGTTAGATCATACATCAAGCCAAAGTGAGCTTCGACACCGTCATTGTTTGGCTCATCCAGGAGCTCATACATATTGATCTCTTGGATAATGTCTTTGTGGTTGGCATTCACCTCGGTCAGTAGCTGCTTCATGCTATCGTAGCAAGCCTTATCACCAGCCTTACCGCCGTCGGTATTGCCCTGATAAATATCGGCGCAGTTGACCTCGTTGTAGAATATTTTCGTTTTATATTTCGTAGCCATTGCACGCATTTGGCCGAAATACATATCGTACCAGTAACCCTTGTCGCTCAGATACGCATAGTAGTGAAAGCTGATGTAATCAAAATTAAATCCAGAAGCCTTCGCCATATCTAAGAACCACATAGCGCCGTTTTTATCATTCGGGCAGCGAGCAGTTGCTGAGGTGTCGTCACTATTACAAGCCATCACGTTGATCGTAAACTTCAGATTCAAACCCAATTCGTCAGATGCTTGCTTCATGCCCTGGTACATGGTCACCATGGCATTGATGCGATCTTGAGCGCCGGTCTTTGAGTAGTCTTGTTCATTGCCGATTTCCCAAATTTTAATATCAGCGCCGTATTTTTTTGCGAGCGTATAACCATCAGCTTTCGTCAGCGGATACACCATCGGCCGCACATTCACGTTGTACTTTTTCTGCAAACGAACCATCTCGTCTAACAGAGTAAAATTTCGAGGATCCGCATCGACACGGTAAGAGCGCAAGTTTTTTGAATCGAGAAGCTTAAACAAATTTTCAGACTGTGTGAGCGGATAATACTGGCGACCATCGTGCCCGTTCACACCCAGCACGATATTCTGATTCACTGGACTTGCCTTGGGAGTTGGCGTCGGTGTCATCGTCGGAGTCGGCGTCACACTCGCCCCCGGCAAAGGTGTCGCCGTGGGACTCACTGACGGTGTTGGCGTTGGAGTTGACCCACCGACAGATCCCAATGACTGATTCCCGCTGCTGGAAGCGACATTTGGCACGGAAAAGTGCCCACCCGTACAGCCGATGATCAGTAATAAAGAGGCCATTGTAGAAAAAGATTTTGAAAATGACATGATTCCCCCAACTTCTTCAGTGTAACAAGACCACCGAGGACCTCTAGCAACATCGGCGCGCCGTCTCAAAGCGATGACAGTCTTCATGATAAAAGTATTCGCTGGCGAACCATGACTCCCCACCGCCATCTCACGTTGAGATTTAATCACTGGTTTTTCAAACAAACCCGTGTGAGTATTTCGTCATGAACTTCATTCTTAATATCTTATGGCTTCTCTTCGGTGGATGGACTACAGCGATATCGTGGTTCACCTCTGCAATTATTATGGTGATTTCGATCGTCGGCATTCCCTGGGCTCGTGCTGCTTTCAACATTGGTCTTTTGAATCTCTGGCCCTTTGGTTCCCGCGTTGTCGATCGCGAGCATGTCAGTGGCGCAGACATCGGCACAGGCGCCCTCGGCGTGATCGGAAATATTTTATGGTTTGTCTTCTGCGGCTGGTGGCTGGCTCTGGTGCACCTGTTCTTTGGTATCGGGCTTTGCATCACTATTGTTGGCATCCCTTTTGGTCTTCAACACTTTAAGCTCGCCGGTATCTCTTTGGCTCCTATCGGAAAGGCCATAGTCTTCAAATAAAAGGTCTGTGTTTCTCCATATTTTATGGGTCCTCGTTGACTGGCTCCACGTGCCTCCAGATAAAATTTTTACTGGAGGTCCCGATGAAATTACTCAGCATCTTTGTTGCTCTTGGTTTTCTATCCTCAGCCCACGCAGCTTCAGCAGCTTGCACAGATAAATACGAAATCTTTGGTGGCACTCAAGTGCAGATGGTTGATGGCCAAAATGGCTGCTATCTGACGGTTCACCCCCGCGATGCCTACCAGACTCTGATCTATCGCGACTTCCTTTTTGATGATGACGGCCTCTTCATGATTTTCAATTCCTATGGTCCTGGTGACGAAAGCAAAACGACGGCGGCTCGTGAGTTCCGCTTCTTCCCACGTGGCAAAGGCAACCTTTCTTACAGCCACGATGCCGCAACACAAAGATTGAGTGTCACAACACCAAGCGGAAAAGTTTTTGTCTTCAATTCTCAAAAAGGAATTTTGGTCAGCGTTTCCGGTTCACAAATCACGCAAGACTACTCTGTGAATCCTAATAACCGTGGCGGCATTGAGTTCACAAAGAACGATGGCTTGATGTTAGACGGCGGTTTCAAAATTGGTTCTAGCCCAAGTCAAAATTCAAAAAATAAAATCATGTTCAAAGACGCAGATGCTCGCCAATGTCAGCTCGCAAATGGTGATGTCTATCGCTACACGGCGGATGATGATGTAATCTTTAGATATGACGATGCTCAATTGAAGAGCGTCTTGAATAACAAATGTCCTAATTTGCAATTCTAAGAAAGTATACGCTACTTGTTCTCTCGATTGAGAATATTGGATTCAAAGAAAAAGCCCTTCCCAGGAAGTGATTCGTCAAGATGGGCTTTACCAATATTCTCTTTCGTCGCAACCCCGATATCACTTTGAAAACGACTTTGATTTATCGTGTTCTCTATCGCCTCAATAGCAAGGTGAATACTTTGTCTCGCCAAGACGACGGGCTTTTCCGTGGAAGTCGCAAGAATCTTACCGTCTTTTAGTGCTTCGATAATTTCATCTGTTTCATACGTTGAAATAATATAAGGCACTTGTTGCTTATCGTGCTTATAGCCAAAATAGCGACTGGCTGCCAAGGCCGCCACACCATTAGCAACAATGTAATCAGCCTTCCTGTCAGAGAAATAGTCACGAATAAGACTCATCTGTTGATAAATGCCTGTGTCTTCAAACCCACCAAAAGAAATTTGCACGTCCTTGTGTTTACTTTTCGCCATAAATCCAGAGTAAGTGTCTTGGGACCAGCCAGCTCCTTTAGGTCCTGGAAACACGACAATACGAATAGGCTTTTTTAACTTGTTTGCCTGAGCATGTTTAATAATGAAATCAAAGATCTTATCCGACACCTTTAGGTAGTTCACCGTCGCCTTTGCAACGATCGCCGAAGAATTCACACCATTTACTAAATCAATCACTGGAATCCCTGCCTGACGAACTTCTTCCAGAGGAATGGAGAGTTGCTCACGCGAAATACCGCCTAGAATCATGGCATCGAATTTTTGATTTTTACATTGGAGAATTTGCTTTTTTTGCTGGCCTAAAAAGCTGTAGCCATCAGCTAAGAAGATCTCAACCTTCACGCCCATCTTTTCGGATTCATCCTTAAGACCATAAGCAATCCCCCACCAATAACGGTCCTTTGCATGAGGCAGGAGTGCGCAGATTTTCAAAGGCTTCGCACTCGCTGTCAGCGCGATGAACACAGACATAAGAGTTATAAAAAAGACCTTCATAGAGGGCATTATACTGCTTTTACGGGATCTCACGGGATAGAAAATAAATTATGTCTTCTGGCAAAAACCCAGTTGGCGCACACCTTCGTAGGCCGCAATCGCAACACTAGTAGCGAGATTCAAGCTACGGGCGCCTTCACCGATCATCGGAATGGTGAGGGTCTGATTTGGAAACTTCGCCAAGAAATCCGGAGCAAGACCCTTGGTCTCTTTTCCGAAAACAAACCAATCTCCAGGCTGATACTGCGGTTCAAAATAGGTGCGCTGAGTTTTCGTGGTGAAAAGCCACATGCGCGTTGGATCCGTCACAAGCTTCAACCAATCTTCGAAGGTCTCGTGGCGATACCAGGTCAGATGCGGCCAATAATCGAGGCCCGCACGCTTCAAATTTTTATCGTTGATCTCAAAGCCCATTTTGCCAACAACATGAAGCTCACAGTTCGTAGCTACGCACGTACGCCCGATGTTCCCCGTGTTTTGTGGGATCTCGGGCTCGATGAGCACAATTTTGAATGTCGGCTTAGGCAAGGTGTCTGTAGACTTCATGACCGAGCTTAGATAGCGCAAGTCTTCGGCCCTTGTCTACGATCAGCTCTAAGTTCATGAGTTCTCTGTAAAGTTGTAAGTCGATAGGTACGATCTCACGCCCAGAAGAGTTCCCTAGCTTAGAAATGTAGCATTTCTGCTTATCAGTCAGCTTTTGGGTCATTGCCGGCTGGTCCTCGAGGGACTTTTGCCAATCTCCGCCATGAATTGGCGTTGCATTTGCCGGCAACTTCATTGGATTCAAGAAGTAAGCCCACGCTTTTTCAACGTTTTCGCCCTCGATGGACACAAGAGTTTCTTGGCGATGATAGAGGCTTTTAGACGGATCTTGCTGATTATAGCCAAAAAACTCATCTAAAAGAGCAATCAAAAGATCTGAAGAGCGTAATTCAACGAGATGACCGGGAACCAAATCTGCTCCAGAATTAATCAGAGCAGGAAAACCGACTTTAAGTCTGTAGGCTGTGGCGCGGATCTGAGCTGGAACAGAAGATTCAATAAAACTTTGAATCTTAGAAAAGTGAACCATCCCCTCGCACAATGAACCATAGACAAAAAAACGCGTTGTAGTCATGAATCCCCCCCGAAATTGCGACAACAATAAGCTTTTTGCAGTGCTCGAGTGTGTACCAGAAACCACATAGGCCCGCAAGCGATTGAATTCAGAATTGAAGCAATTTTAGAAAATTTCTCGGGTATTTACTCGAATTATTTTGTCTTGCGTTAACGATGGTGGCTTTTGACTAAAAAGCCAAATTTGCTATCGTTCTAATAACTTGAGATCTCATGAAAAAAATTGAAGCTATTATTAAGCCTTTTAAACTTGACGACGTAGTTGATGCTCTCGCGGAAGTCGGAGTCGAAGGTATTAGTGTCACTGAGATCCGCGGTTTTGGACGACAAAAGGGACGCACTGAAGTCTATAAAGGTGCCGAATACGTCGTCGACTTTCTACCAAAATTAAAAATTGAAGTGGTCGTGCCAGGTGCACTTTGCGACGCTGCTGTTGAGGCCATCGCGAAGACTGCGCGTACAGGGAAAATTGGAGACGGAAAAATCTTTGTATTGCCTGTCGAGAGTGTGCTGCGGATACGAACCGGTGAAAAAAACGAAGAAGCGTTGTAATCATAAAGGAGACATATGAACGCACAACAAGCTCTGCAATTCGGTAAAGATAAAGGCGCCCGCATGGTCGACCTCAAGTTCTGTGACTTAGTCGGAACTTGGCAACACATCACCATCCCATTTGCTGAACTCAGCATGGAAATCTTTGAACATGGATTGGGTTTTGATGGCAGCTCTATCCGCGGCTGGCGCGGAATCGAAGAATCTGACATGATCATCTTGCCAGATCCTTCGACTGCGAAAATGGATCCTTTCATGCAAGTACCGACCCTGCATTTCATTTGCGACGTTTGCATGCCTGAAACGCTTCAACCTTACGACCGCGATCCGCGCCAAGTGGTGAAACGCGCGGTTGCGTTCATGCAATCCACTGGTATTGCAGATACAGCTTACTTCGGTCCTGAGGCCGAGTTCTTCATCTTCGATGACGTTCGCTATGAACAAACCAACAATTCTGGTTTCTACATGATTGATAGCGAAGAGGCGGCTTGGAACACAGGACGCGACGAAGGCGGCAGCAATCTCGGTTACAAAATCCGCCAAAAAGAAGGTTACTTCCCAGCTCTTCCTACCGACACTCAACAAGATATCCGCACTGAAATGTGCTTGGAGCTTGAGCGCGCCGGTATGATCGTTGAACGTCATCACCACGAAGTGGCTTCTGCGGGACAAGCAGAGATCAACTTCCGTTATGATTCAGCGCTTGAAATGGGCGATAAAATGATGTGGTTTAAATACATCGTGAAAAACGTAGCTCGCCGTCATGGGAAAACTGCGACATTCATGCCAAAGCCCTTGTTCAATGACAACGGCTCTGGAATGCACATCCATATGTCTCTGTGGAAAGATGGCAAAAATCTTTTCGCGGGCAATAAGTATGCAGGTCTTTCCGAATTGGCTCTTTACTACATCGGTGGTGTTTTGAAGCATGCTCCTGCACTTTGCGGTATTATCAATCCAACAACAAACTCATATAAACGTTTGGTTCCTGGGTTCGAGGCTCCGACCAAATTGGCATACAGCTTCAAAAACCGTTCTGCGGCAATGCGTATTCCAAACTCTGGTCCAAATCCAAAAGCAAAACGTATTGAATTCCGTACTCCAGATCCTTCTGCGAACATTTACTTAGCGCAAGCAGCTGTGTTGATGGCGGGTCTTGACGGTATCATCAATAAAATTCACCCGGGTGATCCTTTGGATAAGGATATCTACGGACTTTCTCCTCAAGAGGCTGCAGGAATTCCTGCGGTGCCTGGAACTCTCGAAGAAAGTTTGATGAATTTGAAAAATAATGGCGGATTCTTGAAAAAAGGCGATGTTTTCAGTGACGATTTGCTGGAAACATGGATCAATTACAAGATTGATCGTGAGGTTCGTCCTGTTCAGCAGCGCCCGGTGCCTTACGAATTCCATTTGTACTACGATATCTAGGAGAGAGTTATGTCATCCAATGATGTAAGAAATTTTATGGGCTATATGTGGATCCAAGAAGAGGATGGCATCATCACTATTGGTATCAACGAAGAGGGCCTTGCAGATTTCGAAGAAATCACTTCCGTCGACCTTCCAGCTGAAAACGACAAAGTTGAAGCTGACGAAGTTTGCGGGACTGTTGAAACAGACGACGGTCCGCTGGACATCTATTCACCGGTTTCCGGCACAGTTCTCGAAGTGAACTCTGCTGTGATCGACGATCCAACTCTAATTCAAGAAGATCCTTTTGAAGAAGGCTGGCTCATCCGCGTGGAAGCATCCGAGGACCTCGATGACGAGGATGAAGATGAGGATGACGACGACGATGAGGACGAGGATGACGAAGAAGAGGATGAGGACTAGGTCTGAGAAACCTAGTTCTTTACCTTCTCTGTACTTTAATTTGGGGCTCCACTTGGTTAGTAATCACCTTCCAACTTGGAGCCGCCTCACCGGTTGCCTCAGTCTTTTACCGCTTTCTGATTTCAGCTGTTCTTCTACTCATCGCTTGCAAAGCGTTCCGACTCCCACTTGATTTTAAGTTAAAACACCACCGCTGGTTTCTAGCGCAAGGTATTTGCATGTTCTCTGTGAACTATATGCTGACCTATGTGGCTGAAGGACTGATCAGCTCGGGCATGGTGGCAGTCACTTTCACATTGCTACTTTATTATAATATTTTGGGAACCTGGCTTCTATTTCGAACCCCCGTTCGACGAAACGTAATTTTCGGAGCTGTCATCGGAGGCCTCGGCATCGGGCTCATTTTTCTGCAAGAGATTTTGAGTTTCAAATCCGGCTCCACTTCTCTCTGGGGTTTGGTTGTGGGCGCTGTAGCGACCGTATTTGCCTCTGCAGGAAATCTGATTTCTTACGTTCATCGCAAAGAAAACATTCCGGTGATGTCTTCAAATGCGTTTGGGATGCTCTATGGAAGTATTTTTACTTTTTTAGTGGGTCTCGTTTTGCAACAAAGTTTTCATGCCGACTGGACCCTGAAGTACACGGTCAGCTTGCTGTATCTTGCGGTCTTTGGCTCAGTCATCGCCTTCGGTGCCTATCTGTCGCTGGTAGGCCGTATAGGCGCTGAGAAAGCGTCTTACACAAGTATCCTGAGCCCCGTGATTGCGCTGACTCTATCGTCTTTCTTTGAGAACTTTCACTGGACTCCGGAAATCGCTACCGGGATCGTGCTCTGTCTTGCCGGTAACGTCATTACCCTGCAAAAGGCAAAAAAAAGGACTGCCGATTAGGGCAGCCCTCTTCCTTGTTATGATGATTCACGTAAGGTTATCGTGCAATTCCACTGCTACTACTGCTGCTGTTTGCGTTTGGGGCAGTGGTCGTATTGTTCGTACTAGTCCCATTCGCAGCTTTTTTAGTGTGATTATAGAATTTCTTTTGTAAATCTACTCTGACCTGTTCAAGAGTGGATTCCAAGATCACATCAAACATCTCGTCGACATTCACGTTGTACATCTCAGCAAGCTTCTTCAAGGTGTGCATTGGTGGGCTTGAAAGTCCTCTTTCCCAGTTAGAGATGAATTGTGCGGAACTATATCCGAGCTTATCCGCAACATCCTTCTGAGAGAGACCTACCTGTGTGCGTTTCTCTTTTAAAAAATCTGAGAGAGCTTTTACTTGTTTCATCTTTCACCATCCTTGCTTTACGTTCATCATCATCAACCAACAATCAACTACAAGTTTACGCCCGTTTACTTATCAATAAAATCCCGTCCGAGTGAATTTTACCGTAATTTTAAAACAATCCGAATAATTCTCGCGCCTGTTGCTAAAACCGATTTTTAATCATAAATTTGTTGGAATTTATGCCGAAAATCAGAGGCGCTGTTAAAGACTCTTTACAAAAATATGAACTAATTTATGAATGCTGACTCCGAATGCGTTCATTCTCGTCCCCTGTTAAATATGAACTGTTTCAATTTGATATCGAACAGTCATTTATGACTCACTACATTCTAGACCTTAACAATCATACTAGCAAAATATCATAAATCACTTCGATCTTTTTGTGCTGACACCAACTGTAGCCATTGTCCGCAGGAGATTCTTTCTATGAATCTCTCATCATGACTGACGATGATGAGAGTGCCGTCGTACTCTCTCAAAGCGGCCTCTAAAACCGCTAAGCTATCAAGATCCAGATTGTTGGTCGGTTCATCCAGGATCCATACCTCTGGCGTCTTTAAACTGAATGCTAGCTTCGCTAAGCACAACCTTAGCCTTTCACCGCCACTTAAAACACCGATGGACTTGAAAACGCTGTCGCCGGTAAAACCATAATCTGCAAGACGATTTCTCGCCTCAGTTTGATCATAGCGGCAGTCTTCAAGAAGACTCTCTATAATATTTTGTTTGTTATCTAGCAGATTATAGTTCTGATCGAGATAAACATATTTTCGTAGGATCTCGGAAACATGACCATACCGCTCGCATTTTTCAGATGCGAGTACCCCGGTCAAAATCTTCAGCAGAGTTGATTTTCCAGTGCCATTACCGCCACGAATATTGAGGCGATCACCCGCATACAAAGTCAGAGTGATGGGCTGTTGCCACAGCATCGATTCTTGACCGACATAACGACAGTTGAAATTTTCGAGACTGAAAATCACTTTGCCTTTCGGTTTTGTGCCTAAAGAAAAATCTAAGCGAATCTCTGAAGACTGCTTTTGCTTTTCTAAAAGCTGTTGAAACTCTGCGGCTCTTTGTTGGTCGCGCTCTTGTTCTGCGGAATGGATTTTTCCGGCGGTCACCTGGGCTTGGCGTTTGCGGCCACCCAGAATAATTTTCGGGATTCCCATATCCGGAGCTTTCTTCTCAGCAAGGCGTGTCCGCTTGGCCTGCCGATCGAGTTTCTCGATATGTTCACGCTCTTGTTTTTTCTTTTCTCTACGAGCGGTATCAATCCTTTCCGCAAGTAGAGCCCGCTCTCCTATTTTGGCTTCTTCATAAAAATCAAAGCCGCCTCCATAGACAGAAATTCCTTGATTGGTGAGCTCCCAAATCTCGTCAACATACTCAAGCAGTTCACGATCATGACTAATTATCAGCAAACCGCCAGTGTATGTTTGCACAAAATGATAAAGACCTTTACGGGATTCGCGATCTAAATCATTCGTTGGCTCATCGAGAATCAGCAAATCACCTGCGTGCGCCAAGGCTCGGAGCAGACGCACTCGCATCCACTGCCCTCCGCTGAGAACCGCCAAAGGCTTTGCAAGATCAAGATCTTTCAGCAAGGACTCGCGAAGAGTGGCTTCAGTGCCTTCCCAGATATCCACAAGGTATTCCCCCGCAGTCATCTCGGGCCGGTCCTCCCACTGAGGCAAATAGACTCCACGAGTGGCGCCAATTAGCTGACCACTCGACGGCTCCAAGACTCCGCCGAGAATTTTGACGAGCGTGCTTTTACCTACGCCGTTGATTCCAACAAGTCCGTACTTCTTGTTTTCGATCGTAAAATTTAAATTTTGAAAGAGCGCACGCCCCTCGGGCAGCGCATAGCCTAACGCTTTTGCTGTTAGCATAACTAAACCTCTTAAGGCCGAATCTCATAAGGTTCGAACCATCATATTCTGATGTAAGTAATTGAATAAAAGAGTGTCTGGAGAGACTTAGTTATTTCATAAGATGTCGGGTTCAGAGCCCGACATCCATAACTATATCAAAACATGGAAAGGACTTCCACTGGAAAACTGACGGGGCTTATTTGCTTTGTGATAATCCATACATAGCAGCTTGCTCCGCTTCTACTTTCGCGACCTCCTCTTCAGTCACGCACTGCTTGAGGCTCTTTGCCTGGTCCGGGTAAGCCTGACGGAACTTCTTCACATCTTCGGATTGATAGAAGTCTGTAATAACGTAACCCGTTCTCTCGGCGCAAGTTCCGCAGTCTTTCCATTTCGCTCCGTAGACCACACGACCATCTCGAGTCATGCCTGGAAAAGCATCGGCACTGACCCACTTAGTACGATCCCCTAGGAAGAATGTGCGTTTCAAATCACGGTCATAGAGGTGAATACCATACAAAGCTTGGCCGTTAATCACCGAGTTCGACATAAATACCAAAGGAGCTGACTTACCTGTTTGCGGAAAGCCAAAGATCGCTTTGGATGCCGGCACATTGAGGTCATCGGAAGGAATACATTCTTTATTGTCTGCGCCGAATTTATAAACTCTTATCGTCATACGGCGGTCTTTTGGATTCTGCGGAAGAGCTGAGAACTCAGATCCATTCGTCGAAATCATCGGCAATGAGAATGTCGACCCATCAGTCTTGCGAAGGTTGTCGCACATTGAAAACACTTTGCTGGAATCTACTTTGTCATAGGAACCGTCAGAGTTTTTCTTTACCGTAATAATCTCATTGGTCAACTGTCCAACACCTTGAGTGTCATTCATTCCATGGCCACCGTTAGAATTTGAATTTGGCCAAGACAAGGAACGAATCTCGATTTTGGCATCGGTCGCACCCGGCATTTCAGCTGCCGCTGTATAGAATCCTGAAATTCCGCCCTTGAACTGACGTTTTGCATTTTTCTGATCGCGAACAATATCGCCAACACGATAGTGAGATCCGTCTAAGTCCGAAAGAAAGCGCCAGGTCCCTTGAATCGGAAAAGCTTCGTTATTGAAATCCGTCTCGTAAGCTCTTGCGCCCTTTGTGCCATCCGCTTGCTTCTGGATTTCCATCAAAGTTACAGTGCTAAGGCCGCTGCCTGAGAAGGAACGCATGATAAAGCGACCATCAGGGCTAATTCGAGAATACATACCCACCGGAACTGTACCACTGGCATCGGGCTTTGCCGCCTGACCGATGAATGGGACATACTCGTTCGCCGGAACGCACTTCGCAAAACCATTCTGAGCTGTGAAAGCCACAACAAGGCTTGTAATTAAGTACTTCATTTGAGTTCTCCCATCATTTCATCCAGGGACGCATTCATACCATCGTTTGTCATTACGCCGATAATACGGCGAGAATGCATTTTACCGTTTGCCGTTACAAAAACTGTCGGGAAATGCAACGTACCGTTTCTCATATAAAGCTCCACCGAATTCATGCGCTTATAAAGAGCGATCGACGAAGGCTCACGCTGAGAGTTCGCAGTTTTAATTTGGAAATCAATGCCTGCCTTTTTCATAGCTGCACGTGCTTCTTTGATATCCACCATCGGATCCAGAACTGGAACGAATTCCATTTTTCTTTTCTCAGCCAGCGCACGCATACGAGTGAATTCAGTCACAGAGTACACCATGCGTGGTGACCACATATAAATCATCGCCGTCTTTTTATCTGCCATAAGCTTTGCGAGATCCGCATCGCCATAAATTTCAGACTTGTCGTTACCTGTGAGCTTAAAAAATTCTAGACCCGGCTTTTTCGTCGTCGCTAATTTACAAGTTTTGCTCCATGAAGATGTGGAATTCTTTGCTGACGAATAGAAAAACAACTTCGGTGTTTCTTTTTCGCTAATTTGTAACTCGTACCACTCACCGGTTTTTGCTGTCGGCGTGCGGAAGGCTTGAGTATCAAAGCTCGGGTCCACAGTGCGTTCCCAATCAGGGCTTACTCCAGAGAAAACTTTTTCGAGTTCTTTCTGTACTTCCGCTTTACATTTGAAATCTTGAGAAGAGTCTTTTGGTAAGATATCTGCGCCAAAGCTGCGCAGGGAAAGACCGAGCATGAAGCTCATGAAGAGAAGCTTTTGCATGATTATATTTCCTTTAATGGCTATATAATCATGCTATACCTCTGATTGTTTAATTGCAAAATTTTTGCTCAAGAGTTGTCGCTAAGTCTAAGCGTCCGTTCGTTCCGAAATACTTAGCGGCATGATTCAACACGTCTGTCTTGCCGCCAGACTCAATAGGATAAATTTCAAAGCCATCACGATATGTCGGCGTATATCCGACTCCGAATATTTTTGCTTTTCCTGGACCTTCTTTGCTTAGGCCCATGTAAATAATTGCTCCTGTTTGCTTTTCAAGTCCGGGCTGGCCAGCGAGGAAATTCCCCAATGAATATGCGATGAGTGTTTCACGGCCATCTTTTGTGCGGTACGTTTCCCAAGGCTGCAAGACATGTGGATGCGAACCGATCACCGCGGTCGCGCCTGCTTCTAGGTATTTTCGAGCATAAATCTTTTGGTTTTTATTCGGTGCGGGTTCGTACTCTTCTCCCCAATGCGGATAGACGATCACTGCATCAATGTCTGACCGCGATGAAAGATCTTTGATCGTTTTCATCAGTTGTTCGTTGTTGTAACAGCGAAGAACTTGGTTCGCTGGATCCGCCATTCCATTTGTCGCTTCTGTACAGCTAATGAATGCCACACGAATATGATTGATATCCATCACCCGATGAAAATCACCGTTGGTGTCTTTTGACATCCGCGTCCCTATGGTCGGCATCTTATAAACTTCAGCCGCTTGCAGCGTGCGATCAATACCAATACTTCTGCGATCGAGCGAATGATTATTCGCCACAGTCAGCAGATCAAATCCCGACTGATTCAGTTCCGCGAGTATCTGGGGATGATAATTAAAGACAAAATTCGTGCCCGAGTATACAACGCCGTCATAGACAAAGCCGATATCCCCATGATCTTTGCCCTTAGCATCGATACCCATAGCGGCGGGTCCCTCTAGATTTCCTACAGAAAAATCGGCCTTGGCAAAATAGGGAATCGTTCTCCTCCACGTGCTAGCAAAACGTTTTGAGTTTTTAACCACTGATTCGTAAATTGCCTTGTGGACCAGAATATCCCCTACAAAAGAAATCGTCGCACGATCATTGGCCCGTAGGCAGTTTGCATCAAATGATAGGTCTTGGGCCGCGAAAATGTTTTGAGACAAAAGCAAAGCTAGTGCAAAAACTAAATTGCGCATAAGGGCTCCTTCGATTGCGTAAGAAGACCTATCTAACATAGGACACTATGCTGAGCCTTGATTTCTGAGTGACCATATTATGAAATAACCTCCAATCTAATTTTCTGCGAGGTATCTCATGTTTAAAGCAAAAGCCTATGCTGCTCCTTCTGCTAAAGCCCCTCTTGCACCTTTTTCTTTTGAGCGCCGTGATCTCAGAGCGAATGACGTTCATATCGAAATTCAATACTGTGGTGTTTGCCACTCCGACGTTCACCAGGCACGGGATGAATGGGGGCGTGGAATATTCCCAATGGTTCCGGGACATGAGATCGTCGGCAAAGTTATTGCGGTCGGTAACAACGTTAAAAAATTCAAAGTCGGTGATTTTGCCGGTGTGGGTTGCATGGTCGACGCCTGCCTCGACTGCCGCTCTTGCCGCGAAGGCCTTGAGCAGTTCTGTGAACGCGGCTTCGTCGGCACTTACAATAGTAAAGAAAAAGACGGCACTCCTACCTACGGCGGCTACTCCTCTTCGATTGTTGTTCGTGAAGAGTTCTGTCTTTCAATTCCAAAAAATCTCGATCTCGGGGCCGTGGCTCCGCTTTTGTGCGCGGGGATCACAACATACTCTCCACTCCGTCACTGGAAAGTAAGCAAGGGACAAAAAGTCGGAGTTGTTGGTTTAGGTGGTCTTGGCCACATGGGTGTTAAACTCGCCAATGCGATGGGCGCACACGTTGTTGTATTCACCACTTCGCCTTCGAAGGTCGAAGATGCAAAACGCCTGGGTGCTCACGAAGTGGTGATCTCTAAGGATCTGGCACAAATGAAAGCTCACACCGGCACCTTTGATTTCATTCTTGATACGGTTTCAGCTCCGCATGACTACGATCTTTATCTGAGTTTGCTTCGCCGGGATGCCACAATGGTGTTGGTCGGTCTTCCAGACAAGCCGCCAGAATTGCACGCCGGCGCTTTAATCATGGGTCGCAGAAGCCTCGCAGGTTCTTTGATCGGCGGCATTCAAGAGACCCAAGAAATGCTGGATTTCTGTGGCGACCATAACATTGTCTCGGATATCGAGATGATTCCAATTCAGAAAATCAACGAGGCTTATGATCGTATGGTCAAGTCCGACGTCAAGTACCGCTTCGTGATTGATTTGAAATCTTTGAATAATTAAGTCGTTCAGGCGTTGTCCATGTGGCACAAACAAAAACATGGACAACATATTTGAGCGTATATTTGGAAAGAGGTCTTCTCCCCTGACTCAAAATGAAAATCCTTGCGAGTCCTTTATTTAATAAATCACCTTCAGATTAATATAAATAAAGATCTCGTGGGGAGGATTCCATGCGCTATGGCCTGCAAAAGGGTGTCGTCACAATCTTGATACTTGTGACTTTGCTGATTGGCTTTCAAAACTGCGGAAACGGCTTCGAAATGGTCGAAAAAACCGTCGGCTCCCCCGGTGCGATGGATCTAGGCAGCGCCGATCTAAAATCTCAAGCTCTCATCATTATGGAAAAAAACTGCGTTTCTTGCCATGCGGGCTCGAATGCCTCTGGGACAGGATTCTCTTTTGCTGATGACCTCAATAAAATTGCAGCTTCTCGCTATGTGGTCCCTGGGAATCCTAACAGTTCACTGATCTATCAACGTATCGCTTTAGGAAACATGCCTCCTTTGGCAATGCTCCCTTCCGACCAGCAACGGGTGATTGCAGATTGGATTATGTCTTTGCCAACATCAACCCCAAGCCCAACTCCGGTCATGACGCCAACACCAGCTCCTACGGCAACTCCGACCCCGAAACAAACGCCAACACCTACTCCGACAGCGACGCCTTCAATGGCCACATACTCGTATCTCTACAACAGCTTCCTATCAACGTGCGCTGGATGCCACGGCAATGCCGGTGGATATACACTGAAAACCTATAATGACTTCTTAAAAATTATCGTTAAAGGCAACGCGAATCAAAGCCTGCTTTATGGCGTGGTTTCTGACGGACGTATGCCACAAGGACGAGTCGTCAGTGATCAAGATAAAAAAGCTCTCTACGACTGGATTCAAGCCGGCGCTCTGAACAATTAGGTCGCATCACCGACATGTCGTTGATGCGCGCGACAGACGTACTAGTTCTTTACATGAATATAAATCTTATTGGAGTCTACCGTCGCGGAGACCCCATAAAGGACGCCATAAAGCTGGTGCCGGCCGTTTCTTAACTTTTTAGTATCCAACAAAAGCTGATACGGCGCGGTCGGGATCCTTCCAATTAAAACTCCCTCATCGACATAGACAAAAACAGCCGGCGTGAAGTCTGGTTCACCTTTAGCAGTCCGGGTCCCAATATTTAGACCGAAAAAACGACTTACCGCTCGATATCAACCGGTTCTCGGGCGACCAATAAAAAACAGCGGATAAATCAGCGCTTAGCCCGCCAAGCGGGCTGAGCCGTGAACCGATAGAACATTATAGATAGATACAGGCTTTTCAATTCCTTTTAAGTTCACCTGCCCCAGTGGCATTGTCACACAATCCATGTTTTTCACTCGAGACAGAAAGCGATGAGAAATCAAAACCTGTCCGTCTGTTGCAACGTCACTCAATCGCGACGCAAAATTGCTTACTGTTCCAATAACGGTGTATTGTGAGAATTGTTCAAACCCAATCCCGCCGATAGTCGCGTAACCTTCGCTAATGCCAATACCAAAATCGATATCGTAGTTTCTCTCATCCCAAATTTTTTTGTGCTGATTGAGAGCCTCTCGCGCCTCAAGCGCCATATGAATGGCCACTTCGCGATGATCTTTGACCGGCTCTGGATCATTAAAGAAAACCATAATTCCGTCACCAGCTAAGTGACTGAGAGTTCCCTTATATTTTACCGCCGCTGTACCAACAGCGGTATAATAGTCATGCAAAACTTCTAGCACTTCTTCCGGCTCAACTTTTTCCGAAAACGCAGTAAACCTTCTCAGATCCACAAATAAAACCGTCACCTCCGCACGATGAGGCCGCAGAATTCCCTGATGATCCGCAAAACCAAGACGACGAGCAATATTTGGCGAAACAAAGCGACCTAATTCGATATTTAAATCTTTGGAGGTCTCCAGTTCTTTCAATCGCAGCACTTCGCGCTCACGAATACTTAATAAAGAGCGGATCTTTGCAAGTAAGTGACGAACCTCAAAAGGTTTACCGATGAACTCATCAGCACCGGCTTCAACACCTTGAACGCGATCAACACTCGGATCTGAACCCGTAATTAAAATCACCGGAAGGCGAATCAAAGAAGCCGAGTCTCGCAAAGCCCGACAAAGATCAAAACCCGAAGCTCCCGGCATATTGATATCTGAAATCACAAGATCATAATTTGGAAAGGACTCAGGTGCATTTAGAAATGCGCTTGCCGACGGAAAGTTGATCACCCGAAAATTTTCAGAGATCAAAATATCAGCTAGCGCTTCACTTTGTAAGGTGTCGTCATCAACGATACAAATGAGGGGTTTGTTTTCGCTCATACTATTTTCCATCGGAATATTGATTCTAAATAATTAAACAAAATTAATTTAAAGCTTAAAATTTCCAATGGAGCCCAGGAGTGGGCCTTAGGACTTTTGTCCAGCTTGGACTCAGGCGACAGTCTGACACCAAAATTGTAAATGGTAGGGGGCGAGGGACTTGAACCCCCGATCCGCCGGTTATGAGCCGGCTGCTTTAACCAACTAAGCTAGCCCCCCATCGAGACAGATTAGTTCCCTCAAAACTACCAAAAATCAGATATTTAGCAACACCTTCCGGCATGCAACACGAGCCCCCGCCACATGAGAAAAACTCGAATTGAATTAGCTACCTAGGCCATTTTGGCTCCATTTTACTTGGCACAAATTGTGGAGTAGTGTCCATCGTCTAAAACGCTTGGTAACTTTTTATACCTTATTTTGAAGGAGCCACAGAAATGAAGAAACAAGCTTTACTCGGAACTCTGATCGCAGCCACTGTTTTGCAATCAGCATCACCAGCATTCGCCGGCAAAGAAGAAGTCGGTAATATCATCGGTGGTGTTATCGGTGGAGTTATCGGCAGCCAAATCGGCGGCGGTAACGGTAAAACAGCTGCCACGATCATCGGTGCTATCGCAGGTTCAATGATCGGCGGTAACGTTGGTCGTGATCTTGACGATGCAGATCGCCGCGCGTTGGGCGATGCTCAAAGAAGCTGTCTTGAAAATCAAATCGGTCAAAGCGTTAACTGGGATGGTGGCCGTTATGGTTCCCGCACCGGCGCACGCGGAAGCTTCACATCTACTCGTGAAGGGTACAACTACCGCACTGGCGAATACTGCCGTGAATACCAAAGCGTGATCTATGCAGGTGGCCGCCAAGAAAGCACCTCTGGCGTAGCTTGCTCACGCCAAGATGGTTCTTGGTATGAAACTCGTCGTGAAGAAGTTCGTTACGATCAAGCCGGTCTTGATCAATACCGTCCACCAAGATACCCAGGTCCAGGTCATGGTCCAGGCCGCCCAGGCCCAGGTTATCCAGGTCGTCCGGGCCCAGGACCGGGTCGCCCAGGTCCAGGCTACCCACCTCCATACCCAGGTCGTCCAACTCCTCCGCCTCCACCTCCTGGATACGGTCAGTACACTGGCTCAGCGCAAATCAACCAAATCACTCGTCAGGGTGGTGGTCGTTGGTACCGCATTCAGTTGCAACAACCGATGTCTCTGACAAACGTAGAACTTCGTGTATTGCGTGCGAACGTTCAATTGCATGAAGCTGCTTTGGTCACTGACTACGGTCAACGTATGCCAATCTACGAATTGTCTAACACTCCAGTTCTAGGTCAGAACGCGACAGTGGGTGCTTACGTCAATCGTAACGATCGCATCTCTGCTATCGATATCCGTGCAGAGTCTTACGGTGCATTCGCCGACGTTGTTGTCAACGTGACTTCACGTGAAGGCTACCCGCAACTTTTCGTGACTCAGTTCTAAGAGCTAGTAAACAAGCTTTTCAAAAGCCGGTAGCCAAAAGCTATCGGCTTTTTTTTTGACTCGCGCCCTGGTCTAATAAAAAATAAAAACATGCAAAGAAACTGGATACTAATTCGTGGATTAGTCAGAGGAGTGGGCCACTGGGTCGACCTACCTCAAACGCTGCAAAAGGCCTTCCCTAACGATCACTTTGAATTCATCGAGATCCCCGGCAACGGCACTCTCTATAACGAGAAAAGCCCTACTGACATGGATACGATGGTGGAGGAACTCCGCCGCCAGAGCAAATTTATCCAGCAAGGTGAAAAGGTTCATATCTTTGCAATTTCTCTTGGCGCGATGATCGCAACGGCATGGGCGGACAAATACCCTGCCGAAGTTCAGCAGTTGGTACTTATTAATTCTAGCTCTGCAAAGTATTCTAAGTTCTACGAGCGCTTACGCCCGGGCAATTACTTAAAAATGCTCGGCCTCGCTGTAGGTTACAAAACTCGTTATAAAACTGAAGACATGGAGCGCGAGATCCTCAATATGACCGCGAACTCGTCCGAGCGCCGCGAATTTGCTCTGCCGTATTGGACAAAAGAGTCTGAGGACCATCCGGTTCATCCAGCAAATTTTGTTAAGCAACTCGTTGCGGCTGGTAATTATAGTTTCCCGTCAGAGCCGCCGGTACCAGTAATCCTTTTTGCCTCTGAAAATGATCATTTTGTGAATGTGTCTTGCTCAAAAAATCTAGCTAAAGCTTGGGGCTGCCCGATTCATTTTCATCCATGGGCAGGACATGATTTACCGTTAGACGACCCTCAATGGGTCGTTCAGCAGTTACAACAAATATAGGCTATGTGATAAGGACCAGAGATCTAACCCTGAAGTTCGGCAAGGAGATCCCAGCCGAACTTCTCGATCTTAGATTCGCCGATACCATAGATATCTTCTAGGTCTGTAATATTCTGCGGGTTCTTTAACGCCAATTGCTTCAAAGTCTGATCACTGAACACCACGAAGGCTGGAACATCGAGCTCTTGAGCTTTCGCTTTTCTCCAGCGACGGAGATTCTCAAAACGTTGCTCTTGAATATCATCAAGTTCAACTTCCTCAGCACCCGATTTCGATTTGCGTGATTTCGGTTTCACGAGTTTAGTCACAACAGGTTTCGCTGGTTTCTGCACACGACGCTCAGATTTTGGATCACAGCTATCGCAGTGACCACAGCTCTCAATACGCTGAGAATCCTTATAGTAAGTCAGAATCTCTGCATGCCGACACTCACCGCCTTCGGAGTAATTCACTAAAGCTTCTAAATTTCTCCAGCGCGCACTTTTGATCGCTTTCGGCGCATCCGAATTATCAATGAAGTAGGACTGAAGCCCTTTATCTTTCTTCGCATAAAGCATCAAGCATGTAGAATGTTTACCATCACGACCCGCACGGCCCATTTCCTGATAAAGAGAATCGATATTCGCCGGCATTTGGAAGTGCACCACAAGACGCACATCCGGCTGGTCAATCCCCATCCCGAAAGCATTGGTTGCAACAAGGATTCGCAAATCCCCGCGTGCATAAGCCTCTTGTGTTTCAGTGCGCTCTTCGGTCGCAAGCCCTGCGTGATAAAAACCAACCTGATCAAACGTACGTGACAATGCGCCTGAAAGCTCTTCAGTCACCCGGCGAGTGCCGCAATAAACGATGATTCTGCCTGTTGGCGTCTGGCGAATTGCTTGCATCAACATCAAGAGTTTTGCGTCTTCATCCCCGCACTGTTCAACCTGATAGTAAAGATTATTACGATAGAATCCATGAACCATACGTTCTGGATTCACCAGACCCAAGTTTTTAGAAACATCGGCAAGCACCGTCGGAGTCGCCGACGCCGTCAAAGCCAGAATAGGCACATCCGGGCGAAGTGTTTTCAGAACTTTCAGCTGACCGTACTCTTCACGGAAGTCATGACCCCATTGAGAAACGCAATGGGCTTCATCGACCGCAAAGAGAGCAATCTGACGGCCTTGAATCCACTTCTGAAACCCTTCTTTCTGAACACGCTCAGGAGAAAGATAAAGCAGAAAAGCGCCGCCCTTATTGATTTCAGCAAAGATCGCCCGCTTTTCTAAATCAGACTGACCGGAGTGCAAGCAACCGGCGGCAATCCCTTGGCGCTGCAGATTCATCACTTGATCTTTCATCAAAGCAATCAGCGGAGAAATCACCACCACAAGCTGTTGAGTATAGACCGCCGGGAACTGATAGCAGAGGGACTTTCCCCCGCCCGTCGGCAATACTGCCATGACATCTTTTTTCGCCAAAATTGCAGAAATGATCTCGCGTTGCCCGCCACGGAAAGAAGGCAGCAGAAACGATTGTTGGAGAAGATGTTCAAATGGCACAGAAGTGGCGGATTGCATAGACACTACTTTCGTTGAAAGCCTTTATCAGAGCAACAACAATGCCCGAGTCATAACGAATTTCTTCTGTTTACCCGTCCGATTCCGGAATTAATGCCCTTATTTCGGACAATAAAAAAGGGAGACCGAAGTCTCCCTTAATAGTTTCCTATTTGATCTAAAATCAAATTAGAAAGTCATACGAACGCCAAGGTTCGCAACTGTTTCAGTGTAAGCTTTATCTTTATCGCCATTAGATTGAGTAACATCTTGGTGCATTTCCATGCCCAAACCCAAAACGCCTGTGAACATGTCGTTGAAGTCGAAAGTACCGTATGCCAAAAGGCCTGTGAAACTTGCAACTTTCGAAGTTGAATCAGAGCCAGAGACTTTCGTCGTAACATCGCTTACTGTGTTGTAAGAAAGCTCGGCGCCGACAAAACCCATACCCCAGTTGTACTCGACGAATGGAGCCAGTTTCAAAACATTGCCACCGGTAACTTTAATGTCTGTAGTGCTATCTACGCTGCGCTCAAATGCCATTACATAGGACAAATCAGCACCGTAGTTCAGAGCACCACTGCTCATCAAAAGACCGCCATTCACTTTCAAAGACATGCCACCAGTAGAACGGTTGTCTACGAAGTTGCCAGTCGTGTCCGTCTTGATTTTCGCAGTGTTGATACCCAAGTCAGCACCATAGTGCCACATATCTGTGAAACCTTTGTAGAACAAGTGAAGATCGCCCATACCATTTGCAGTATGAGAGTTAGCTCCTTTAGTTTGCTTATTAGAGCCAAAGAAAAGCTCTGCACCAAGAGCGTTGTTATCATTTAAACCATAAGCATAGTTCAAATAGATGTCGCTCATTTCGCTTTTGTCATCGCTCTCAACGCCGCTAGTTTCTGTTTTACCTGGTGAAATATCCATTTTGTAAGTTGCCGTGACTGCGTTTACACCAGCAGATGGTTGGTAGTAGTACTCAGTAGTAGATTTGCCTGCTGCAAGTGCAGAAACAGAAGCAAGAGTGATCGTTGCAAGTGCAAGAAGTTTCATGATGTATCCTCCTAAGTGATAGCGGTGAAACTATGTTGATGCGGAAATCGTATGCCCGCGTTTAAGAGACGACAATATCTTCTGCGCGAGGACAAACGCGAACTAGACTTTGTGTTAAAATAAAAAAGGGAAGGTGTTTCCACCTTCCCTGCACAAAGTAAAAATACTTTTATTACTTTACTACCCGTCGATGAATGCCTTCAGCTTATTGCTGCGGCTTGGGTGACGAAGCTTGCGCAACGCCTTCGCCTCGATCTGACGAATACGCTCACGGGTTACGTTGAAGTCTTGACCTACTTCTTCCAAAGTATGGTCAGATTCTTCACCGATACCGAAACGCATACGCAATACTTTCTCTTCACGCGGAGTGAGAGTAGAAAGCACACGGCGAGTTTGTTCAGCCAAGTTCAAGTTCACGATGGCTTCAGCTGGATTGATAACCTTTTTATCTTCGATAAAGTCCCCGAGATGAGAATCTTCTTCTTCACCCACTGGAGTTTCCAAAGAGATAGGCTCTTTCGCAATTTTGAGAACCTTGCGAACTTTATCCACCGGCATATCCATTTTCTCTGCGATCTCTTCAGGGATTGGCTCACGGCCAAGCTCTTGAACGAGATAACGAGAAGTACGAACAAGTTTATTGATCGTTTCGATCATGTGAACAGGGATACGAATCGTACGCGCCTGATCGGCAATCGCACGAGTGATCGCCTGACGGATCCACCAAGTCGCATAAGTTGAGAACTTGTAACCACGACGGTATTCGAACTTATCAACGGCTTTCATCAAACCGATGTTACCTTCTTGGATCAAATCCAAGAATTGAAGACCGCGGTTTGTGTACTTCTTAGCGATAGAAACCACGAGACGCAAGTTTGCTTCAACGAGTTCAGATTTCGCCAAGTCAGCCTCACGCTCACCTTTCCAGATAGCTGTGTAAGTGTCTTGGATCCAACGGAAGTTCATCTCAGTTTCGCTGTCCAAACGTTGCAAGCGGCGTTGAGCCTCTTGAGCTTGAAGAGCATATGAACGGAACTTGTTGTAGTTCAAACCGGTCTCACGAGTCATCTTCGTGAGTTCTTTTTCGTTACCATCGATGAGCTTCAAACGCTCAACGAGTGTTGGCACGTCTTTAGAGAATGTTCTCTCCGTACCATCTTTGATACGACGGCGAAGAGTCGACATACGGCCCACCAAGTTTTTAAACTTGATCACGATGCGGTTGATTGTCTTACGGTTGAAGTTAATGGACTCGAAACTTGCCATCAACTTGTCGTTCACTTTCAACAACTCATCCATCGCCGCTTTACGAGCTGGTGTGTTGGTTTCTTCTTTACGAAGGATGTCGAAATATTTTTTCACAGACTCGTGGTAAGCAGTCACTGTACCGATGAGCTCATGAATTTTATCGATGTATTCCTTTTCGTCGTATTGAGTTTCTTCGTCTTCCAGACCGCGGAAGATCGATTTAACTTTGATACGGCCTTCATCCAAGCGCTTACCGAGCTGGATGATTTCGTAGGTACCCAAAGGTGACAAGAGGATCGCCTTAACGATCTCACGCTCCCCTTTTTCGATACGACGGGCGATCTCAACCTCACCCTCACGAGTGAGAAGGGATACGCTACCCATTTTGCGCAAATACAAACGAACAGGGTCGTTGCCCTTAACGTCTTCGCTCTCGGCGATTTCGTCTTCGTCTGCTTCTTCATCTTCTTTATCTGGATCAGCAAGGAAAGAGCCTTCGCCCTCTTCCTTAGCTGTTTCAACCAGCTCAGTGATAACAACACCGCTGGCTTCGAGACCTTGCATGAAGGAATCAAGTACGGAAGGCGCAATGATCTCTGGCGGAAGAAGATCATTGATCTCTTCGATTGTCAGAGTGCCTTTCTCTTTCGCGAGCTTGATAAACTTCTGGATCTCTTCTTTGATCAAAGCTTCTTGCTCTGCCACTGCGAGAACTTTTACCGGTTCTTTCACATTGGCATTCGGAGTGTTTGATTTCATTGATACCCCATTCTTCTATTCACGTGCTTTAAAAACTAAAATTTAAAAATCGATTTTGGCTGTACGTCCGACAAGTACTTCAGACTAATTTTTATTCAAAGAGTGTCGGTTTCTTTGAATGTTCATAATCTGTTCCAGCTTCTCGGCGCTTGGATCTGCTTTCAGATCTCTTGCTAATTTTTTCGCCTGCTCTTTCAAGCTGTTGTCGCGAACTCTTTTAAACACATCTCTTAAAAGTTTTCGTTCACTGTCCTCGTCAAATGACTCGTTGGCATTTTCATTCACGAAAAGCACTTCAGGATGATCCACAAATGATACGAGAAGACTGGTCAATTTATCAAATTTATTAGGATCTTGTCTATAGACATCGGTCGCTTTCTTCAAGATCTCAATGACTGCCGGATGCGAGAGAGTTTCACTCACGTTTTCCTTCAAAAATGCATCGAAGTTGGCACGACTTTTGAGTACAAGTCCCATGAGCAAAATTTCCGGTTTAGGCGCACCCTTCAGAATAAATCTCGGAGTATTTGGCACAGTTTTTGGCTCAGAAGAAGATGTTGGCGCCTCTGAAGCTGCCGAATTTCCTCTCACGGATGCCATTGAGCTGTTTGTTGCATACGCTGTGCCACCTTGCGGAGCCGGTCTTTGCGAGTTGACGGAATTTTCACGTCGAATATTTTGCGCCTCGGCTGCAAGTTTTCCACTGGTTTTAAACAAAGCTTCCTTCAACCAAGTCGATGGCACACTCATACGACGGGCCGCTTCCTGAAGGTAAAGATCCTGTAATCGCGAATCAGGAATGGTCTCGAGGACGGGTTTCAACTGATCGCAAAGCTTCACCTTTTGCGAAGCCTCACCACGATAGTCTTCCATCCAACGCTGCAAAATTAAAACAAACAAGTCTGGAGCTTTCGCCATGAGGTCACGGAGAGCATCCGCACCCTTTGCTTTCACAAAGTCATCGGGATCCATTCCGTCCGGCAACGTAAGGCCTTTCGGATGGACATCGGCCGAAAGTAGGATCGGAAGACTCCGTTCTGCAGCCTCTTGCCCGGCGGAATCGCCGTCAAACAAGACCACCACATTCTTAGTCATGCGCTTTAAAAGTTTTCCATGGTCCGGCGTCAAAGCCGTCCCCATGGTCGCCGCCGCATTACGAATGCCTGCCTGATACAAGGAAACCAAGTCCATATATCCTTCGACAATGATGGCTTGGTCTTCGGTTCGTATATAGCGCGCAGTTTGCGCCAATCCGTAAAGAATTTTCCCCTTAACGAATACAGGCGTCTCTGGCGAATTCAAATATTTGGGTTCACCCTGTTCAATGATACGTCCGCCGAACGCGACGGGCTCGCCCATCGGGTTCAGAATCGGGAACATCAAGCGGTCACGGAAGATATCAAAGTAGCCGGTTTTCCCACCCGAGCGGGCTTTGGCCAGACGAGCTTCCTCGACCAAATCCATCGGCACTTTTTTAGACTCTAAATATTTAACCAATCCATCCCAGTCCGGTGTCGCATAGCCGATCTGGAAAGCATCGAGGACCTCTTGCGAGAGCCCGCGCTTCGCGATGTACTTCTTCACCGGATGGTCGGCGTTCACGCGTTTCAGCTGCTCGCCGAAATAATAGTTCGCCAGCTGGTTCACGCGATTGAGGAGCTTCTTACGCTCTTTCGCGCGATCAAACTGCTCATCATTGCCAGAGTTTTTCTCAGGCATCGGAATTCCTGCGCGGTTCGCAAGATACTCGATAGCCTCAGGAAAGCTCATGCCCTGATAGTTTTGAAGGAACGTAAAGATGTTGCCTTTTTTATGACAACCGAAGCAGTGATACACCTGCTTGGTTTCGGATACAGAAAAGCTCGGCGTCTTTTCTTGATGGTCCGGAAAAGGACAGCGGCCCATAAGGCCGCTTCCCGTAGGTTTCAACTGTGTGTACTGAGAGATGATGTCGACGAGATTACTAGAATCACGGACCTTCTCAATAAACTCTGGAGAAAATTTCATGCAACTCCGCTCGTCAATTAAGCGCCTCATTGAGGCGACTCAAAATTAAGTAAGTTTAGACTTAATAACTTCGCTGACTGTTTTGTTGTCGGCAGTACCGGCTGTGCGAGCAATGACTTCCTTCATAACAGGACCCATGTCTTTCACAGTTTTCGCACCGAGAGCTGCAATCACTTCCGTGACAACCTTCTCGATTTGATCTCTGCCCATTTGAGCTGGCAGATAGCCCTCAAGTACTTTCAATTCAGCGGCTTCTTGATCTGCAAGATCTTGGCGGCCACCGTTTTGGTATTGCTCAATCGATTCTTTTCTTTGCTTCACCAACTTTTTGATCACGCCCATGACTTCGTCAGAGTTGATCGGGTTGGGGCGAAGTTCAATCTCACGGTTTTTCACCGCAGCTTGAAGGAATCGCAAAGTGTTGAGTTTAAGTTGATCTTTACTTTTCATGGCCTCCTTCACGTCGGCCATGATCTGATCTCTGATTTCCATTAGAAACCTCCGCTAGGCTTAGTCGTTGCCCCAGCCTTTTCTAGATTTCTTCATCGCGCGTTTACGAGCAGCCATTGATTTCTTTTTCAAGCGAACGCTTGGCTTTTCGAAATGCTCACGTTTTTTAACTTCAGAAAGAATGCCCGCTTTTTCGCAAGATTTTTTAAATCTGCGGAATGCTGATTCAAAGCTTTCTCCGTCTTTGATTTTCGTCATTGACACTGAAAATCACCTGCCTCTCACGCGTGTCGGAAATGCTCCCGCGTTGCGGGAGTTTTGAAAGAGTAAGTCTATAACAAACCGACCCCTAGATGACAAACGCTAAAGCCCCGCGGAGCTTAGATTTTGCGCACGCAGCACTGCGCCATTGACAGGGGTTCGAGGAGTCACTAATCTCGGATCCTGTGATTTCAACTTATCTTGTTGATATTACTTATGTTTTAACATCTTGAAAGGTGTTCATGGAAGCTTTTATGACTCCCGCGATTTGGGTTTCGTTCTTTACCCTCTTCGCCCTCGAGTTGGTCCTCGGTATTGATAACATTATCTTTATTTCAATTTTAGCCGGAAAACTCCCGAAGGAGCAGCAGAACAAGGCTCGCGTCATGGGTCTTTCCCTCGCGGTCATTACCCGTCTGATTCTGCTGATGTCCCTGTCTTGGATCATTACTTTGACCGAACCGATATTCAACTTTTTCGGCCAAGGGATCTCGGGGCGCGATCTGATTTTGATTTTGGGAGGTCTGTTCCTCATTGGCAAAAGCACGTTGGAAATTTCCCACAAGCTTGAAGGCGAAGAAGGCAGCCAGTCCAATCAAGTGGCGCATTCCTTTCATGCGGTGATCATTCAGATTCTTTTGCTCGACATCGTATTTTCTTTGGATTCAGTGATTACTGCCGTCGGTATGGTGACCCAGCTTTCCGTCATGGTGGCAGCGGTTTTGGCGTCCACCGCGGTGATGCTCTTCTCAGCGAAAAGCATTAGCGACTTTGTTGATCGTCATCCGTCGTTGAAGATTTTGGCTTTGAGCTTCTTGTTGATGATCGGTTTGACTTTGATTGTAGAAGGCTTTGATCAACACGTACCAAAAGGTTACATTTACTTTGCGATGGCCTTCTCCGTTTTCGTAGAGCTTTTGAATATCAAAATGCGTTCTAAGAAAAAGATCGAGCCCGTAAAACTGCGCGAGCGTATTGCTGAGGATCACGTTGAAGCAAAAAAATCTTGATGAAAAATGGATGCGACATGCCCTGAAACTCGCTCACAAAGCGGGTTCCGAGGGCGAAGTCCCTGTTGGCGCCCTGCTTGTCGGGCCCGATGGCGTGAGCGTGCTTGCGCAGTCCTATAATCATCGCGAAACATGGCAAAGTCCTTTGGCCCATGCGGAAGCGATTGTGCTTCACACTGCCGCTAAGAAAACTCAGAACTGGCGCCTCGAAGATTGCACATTGTACGTGACACTTGAGCCGTGCTTGATGTGCGCAGGGGCTTTGTTGCAGTCTCGCGTGAAGCGCGTGGTGTACGGAGCAAAAGATCCGCGCGGTGGCGCAGTTGAAACTTTGTATTCTACTTTTGACGACAAACGTTTGAATCATCAGATTGAATTTACCTCTGGCGTGCTCGAACAAGAATGCGGAGAGCTTCTGCAGGATTTTTTCAAATCCCGCCGTGACGAGCACAAACACGAACGTGACAGCAAAAATTATCGCTATCGATCCAGTGTGGTCATTGTTCACAAAAATAAAATTCTTGGTTTTCATGCGATTGATCCACACAACAAAAAGAAATATTTCTTTCTGCCCGGTGGCCAAATCGAAAATGACGAGACCGCCGCAGAAGCCGCTGTCCGAGAGACTTTCGAAGAAACTGGCTACAAAATTCGTATTCTGCCAGATCTAGAACTTCGTCGTCGTTACGACTTTGATTGGAATGGAAAAATCAATCCTTGCGACACTGTTTTCCTTGTTGGCGTGCTTGATGAAGCTTGGCACGAACCTCGTCCGGTCAAAGATGCCGATTACAACAAGGGTGCCGAGTGGATTCCCGCCTCACAGGCTTCGAAAGTATTCGGCTATCACGCCGATGTCTTATGGGGCGTCAACTGGGGCCTTAAAAAACATCAGCGCGTGCAATCTCAGAAATCTTAACGGCTGAACACAACCAATGGCTTTAATGACTTCTCTACTAGTTGAGTAAAGGCACTCTGCTGAGCGTCTGTCGCCAGGGGTTTCTCTGAGCAGCAAGCAATCTGCAATTGAGGCGTGCTAACGGTTTCATTTCCTTCAAAGACCGCATCGAGAACTAAGCAGCCAGCCGGCAGCTCGCCACCTTCTTGAGATCTCTCAGTATTTGAAATCTTGTACTTACTTTTAGCAGGAATTGTAATGGCCTTGGGTCCGTCTTTTATAATCGCGCGAAACTCACAAAGGCCCGGTGCTGCTTTCTTCGCCGCGGCCATAGACATCTTTTTCATATCCCAATACTGATAATAATAAGAGTGCGTGCCTTTTTTAGGATCGCCGTCTGCTGAAAGCTCCAATTTTTTTACGGCCGTCATCATCGAACCGTTGCCAACGTTGGTCTGAGATTTTTCCGCAGCAAATGCTGATAAATTCATGAAAGCGATCGCTACAGCGACGAAAATATTCTTCATTTTTCCTCCAAAGCTATTGTTCATTGAGGTCTTGCAATCTCGCAAGTCTAGTTCCCAAGCCTTGGAACACTAAAAACAAAAAAGCCAGGTTCATCACCGGGCTTTTCTTTATTTCTCGCTCTTCGATTTTATATTTTCTTTTTTAAGGTTTTTAAAATCGCTTTGGCTCATTTCAACAGAGATGAGCTCTCCAGCCATGACTTTATTTTGATACATTTTCTTCGGAATATCGATTTTTTGGCTGCCGCTTTCGATAATAATGGTTTCATTATCAAATCCAGTCACATAACCTTCGACAGAAATTTTACTTCCTGTCGCAGCAAAGGCCAAAGCACTCAGAAAATTCACAATAAGAAGAACAAAAATCTTTTTCATCTATTCCCCTTGAAGCTATCGGGATTTCCCGTCGTGATCGTACCAAATGGATTTTTTGATTCTGATTTTTGTGGCGATGAAGGTTTTGAAGAAGAACCTTGCTGATCACAGTCTCGTTCTATAGGACGGTCTGGCATAGGGCGAATTCGCGCTATGTCAGAATCACGAATTGATGGGTCAGCAATACATGCGGATCCCGAAGGGCAGCGCCCCGAAGAACCCGGTCGGCAATAAGCTCGTACAGACACCAAAGAATATGTAGATGGATTCGACAATGCGTACTGCTCACAACGGACCCTTTGAATACAAACCGGATCGCTATTCAGCAAACCGCGGCTCTCGTTCGTCGTATTGCAATTGCGCGTTCCGTAGCCAATCATATCGGCACGAGCCGCGAAGGACACCAAAACCAAAACTATGGATAAAGCGAATTTCACCACTGCCTCCCTTATTTATAGTTTCGAGAGAGGTTATGAAATCTGCAAGTCCGGCTCCAGAGCTTGGAGCACTAAAAACAAAAAAGCCAGGTTCATCACCTGGCTTTTTAGCGTCTGCACCCTTTTAAGGTTTTATGGGCTCAGTCAATCCTGTACTTCAAGACGGTAACCTAAGCTTGGTACCGCGAGAATCTTACCCTGGAATTTATTGATCTTACGTTTGAGGTAGTTGATTTGTGAATCCACGTTACGTGAAGTCACTTCCGTGTCACCCCAAATTTCATCCAAGCACTTTTCGCGAGTCACAAGGTTGTTCTTGTTGGACACGAGCATTTTCAAGATATCGAATTGCTTTGGAGTTAACTGAACTTCTTCACCGCCAACGAATACTTGGCGCGAAAGAAGGTTCATTCTCAAGTTAGCTGCCTGAAGTTCGGCCCCCAAATCCTGATCTTTCTCAGACAGACGAGCTTTGATTCGCAAAATCAGCTCTTTCACGTGGAAAGGTTTTGAAATGAAGTCGTCCGCACCTTGTTCAAATGCACGAATTTTTTCGTCGATTGTGGCCGCACCGGACACAAAGATAATTGGCGTGTTCTTCGTCGCTTCGTTTTCACGAATCATTTTACAGATATCAATACCCATCAAACCAGGCATCTTATAATCGAGCAAAATCAAGTCAGGCTTCTTTTCTACAACTAACGGAAACGCCTTCGTGCTGTCAGAGGTGTAATAGCATTCATAAGTTGAACTCAGGATTTCTGAGAGCAACTTACAGCTTTCTTCGTAGTCGTCGACGATTAAGATTCTTCTATTCATTTGAGCCACTTCATTTTCCCCTTGCATTGATTATGCTGGCGAACGCGCATAATTTTGACAAGGCTAGTATTATTCACATCCAGAACAAAAGTTTTTTACAGGCTAAGTACCTTACATACCTTTGTATTTTATGCCTTTTTGATCAAATATCTTTTTTATTTGCTCGCGTTTATCTCCCTGGATCTCGATAAGGCCTTCTTTGCCTGAAGTCGAGTAAGTTCCCCCGACTCCGCACTTTGTTTTTAGTTCCTTACAAAGATCCTTAAGGTAGATTTCAATTTTAGGTAATGCATCGATCACAGTCACTACCTTGCCGCCGCGCGCGTTCTTTTCCAGTCGGAATACAGCTACGAAGTTTCGGGATTGAACTGCTTCTTGTTTAACGCAGGTGCACTCAGAAACGTACTCTTTACACTTTGGGCACACCTGGTCTTTGGGATCCGTGGAGTAGACTAGCTTGGTATTCTTTTGGTTCACTCGCCATTCTCTGTGTTTGATGGATTCGGACTTGGTCCTTGGTTTAACTTATAGTTCTTAAACTCTTTTCCATCAAATCTAAAAAGCTGTGCCTCGCCATCCATTGCGGTTGCAAGGTTAACGGGACGAGTCCACAACTTAAAGAGATTTTTAAGTGTTTGCTCCATGTAGTCAGGTTGCATGTCGATACCTTCATGCAAGTGAGTCAGCAATAACTCGCCACGATTCTCGAAGTTCGCATCTTCGATACGAATGATCGGCTGACCAAAGTTCGTCATGTGAAACAGCAACTGATGCTTAATCGCCTTAAAGTCGCGTGTGTCCACCTCGAACTTATTCGTTTTCTTATTAAACTTGTAAACGAATAACTTATTTCGAACACAGAAGTCCTCAGTCAGGAACTCATCGATGAACGTCACATCATTATAGACCTTACGAACTTCGAAGATCTTATCACGACCAAGACCTAGTTTCTTGTCCCAGTGTTTACGTTCACGGATATCGTCACATTGCTCCCACTCACGACCGAATTGCCCTTTATTCCAACGCTCTTCGATATCGCGCATCAGCTCAATGCCTACTTTATAGGGATTATATCCATTCGGAGCCATCGCCATGGTACCACTATGATGATCGGCGAAGTCGATGATTTCAGAATCATCGAGGATCTTCGTGGTCATCAACTTCGAATGCCAATAGGACGCCCAACCTTCATTCATCGTTTTCGTCATACCCTGAGGCGAGAAATAATAAGCTTCATCACGGATAATCGACAAAATATCCTGTTGCCAATCCGCCAACGGAGCATAGTGAATCAAGAAACGAAGGATGTCTTTTTCAGGTTCTGGCGGAAACTTCGCGGATTTTTGCGAAAGCTCTGCCATCTTGCGTTTCTGCTCCGCCACGAAATCAGGCGGATTAATATAGTCGCGCATATAAGGACGGTTTACCTTCAGCAAGAAGTCAGAATCTTGTGGAGCCGCTTCGGGAGCTTTCGGTACAATCGACTTGTCCACATAAGGACTAAAACGGTCGATCAAGTTCTCGAGGCTTAAGCAAAGGTCAATAAAGCTTTCAACAGTCTCGGTACCATAGCGGTCTACGTAACGGCGGATGCGAGTCGCATGATTCGCCATTTGGTCCATCATTTTACGATTCGTTTTAGAAAACCAAATATTGTTCTTAAAGAAATCACAGTGACCATAAACATGGGCCATCACAAGCTTCTGGTCCATCATCGCATTGCCTTCCATCAGGTAGGCGTAGCAAGGGTCTGTGTTAATCACCATTTCATAGATTTTAGAAAGCCCGTACTCATAGGATTTCGAGAGGTGTTCGTACTCCATCCCAAATTTCCAATGTGGATATCTTACTGGAAAACCGCCGTAGGCCGCGAACTGATTGATTTGATCATAGGTAATCAATTCGAAAATAGTTTCGAAGCAATCGAGGCCGGCATCTTTCGCTATTTTGCAGATTTTTACTCTTTCGCGCTCTAGTTCGGGAGTGAGATTTGCCATGGCTTACTTGCCTTTCCCTAAGAAGTCCTTAATCGAATCGAGGATTTTATCCCGGTTTTCAATCTGGCTGCAGATGATGCGTTCATCAGGGCCAAACTCTTTCTGTAGGTCTTTCAGGAATTGACCACTGCCGTACTTACTTTCAACTTGTCCGTAACAGAACACGTTGGTCTTCGGCAGGAAGAATTCTTTCAATAAACGCGTACAAAGACGCGTGTCCTCGCCACTCCAGTTATCACCATCCGAGAAATGGAATGGATAAATGTTCCATTCATTCACTGGGTAATCAGTTTCGATAATCTGCTGGCAAAGTTTGTAGGCAGAACTAATCAAAGTACCACCCGATTCACTGGTGCGGAAGAAAGTGTCTTCATCGACCTCTTTTGCGGCCGCATCGTGAATGATGAAACGAGTTTCAAGACCCTTGTAATGCTTCTTGAGCCAAGTATTGATCCAGAAGCTTTCAAGACGAACGATCTCTTTTTGTTCATCACCCATGGAACCAGAGACGTCCATCATATAGATGACGACAGCTTTGGCCATCGGCTTCGTGACCTTCTTGAAGCTGCGATATTGGAAGTCGCGGCGAATAGGAACAATCACTGGATCTTCTGGATTGTAAATCCCCGAGCTCACGTAACGTTTCAATGCTTTTTTATAGGAAGACTTAAAGTTGCGCAAACCTTCTGGACCGACAGGAGCCATTCCCGAGTAACGGGTCTTCTCCATTTCGATGTTCTTATTGCCTTTAGGTTGAATGCGCGGAAGTTCGAGCTTCTCGCCGAGGATGTCGGCGAGCTCGTCCATGCTGAGTTCTACTTCCAGCAAGTGCTCGCCGGGATTTTCACCAGCTTGGCCTTGGCCATCTCCAGGTTCGCCAACCCCTTCACCGGGTTGTCCCTGTCCTTGACCAACGCCGCCTTGCTGTTTCGGACCATAACGGAAATTCGGAATTTCGATGTGTGGGAGTGGGATTTTGACAAATTCATTCTCTCTTTTGCCAATCATCTCCCCTTGGGTGACGTACTTTTTAAAGTCCTCTTTCACCTTTCCCTTAACGATATCCTTAAACCTGTTGTGGTCTTCTTTAATTGACATTATTTCACACTACTTGTTTTTGACGTCCCCACGGGCAAAAATACTCGCCACGTAATGGAGCACGTCAGTTGCGGAAACATCATCGTACCCAAAGTCTTTAATCAAACGAGTCTTCACGATATCAATCTTCTCTTGCGTATCCTTGTCGGTCACAGAAGAAACCAATGACGTGAGTTTGATACTGTCTTTTTGGTCTTCAAAAAGTTTCAGTTCCAAAGCCTTATGCAGGCGCTCGTTCATTTTGTAATTGAACTTCTTACCTTCAATCGCCAAAGCACCGATGTAATTCATGATCTCGCGACGGAAATCGTCTTTGCGAGACTCAGGAATTTCGATCTTCTCTTCGATTGAACGCATCAGGCGCTCATCCGGCTCATCATCCTGACCAGTAAACTGGTTACGGACTTTTTCCTTCTGAGTGTAAGCCTTTACGTTATCGATGTAGTTCGCACAAAGACGTTGAAGCGCACTTTCATCGGCGCTGATCGCTCTTTGTACTTCCGCTTTAATGATCTCTTCGTATTCCTGTTTCACAACACCCAAGAGTTCGCGGTAATCCGCTTTCAGCTCTTCGTTTGAAAGGAGCGAGTGGTTTTTAAGGCCCGACTCAAGCTCATTCAAAACCATGAACGGATTCACAGAACCTTTGTTGTTCTGCTGAGCCGCCACAAGCGCATTCGAAAGCTTATCCTGGATGTAACGAGGAGAAATCCCCTCGAGACCTTCGCGCATAGTCTCCTTACGGAGCTCTTTGACGTTGTCTTCAGTATAATTCGGTAATGTTTTACCGTTATAGAGTTTCAGTTTTTGCAATCTCGTGAGGTTCGCCTTCTTAGGTTTTTCCAAACGAGTCAGGATTGCCCACATTGCCGCCATTTCAATCGTGTGCGGAGCAATACTGATGCCTCTCAGTTTCTGAGAGTTGAAATCCTTTTTATAGATATTCACTTCTTCTTTCCAACGAGTGATGTACGGAATATCGATCTTCACAGTACGGTCACGGAGGGCTTCCATGAACTCATTGTCTTGAAGCCGGCGATACTCAGGCTCATTCGTGTGACCGATGATCACTTCATCGATATGAGTTTGAGCAAACTTCTTAGGTTTTACTCTATGCTCTTGGGATGCACCCAAAAGGTCATACAAGAACGCAACGTCGAGCTTCAGCACCTCGACGAACTCGATGATCCCACGATTGGCAACGTTGAACTCACCATCGAAGTTGAAAGCACGCGGATCTGAATCCGAACCGTACTCAGCAATCTTACGATAGTTGATATCACCAGTGAGCTCTGTAGAGTCTTGGTTCTTTTCATCTTTCGGCTGGAAGGTACCGATACCGATACGATCTGCTTCTGACAAGAACATACGTTTCACACGAACGTGAGAAAGAACTTTCATTAGATCACCATGATAGCGATCCATCAAAGCACGGAAGATAAAGCGGCTTGGCGGGCTAAGTTCACCATCAATGTGCACGCGGAACGTGCCTTCTTGACCGCGATTCAACTCTTCACAAATTTTTGGACGAAGTTCTTCAGGAATAAGCAACAAAGGTTCTTCATGCATCGGGCTTTGGAAGGCCTTCACGCCTTTACCGAGAAGACCATCGAGCTTACCTTCTTCATCCACCCATTCAAAAGTGTAAAGTGCACCGGAGTCTGATTTCGAATAAGCCTCAAGACCTTTTTTGATCATACGGCAAATCGTAGATTTCGCACTTCCCACCGGACCGTGAAGCAGGATCACACGTTTTTCCGTACCGTAGCCGAGTGAAGCAGCTCTAAGTACGTTCACAAGTTTCATCAAGGCAACGTCCAACCCAAAGACCGCGTCTTTACCGTTGTTGGCAGCATCGTCAAAAAACTTATAACGAGTCACTTGTTTTTTGAAGTCGATGTAGTCTTCAGTGCCCGCTTCCATGATCATGTCATAGAGACGTTGATAGGCATTGCGAGTGACTTTTGGGTTCTTTTTTACAAGAGCCAAATAATCATCAAAACTTCCTGACCAGTGGGCATTCACGCGCTCGCCGGAATTCTGCCAATTTGTAACGATTTGCTTCAGATCTAAAGGTGAGGCCATAGTACACTCCTTGTGAAGAGTTGCTCCACGGTCTAGTGGCTCAAAATAGAGAGGCAATGAGGCCCCTCTATATATAGATGCTATCTCAATCTAAGATGGTTAGAAACTCTTTAATAATTTTTTAAGTATTAACTCTTATGTTTATTTGAGCTGTATTGTTTTGAACTCGGCTGGAGCCTCAAGAGAGAACGTTTCATCCTTGAACTGGACTTCAGTCTGGGGTGGCTTAAAGAGCCATCTCATCTCGAACGTAGGGCCGCTGATGAGCACCTTTTTCTGTCCCTCAGGGGTTCGGTCGGTCCATTGGACTTTGACTCCCTTCGAAGCCTGATCACACTCGCTTGGTAAACCCGATGGGTCCTTTTTGCAGTCCCAGCCGGTTCCTCTCATCGGCAGGTCATAGGCAATGCTCATAAAATTTCGCGGGTGAAGAGGAACATTCATCAAAGGCATGAAGGAGCCTTCGTTCGCTTTTCCTTCAAAGAACTTTTTCTGAGGGTAAATCGCATAGCGAATATCGTCGTTATTCAAAGCAAGACTTGCAACAGACGTTCCCATGAACGCTTTCACATCCATACGAAGCTTTCCCGGATAATCACCGGCAATTTCAATATCAACGGAGTGAGATTTGTTGGCTTTGATATCGCGAATGACAGCTTTGGTATCCCATTGAGCTTGTTTCAAACTGCCCGGCGCAACCGGTGGCGCTTTAGGAGCAGTAGCACATGAAATTAAAAGACCCATCAATGGTAATAAAAAAAATAAACGCTTCATGATCTCAAGGATAATGAAGCGTTTTCAGATTTGACAAGGAATAATGTTCTTAGCGATCAGTTCCTGTAGATGCTGGCATGCGCAGCTCAGTAGGAATTTGTTGTTTTTCGATCGCTGTGATCTTCGCACGGATGCCCTCAACCTTTTTAGAATCAGATTCAAGGTCCGCGGCTTTCATGTACATCTTTTTCGCCTTCTCAATCATTTGGTGCTTATAGTAAGCATCACCCAAGTGTTCAGCGATAATGCTCACTGACGATTGATTTTTGAAAGCTGCTTCCAAAACTTTCACGGCTTCATTGAAGCGACCTTGTTTGTACAAGATCCAGCCGAGTGTATCCATGATGTAACCATCTTTTGGTTCGATCATCAGAGCATTACGAGCCATTTTTTCCGCTTCCGGAAGGTTCGTGTTGCCTTCAGCCCAAGTGAAAGCCAAGTAGTTCATCGCTTGCACATGTTTTGGGTCAAGCTCAAGTACCTTTTTCATTTCTGTGATCACGCGGTCTTTTTTACCTGTGCGATCATAAAGAGTACCGTAGTAAAATCTCAATTGAGCGCTCTCTGGGAACTTCTCAACTGCATCTGTCAGCATATTTAGAGCTTTATTGTAGTCACCGCGCTCATCAAGCAACGAAGCATACATTGCATAGAGCTGAGCTTGGTCTTTACGTTCTTTCAAAGCACCTTCAACGACCTCGATGGCTTCGCTCACGCGGCCTTTGTTCTTCATGATATAAGCCGTGTGAACCATTGCTTCACCATAGAACTGGCTTGCTGCTGGAATTTTCTTGAATTGCGCTACGGCCTTGTCGAATTCTTTAGTCTCTTCATAAACCGCTGCTAAGTAGAAGCGGATTTTGTCAGACTCAGGGGCATCACGAAGGATATCTTCCAGTTTCGCAGCCGCTTTCGCGAAGTCTTTTCTTTCGATCAAGATCAAAGCCATTTTGAGTTTGATGTTGAGCGTGTCTTCAGAGCTTCCTTCAAGAATTTGATATTGCTCGTAAGCCAAATCGTACTGTTCATTCTCAACATACATTTGCGCGAGAATCTCAGCCACTTTTGCGTTGGGGCCTTGCTCCTTTTGATACTTCTTATAGAGAGCCAACGCTTGGCTTTCTTGTCCTTTTTGGATGTAGTAAGAAGCAATTGCTTGGTATGCGTCCAAGAAGTCCGGCTTCAACTCAATCGCTTTTTGATAAGCTTTGATTGCAGCCTTTTGATAGTTTTCGCCTTTTTGATCTGCGCGCACGCGGCCAATATAGTACCAAGCCAAGTGCGGAGTCGCATAGTCGTCATTCTTCAATAAAGCATCGAAGAACTTCACAGCTTTGTCGTACTGTTTGATCTCAGTGTAAGCGGCACCCAAGTAAACCGGAGCTTCAACATTGTTTGGTTGAATCTTCAAAACATATTCGTACTGGGCAATCGCTTTCGGGAAAAGTTTCAAAGAAAGATACAAACCACCCAAGAGCAAACGGCCTTCGGTATTTTTTGGATCTTTGCGAATCGCTTCTTCCGCTTGAGTCAAAGCCTCTGTGAACTGAGCCGTTTTGAAGTACTCTGTCGCCAAACGAATATTCACCATTGCTGAGTCTTGATCGTAGAGCAAAGTCATCTTGAACGCATCGATCGCTTTGCTGTGATTGCCGTCAAGGCTGTAGGACTCACCCATCGCAAAGTAGTAATCAGCTTGCGTACGGAGATAGAGAGGATCCAACACAGTCGTTGTTCCCTCACCGCCAGTGAGAAGTTGCGGAGTGAAAGCTGCCGGTGCCCGATTCTTATCGTTGAAAGCCGCATCGTAGTACTGAGCTTTATCTGAATCCTGCATTGTTGCGCAGGCCGAGAGTGTAAGTAAGGCTGTAGCTATGAGCGCGGACTTTGTTGAGCGGTGAAGCATGAAAACTCCTTAGTCATATGACTTTTCGGAGCCTCTAGAGCGGTGCTTAAACGAAATTGCTGAATTTTTAGTCAGATCGGATTAATTGCGACTTAGGTCTTACTGTTCGGCAGGTCTATTACCAGACAGATGGCTCATCGAGAGCACCACACCGACATCATCGCCCTTATAGCTTTCTGCAGGCACACCCGGCTTGTCGTCGGTTTCAAAGACCTTGTTAGGCCCTGCCGACCAGATCTGAACCCTCATAGGCTCCCCGCTATTGGTCGAGTTAGCGCTAAGGATTTTGTAACGATACGGCTGACCCCAGGGATCATTACCAATGCTGCCAGCATCACGAAAATTGAGAGCTTCCCCCTCCGAAGGCCCTACCGAAGCAGGTGCACGGGAGTTTGTATTTTCTGGGTGTGTATTTCTTGCCGCTTCGCGATAGATTTCAAATACTTGGTAACCAAGGACTTCGGCGTGGCGTTTGGCGCTGAGAATCCGGTCTTCGTCCCTTTGCTTGGTCCAGCTAGGGACCGCCATAAAGCCAAGAAGGCCTGCGAGACTCGACATGAAGACAATGTTCTTATAGCTAAGTCTTTGTTTTGATTGAATTTTCATTAAATTACCGGCTCGCAAAGGGTTTGTGATAACTAGTATTTCGGCCAGTCGAAAACTAAACTTTAGACCTTTGTCATAAACCAGAACGAATTTTTTTCGTTGACCGAAAATGCCTGTTTTTTTGTCAAACTTTGTGTCGCATGGCGTTTTTTTATTTGAGATTACGACCCCTTGACAAGGGGTGGCGGTGGGGTTAGGTTGCCGCCAACTGCCGCTTTATGAGTCAGCAGAATGCTGAATAAAACAAGTTTCTGTAGACCTCTTGATGCGGTAGGGAAACTAAAAAGGGGTCAGGATTTTTGCCAAATGCTAAGGCAGGTCCTGAAAGATAAGTTCTAAAACCAAGTAGACTTTCCAATGGGAGGCACTTTGATCAACCAAAACGAAACACTGACTTCTAAACAAAACTCAAAAGTCAAAATTATCAAGCGCTATCAAAACAGAAAGCTCTATGATACTCAGCAATCTTGCTACGTGACTTTGGACGATATCGCTAAAATGATTCGTACAAACGAAGAAGTAATGGTTATCGACAATAAGTCTAAAAACGACATTACTGCTGCAACATTGACTCAAATCATTTTCGAAGCAGAAAAGAAAGCATCTCAATATGCTCCTCTTTTCACACTTCGCGAAATCATCCAAAACGGCAACGGTAGCATTTCAAACTACCTCGCTAAATTGGGCGCTTTCCCTCAAGACTACATGACTAAGCAAGCGGCTAACATCGCAAATGTTGAGCGCGTTTCTGCTGATGACGTGAAACAAAATCTTGAGAACCGCGTTGCTAATGCAGCGACTCGTTACAATCCAGATACAACTGCGAAAGCAGCTGCTGAAAAGGCAACTGTTCTTCCTGGTGCTCAGAACGAAGAGGAAACTCCAAATCTTCCTTCTAGCAACCCAAGCTTGAACAACTAGAATCCAATCATTTTAGAAAAGCTTTTCGTAGTTCAAAAAGGCTCTGAGGAAACTCGGGGCCTTTTTTATTTCTGTGCGCATGCAATTAAGGCATGAACGTCAGTGAGATGTACGAGAAGAGAATCATTAAGTGCACGATTCCCTTTAGCGCTGCCGTCTTCCCTGTTCCTAAGGTCAATCCGCTTACGATGAATGTAAGTGCGAGGAAGGCCATGCCTTTGGCGTCGAGGCCCAAGGCGACCTGTTTTTCTGCGAAGATGGAGTAGAATGCGATCACTGGGATCGTCAAAGCCACACTGGCTGCGCCTGAGCCGAGAGCTAGGTTCAAACTTGTCTGCAGTTGGTTCGCTCGTGCTGCTTTCAGTGCAGAGCCTGCTTCTGGCAATAAGACTAACAATGCCAAGATAATACCAAGTGTTGATCTTGGTGCACCGACAGCAACGAGACCGCTTTCAATTGAAGGACTCAGGGTTTTTGCCAGACCAATTACCGCCATCAAACTGATGATCAGACAAATTGCGTTTAACAAAGTCATGATTCCCGATGGCTTTTCGGTGTGGATGATTTCTTTTTGTGTGTCTGATTCTGCGAAGTAATCTTTATGAGTCACTGTCTGCGCGATCACGAGAGTCGCATACAATACTACCGAGACGATTGAGACGAAAACAAGCTGGGCGCTGGAGTAAGTTGCTGCTGGTGTTGTGGTTGTGAAGTTCGGAAGGACCAGGCTGATCGTCACGAGTGTTGCTAGGACTGCGAGTAATGAGCTTGTTCCTTCAACGCGGAAACCGAGTTCTTTGTAGCGAAGTCCTCCAAGGAGAAAGCAGAATCCGGTAATGCCGTTAGTGACGACGATCACTGCTGAGAAAACTGTGTCGCGGGCGATTTCCGCCCCACCCGACGTGGCTGTCGCCATCATATTTACGATGAGGCCCACTTCGATGACGGTGACTGCGATTGCAAGGATCAAGGTCCCTAAAGCGGGACCGAATTTTTCGGCGATGCTTTCAGCGTGATGGATCGAGGTCAAAACTGCGACCGCGAATAAAAGACCGGTCAGAATCACCATACCGATACTGAGAGTATCAGCCAGTTTTAAGAGCGCAAAAGCGCCAATACAGATAAGAGAAGCAAGATGGAAGACATTGAGATTTTTTAGTACTGACATGGCCGGAGTATATCGGCTCAAACAATTTGAAGTCTAACTATTTGGAAATTTCGTAGGTAAAATTCTTTAGAAGAAAATTACTTGAGTGTGCGCCAGCGCAAGAAAGTGATGCCTTGAGATTTGATAACCACGTTCGAGAAGGCCTTACCGTCCGTGCTGAGGTCTCCACGGGAAGAAATGCCCTGTAGATTCACATTATAAGTACCGACTTTTAAAGGAACGCGAACAAGTTGCACCGTCTGCGGCAGAGTCGACCACTGACGAAGATCCGCGCGCTCAGAGAGCTGCATTGCAAGCCACGCAACATTTCCGAGGGCTTCGTTCTTCTGGCGAATTTGGTCGGCAACGACCTCTTTCGTTGCAAAAGCGCCGATACGTTTTGCCGACAACCAAGCGTAGTCATGCTGCAAAGTTTCGATCGCTGCGTGCTCTACGTCGTAAACCGTGCGGCTTTCAAACTCGCCGACTCCGGAGATCGCGGCCTTCATGCCGATCACTTTGTTTCGAACCGGCTGCAAAATCGGCGGATTGTACCCACCGGCATAGATCCCCGGGCCACCGATTTGCACTTTGCGCGGGCCCCAGCCTTGTTCGTAAATGATGACGAGTTCGCCGTAGTTTTTATCATACCATTCTTTTTTCTCAGTTACTTGCGGGAAGGACTTCTTCCATTGCTGATAAGTATCCATACGACGAGCGCGCTTGGAAGAACGGATCAGGTCCGCACCAATAAATGGAATTGTCGGATCGAGTTTATAAGCTTCGTTGTAAGCAATGTACGCATCATCCCAGTTTTTATTGGCTTCCCAAATCATGGCCGAGAGATATTTACCAAAGACGTTTTTCTCGAAAGTTTTGCGGTCTTCGCTGTTAATTTTGACGTATTTTTCGTTCATGCGGCGGGTTTCGACCAACGCTTCATCGAGCTGACCGAGTTCGAGATAATTGAGTGCCGCATAAGCATTGATATAGAATTTTTCAAAAGAATCCCCTTTGTATTGAACCATTTCTTGATTCAACAATAAGGAGCCGGCCTCACGCGAAAGCGAAGTATAATCTTGAACTTCGGCTAGGCGATCGGCTTGTTGCAAAGCCTGGGCGCTTTCTTTGATTTTCCCGCCCATTTGCAAAGCCACGGAATAATCGAGGAGATAAACCAACTGGTCTCCGTCTTTCTTTTCGGCAAGTGGCTGGAGGGATTTTTCAGCGAGATCGTATTCGCCGTTTTCAAGGTAAGTGCGAGATGGAGCTACTTTACTTTGATAGGTAGCACAGGAAATCGTGCTTAAACTGATTAAAAAAAGACCCGCCAAGACGGCGGATCTTTTTAAAAATAAAATCATGTCTTACAGACCGATAGTTTTCTTTTTGTAAGCTTTACGGATTTGCTTATTATCAGACCAAACGATCATGCCGGTTTTCAAGTTCGTCATGTTCAAAGTCACTTTGTAGTACACAGTCTTATCTTTGCCGACTTCTTGAACGATAGAATCCAAGCGACCGTTGATGATGAAGTCTGCGCCCGTCTGACCGCCAGGACCTTTTTTAGATTCCTTAGCAACCATGCCTGAGTTTTGGTAGTTGTACTCGTCAGCGATGTCTTGGCGCGCTTCTTTGTCGATGAAACCGACTTTGCCGGTTTTCATCAAATCAACGCGAACCATGTCCATCACACTTTGAGTGTCGATGTGTTCGCTAGTTTTGTTTTGCAATTGAGTCACCATCACAACTGGTGGGTTTTTTGCGTCTTTGATTGATGGGTGGCCAGCGAGGCTTGCAACCAAGTCTTTAACAACATTTTGCATGTCTGTTTCAGACCATTGGTCGTTCATCAGGTTTGTTTTTTCTGGATCTTCGTAATCACCTTTTACGAAAGCTTTTTCGCCGCAGCTTGAAAGGATCATTGCTGACAGAGTTGCGACCACTACCGTTGTAACAGTTTTCACCAGGCGATTCATAATACCTCCACCCTAGTTTATATGTACATATTGTGTACCCTACTAGAATAGAATCTTCCTAGTAATATTCAAGACTTGAACCTGCGCAGCGCCCTACTGTGCGCCGCTGCCTGAGGACTTATTAAACAGCTCGTAGCTGTCGGCGGGCTTACGGATTTGCTTTACAGAGATTACTTTGTAATCGTCACTGAGCTTGATCAAATAGCCTGCTTTTCGGGCATTTTCTACGAATTGGCGGGCGTATTCCTTCTTATAAGCCTCGGAATATTCTTCGTTTTGCTGCGCCTCGAACAAGTCGGCTTGAACCTGCTCGTCCGCGTTCGTTGGACCATTTGACTCTTTGTCGCCCCGGCCCAACTCACGAATGAGCGCTTCAGCCCGAGGGTCCGCAGAGAAATCCAGCTTATGCATTTCCTCTTTCTGCTTACCAGTGCCTAAACCCTGGTTCTCGATTTTGGCCGCTTCGATTTCCATCTTTTCGCGCGAAAGCTCGATTTGTTGAGAAGTACGGAAGAGATGTTTATTCACCTTTTCTTCAAACTCTTTGGATTGAGCGGCCCCCATCGTGCCTTGCGACTTCTTACCATCCGGAAGCAAGAACAAGAAAATAAAGAACCCCGCAAGCAACAGCAATGCGAGCCCTAACAAGTGGGATTTGTCCTTTTTTTCCTTCTGAACCATAAATCTCCCGATATGTTCTTATCGGAAAACCCGAAGACATTTTTAGTGGGTTTCCTGGACTTTGATCCCGGATTTGGATCAATTTTCATCTTTCTTCGCCAGACGGCTCGCCGGAGGATACACCGGAATGATCACCGTGAACTCTGTTCCAACACCAACTTCCGAACGAACTTGGATTTCGCCCCCGTGACTTTGCAAAATGCCATAGGAAATACTGAGGCCCAAACCTGTTCCTTGGCCGACGCCTTTGGTGGTAAAGAACGGATCGAAAATCTTTTCGAGAACTTCGGGACTCATCCCCTTCCCGCTATCTTGAATCGAAACCTGTACTTTGCCATTCTTGTCAGCGGTTCCACGCAAAGCCATTGTTGAAATCCAAATGTGTCCTGGGCCTTCAATCGCCTGAAGCGCATTCGACAGAATGTTCATCAAGACCTGATTGATCTGACTGGCATAGCACGCCACATGCGGAATCGGTTCGTACTGTTTATGAATCTCGACACGGTTTTTTATTTCGCCCGCAAGCAAGTTCAGCGTCGTATCGAGGGATTCATGAATGTCGATCTCTTTGAGCTTGGCCTCTTCAAGTCGCGAGAAATTTCTAAGACCCAAAACAATGTCTTTCGTTCGGCGTGCACCATCTTCGCAAGAGGCAATCAGTTTGGGCATATCTTTTACGATGTAATCGTACTCAAGCTCATCTTTCATCGCAGGAAGGGCTGTCGGATTTGTCTCGGCGGTATCAACGAGCTTGATGAGCTTTTCAGAATAGTCACGCAAGTGAGTCATATTGCTTGAAATGAAACCGATCGGGTTATTCAATTCATGCGCAACCCCGGCCACCAGCTGACCGAGACTAATCATCTTCGCTGAGTGAACCAGTTTTGCCTGAGTGTCTTTGAGTTCTTGGTTGGCACCTTCGAGCTCAAAGATTTTCTTCTTCAATTCGTTTCTGGCTTGGTTAATCCTACGGCTCATTTCGTTAAAGCTCGCAGTTAGAAGCCCGATCTCTGTGTCATTCTTTACCGGAATCTCGGCCGAGCTTTCGCTGGTTTCAAAGCGCTGAAGAGCTTCGACCAATTCATAAAGCGGCTTCAGCACCCAGTTACTGGCCACCAGAATCGTAATGAACAGCAAGATAATGATCACCAAAACGACCGAGGCAAAGGCAAAGTTCACATTACGAAGGACTTCTTTAGCTTCACTTTTTGAAGCTCCCAAGGCGACGTAGATTTTTGCCGGCTCCCACTCAAGGGGCGCCACCAAAAACCCGTAAGGCATCGTGCGGATATTTAAATCAAAAAACGGATCACGCCCCGCTTGGAAGTAGGGCTCAAAAAAGTCTTTTTTATAAAGGTAAAAATCAGGATGACTTGCCATCATCAGTTGACCGGTATCTTTAAAGAACATCACTTCAAGCTTCATGCGCGCTTTCAGGCGGTTCATGAAACCTTTATCAAGATCAATGATCTGCTCGAAGTAACCAACGATCTTCCCCGCCCCGTTGGTTACACGCGAAATTAGTAACAACGAAGTCTTGTGCTGTTCAGAGAACTCAATCGAGCCCACTTCTTTTTGGTTTTTAAACATTTCAACGTAACGGTTATTGAGGAAAACCGCCTGACCGGCTGGAGCAAAATTTCTGACTTCGCCTTTTTCATCTTTGAAAACACTCACCACCATTTTTGCGTCACGGCTAAAAAACGTAAGGCTTGAAGTGAAATCCGAGCGCAACCACTGTGTGGCGATATTACGGATCGTATTCGCATCACCCACGGTGAGGTGATAAATCAAGTTCGGGTCGCGAATATACTTGTCACGTTTTTGCTGAAGGTTGGCGCGATACTCGCTGAAGATCACATTGATTTCACGGGCATTGCCGGAAAGACGCTGAGCAAGCTCACGATCCAGAGCTTTCTCGTACTTCATCATTGAGTATACGGTCACGAAGGCCAAAGGAATGACCGAGAATAACAAGAACCAAACTATCAAGATGGTTCTTAATGATCTTTTAGGTTTTTTCTTTAGTTGCTTCACTTCTTCGCTTCATCAACAGTGATAATTAAGCGGATGATCCCATCTGGCATCACACGCGGATGCTTATCCTTACTGATTTTAGCCTTTCCGTACTCAGAGAGGAAGGCCTGTAATTCAGCGTATTTTGCCTCGGGAATTGTGAAGTGGAAATATGCGGACCCTTGGGTTTTCTGCCAACCGAGTTCAACTTCCCCGGCCTTACGTCCACCCAGTTCAATGATCTTATCTTTAATTTTAGGACCAACAGCATCTAGATTCGTTACCGCGATCTGACCACGGTACAAATAACCAGTACTTGCTTTACCCGACTCGGTACTTTCTTCTTCTGAGTCGTCTTCGCTGGCCGCAGTTGCCGCCGCGACTTTCGCCGGAGCTTTAGTTGGTGTCGGAGCCGGAGTTGCTTTCGCTACGGCCGCCGGAGTTGCCGTCGGTTGAGGCTTCGCAGCCGTTGCAGTTGTCGCCGCCACTGCCGGAGCCGGAGTTGCTGCTGCTTCTTTTGCTTTGATACCTTCATCGACAAACTGTGGAGTTTCCGTCGTCTCAGGTGCTTCTTGTGGAGGTTGTTTTACTTGAGACTTGTTCAGCTCAGTCAACACAACATCAGACCCCGTCGACAGGCGAAGCTTCATTACTTTTTCCCATGGAGCCACTGTCAAAACTGTCACGACGACAAAGACAACAACGAGAGCTTCTAAGCCCCACTTTAAACCCACGGGCCACTGATCAAATTTCGATTTTCTAAAGAGCACTGAAAGATAAGACGAAGGCGCACCCAAGCGTTCTTGAAGAGCATGCGAGACGGTAATCTGGCGCATCTTCTCTGCGTACTGCTGACCAATTTGGATTTTTTGAAAATCCAACTGCGCCTCCCGCGAGCTTTCCATGTGAGCTTCAACCGCTTTTTTTCTTTCCTCGTCGAGGATGCCACTCATGTAATCGTAAAGAAGCTCATTGCCGGTAAACGGAGTCACTTGGCGCTGACCTTTTTTTGAGAGTGCGAGACGGTTTGTATCTTCAGACATATTCTTATTTTACCGCATTTAGTTTCTTAGTAGAAACCCCTTGAGCCATAGAACCAAGCTTTCGGAGGGCACGACCTAAACGGTAGCGAACTGTGCCTTCAGAAATCCCAAGACCTTGGGCGATGTCTTTCTCTGGAATCTCGAGAATCTTAGACCAAATCACCGCCAGCAACTCATCTTGGGTCGCCAATTTTTGGAACTCGCGCCAAGGGCCCAAGTCTAAATCTGTCGGCATCATCCAACCGGCGTCCGTCGAAATATTTGGATTTCCACGATTGAGCTTGAGGTGATGTTTCGTCCAAACAGAGAACGTCGACATCACAATTAAAACATTGCTATTGAACTGCGGATTTTTTTTCTTTTTATCGGAACAGAGAGAAATTGCCTGGGTTGAAGCTTCCAGCGCCCTGCGATCATCTAAAAAAGCAAAGAAGAAAAACAGGGCTATGGATTTAACTTCGGATTCACCCATTCAATTCCTTAGTCGATGGTCAATTGTCTCAACAGATCCAATTGATCGAGAACTTTACCGGAACCCATTACTACACAGCTGAGTGGATCTTCGGCGATAGAAACTGGCAAACCCGTTCTTTCACGAAGGAGAACATCTAAGTTCGCAAGCATCGCACCACCACCCGTGAGCACGATACCGTTATCAACGATATCAGATGCCAACTCAGGCGGAGTTTTTTCAAGCGCCGTACGAACAGCATCAACAACCTCAGAGAGAGGATCCATCAATGCATCATTCACTTGTGAGCTTGTGATTTCGATGGTCTTAGGCGCGCCTGCTACGAGGTCACGACCTTTGATCTCCATCGTTTTTTCATCTTCGAATGGATAAGCATTACCGATTTGAATTTTGATCAATTCAGCAGTTCTTTCCCCGATGAGAAGATTAAATTGGCGACGAACGTAGTTGATGATGGCTTCATCAAATTTATCGCCGGCAACTTTGATTGATTTACAGTAAACGATACCACCCAAAGAAATCACGGCAACACCGGTAGTACCACCACCCATGTCGACAACCATGTTTCCAGAAGGCTCCGTGATCGGAAGACCTGCACCAATAGCCGCTGCCATTGGTTCTTCGATCAAATAAACTTCACGCGCACCAGCTGATTGAGCAGCTTCTTTCACCGCGCGCTTTTCCACCTGAGTGATTCCGTAAGGAACGCAGATGATAATGCGTGGACGGATGAAAGATTTTTTCTCTCCCATAGATTTCGCAATGAAATATTTCAACATGGATTGCGTGACTTCAAAGTCAGCGATAACACCGTCTTTGATGGGACGGATGGCAACGATACTGCCTGGAGTTCTACCAAGCATGTCTTTTGCTTCTTTACCTACTGCTAGAACACGGTTTTGCATTCCACGATAATTTTTTTGTACAGCAACGACAGAGGGCTCATCCAAAATAATTCCACGTCCTTTGACATAAACCAAAGTGTTCGCGGTACCCAAATCAATCGCGATGTCGTTCGAAAAGTAATCTGTGAATTTCTCAATAATTGACATTATTCTCTCGCAAAGAAATTAAGTTTGAGTAAAGTCTAGATTCCACAAAAACGGGAGTCAATGCAGATATTTAGCTTCTTGCGAGAGATTACGTCACGATGCGCCAACATTTGTCTGCAAGTCTTGGTCTAAAGCTTCGCTCGCCAAGCCAGCTCTCGGTCCATGTAAGAGCTCAAAGCTTCTTTTTGTTTTTGCGTTTCAGAGTCTGACCAAGAGAGTTTCTCTCGGAAAACTTCGCAAATACTCTCTAGTTGAGGCAATCCGTGCTGAGGGTCTGCTAGAAATAAAGGCACTCTGCGAGAGTAAAAATCCGTTAGATTCAAACACAAAGTATGGTCGATAGCCTGAGCTGCTTCGAGTTGCCAGTAATTGTAGTGCGCTGGGTAGAAATGCAGGATTTCCGCGGCTTCCATCCCGTAGCGCTCAGCTAATTTTTGTATATCCGACTCAGGTCTGCCTGTTTCGCGAGCCCAAACCGATGTCATCACCAAGGACTGATTAAACGAATTTACGTCTGTGTACTGGTTCAACGCCTTGGTTGTATCACTCTTCGAGAACTTCACGCGCTCATCGAAGTTAAATGACTTCAAACTGTGCGAAACAACCTGCTCTGACATGAGGCGATAGGTCGTATACTTCCCGCCGGCAACAAGCGTGATTCCACGCTCATCATCAAGGATCGTATGCTCACGGCTGGTTTTGCCCTCAGAGGAAGACTCATCCTTCACGAGCGGACGAACTCCCGCATAAGTTGCAACGATGTCTTTTTCGGTGATTTGAGCTCCGGGGAAGTACTGATGAGTCACCTCCAACAGGTATTTCACATCTTCTGGAGTTGCCACAACCCCATCCGGTAGCTCTTTGTAATCCGTGTCGGTGGTGCCAATCACGACCATCTCGTGGCGTGGAATACCGAAAACAATCCGATCGCTCTTCTCGGCCGCCATTACTACGGCGCTCGTCAGAGGCAACCGAGATTTCTGCAAAGTGAGATGAATCCCTTTGGTCGGGCGAAGAATGTCTTTCCACTGACGGAAAAGCTTGTGACCGAGATCATCTGTCCATGGGCCGACACAACTAACAACATGCTTAGCGCGGATTTTGAATTTTTTCTGACTGAGTTTGTCTTCACACTCGACGGCTTCGATTTTCCCGGCGCTATTAAATGCCGCTCCGGTTGCTTTCACAAAGTTTGCGGCAACAGCACCCATTTCCACGGCAGAACGTAAAGTTTCGTGAACCAGACGGTCGTCATCCATGTAGGCATCTGAGTAGATGTAGGAACCGCGAAGATCCTTTGGCGCAAGCGCCGGCATACGTCGCATAGACTCATCCGCGTTCAGACGTTCATGCATTTCAGGAGCCTGGAAGAGCGCCAAAGCATCATACAACCACATGCCAAGACCCATTTTGAACATGCCGACACGGCTGTTCTCATAGAGCGGAATCATAAAACGCAGCGGATGCACCAGGTGCGGAGCCATCTCGAAAAGGCGCGTTCTTTCGTTCAGCGCCTCGAAAACTAGATGAAACTCCATGTTTTCTAGGTAACGGATTCCCCCGTGAATGAGTTTGCTTGAACGAGACGATGTGCCCGACGCAAAATCACTAGCTTCAACAAGCGCCACCTTCATTCCGCGGCTGGCAGCATCGCGAGCAACACCGGCACCGTTAATGCCTCCGCCGATAATGCAAAGATCGAAAACTTCGTCCTGCATCGTTTGAATATTCTGACCGCGCTCGTAATGAGAAAATCTTTTCATGATTACTTCGCCTTTGTGGTTTTAACACTCATCACGCCGGGATTCCATGCTTCGGCTTTGAAGGCTGAGATGGAGTTGGTGATTCCAGCGATATTCGGGAAGAAAACTTTTTGGAAATGCTTTTCACGGGAAAGTTTGTAAGCAAGCTCGCAAAGCTCATCCCGCGCTTGCAAGGACGCATAGGCCAAATGCTCTACCCAAAGACTTTGCGTCTGGCCGTCTAGGAACAATAATGGCTGGGCAATGAAATATCCGACCATCAAACCTTCGTCAGAAAAGTTACTGGGTTTGTCTTTGTCACGTGCGATGAAGGACCAACCTAGTTTCAGATAGTGTTCGAGGGCCTCTTTACGCCATCGTGCGTTCCAACTTGCGAGGGTGCGCTCCATCTCATCCGGGATTTGCTCTTGTAGTTTTTTGTTTTCAAAATCGAGAATTTCGTCAAGGTCTTGGAGTTGAACGATCCGGCAAAAAAGGGCCATTTTGCGAGGTCTCCTGTAGGAAGCATAGCTTGTCAATTCAATGATCCTATTTCATACTAAGACGCTATGAAATACAAAGCTTATTCAAAAGAAATTTGGGACAGAATCAATACCGCACTGGACTATGCGTTGGCAAAAGATGCCGAGCCAGTCGCGGCTTTCGACGCCGACGGAACTTTGTGGGATATCGATCTTGGCGAAACCTTTTTCCAATACCAAATCGACAATAAGCTTGTCAGTCTTCCGGCGGATGCGTGGGAACATTACCTGGATCTCAAGAAGCAAGACCCAACGGTGGCTTACTTGTGGCTCGCGCAAATTAACAAAGGACAAAAACTCGAAACTGTTCAGCAATGGGCTGATGCCGCAGCAAAGGCCGCAGCACCCGTTCCGGTTTTTGAAGAGCAAAGAAAGATCATCGAGCTTTTCAAAAGTAAGGGCGTCAAAGTTTACATCATCACGGCTTCCGTCAAATGGGCTGTGGAACCTGGAGCAAAACTTCTAGGACTGGATGCGGACGCAGTCATTGGCGTAGAGACGACGCTTGAAAACGGCCTTGTCACCGAAACGCAAAAAGGTGTTATCACCTACCAAATGGGTAAGGTCGAAGCCTTGCTAGAGTACACAGATGGCAAAAAACCATTCTTTGCGTCTGGAAACACCATGGGCGACTTCCAACTCCTGAATTCAGCAACGAGCCTGGCAATGGCCGTCAGTGCTGCAAATCAAGATGACAGACTCTTTAAGACGGAAAATGATCTTCTAAAAATCGCTGAGCAAAAAGCTTGGCTTCACCATAGGTTCATCTAAATGAAAATCACCATTCTCGATCAGCTGTCAGCCCTGGATCTTAAAAACTTCCACGTTGAAACCCTGCAGATCGAGAGTGATTGCTTGAAGGGAAACTCCCTCAAAGACCCGACTCTTCGTCGCAATCCCGTTTTAATTCCGAAAGATGCCGAAGGACCACTTCCGGTGGTTTGGATTCTGGCAGGACTTATGGGAAATGGACCAGATTCTTTTTCTCCTCGTTTTGGTGAACTCAATACTGCGCAAAATATTGATCATGCGGTCAGCGCAAAGAAGGCACCCCATGCATTGTATGTTTTTGCCGATGCTATGACTTCGTGGGGAGGATCTCAATTCATTAACAGCGCCCAAGGCCGCTATGAAGACTACCTCATGAAGGAACTCGTCCTTGCTGTTCAGCAGTGCTACGACGTTAGCCCCCATGCAAAGCATTGGTGTGTTACTGGCGGAAGCAGCGGCGGTTACGGCGCGCTTCACTTAGGTTCGAAGTTTCCAGAGACTTTCGGAATGGTTGCGGCTCTTGCGCCGGATTGTTTCTTTGAGGCGAGTCTACTCCCAGAATACTATAAAGCTTTAAATGAGTGGAATCAGTTCGGGGGCCCCAAAGGCCTTCTCAAAGAACTGCAAAGTGGACGGCTTAAGAAAAACAAAAACTTTGGTCCGATCGTCAACGCCGTCGGCATGAGTCTTTGCTACGCCGACGGAGCTTTGCCAATTGATTCTTATACAGGCGTACGCAATCCCGCAGTGTGGAAAAAGTTTCAAGAGAAAGATCCCTTGGTGTTTTTACCAAAGCGTCTTGTAGGCCTTAAAAAGCTAACAGCACTTTACATTGATGTCGGCAACAAAGATCAATTCGATCTGCACCTAGGCTGCCGCCAGTTGCACCAGTGGCTGAAAACAAAGAAGATCAAGCACCACTACAATGAATTCAATGGGACGCACTTCGATTTAGCCCCACGCCGCCTTGATGTTTGGGTTTGGCTTCATAAAGCCTGGGGTAAATAAAAAAGGCCGCTCGCAAGCGACCTTCCCCCTCAGAACATTCTTATTAGCGAAGTAGCGCTATTCGCACCTAAGGTGCGTATGCCGCTTCCTATTTACCGACAACCTTTTCAATATCCGCAATTTCTTTTGGTACGGAAGAAGTCATGTTTTCAGATCCGCTAGAAGTCACACGGATATTATCCTCGATACGGATACCGATACCGCGATACTTCTGAGGTGCGCTTATATCATCCGCAGGGATGTACAAACCTGGCTCGATCGTAAAGCACATGTTTGGTACCACTTCACGAGGCACGCCTTTTTTGAAGTAAAGACCCGCATCGTGCACGTCCATACCCAACCAGTGACCGATGCCATGGGGGTAATAACGTTTCTGCTGAAGCGAAGAAATCAAATCCTCTTTACGGCCTGACAACAAACCAAGCTCCAACATCAAGTCCGTCAACAAAGACGTTCCCATGTCGTGCAAGTCTTTAAACACGATACCTGGTTTGACGTACTCGATGATTTGCTTTTGAACATTCAAAACACCTTGGTATACACGAGCTTGCTCATCTGTGAACTTACCATTCACTGGGTAAGTGCGCGTGATATCGCCTGTGTAGTAGTTGTACTCAGCACCCGCATCGATCAAAAGCAGATCGCCATCACGGCAAGGTTGATCGTTAAAGTTATAATGCAAAGTCGTCGCTGAGTTCCCACTGGCAACGATGTAGTTGTAACCTTCACGAGCTGCACCCTTCATAAAAAAGTTGTGAGCAAGAACGCCTTGAACCTGACGCTCAGTCACACCCGGGCGAGTAAAGCGCATCGCTGCCAAGTGAGCTTGAGCAGAGATCTCGCAAGCTTCGCGGAGGTTTGTGAGTTCCATCTCAGACTTGATAACACGATATTCGCCAAGCATTGTGTCAGCATCGTGGATTGGTAGCAATCCATAGCCTGTACGCCCTTGCATCGCTTTTACACGCTCTAAACAAGCCTGAACTTTTTGGTCCGCTTCTGGGTTTTTGTAAAGAGCGTAGTAAACCTTTTCAACTTCTTTGAGCAAAGCCGGCGCATGCACCATGAACTCGTCGATGGGATAAGCTTTATCAATTTTGTATTCACGCTCAACACCTTCAGGTCCATAGCGGAAGCCATCCCAAGTCTCACGCTCTTTATCGCGACGACGCACGAACATCACAGTTTCTGGCTGCAAACCAGGACGGAAAATCAAAATGCTTTCTGGCTCTTCAAAACCAGTTAAGTAATACATATTAGAGTCTTGGCGATAAGCATAGCCGACGTCGTGATTGCGGATATGCTCAGGATGAGCCGCCACGATCAATGCAGAACCTTGTAAGTCCTGGCCGATACGCTGTCTGCGTTCTGCGAAAATTCTGACGTCTTCCGTTGGTTTTCTCATAGCTCTATCCTTTTCTTAGAAACCTAATTTGCGGGCCCAAGTTTCAATACTCTTCTGAGAAACCTCTGCGCCCTTTTGCATGATCTCTCTGCGTTTTTCAAAATCAGTTACCATGTAACCATCCAAGTCCACCGCAATCGCCGCATCAATGCCCGGCTGTTGTTTTGCGTAGAAGCTTGCAAGCTCCGACCACATCACGGACTCGGCACTGTCAGCATCTCTTACCAGAGATCTGCGGCCGGCATCACGACCTAATACGTTTACAAGGACAATGTAGTTCGCACCTTGCGAGCGGAGGTAGTCGGCCGCCATCTTCAACTCACGAACCGCACTGACGTTGCGATTGTAAGCCTTGAACATCGGTGGATACGGCAAGCAGTAAGGCATGAGTTGTTCCACCTGACCACGGCTCATCATATACACCTGGTTCTTAGCGATGTTGTAAGCCGGACATCCAAATGGATGGCGGAAGCTCTCGACGCGTTGGTTGCCAAAAGCGGTTTGGAAAAACTCTTTCAACGCCGTCACGTCTGTTTTGCCTGAAGAACCGATGAGGGATTTTTTAGAAAGCTCATCATCCTTCAACTTAAACATCTGCCACTCAACATCATAGACTTGTCCCTTAGAGGATAAAAGCGCTGCCGCCGGGGCGCCCCACTCAATACCGACAGTCGCATAAATCGGTACTTTGAGGCGGCTGAGGTTTTGTAGCGCGCCAATGTGACCGTAAGCACGGGCTCCACCTGGGCCAAGGATCAAGCCGATTTTAGGAATTGCCGGAATCGGAGACGACACTGGAGGTGCGGGTTGCGTCGCAGGAGGCTGAGGTTGTGAAGGAATTTGTCCTTCGTACTTTGGTGGCTGGACGGGCCCTGATGGAGTTTCTGCGCGCTCTTCTTCCTGTTGTTCATTTTTGATATCTTCGCGAGTACGAAGATTTTGGCAGGCTGCCAAGACGACGAAACTTAAAAATAACGGGCTAAACTTTTTGAGCAAAAATGAAAAATTCCCTGTTGCCATCTTTTCCCTCAATCGGTGAATTAAAATAATCCTTCACGCTCATCCCAGAGCTCTGACAAAGATTTCTCACTTTATCTTCAACTACGGAATAGAGTCCAGGATCTTTCACGAGGCCACCTTTACCAAGACCTTCGGGGCCGACTTCGAACTGCGGCTTTACAAGGCTCAGCAAAAAGCCCCCGGGTTTTACTAAAACCACTAGCTTCGGAATAATCAAACTGATCGAAATAAAAGAAACATCCATGACGATAAGATCGAAGCCTTCCGGAGGCATTTTCTCACGCACCTGAGGATTCTGATCGATCTCACGGGCATTCAAACCCTCGATATGTTGCAAGCGTGGATGCGTTACAAGGGACGAATGCAATTGTCCATGACCGACATCCACTCCAAGAACCGACATCGCCCCCGACTGGAGTAAACAGTCACTAAAACCGCCGGTGGAAATACCGACATCAAGAACCTTCAATCCTTGCACCGACAAATGACAGTGCGCAAGTGCGCCTTCGAGTTTCAAACCGCCACGGGACACGAACCGGTTCGCAGGTCCTTCTTCCACAAATACTTGGTCTTGAGCTTCGTCAACTTGGTGATTGGGCTTCTTTAAAATGACTTTGTGGTTATTTTTGAGAACGAACACCTGACCAGCATGAATCAGCTCCTGCGCATGCGAGCGTGAAGAAGCGAGCTGCTTTTGTACCAGATAAAGATCTAATCTCATTATTTGTTACGCTGTTGATTGAATTCAATCATGTGCTCGAGGATCACCGAGCGAGTCGGGATCTTATGCAACTCTTTAAGAGCTTTATCGCTGATCTCTTTCAGATATTTCTTAGTTCCATCAACACCGAGAAGCCCTGTGAAGCTACGAGCTTCTTGGTCCTTTTCACCATGATCAAGAATGTCGTCTGCCACTTGGAAAGCTAAACCTAGGTACTCACCGAATTTCGCAAGGCTATCCATCTCAGCAGGACTCGCGCCGGCAACAACTGCGGCGCCTTCCGCGGCGACTTGGATCATGCGGCCGGTTTTAAGGTTATGTAAATGCGTAAGCTCTTCGACGGTGAGGTTCTTTGCTTTCAAATCAATCGCCTGGCCGCCGACCATACCACGCACGCCAGCTGCACGCGAAAGCAGGTCACAGAGCTGAGACGCTAAGAATCCGTTGTCTTTGTAGCCTTTAGTAATTGCCAGAAAAGCTTCCGTCAGAAGCGCATCGCCCGCTAAGAGCGCTGTGGTTTCGCCATAAACTTTGTGATTGGTCGGCTTGCCACGACGATAATCGTCGTTGTCCATACAAGGTAGATCATCGTGAATCAAAGAGTATGTGTGAATGAATTCAACGGCTGCTGCAAACGGCAGAACACGTGAAGCGGGCACTGAAAAAAGTTCCGCCACGAGAAGCGACAGAACCGGACGGAAGCGTTTACCGCCGCTTCCTGCGGAATAGTACATGGACTCTTTGAGTTCCGTGATCGCAGAGCCTAGGGGCAAATCCAGCGAAGAAAAGTATTCCTGAATGTAATTATCCACCAGGGCGATACGTTGCTTAAGCTCTTCTTCGAACTGAATCATAAGGTCCAAAAGAAATCCTAGTTCTCGTCAGGAACAAAGTTCACTGTGTTCGCGTTGCCATTTTGGTCCATACTGACCAACAACTTCACTTTCGATTCAGCATCGTTCAACTTCTGGTGGCACTCACGAGAAAGTTTCACGCCTTCTTCGAAGAGCTTCAAAGACTCTTCCAAAGCGAGGTCGCCTTTTTCCATTTTATTGACGATCTCTTCGAGACGGCCTAATTTTTTTTCGAAATCCATAGGGCACTCCCTTACTTAATTACTTTTTCAATGCGGGCTTCAAGCTGCCCGTGAGCCAATGTGATCTGCACTTGATCGCCGGTCTTCACCTGATCAGCACTCTTAATCACTTCGCTGTCTTTTTTCACAATCGAATATCCGCGCTCAACAACTTTGAGTGGGCTCATGCTATCGAGCACCGAGCACCATTTGTTCCACAGAGCTTTCTTGCGCTCGATGGAAACACTCACGCCTTTGTTCATACGCTGAGTGAGGTATTCGAGTTCTTTGACTTTGCGCTGGATGAGCTCCTGCGGAGACCCCATACGCTTTTCTAAAATTTGCAATTTATAGCGGCGTTCAGACAATGAACGATCTTGTGCCATTTGCAAACGCTCAACCAAGTCATCGTTGCGAAGAATGAGATCCTGCAATTTCTTTTGCGGATCAACGAGGCCTTTGGTCAACAACTGCCACTTTTGCTCAAGTGCTTTGAAGTACTTCTGCATATTGAGCTTCAGCAAGCGTTCTTGCTGCTGCAACTTCGTGGTGAGTTCCTGGGAACTCTTCGCCACAAGCTCTGCCGCTGCCGAAGGAGTCGGCGCGCGCAAATCGGCTACGAAGTCTGCAATCGTGAAGTCGATTTCGTGACCGACTGCTGAGATTGTCGGAATCGGAGACGCCGCAATCAAACGCGCCAGCTTTTCGTCGTTAAAGCACCACATATCTTCAATCGAACCGCCGCCACGGCCAACAATGATCACATCAACGTTTGGTAGTTTCTGAGCAGTCAAGAAGGCTTCACAAATTTTCGGAGCTGCACTCTCGCCCTGAACAACCGTTGGGACGACAGTGACTGGCAACCAAGGAGCCCGGCGCGAAAGAATGTTCAGAATATCGCGGATCGCAGCGCCCGTTGGTGAAGTCACAATCGCCACATGACGAGGCATGTGCGGAATCGGGCGTTTACGAGTGGCCTCGAAAAGACCCTCACCCTTTAGTTTCAATTTCAATTGCTCAAACGCTTTTTGAAGAGCGCCGGCGCCCACAGGCTCCATCATTTCGCAAAGGATCTGATAGTTTCCACGTGGTTCATACACAGAGATGCGGCCGCGAACGATGACTTCCATCCCATCCGTCGGCTTGAAGCGCAATTTTGAATTGTGCCCGCGGAACATCACCGCGCTAATTTGAGATTTCGCATCTTTGAGAGAAAAGTAAAAATGTCCCGAAGTATGTGCTTTGAAATTTGAGATCTCGCCGCGCACCCAAATGAGACTAAATTGACCTTCAAGAGAACGCTTGATCGAAAGGTTGAGCTCTTCGATCGTGAGAACATGGGGTTCCGAACTTTCCACGACATCCGTCATTGGAGCAGTCAGCTTCGCACCCAAATCTGTCTTAAGTAATGGTTTTGATTCTGTTTGATCGGCCATCTGGGGACGACCTTAATGAAGGCATCCTAGAGAGTCAAATAGACATTTTGGATTGACCAAAGGCCCCCAACAAAAAAGCAAATCCAAGCAAGTCCTTTGTGACGACTCATCTGCTGGAAAGCCGCGCCCAGACGCTCCTCCCCGATCTTTACGAGGGCTGGGTTTTCCAGCACAACTAGAATCAGGAGTCCATAGAAAAAAACGATAAATGGGAAGAAAAAATCCAATTTTTCTGGCGTCATATTCCGCTTATCGGACAAAAACGTATTGGCACGAGTCTGGCCCGATTGCTTTTTTTCGCGGTATAGATGACAATGGTTTTAGGGTTCGACGGCGTAAAGCTCAATCGAAAATAAACCTTATGAGCATTGAATAGGGGGCTGTCCCTGACAATGGTGTGCAAGCTCAGCTCGTACTGAGAAGCCTAAAGTTGTTACCATGGCCACCCACTTTAGCGAAAACAGGTTTATGTTTCAGAGTAGCCATCGAGCCTTTTTTTATTTCTCTCGATGAAAATTCTGACAACCTAAAAAGCTCGAAAAAAAATCCTATCCATATTTCAACTCATATTTTCCACGCTCTCGTCTCGACTCGACTGTCCGATTTCCATACTCCTGTTTTTGAGGCGTTTCACTCGGGAATCGTTTAAATCATCGACAGTTCCCCTCGAAATTCGACAGCAAAATGTTCGTTTTTCCTCGACCTATTATGAGACGAGGCGTTCAGCTAGGTCTCGTTAGGGCCGATAATTAAGACATGGACTTAAGAAGTAGGCACCATCAGCTCTGCTGGTACATCTTTGCGTTTTTCATTCTGCTCACGGGCTGTCAAAACGCTCTTGAACCAGATAATAATGACTATACTCAAAATCCCGAAAGCGCATATTGCGGAGCTGCTCAAGCAACTTCCTACTCTGGCGCGACCACGACCATCACCGGGACAGCGACTTTCCAATATCGTCCTTTGGTACTGACTTCGAACAAAGGTCTTTATGGTAACCCGGTTTCTAAAGGCGTGACCTATGCCGAGGTTCATATCGTAGATAGTTCTGGCAACACTATTCAGTGTGGCGAGACTGACTCTCTGGGTGCTTTCAGCTTGGCAGTGCCTCAAGTGGCCGGTACCTACTATGTGCAAGTTTTTTCGCGCTCCATGAGTAGCAAAGTGAAGGCAAGCGTTCTCAAGGACATCTACTCTGCGCTACCCTACTCAATCTCAAAACAGTTTACGATTTCTGCGTCTGCTACTTCGGTGGCTATTCCAACTCCGTTTGTAGCAAGCGCTCGTATCAGTGAAGACAGCGACCTTTCAGGAGGCGCATTCAATATCTTGGCTGATATCTTCTGGGCCAATGAATTTATCCGCGGCAATACTTCGCAAACGAGCTTCGTTGCAGATAAAGTTTCTGTCTTCTGGAAACAAGGTTTCAATCCTTACTCTTATTACAATGCTCCGAGCGTGCTCGCGTCTTTCTATGTCGCTTCTGAAGACCGTTTGTATATTCTCGGCGGTAAGAACGGTGACGTGAAAGCCTCTGATACTGATCATTTCGATGACTCTGTCATCTTGCACGAATACGGCCATTTCTTAGAAGCTCATTATGGCCGCTCCGATACTCCGGGCGGATCGCACAACGGTAACTTCATCATCGATCCGCGTTTAGCGTGGAGTGAAGGCTGGGCGAACTACTTCCAAGCAGCCGTTCAAAACAATATCGTTTATAACAGTTCATACTCCGGGCCCAAAAAAGGCTCCAGTGGCTGGACGGGTTATGTCGACACCGTTGGTTTTGGTAATGACTCTGTCGAAGGCTCCGGATCTTCTTACGGTATTCAAATCAATCGCGATCTTTCAGAGCTCAATTCTGCAGCGGTTTACGATAAGGCCTCCACCAATGAAGGCGTCTTCCGTGAGTTCTCGATTTCTCGCACTCTCTTTAAGAGTATGACGAATGCCAGCGGTATTCCGTTTGCTGCGATCTGGGATGCGTTTAAGGCTTTGCGTACATCTTCGACTTACAAGTTTATTAACTTTGGTCTGTATAACAGCATTCTAAATACAACTCTGACTTCGAGCTACTCAAGTCAAGGTATGGCGACATGGACCTCTGTGATTACAGAAGAGAATCAGAAAAAAGATACATCACTTTATGGCCGTTTCATTGCCACCGACGGCACGACTTCCTGCTCTGAAATTGCCATGAGCCCCGTGGCAGATCAAAGCCTGAACTACGATCGCTCGAATCAACTCATGTCGAATGATTTCTACGCTTATTATTATGATGGTTCCGGCAAACAGATCGTTTTAAAATCCCGGAACTCCGGTGCGAATATCATTGATATGAATCTTTATGTTTACTCGGATGGTTACTACTACTCTGAAGAAATTCAAGAGGCCCAAGCAAGCTTCAGCAACTCGACAATGGTTCGTAAGAGTAAGACTCTCAATACTGGCTCAACCAATGAAATAGAAGTTGTGGATATGAGTGGTTTGCCCGCGGGTTACTACATGATCGATGTTAAAGCGTCGACGTATGGTAAGACTTCGGCAAGCCTCAATGGCACAGCTAATTATTATTTATATATCGGCACAAGCTCGACGGTGACATCATGCCTAGTACCTCAGTAAAGAAATTTAATAGAACCAAGTTGATTCTTTTAAGTCCACTCGCCTTGGGGATCATTGGCTCCGCATTGGTCTACATGCAAGAGCACAAGGTGCATCGTTCGATCGCGAGCATTGAGCCCTATCAAGCTCATGGCTTGATGATCGGTAAGCAAGCAGCCGCTATGACGATTGAGATCGTCGGACCTGAGTCTTATCCCGAGAGCAATACAGAAGTGGTGGAACTTGTTGGCTTCATTACTCAGTACCTGTCTGCAGACACTCCTCTCAGCTATGAATGGTCTTTACCCGCGGGTGTCGAGCTCGTGCGTGGCCCGCAAGCGGATACGTTAGCGAATATTTCCCTCGGAAAAGCGCAACAGGTTAGCATTCTTGTGAAGGGCTTTTCGCGTGATGCGCAAAAGTTGATTTCACTCAAAACACAAATCACGACTTCGAATATGCCATTAACAGCTTCTGCAGTGGTGGTGAGCCGCCCAGAAGAAACAATGGAGGCTCGCGTGATGGATCTTCAGGCGCAGGCTAAAGCTGCAGCTGAAGAAGCCAAAGAAAAAGATTCTGAAACTAAATAATCTTACAAAGCAATCACTTCGATTTCCGGGTTGTATTCATCCCGGAGAATGCCTTCGATCGCCATCAAAGTGCCCGTCGTAGCACTCGGGCAAGTTCCGCACGCACCTTGATAGTAAACCGTGAGCTTGTTGTTTTCGTAGCTCACAACATCCAAGTCACCACCATCGCCTTGCAAGCCTGGACGAACTGTACGATCCAAAATCTCTTCGATTTGTTGGATCTCAGGCGACTGGCTCTGACGACGAAGTTTCTTTTCGTCAACCTGTGTTTGATTTGGGTCATGAACCGCCATGCGAGTCTGAATTACAGCGCAAACTGCTTTTTGCACTTCATCTGGATCAGCATCGAAAGTATGAGTCACCGTAATCACATTTTGGAAGTAGTGAACCTGCTTCACACCCGGAACTTCGAAAATCCCTGCAGCCAAGCGATTGTTCGCAGCCTCTTCAACACTCGAGTAAGTCGCTTTGCCCTCGGTCAAAACCGCACGGTCCAAAACAAACTTCCATGCTGCTGGATTTGGAGTCGCCTGAATTCGGATTAGTACATCTTGCGCGCTCATTGAAATAACTCCTGAGCTTTTTTAACGGCTTTCAAAAAGCTCTCAACATCTTGCATATTATTATAAACTGAAAAAGAAGCTCTGACAGTTCCGGTAATCCCGAAACGCGCCATCAGTGGCTGGCAGCAATGGTGTCCTGCACGGACTGCAATCCCCTGCTGATCCAAGACTTGGCCCACATCCGAGTGATGCGCGCCTTCCAAAACAAAACTCAAAACAGGCCCTTTATGGGGAGCCGTCCCAATAATGCGGACTCCAGGAATTTTCTGAAGGCCTTCGGTGGCTGCTTCTAAGAGCTGCTTTTTATGAGTCTTAATTTTATCAAAACCAATCGAGTTCACGAAATCAAGGGCCGCATGCAAAGCAATGGCTCCTTCAACATTCGGAGTCCCTGCTTCAAAACGGAAAGGAGCTTCGTTGAAAGTGGTTTTCTCGAAACTCACCTTAGAAATCATGCTGCCGCCACCTTGATATGGAGGCATTTGATCCAAAAGATCTTTTTTGCCAAAGAGGACACCAATACCAAACGGTGCAAAGATCTTGTGCCCCGAGAACGCAAAGAAGTCACAATCGATGTCCTGAACGTTCACAGCCTCTTGAGAAACGATCTGCGCCCCATCAATAAGGACCTTCGCCCCCACCTTGTGAGCCGCTGCTGTCAGGGCTTTCATGTCATTCACGGTGCCTAGTGTGTTAGAGCACGCAGTGAAAGCAAAGATTTTGGTTTTTGAGTTCAATTTCTTTTTGAAATCCTCAAGATCCAGCTCGCCGTTATCTTTCACATCTACCGCGATGACTTTGGCTTTCTTTTCTTCAGCAACGATTTGCCAAGGAACGATGTTCGCATGATGCTCCATCACGGTAACTAAAATCTCATCGCCTTCTTTGAGGATGCTACGAGCATAGCTAAAGGCCGCAAGATTAATAGCCTCAGTCGTACCACGAACAAAAACAATTTCGTCCTGAGTTTTTGCACCCAAGAATTTCGCAACCGCTGCACGTGCGTTTTCGTAGTTCACCGTCGCTTTATCGGCAATGTGATGGGCGCCACGGTGAACGTTAGAAACTTCGTACTGGTTAAAACGGTAAATACGCTCGGCCACAACTTCTGGCTTCAGAGTGGTTGCTGCACTGTCGAGGTAAATCCAGTCCTTGCCATGCACTTTTTGAGTCAGGGCCGGGAACTGAGCGCGTACTTTTTCAAAAACCGGATCTTGCTTCATATTACTTTAACGCAACTTGGAGACCTTGGAAGGCCTCACGAAGCTCCTTATTCAACCAATTTTGCAATTCTTCATTCTCTAATTTGTAAATTAATTCAGATGCATAACCAAAGCTCATCATCGGAACCGCGATATCTGCTGAAATTGCACGGCTTTGCAAATAGAAGAGCTCTTCTTGATTGAGCTGACCCACTGTCGAACCGTGACCTGCTTTGACGTCATCAGCATAAACCTCTAATTGCGGTTTGCTGTCGGCTTCCGCCTCGCGGCTTAACAATAAGTTGTTATTGAGCTGCTCAGAGTTCGCTTTCATCGCGCCCTGACGGATAATGACTTTACCGTTAAACACGGCACGGGAAGCATCCGCCAAAATACCTTTGTAGTGCTGAGAGGTATTACAAGCGCCCACTTGGTGATCAATCACAGTGGTGTTGTCGACCACTTGGTTGCCTTTAGTCACATAAACGCCATCAAACACACCGAACGCCTCAGGAGCCTTCATTTCAGCCGTCAAACTGTGACGAGCAAGAATTCCACCAGTCGAGAAAGCAAGGCTATGCACGTGGGATGCCTTACCCAGAGTAAAGTTCGTGCGACCTACGTTCACAGCCATAGAGCCTTCTGCCTGCAAGCGCACGTAAATGAGCTTTGCAGATTCAGCGACTTCGACATCCACTTGTGGATTCACAAAATAGCGGACATCTCTTTGACCATAGTAAGATTCAAGATACTTAGTCGAAGACATTTTACCGGCTTTGATTGTCACGCGTGGGTTCACCATGACAGCCGAAGTGCCCTCAGCCGAGCTGTAAAACACAAAGTTCACAGCTTTATCCACAGAGGTTTCTGGGGAAATCTCTAGTGTGTAGTTTTTTGTGAAGTAAGCAACGTTCAAAGCCTCGAAGGAATCTTTGAAGTCCGTCGCCACAACGTCTTTGCCCTCGGTGAACTTCACACCGGCTGGCAACTCTTCGACAGAAGAAAGTGTCTTATTGAACTGACCGTTGTGGAAAACGATGTTGATAAATTCAGGATTCAATTTAGCTTGAATCGCCTTCATCGTTTCGTGCGTTGGCTGAGTAACTTCAAGGCCTGCTGGAACGAAGCTTTCGTCGTTCAGCACCTTGAGGCTTGTGTATTTCCAGTCTTCGTCCTTGCGGGTCGGAAGACCTTTTGCATTCAAAAACTCAAGCGCTTTGGCACGCAAAGTTTGCGCCCCGCCCGTCGCCGGAGTTTGAGAAGCAAATTTGTCGAAGTGGCTCAATAAGTTCATAGTTATTAACCCACCAACCAGTCGTAACCACGCTCTTCGAGAGTTTCAGCAAGCTTGTAATCACCGGTCTCGATGATTTTACCGTTTGCCAACACGTGCACGAAATCAGGCTTAATGTAATGAAGAAGACGTTGATAGTGCGTTACCAACACAATCGCATTGTCTTTACGGCGGAGTTTATTCACACCTTCAGCAACGATACGAAGAGCATCGATATCCAAACCAGAATCTGTCTCGTCAAGCAAAGCCAAGCGCGGAGCAAGGACTGCCATTTGCAAAATTTCATTACGCTTCTTTTCGCCGCCAGAGAAACCAACGTTGACTGGACGCTCGAGGAAGTCCTTCTTCATAGAGACAAGCTTCATTTTCTCTTCAACGTAAACGCGAAAATCAGCTTCATTCATTGGTTCAGAACCTTGGTGAGTCAAAACCGCGTTGAATGACGTATGCAAGAAATTGAAATTGCTGATACCTGGAACTTCGATCGGATATTGGAATGCCAAGAACACGCCCTCTTTAGCGCGCTCATCCGGAGCCATATCGAGCAAGTTCGTCATTTGGAAGTTGATTTCGTATTTAACTTCGCCGCCAGTGACTTCGTATGCTGGGTGGCCGGCAAGGACTTTAGAAAGTGTCGATTTACCAGAGCCGTTCGGGCCCATGATCGCGTGAACTTCGCCAGCTTTCACTGTGAGGTTCAAACCTTTAAGGATTTCTTTTTCTTCGACTTTAGCTTGGAGATTCTTAATTTCTAACATCTTATTACCCAACTGAATTTTCTAGTTTCATTTCGATTAATTTCACAGCTTCAACAGAGAACTCTAAAGGAAGCTCTTTAAACACTTCCTTACAGAATCCATTGACCAACATAGAGATTGTTTGCTCCATGTTGAGACCGCGCGATTGCAGATAGAAGATCTGATCTTCACTGATGCGCGAAGTAGTTGCTTCGTGCTCTAATGTCGCGGATTTGTTTTTCACTTCAATATATGGATAAGTGTGAGCACTGCACTGATCACCCACAAGCATAGAATCACACTGTGAGTAGTTACGTGCGTTTTCAGCCGAAGCCATGACTTTTACTTGGCCACGATAAGCATTCGAAGAGTGACCTGTCGAAATACCCTTCGAGATGATCGTGCTCTTCGTGTTTTTACCGATATGAATCATCTTCGTGCCAGTATCTGCCTGCATGTAATCATGTGTGAGGGCTACAGAATAGAAAGCACCTTCAGAGTAGTCGCCTTGCAAGATCACGGAAGGATACTTCCAAGTAATTGCAGAGCCGGACTCCACTTGCGTCCAAGAAATTTTTGAATGCTTACCAACGGCCTTTCCACGCTTCGTTACGAAGTTGTAGATACCACCCTTACCTTCTTTATCGCCCGTGTACCAGTTTTGAACTGTCGAGTATTTGATCTCAGACTTTTCCATGGCAACAAGCTCAACCACTGCCGCATGCAATTGATTTTCGTCACGCTGAGGCGCTGTACAGCCCTCGAGATAATTCACGTAACCGCCTTCGTCACACACAAGCAAGGTGCGCTCGAACTGACCGGTATCTTTTGCGTTGATACGGAAGTAAGTCGAAAGATCGATTGGACAACGAACGCCTTTAGGAATGTAGCAGAAAGAACCGTCTGTAAAGACCGCCGCATTCAAAGCCGCATAGTAGTTGTCAGTAATTGGCACAACGGAGCCCAAGTATTTTTTAACGAGATCTGGATGCTTTTGAATCGCTTCAGAGATCGAGCAGAAAATCACGCCCGCCTTCTCAAGCACTTCGTTATGAGTCGTACCGACAGAGACGGAGTCAAACACCACATCAACCGCGATGCCGGAAATACGTTTTTGCTCAGTCAGTGGAATACCGAGCTTTTCAAAAGTCTTAATCAACTCAGGATCGAGCTCGTCCATGGATTTTGGACCGTCGGCTTTTTTCTTCGGAGCCGAGTAATAGCAAATATCCTGGAAATCGATCTTAGGATAATTCACATGCGCCCACGTCGGCTCAGTGAGAGTCATCCAATAGCGGAAAGCTTTCAGACGATAATCAAGCATCCACTCTGGTTCGTTTTTCTTTGAAGAGATCAAACGAATGACATCTTCATTGAGACCTTTACCAACCGTATCGGTTTCGATATCGGTCGTGAAACCCCATTTGTACTCTGTATCCGGCAGAGTTTGTGCCGGTTTTGTCGAATTATCCATTGAGCGCCTCCTCTGCTACTGGTTTGCGCTTCGCTACTTTAGCTCCGCTAGCCGCTTCCAAGAGAAGCTCTTTCAGAGTGATGTTGCCGTAGAATTCATTCAGTTTTGATTGTAAAAGCTGAACTGGAGAAACGATGTTGCACGTGCCTTGAATTTCACAAGGGCTTTCCTTGTACATGCACTTCACCATCGCCGTAGGACCTTCGATGATCTCTAGAAGTTGGAGCATCGTGACCTTGCTAAGATCTTTCGTGATTTGATAACCACCGAAAGCTCCATGCTCGGCACGCAGAAGTCCCTTTTGGGCCATCGCCTGCATTACGCGTGCGGTAGCATCAAACGGAGTGCTGAATTGTTCAGACACTTCTTTGGCTGATGTGAGCTCACCCGGTATTTTTGCGCTCATGTGCTTTAAAGCCATCAGAGCATATTCGAGTTTGCGATTGAGTTTGTTCATAGGTCCTATCCTCAACACTTCCAGGTCGTTAACGGAGTGAAAGTGTGATGCAAACTAAATGAAAGAATTCTAAAGCGCAAGAAGTAAGTACGCCTTTTTTTAGCGTATATTACAGGTTTTTTAAGATTTTTAAAATGGCTAAATATTTCATGTATTTAAGCAAATAAACCGGAAGCCCAAGATGGTTCCATAATGGAGCTAATCCGGGCTCAAAAAGCCTTACTTAATGAAGATGCTTCAAAGACCCCTTCATGATAGACCCATTAGCACTATGAGAGTTCTGTTTATCAGTGTCGTTTCCATCGTTGTTTTGTTTGTTGTTTTGCTCACCTCCCGCCTTTGGGGGATGAGTCAGCAGTACCCGGATTTCCAGCATCCGTTCTTTGAAAACGTGGCGACACTGGCGATTATCGTGAAGGTTCAAACGGAAAAAGAACTCGAGGACGCTCTCAAAGCAAAACCCGATGTGTTGTTTTGGTTGGATGTCGAAACCACCAGCGATAAGAAGATCATCGTTTTCTCGACAGATTTGGACCCGAAGCAAATGTCGATTGAAGCTTATCGTGGCCCAAAACCAATGGGTTATACGCTTCAACAGTTGAAGAACACCCATCCGGATATCCGCGAACTACGTGATGTCGTAGCAAAATACCCTGAGCAAAAATTTATCCTGAACATTTTAGACAATGTGGAAGGCGTGCACACCGGACTTGTTGAAACCTTGAAAGGTCTTTCGCCTGAAAAGCGAATTCTTCTGCAGTCCAATTACAATGTCATCATGACAAGCGTGAAGGAGCTTGAACCCTTTTGGCTCTTTGGTTGCAGCCAAGCGGATCTAATGCGCTTCCTTACTTTTGAATCGATGTGGATTTTGCCGGCCACTCCATTTAAAGGAGATGTTTTTATCTCTCCGTTTGTTTTGCTCGGACGCCCTGCATTTCATGAAACTACACTCGAAGAAGTTCGCAGACGTAAAAAGAAAATTATCTTAGGCCCTGCACTCGATAAAAAAGAATTTGATGACGCCCTACGCATGAAAGCTGATGGGATAATTATCGAGAATCTCAGTGATTATTTAGATTGGTCTAGACCATAGTCTTGCATTCTGGGTTGCCGACTGGACGTTTTGGTTTTAGCCTTAATGTCTATGAATATACCAATCAATTTTCTAGTCGAATCTGCTCACGCTGCTCCTCCACAAGTTGCTATTAATACAAGTGCGATGGATGCTCTTACTCAAGCTAGTCCCGTCGTGCAGTTAACTCTGCTCATTCTCGTGGGACTTTCTGTTTTCTGCTGGGCGATTGCCTACACGAAATATCGTCAGCTGAAACAACTTCGCGAAGCCAATGAGCAATTCACGAATAAATTCTGGAAAGTGAGTTCATTCGATACTCTTTACGGAGACATCGATGACTATCCTGCGAGCAGCATGGCGCGTATCTTTAAGTCTGCTTATCTTGAAATGAAAAAACTCGCAGACTCTCCGCTTGTGAGCAAGAACAGCGACGACAAACCTCAGTTATCAGGTCTTGATAACTTGGAACGTTCCATCCGCAAAGCGACTGAAAACGAAATCGCTAAAATGGAAACCCGCCTGACAGTGCTTGCAACCACAGGCAGTACCGGCCCTTTCATCGGTCTCTTTGGAACCGTTTGGGGGATTATGGGTTCTTTCCATAAAATTGGTGCTACTGGAAACGCAAGTTTAGCGGTTGTTGCTCCCGGGATCTCTGAGGCCCTCATTGCAACGGCGATTGGCTTGGCTGCCGCGATTCCAGCCGTGATCTTGTACAACAACTTCGTCGCGCGTGTTCGCCGCGAAGAAATTGAATTGAATAATTTCAGCGCTGACTTTTTGAATATCGTAAAAAGAAACTTCTTCAAAGCTGAGTAGCTACAGGGATAATCATGGGAATGAGTTCTGGCGGCGGCTCAAAAAGTCGCGCAACCCTCAGTGAAATCAACGTCACCCCGCTAGTTGACGTCATGCTGGTTCTGCTCATCATGTTCATGGTGACCACTCCGCTGATGCAACAAGGGATCGAAGTGGATCTGCCAAAGACCTCTTCGGCAGGTGTTGAGTTGAATGATGAGCCTTTTGTTTTAGTGATTGATGCCGGTCAGAAGATGACGGCTGGTAAGCAAAATATTGCTATGGCGGATCTCCGCTCTAAAATTAAAGCCATCTTTCAAAATCGTAAGAACAAACAAGTGTACATCCAGGCTGATCGAAAAGTGGACTATGGTTTTGTGGCCGAAGCTATGGGCGAGATTCGTGCAGCCGGTGTATTCAATATCGGATTGATCACGGTACCTAAAGACAAGTGAGTACTGCTAATAAACGCCTCATTAAAGATGACGATTTGTTGAAGGGCCTGAAGGTCTCTCTTGGCCTTCACGCAGCTTTAGTTGCGATCTTTACTGTTCGCGCGGCGTTTTTTACTCCTGAAAAAATCGATTATTCAGCAGCAGTTCGCGTAGACCTCGTGGGCCTGCCTGATAAAATGCAAGACCAACAGCTTCCACCAAAACAAGAAGAAGCTGCAAAGCCTGCTCCGCCAAAACCGGAACCGGCTCCGAAGGCTCCTCCAAAAGAAGCTAAAGTAGAAAAGGCTGAAAAGCCGGTCAAAGCTCCGCCGAAAAAAGACGCCGAAGCTATCAATCTGAATAAAGAAAAGAATAAGCAAAAAGAAGCCCTCGAGAAATTGAAAGCCATGGCCGCGATCGAAAAAATGAAAGAGGAAGCGGCTGAAAAGGAAAAAGAATCTAAAGCCAAGATGGCTGGCGTTGGCGACACTAAATCCTCAGCGACAAAAATCAAAGGCAATATTTTGTCACCTGGAACAGCCCTCAAAGGCCTCGATAAGCTCCAACACGATAGTTATCTTTCTTCTCTTGATCATCAAATCAAGCAGAATTGGTTTTTGCCTGAATGGTTGTCAAAGAAACCTCTCCGCGCCCAGGTGCGCTTAAAAATAGATGAGAAGGGACAGATCCTGTCTCGTGAAATTATTTTATCTAGTGGTAACCCAAATTATGATGAACAAGCTCTGGAGGCGATTGATAAAGCTGCGCCATTTGCAGCACCTCCGGAAAAATTTGTAAGTATCGTGGCCGTGAGCGGCCTCGTGATTGGCTTTCCTGAATAGAACGGAAGGAGCATTTCATGCTTAAGTTTTTGATCGTAGTTATCGCAACCCTGTCTTGTTATGGCGCTTTCGCCCAAGAAGAAGGCCGCGAACCATCCGCGGCACCTGCCGCCGGCGCCGTTTCTTCCGACATTAAGTTGGGCGAAGCTCGCACTAAGAAGAGCCTTTTAGCTTTTCCGGCGCTGAACTACCAAGGCAGCCCTTCGGGTTCATATCAAACTGTCGGCGCTGACCTTTACAACACTATCAATAATGACCTGACGGTTTCTGCATTCTTCCAGATGATCCCGCAGAAAGCTTTCCTCGAAGACACTTCTAAAGTCGGTCTTCGCCCGGCTCCAGGTGAAGCCAACGGCTTCAAATTCCAAAGCTGGAGTACAATCGGTGCTGAGTTCCTGATCCGCGCAGGCTTCTTCCTCGCTGGAGGCGAAGTGAATATGGAAGCTTATGTTTACCACGTTGGTAAATCTCAGCTTGTCATGGGTAAGAAGTATAAAGGCCCGATTTCAAGCACTCGCAAATTGGCTCATACATTCTCGAATGATGTTCTTGAAGCCCTCACCGGTAAAACCGGCATGTTCCTTTCTAAGATTGTTGTTGGCAGTGACAAAGGCCAAGGCGACTACAAAGAGATCTTCATTATGGACTGGGATGGCGCAAATCCTGAGAAAATCACAAGCCACAAGTCTATCTCTTTATCTCCGGCGTGGTCTCCGGATGGAAAGCGTATTGCTTACACGTCTTATGTCGTTCGCTCTAAGACTAAAATGCGTAATGCCGACATGTTCTTGTACAACATTCAAACCGGTAAACGCGATTTGATCTCTTTCCGTCAAGGTCTGAACTCAGGAGCTTGCTTTGCTCCAGACAATAAAACCATCTTTCTGACGATCTCTCAGCAAGGTGCTCCGGACCTCTATAAAATGTCTTTTGATGGAACTCTTCAGGGCAAAATTACGAATGGCCCTAACAGTGCGATGAACGTTGAACCAGCCGTCAGCCCCGATGGCAGTAAAGTGGCATTCTCATCAGATCGTAGCGGTCGCCCGATGATTTACACAATGGGCGCGGACGGTTCTAATGTGAAACGCATCACTTTCGCCGGCGTTTACAACTCAACACCGGCCTGGTCTCCGGATGGTAAGAAGATTGCTTTTGCCGGCCAAAGTGAGGATCACTTCGATATTTTTGTGATGAATGCCGATGGGACGAACATGATCCGCCTGACTTCTGCGAAGAAGACTAACGGCAAATGGTCCACGAATGAAGATCCAAGCTTCTCTCCCGATGGCCGCTTCGTTATGTACACAAGCAATCGCACTGGTAAAAACCAGATCTATATCTCTACGGTTGACGGCACTGAAGAGCGCCGCGTGACTTTAGATGATGCGAATTACTACAAGCCAAAGTGGTCTAATAACTTTGAGTAGTTTAAAACCTGTTTCTTCATATTCGGCCTCCGAGATTTCGGGGGCCGAAAAATTTTCGTCGGCTCTTTCTCACTACGCTCAGTTCAGTTTTTCTCCGGACCAAAGCCGTCATCAGCAGCGAACCTCCACTTGGATGTCCGCGGCCCTCGGTACTATCCTTGACACTGCTGATTCCAAAACCGTTTGCCATACTTGGAGTCAGTTCGCGAATGATCTTCTCAAAGACGTCTTTAATGAATGCTTCGGACAAAGTGCGGTCGCGCTCTTTGCTTTAGGTAAGTTGGGTTCACAAGAACTGAATTTAAGTTCGGATGTGGATTTGATGATCGTCGCGCAAGAAGCCGATGCTCAGCACTTAAAAGCTCTGCGCCTTTTTCAAAAAACTCTGACTGAAAGAACTCCCCGCGGATTTCTTTTTCGAGTTGATTTTGATCTTCGCCCCGGAGGTCGCCAAGGCCCGCTCATCCCGACTCTGGATCAGTTCGTGGATTATTACGGAAACTATGGCGAAACCTGGGAACGTCTTGCGTTTGTTCGCCTCGTCGGTGTTGCCGGTGACTCAGGATTGATTTCACAAGTTGCCGCTTTCGCGAAGAAGTTCACTTACCGTAAGCACCTTGATTATACGCTCTTAGAAGACCTAAAATCCATGCGGGCTAAAATCCGTCAGCACTATTCACCGAATTCGACGGATTCCGTTTGGGATCTGAAACTCGGCGTTGGTGGTATTCGTGATGTGGAACTTTTCGTCCATGCGATGCAAGTCATTCACGGCGGAAAGAATCCAAATCTCCAGGTCGCATCGACCGATCACGCACTGACATTGCTGGAGGAAACTAAAATCCTTCCGGCGGTAGATGCGCAGTTTTTAAAGAAACACTATTGGCAGCTCCGCCAGCTTGAAAACTTCGTTCAAGCACAGAATGATGAGCAAACTCACCTGCTTGAAAAGAAAACACTGCTGCCAAGCTGGGGCTCTGCGATCACTGCAAATCTTGAGAAGGATTTTAATCGCTGTGACCAGATCGTCAGTACTCTCTTGGGTAAAGCCTCCGACAAACTGACGACGGTGACTTTGCAGAACACGTCTTCCCAAGAAGTCTGGCAGGAGATTCTGCAAATCGAAGTTCTTTCTCGCCATAAAGAGCGCGATGAGCAAGCTCGTTTGCAATTCCTGAATGAGTTCTACGAAACTTTAGAGAAACAAAAAGGTGATACGGATAAAGCTCTTCAGCATTTGAAGGAGTTCATTAAATCCACCCGTGCTAAAGCCAGCTTCTTTACCCTACTGGTTCGCAATAAGAACTTGATGGATGAGCTTGCGTGGCTTTTCGGTCATTCGCCTTATTTATCGCAGATCCTGAGTTCTCGGCCGGAACTTATAGATAGCTATGTCTATCGTTCACAAGAACTGCAAAAGGATGATTTATCCATTTTGCTTGAGCAGCTTGTTGAAAAACGTCTGCTCGGTGAGCTTATTAATGGTTCTCACTATCTTGAAGACAAAAACATTGAGGAGCTACAAGCCAATGTCAGTGCCACGGCTGACGAAATCACCACCACGTTGTTGGAAGAACTCAAGAAGGAGTTCCCTTCAAAGATTGAGATTCTCTGCCTCGGAAAATGGGGCGGAAGAGAACTTGGCTTCCGCTCAGACCTTGATTTCATCTTTGTAACTCCGGAAGATCCTAACGAAACGGACGGTAAGATCGCTCGCCGTTTTATCAACCGCCTCACCGAAACTAGAAAAGGCGGCAGTATCTATGCAATTGATACCCGACTGAAGCCTTCAGGCAAAGCCGGGCCCTTTGTTATTTCAGAACAACAGCTTTTAGACTATCTCGATCATGAAGCTCAGCCCTGGGAACGCCAAGCTTACTTGAAGGCTCATTGGCTGAATCCCCAGAAAGAAAATCTGCAATCCAAATTGCGGAAAAAAGCCCTCACGGATGCGGACTTACAAGAACTCGAGAAAGTTCGCCAAGGTCTCGTGCGATTCGCACCGGACTCGATTGATTTGAAGTATGCTGAGGGTGGGATGCTGGATATTGAGCTCTTTTCGCAAGCCGAAGTGCTCAACAAATTGATCCCCATTAAGGGTCCAAGTACGATGAATTTTCTCTCTGAAATTGCTGGCACCCAGTCATTGCAGCGTCATTATCTACGCCTGCGTCAAATGGAACAAATGCTGCAACTTGTGTCGACCGAGGGCGGCGCAAAAGTACAAATAAATCATGAATCATTTCAGCAGCTTGCTAAGGCGCTCCAAGCAACTCCGCAGGCGCTTGAAAACGAACTAAGTTTACTAATCTCTGAGAATTTACAGGTACTTAATCGACTTGACCCCCGCAGACGGTCAAAGATACTAAATCCTAGCTCATAAGCATTTTTATGAAGGAGTTTATGTGATTAATCGCATTCATCTAAAGAAGATTTTGTGGATCTACGTTTTGGCCTTTATCTTAACGGCCTTCAGTTTCCACTCAAAAGCAGAAGAGAAAGCGGCAGCCCCAGCGGACACTACGAAAGTAGAAAAGGCAGAAGGCAAAGACAGTAAAGAGACTTCAAAAGCAGATAAAAAAGAGAAGAAGTCCAAAGCGACAAAAAAAGACGATAAAAAAGGAAAAGACATGATCGCAGTATTCGAAACCAACAAAGGCACATTCAAAGTTAAACTTTTCGCTGATAAAGCTCCAAAAACAGTTGAGAACTTCGTGGGTCTTGCTGAAGGCACTAAAGAGTGGACGGATCCTAAAACTGGCAACAAAGTTAAAAAGCCATTCTATGATGGTTTGAAATTCCACCGCGTCATCCCTAACTTCATGATCCAAGGTGGTGACCCACTTGGAACTGGTACTGGCGGCCCAGGTTACCGTTTCGAAGATGAGTTTCCAGCGGATGCTCCTAAGCACACTAAACCAGGCATCCTTTCTATGGCGAATGCCGGACCTAACACAAACGGTTCTCAGTTCTTCGTGACTGTGGCTGCAACTCCTTGGTTGGATGGCAAACACACAGTGTTCGGTGAAGTGATCGAAGGTATGGATGTCGTTGATAGCATCTCTAAAGCTCCAACAGGCGCAATGGATCGCCCGGTTGAAGACATCGTGATCAAGCACTTGAAAATCGAAAAGAAATAATTTCGGTTTACAATCTGAATCTAAAAGCCCACGTCAAAAGCGTGGGTTTTTTATTTATGGCAGCTCGTTCAGCGAGACTTGCGCTTTCTTGATGCTTTCGTCGGTTTCACGCCAGTCGTTTCTAAGTTCGCTGAGTCTTGAGCGAATATCGTCCATCTTTGACCAAAGATCTGAGCGGCGGCTGCGAATGTAAAAAGCTTCTTCGCAGACAGTCTTGTACTCGTTCTGCTTGCTTGATTCATTGTAAACACTCTGTGAGTGGCACTCTTGAGCATTTGAAGGGAGTGTTGAATACTCGCTCTGAAGATTTCTTTCGGTCTGGGCGTAGCCTGCTTCTAATGCCTTAATTTTATCGAGACTCGCACGTTGTTCCGCAATATAGGAAGTTAAGTATTCTCTGCGACCTTGATAGAAACCCGGCAAAAAGACCTTTTCTTGCTCAGGTGAGCAAAGATTTTGATAGATCTTTCCCGCTTTACCAAACGTATATCCTTTTTCTTTCGTACAATATGTCAGAAGACCCTTTTGATAGAGACTTTTCATCTGGTTCATTTCAAGGCCATCACAGAATTTAAAGAACACCGGAACGCCTTCTTTAGCGCGGGCGTAAATCTCGTCATACTGACACATTTTTTCGCGGCCCTGTTTGAATCCTAGATCCAATTGCACAGCACTTGTTAAATCGAGCTTTTTGCAGGCCTTCACGAAGCCGTCTTCTTCGAGATACTTTCCTTCGAAAGCCACTTGTTGAGAGTAATTAAACCAGTTGGTTTTTTCACAGCGCTCTTTCAACGCCCAGTTTGAACAACCCACCGTCAATAGAACTAAAAACCCAGCTATGAAATGTCTCATAATGAGATTTTACTAAAACCCCTTCGAATGTCACACATCTAACACGGGATAGACAAATTAGGGCCTGGTCTCACTCTGAGACGCCTCTATTCAAATATAACCAGGCATCGGCCTTGCTTTATACCTTTGTAAGCACCCATACGTGTTTTAGGAGAGCCCATGAATTGGTCCAAAATCATTGCTAGTTACTTTGTAATAGCCCAAATGGTCTTGGCGCCTGCTATTTCTCATGCGGCCACTCCAGGCCTTGAAGTGGAAGACGGCAAACTGACTCAAGAGGGTCAGAAAAGTGCTGCTGCCTTATCCGATTACGCAGCAAAGATGAACTACGACTCTCGCTTGGATCTTAAAAATAACAAAATGTACTTCGTCGACCGCGAAACTAAAAAAGTTGTCGGTGAGGTTGCTCTTCGCGATCAAAAATCTCTGATGGAATATTCGCCAAGCACGCTAAATTCAAAATTGCGTGCCGGCATGGCAAACTTAAAAATCGCGAATAAGGAATCCGCGATGCACGCCTGGAAATCATTCCCGGTGGAGTCCGCAGCCTTCTTCCTCGCTTTGGGCGGTATGACCGCTGTTCAGCTTTTGACGAACTATGCTGATAATCCTGTAGGCATGAAACAACATATTGAGCACAGTCTTTCTCCTGTGGGTCAATTGGGTTTCTTCATGTTTATGTATTCTCAAGGCGTTACATCAAACGTTTTGAACATGTGGTTGAAACGTCCAAAGCTCGGCATGCCGATTGGTATGCTGGGGATGACTGTCGGTATGGCGGTTCAGGGCTATTTCACTCAAGTCGTTAGCGATCCGCACATCCGTGCTTGCGCAGCTTCTGTATTTAAAGGCGAAAAAACTGAAGGCGTCGATAATCCTTGCGATGGCGCATACAAATATCTCGTCGTAGACAAGAAAATCCTTGAAGGCCCGGGCATTGCTTCCCTTTTAGGGTCTTTCTTAGTTGTGACTGGTGCACGTTTGGCGGTTGGTGCCGTTCTCAGAGTCGTTGGTATCGAGCTCGCAACGTTGTTGATGCCGGGCGGTCTTGAAGTGAAAGGTGCACGCTGGCTGATTACACTCGCTTCTAGTGGTGTGAATGCGGCCCTCTTTACCGTTGTTCAGATGAAATTGGAACACTACATTTCCTATGCTTGGAAAAACTACTTCGATGGAAAAGAATTTGTCGGTCTTAACGATGACATCGTCGCCGGTATTGAAGCACAAAAGAAATCTCAATGGTCCGGCAAAACGGATGAGCTCAATCAAAATCTCCGCGACTTTTCTAAGAAGATGAGCGCTTGGCGTGTGAACAACCTTTCAGAAGCATACATGGCTCACCAAGCTTGGTCTGGTTTCTTAGGAGAGCTGACTTCGAACTATACGGCCTCTTTCAATTTCTACGACATTTATGTCAAAGAACTTCTGTCACCAAAAGATTCAGGTATTGACCGCCTTTACCCGCTTTATGGTGTAAAACCTAAAAACTTGGCTGATGGCAATGAAGACAATTATTTCACTCGTCCAGAGCGCATTGAAAAGATGCAAATTGAAACGGCAAAAGACGTTGGCGCTTTCATCGCCGAGAACTTACAAAATGGATACTATAAAAAATTAGGGTTTATTAAGTACCAAACAGACATCATGACTAAGATCCAAACCGGTCTTATTTCGGGCGATGCCTCTACTCAAGGTAAAGCAATTCTTGAACTGAATGATGCCCGCAGAAAATACTCACAAACAGTTGTGGGTTCGATGGATTTCGGCCGTGAACTTTATAAAGTAGCTGCGATGCTAGGCGATCCAAATCCAATGTTTGAAAAAGGTCGTGGTTTTGCTGCGACGATGATGATGTCTCCGAGCATGATGGAGCCATACAAAAATGTTCAGTTGGATAAATACAACGGTTTCTTTAAGACGCCGACAGTTGCTGACTACTTCATCGTGCAAATGATGTGCGGCCCTGACGTTACAAGAAATGAGAAAACAATCAGCATTACGAAAGGCTTCCCCGCGAAGTTCAGTGCACCAACAATTACTTTAGAAGACGAAGCCAAAGAAAGACTTTGCTATGGTGCCGTTGCGAATGCGGTGGGCGCTGAGCGCTTGTACAACTTGCCTGTCGGCAGCTATAAAACCGCTCCTGATTTCTTACGTGGAAATATCAATCCAGAAGTTAGCAAGGACTTTAACAATTGGTGGGAAAGCCATACCGAGGCTGAACTGAAGACGGCCTTCCAAAGCTTCGGTCAGTCTTACAAAGGTATCATTGCTAAACTCTATAAAGGTTTGAATGAAACTAAGAATAGTTCATGGAACCGTGGTTTGATTTCAAACGGTGCGATGATTGCGGCCTTCCAAGAAGCACGCATGTACTCGCTCGTATTGGGTGAGATCTTGAAAGACTCTTATAAGGCAAGCAATAAAAAGGATTTACCTCAGCAGTACTTCTCTGCGGACGTAGATCCTAAGACGAGTGTGACTATTGCTTCCTATAATATGAGCAAAAAACCTGTATTAGCTTACCTCGCGTATGCGCCGCGCTTTGATTTCAATACGTTGACGAGCAGAAACCCCAATGCTGACGTTCGTAGCTTAAAGATTCAAAAAGAACTCGATAATCAGTTTGCTCTGATGAACGGTCTCATTCAGAAAGCAAGAACTCAATCTGTTAAGACAGAGGAGTATCAAAATCAATTGAAAGCCATCGAAAGTAAATTGACGGAGTTCAGTGATCTTTTGGGTATTAAGAAAGCTCAAAAAGCTCAGGATGCCTTCGCAATGCCTGCGGTCCCAGGTTCTGAGGCTGCTATTGAGTCTTCGAATTCACTTGTGACTTTGAAAGACGACCAGAAGGCGCTGGCCGTTACTTGTCTAGAACTTCTACAGTCACTCAGCCAGGAGTTGTCAATGTATGGCAATATGGCGGGAACGGCGAGATATCCGGACTCTAAATAATTGGAATAGATCTTGAAATAATTACTAACTGTTAAAACGAATACCAAGAATAAAGGAGCTTCAAAATGAAAAAGCAATTTATCGTAGGAATGATGATCATGACTTCCGTTATCTCTTTCAACGCTTTCGCGGGCTCTACAGCCGTGAGATCTCCAAAAGAGGTGGTAGTTGATTACATGAAACAAATCGAAGAGTTCAAAGCCTCTGTAAAAAGCGGTAAAGTAAAAGCTTCTAGTCTTGAAACTGCTGAAGCTCTGAAACAACAAGATAAGACGATGGATGACCTCGGTCTTACTAATAAAGAAAAGAACACTCTCAAATCTTACATTTCTTCTGGTAAAGCTCAGAAAGTAGATGTTATCAGCACTTTGAATGTGTTGTTGGCTGCTAAAAACGGTACTGCCGGCAAGACAGATGCTGAGTCTGTTTCTATCCGTAACTACGTAGAATCTGCTACGAAACTTTTGACTAACATGGATTTGATCGGTGAAAAGAAAAGCTCAACTGAGTTGTCTGAAACTGAGTTCAAAGAGTCTGGTGACGCTTTGACTAAAATGATCGCAATCCTTGATAAGCCATTGTCTTACGAGACTGCTGAGAGAGATATGTTCACTGCTTCTTTGAACAAATTGGGTGAAAAAGCTCCGACAGCTGAATCAATCAATTCAGCTTTCGTTCAATCAATCATGGCTTCGGCTAAAAACGCTGATGGTAAAGTTGGTGTTTCAAAAGATAAAGCGATGGAAATCATCCGCAAAATCTTGAAATGCGTATAGTATCTTAGTTTATTTTTGGTAAGAAAGAGCCCTCCGAAAGAGGGCTCTTTTTATTTTCTAGCTATGCCATTTCACATTGCGTTTTTCTTTAATGAAGATCCCACCAATGATGGCTGTTGCCAGAGCCACACAGATCGGATAAATCAAACCCGCAAAATGATTTCCGGTTGAAGCCACAATCGCTGTTCCGATGAACGGAACCAACCCCCCGAAAACCCCGTTACCGATATGATAAGGCAGTGACATCGACGTATACCGAATATGGGTCGGGAAGAGCTCCACCAAGAACGCGGCAATCGGTCCGTAGACCATTGTGACGTAGATTACTTGGATGAAAACTAGCACAGTTAACATCGTGGCATCAGGCCCCTCCGGCAAAGTCGCATAGTGTTCCATTCCTTGATAGATTGGAATATAAGTCAGAGCGGCAATCACCATCCCCGTCAGCATGATTTTCTTTCTGCCGATTTTATCTGACAGTCCACCGAAGACGATAAAGAACGGCGTCCCGAAGAGCAAAGCGACCGCGATAATTTTATTCGCTAGAACGAAGTCGACTTTTAGCACCGTCTGCAAGAAGTAAAGTGCATAGAACTGACCAGTGTACCACACAACCCCTTGGCCTGCCGTCGCACCAAAGAGTGCCAACAAAACCAGATTTCTATTCTCTGGAACTAGGAAGCTATCACGCAAGGGACTTTTTGAGGCCTTCCCACTCGATTTCATTTCCAAGAAAACCGGAGATTCCGACATACGACGACGAATGAGGTATGAAAAAATCACGAGAACAATTGATATCAAGAACGGCAACCGCCATCCCCAGTCTTTAAAAGTATCTTCACCGAGTCCCAAGCGCGTCGCGAGAATCACACCAAGAGATACGAACAAACCTAGAGTTGCCGTTGTTTGAATGTAACTTGTGTAGTACCCGCGTTTCCCATCGGGACTATGTTCAGCAACGTAGGTCGCAGCACCGCCGTACTCACCACCCAATGCAAGACCTTGCAATAGACGAAGTAACAAAAGGCAGATCGGCGCGAGTATTCCGATTTGTTCATAGTTTGGAAGAAAACCGATCGCTGTCGTTGAAAGACCCATGATGATCAATGTCACCATGAACGCATACTTTCTGCCGACGACATCACCGACCCGTCCGAAAACCAAAGCACCGAAAGGTCGCACGATGAATCCCGTTGCAAAAGTGGCCAGCGTACTTAAGAGCGCAACGGTTGGATTGTCCTTAGGAAAAAAATGGGCTGCAATAATCGTCGCGAGTGAACCGAAGATGTAGAAGTCATACCACTCAATCAGAGTGCCCGCACTGGAAGCGGCGATGACCTTCCAAATATTTGTAACCTCTTTGCTTTTCATAAACATCCCTCCATAAGATTTTTATAGAGTGAACGCTCAAGTCCGTCAGTGACGGTCGCAAGAAGATTTGATGAAAAAACAGGCTCTATTTAGGTTCGTCAATAACGATGAGAACTTCGATACGACGGTTCTCTGCTCGATGTTCAGGAGTATCATTCGGGACGAGTGGCTTCTGATCCGCATACGAGATCGCAGCCATGCGTTTCGGATCGATGTTTTGATACTTGATAAGATAACGGACAACACTCGTCGCGCGAAGACTGCCGAGTTCCCAGTTGCTGGCAAACTTATCGGACTCCGCCGGTTGGTCATCGGTGTGACCTTCAATAATGATCTTCTTATCGGTTTGCTTGAGGAGTTCGCCGAGCTTATTCAAAGTCTCGAGAGCTGATCGCTTCATTTTGAATTCACCCTCGGGGAACATCGCTGAAGCTGCGAGAGAAACACGAACCCCAACGGCATCATGACGAACCTGCAAGCCCAAAGCTTTTTGTGTCTCGGCATTGATTTGCTTACTTAGATATCTTGCCGTGTAGTCGGCGGCCTCGGCACTCTTACCTTGTTTCGGAAAGCTTTGTGGGCCCTCGGTGCCTTGAAGATGTTCTGCGATGATTTCACCGGCGTCTGGAACTTGGCTGCCGCCTTCTTTGCCGGCGCCACCGGTGCTTAACCGAAGGTTGACCCGGACGGAATTCTCAAATTCTTTCTGTTTGTCGACGTTATTTGTCGAAGTTGCGTACATAACCACAAAAAAAGCAAAAAGCAGAGTGATAAAGTCAGCATAAGAGACCAGCCATCTTTCATGATTTTCATGCTCTTCATGACGCCTCCTCATCTTTCCTCACTTAAGCTCGTGAGCGAGCGCTCTTAATTTTTGGTCAATCAACATAGTACTGAGTGAAGAATTAATTAAAAGTCCGCCTTCTAGCAGAACTCTTCTTTCTTTCATACGCAATGCAATTTTCTTTTTAATTTTGTTCGAGATCGGTAAGAAAATCAGATTGGCAAAGCCGACGCCATAAATCGTCGCAACGAACGCAACCGCAATCCCCGCACCGAGCTTGCTGGTGTCAGAAAGATTGCCCATGACGTGGATCAAGCCAAGGACCGCACCGAGGATTCCAATGGTAGGCGCAAAACCACCGGCATCACTCCAGATCTTTGCCGCAGATAACAACTCGTCTTCTTCTGCATGGAGTTTGCTTTCGAAAATTTCTTTCGTCATCACTTGGTCTGTGCCGTCAACGATCACTCTGAGCATGTCTTTAATCAGGGGATCTGTCGCCTTTGGAATTTTAGCTTCCAATGCCATTAGATTTTCTTTGCGAACAGTGCGTGCGTAATCGACCATCTCATTGATTTTGTATTCAATATCACTCTCTTTTTCAGAGAACGCCTCGCCAGCCAACCGGAATCCGAGTTTGATGTCTTTAGAATTATTCGACACCATGACAGCGCCCAAGGTTCCAGCGATAACAATCATCGCAGCGGTTCCTTGCATCAAAGAACCGAAATGACCACCATCAAGCGTATTCGCCAGAAGTATCCCACCAACGCCAATAAGTAATCCAAACCACGTCGCTTTATCCATATTCTCTATGGTGACATAGGGGCCCAGGAATGACACGGTCGCAGCATTGTTCCTAGACTTTCTTAAGAGGTGAATTTACCTTGGGAAATATGGATTTTCTGTACGAGCTGGACAAAAGCCTTCTTTTACTTATCAACCGTCAATGGACGGCCCCATGGGCGGATGCTTTTTTTCCGGCTATTACTGATCTCCATAAAAGTCCCCTCTTCATGGTGTTCATTGTTCTGACTTTGCTTTCATTCTTTCTTTGGAAGTATCGCAAGTACGGATTGATGTTCTTTGTAGGTCTTTTGCTGGCTCTAGGAACTTCAGATCTTGTTGGTAATCATGTTTTCAAGAAAAATGTCGCCCGCGCACGTCCCGGGGACTACCTCAAAGAGATGGTCATTGTTCGCTCCCCTTACGGCGGCTATAGCTTCACTTCAAATCATGCGGCGAATATGTTTTGTTTGGCAAAGTATGTCGCGGAGTTTTTTCCACAAAGCCGTCTTGTGATGTACGGAGCTGCGACTTTGATTTCCTATAGCCGTGTTTACAATGGTGTTCACTACCCTTCTGACGTTGTTGGAGGTGGTATCATGGGTTGGATCATGGGATGGATTTATAGTATTCTTGGGAAAGAACTCTATAATCGCTGGAGAAAGAGAAAAGTAACGACATGAAAGTTCTAGTTACAGGTGCGAACGGATTTTTAGGAAGCTGGCTCACACGTGCTCTCGTCAAGCAAGGACACGAGGTCTATGCCTTAGTTCGCGCCCAAAGCGACTTGTCAGAACTAAACGGTGTCTCTTGTAACTACGTCTACGGAGACATTACAGATCTCGATAGCTTGTACAAAACCTTCGGCGGTATGGACACCGTCTTTCATCTTGCGGGATTGATTGCCTACAAAAAAGCAGATCGCGCTAAAATGGAAAAGATCAACGTGTTTGGGACTGAAAATGTGGTGGATGCCTGCCTGACAAAAGGCGTTCGCCGTTTAGTATTTCTTTCTTCGGTCGTCGCCGTGGGTGCGGGATACAACAAGAACCAAATTCTCAATGAAGACTCCGAGTACAATGTTGGAAAGCTAGATCTCGGTTATTTCGAGACAAAACGTAAAGCTGAAAAAATCGTTCTCGAGGCCCATAAGAACAAAGGCCTTGATTGCGTCATCTTGAACCCGAGCACGATCTATGGAGAAGGCGATGCCAAAAAAGGCAGCCGAAAAACGCAGTTAAAAGTCGCTCAGGGAAATTTCAAGTTCTATACTTCCGGTGGCGTTAGTATTGTTGCCGTTGAAGATGCTGTCGACGCAATTATTTCTGCTTGGAAGAAAGGCCGGAGCGGTGAAAGATACATTCTTTCCGGAGAAAATATCACGATCCAAGAGCTGTTCCGCCTGATCGCGGAAGAAGCCGGCGTACCTGCTCCGAATACCAAAATGCCGACCGCCGTAATTTTTGCGTTGGGTAAAATTGGCGACATTATGGAATCAATGGGTATGAAAGGCTCGCTCAGTACTGAGAACGCCTGGACCGCCACGATGTTTCACTGGTTTGATAACAGCAAAGCAAAAAAGGAACTGGGCTTTAATCCGCGTCCTGCTCGCGAAGCAATTCGAAGTAGTGTAAAGTGGATGAGAGATAATGGATTGCTGAGCCACCAATGAAAAAGCTAATTAAAATTGTAGGTATCCTTCTTTTAGTCGCGATCGTCGGCGCGGGTTCTTTTGCCGCCTATATTTATTCACACATTCCGAGCGAACAACAAATCAAAGGTTGTGTCGTGACGACGATGTATCAAGTGAATTTATGCCCAGGCTCTAAAGATTACGTTCCCTTAAAACAGATTTCTTCTCTCTTGCAAAAAACTGTGATTTTGACCGAAGACTCTTCATTCTACGAACACAATGGCTTTGACTGGAAATCCATCGAAGAAAATGCGCGTAAAAACTATGAAAAAGGCACCTACGCCAAAGGCGGCTCGACGATTTCTCAACAGCTTGCAAAAAACATGTTCCTCTATAAAGACAAGACTCTGCTCCGTAAAGGACTAGAGCTTGTAATTACTATGAAGATCGAAAAGACCCTTAGTAAAAAAGAAATCCTCGAGCGCTATTTAAACGTGGTTGAGTTCGGCAAAGACATCTACGGAGTTAAACAAGCAGCTCACTTCTACTTCAAAAAAACTCCGGCACAACTCGATGTGGTTGAATCTGCTTTCTTGGCGATGATCCTGCCAAATCCGGTGAAATACTCCCAGTCTTACTTCCGCAAGGAGCTTACTCCTTTCGCCCACAAACGTATTAAGCAAATCGTCACGGACATGTATCAGTACAGTCGCATCACCGAGGATGAATACAATACCGCTATGTATAAGGTAGATAGTTTCTTCTCACCGGGTGGTGGATCCATGGATGCCTATTTGCAAGAAATTGAGAACTCAGGTCAGAATGTCGATGGCAATAACAGCCCACAAACAACCGACATGCCGACTCTCGATGAACTTGAAAATCTGGGCTCTGAAGAAGACTCTGGCTTCTAAGTTTATTTGAGGAGTTTTCCGCGAATACGATAGATTGCGATATTCATTGCGAGCACTCCCGCAATCAACAATACCAGCGTATGAATTCCGACAGCCATCGTGAAGCCCTCTTGCAAGAGTCCACGGACAGCTTGAACCGCATGGGTCAGTGGGAAAAGGTACGCAACGTACTTTAATCCACCTGGCAGTTGATCAATCGGGAAGTAAGTTCCACTAAAGAGTGACATCGGTACGATGAAACCCGAAGTCGAATAAATGAAAGAATCATAGTTACGTGCATACGAAGTCATGATCATCGCCAGCGAAGCAAACAGCCAGCAAAGCAAAAGTAGAATCAAAAGGGCTGGCAGAATTCTCCATGTGTCGATCAAACCGAAGAACGACGCCACAAAAGCAACCCCGATCACACTGAAGTAACCCTTTGTTCCCGCCCATAAGAGTTCACCAAGAGCGATCTCTTCAGGACCGATACGAGTGAGCATGATCGTTGCGTACGTTCTTTGGTGAGTCAGCTTCGTGAAGCCACCGTACGTGCCTTCAAAGAAAGCGACCATCATACCCGTGGAACAAAGCAAACCTGGGAAGAAGAAATCAATATACGAGTGGCCGCCGATATTTGCGACGAACGTACCCAAACCAAAACCGATCGCACCCAAGTACATGAGCGGTTCCAACAGAACCCAAAAAAGGGATACGGTCCAAGTTTTACGGAAATAAAGGAAATTACGAGACCAAACCCGTAAGAAGCCACTATTCATCTTTGGCGTACGAATCATATCGACGAACTTCATTACTCGTCCCTCAATTGATGACCGGCAAGCTTCAAGAAAACGTCGTTCAACGTCGGCTTACGGATAAGGATTTTATCGCTGGCGATCAACTCAATCGCCTTGCGGCCATCTTGAGTTGGATTGATCAAGATCATCACAGTGTCCTGGATGACTTGATAACTGTATCCGCCCTCTTTCAAGCGGCCGATGTAGTAATTTAAATCGACAGGGTTGGTTTCAAACTCAACCACTTCAATTCCGATATGCTCAAGAATCAAATCCGCCGGAGAACCGACAGCCAAGATACGGCCGTGATCCATAATCGCCACACGATCACAGAGGCGTTCGGCCTCTTCCATGTAGTGAGTCGTTAAAATCACAGTCGATTTTTCCGCTTTAAGATGTTTAATGAAATCCCAGATCCACAAACGCGCTTGCGGGTCCAGGCCCGTTGTTGGCTCATCGAGGAACAAGAGCTCTGGACTATTCATAAGCCCGCGAGCAATCGCCAAGCGGCGCTTCATACCGCCGCTCAGAGTATCGACAGAGCGATCCGCATATTCTTCAAGACGCATTTCACGCAGCAAAGCCTGAGCCTTCTCAGAAGCGGCACGCGCAGGGATCTCATGATAGCTCGCATAGACTAGCAGGTTTTCCAGAACGCTAAAGTCTGGATCCAAACCGTCTTCTTGCGGGATCACACCAATTCGATTTTTAATTTCACGGAAGTTTTTCTTAACATTTAGGCCGAGGACGTAGAGTTCGCCGCTTGTAACAAGGGCACTGCAATACATCATCTTCATGGTGGTGGATTTGCCGGCTCCGTTGGGACCCAGCAAACCAAAGCATTCGCCTTTAGGAATCTCTAGATTGATGCCGTTGACGACAAAGTTCTCGTCATATTTCTTTTTGAGATCTTTGAGTTCAACGGCAATCTTTTGGCTCATTACCTACGTTATTCTTTCGCTGCTCTCGCACGAGCGTTAGGGCTCAGCTCGCGGCAACGCAAACGAATATTTTTAGGCGTTACTTCGATGAGCTCAGATTCTTTAATCCACTCCATCGCAGATTCCAACGTCATAGGACGAACTGGAACGAGACGGATAGCTTCATCAGAACCCGACGCACGTACGTTGGTCAACTTTTTCTCACGAGTGATGTTCACTTCGAGGTCATTTTCCTTCGCGTGCTCACCGACGATCATGCCTTCGTACACATCTTGACCATGAGTTACGTACATAACCCCACGCTCTTGAAGATTCCAGATCGCGTATGCAGTGGCTTGGCCTTTACGGTCAGAAATCATCGCGCCGTTCATACGGTGCTCGATCTCGCCCTTGTATTGGTCCCAACCATCAAACTGAGTATTCAAAAGACCTGTACCGCGAGTATCGGTCAAGAATGTTGAACGGTAACCGATCAAACCGCGTGAAGGAATACGGAATTCCAAACGAGTACGGCCAGAACCTTTCTGAACCATGTTCGTCATCACACCTTTACGCTTACCGAGTTTCTCAGTCACAGCACCAACGAACTGATCTTCGATATCGATAACCGCGATCTCCATTGGCTCCATTTTTTGACCGTTTTCAGTTTTCATAACAACGGTTGGTTTTGAAACTAGCAACTCGAAGTTTTCACGGCGCATTTGCTCGATCAAAACGCCCAATTGCAACTCACCACGGCCGATAACTTTGAAAGCATCGGTGTTGTCAGTTTTTTCTACGCGGATCGCAACATTGTACAACAATTCGCGCTCAAGACGCTCAAGGATCTTACGAGAAGTAACGCTCTTACCTTCCATCCCTGCGAATGGACCGTTATTTACCGAGAACACCATACCTACTGTCGGCTCTTCTACGCGGATACGTGGAAGTGGACGTGGGTCTGTTGCAGAAGTGATAGTGTCACCGATCGTGAAGTCTTCCATACCTGCGATAACTGCGATGTCACCGGCACCGATTTCTTGTGCTGGAACTTGCGAGTTCACTTTGTATTGGAACAAAGCAGATACTTTTACTTTCTTTTCTACGTTCGCCTGAACGCAAAGAACTTCATCACCTACTTTGATAGTACCGGCACGCATGCGGCCGATCGCCAAACGACCTACGTAGTCGTTGTAAGAGATGTTAGAAACCATCACTTGAAGTGGATGATTTTCTTCGATCTTTGGTGGTGGAACCAAGTTTACGATAGCATCGTACAATACTTCCAAAGAACCTGTGTTTACTTTTGGATCGAGTGTCGCCATACCTTCACGCGCGATTGCGTAAACGGTGTGGAAGTCACATTGTTCTTCAGTTGCATCGAGGTCGATGAACAAATCGAAAAGCTCGTTATGAACTTCTTGAATACGAGCATCGGAACGGTCGATTTTGTTGATACAAACGATGACTTTGAGGTTTTGCTCAAGAGCTTTTTTCAATACGAAACGAGTTTGCGGAAGTGGACCTTCAGAAGCATCGCAAAGAAGGATACAACCATCAACCATGTTAAGGATACGTTCTACTTCACCACCGAAGTCACTATGTCCCGGTGTATCTACGATGTTAACTTTGATATCTTTGTAAACGAAAGACGCGTTCTTCGCGGCGATCGTGATACCACGTTCTTTTTCAAGATCCATAGAGTCCATCAAGCGTTCTTCCACGTGCTCATTGTCACGGAAAGTACCGGCTTGCTTAATCAAGTGGTCAACCAAGGTAGTCTTACCATGATCGACGTGCGCGATAATTGCGATATTTCTAATTTTCTTTGGATCCTGAATCATCTGTTTTCCTTTTATCCGTGTCCGCCCATAAGGAATTCCTCATGGCTCGTATCTTCTTGTTCAATTGTACCAATGCTTTTAAAAAATTCCGTCGCTAGATCCATGAGTTCATCATGAGATTTTGTTTGGAATAAGTTTTTTCGAAATTGGGAAGCGCCAGGATACCCTGTCGAGAACCAAGCTGCAAACTTTCGCAGCTGAATTCCGGTGATATGCTCATCACAATGCGCCACGATAGCCTCTCTCAGGTCTAGGAAAAGGCCCAAATAGTCTCGAGAGAACTCTTGAGACATCTCTTCGCCTTTCCACAGGCTTAAGGCATCCATAAAAATGTGTGGATTTTTTAAGCAGCCGCGGCCGATCAATACGCCATCACAGCCCGATTCTTTCACACGTTGAACCGCTTGTTTAGGAGTGAGAATATCTCCGTTGCCTAAAATCGGTAACTTCGCTTTTGATTTTACATCTGCGATGTAATCCCAATCAGCCCAACCAGAATAAGATTGAGCGCGCGTGCGACCGTGAATCGCAACCCAAGTAATACCCTCGTTGTATGCGATATTGCAGACATCATGCGCATTCAAAGAATTCGCATCCCAACCCGTTCTGATCTTGATCGTCACTGGAATCTTCACTGCATTCACTGTTGAGCGAAGAACTTTCTCCAACAGAGGCAAATCACGAAGCATCCCAGAACCCGCGCCCTTTTTAACGACTTTAGGCACAGGACAACCGAAGTTGAGGTCGACGAAGTCCGCACCCATCTCTTCAGCGACTTGCGCGCCTTTTGCGATAGTCTCAGGATCTTCACCGAAGAGTTGAATGCCAATCGGTCTTTGTGTTGGATCAAAGCTCATCAGCTTGAGAGTGCGTTCGCTTTTGTATTCAATGCCCGTCGCGCTCACGAGTTCTGTGACAACGACACTCGCCCCACGTTTTTTCATGAACGTGCGGAAAGCGTGGTCGGTAATACCCGCCATCGGTGCTAGCACAAAAGGATTCTGCTTTAAGGCTTCAAGTGGATGCATGCGAAGGCACAGGGTATAGCAAAAAGGCCGTGTTTGGGATAGAGGATTCATGTTAAGTTATTATTTTATTTGAAGTTTTTACTGTGGGATAAGTTTGTTTAGGATGCCCACAACCCTCAGATACGCTATAAGAGTTTTCAGCCCAACAGCGGAGGAAATATGGCCGACAGTGTATTCGATAAGCCCTTAGAAACCACTTACTCTGAGCCTGCAATCGACTGTGACTTTGAGGCCTTTTCTCAAGTAGTCGAGAGTCGCCGCTCCGTCCGCGTCTTTACCGACGAAAAAATCCCCGATGCTATTGTGGAAAAGTGTCTGGATTTGGCGTTACTAGCTCCCAACTCTTCGAACTTGCAGCCCTGGGATTTCTACTGGGTGAAGTCCGCCGATAAACTTGAAAAACTCAAAGAGTATTGCCTCAACCAGCCCGCGGCAAAGACCGCTCCGACGCTGATCGTGTGTGTGGCTCGTCCCGATAACTGGCAACGGGGGCAAAAGATCAACATCGACTTCTTTGCGAGCCAAGAAAAAGTTCCGTCGAGTGTAAAGAGCTACTATCACAAGCTCGTACCTTTCGTTTATGGCAATGGGCCGCTGAATATTTTGGCTCCGCTGAAAACATTGGCTGTTGCCGTGCTCGGTCTTTTCCGAGTGATGCCCCGTGGGCCCTTTGGCAAAAGTGGAAATCTTTTGTGGGCAACAAAAACGGTTTCTCTTGCTTGTGAAAATCTCATGCTCGCCTTCCGCGCCGCGGGTTATGACACTTGTCCGATGGAGGGTTTTGACGAAGTCCGAGTTAAAAAGCTTTTAAAACTTCCTCGAGGAGTCGGTATCACAATGGTTATCAGCGCGGGAAAGCGCGCCCCTAATGGAGTCTACGGACAACGCATCCGCGGGACTAAAGAGCTGTTTGTGAAAACCATTTAGTTCTGAGCACAAAATAGAGTTTTTACTTATACCGATTTCAGTCAAGTTTTCGTGGGGCTCTTTCTTATTGCTCTTAGTATTTGGTACGATAGAGGCATGAGAACAATATTTCTTACTCTTGTGCTTATTTGCTTTTTTGGAATCTCTCAAGGCTTCGCAGCTGGGCCCATGTGCTCACTGGTTTTCACCCAATTTGGTGGCAAAAAATATTTCTCTGAAAATGGTTTGCAGATTTTTCGCTCGCCAACTCTGAAAAAAGAAATGGCCTTTGATTACAAGCCCGCGAAGAAAGCTGGGCCAACGTGGCTGATCATCCACGGCCTTGGTGATGACATGAGTAAGATGGAGCAAATCACAGCCCTAGCTGACGCTGAAGGGTTTGGTGTTTTACGAGTTGATCTGTTTGGTCATGGCGAAACGCTGCAACGATACATGTCGACTCACGATGGACATCTGCCGGGGGATCTGTACTACAAAGACAATATCATTGTAATCAAAGAGCTCTTACAGAAAAACAATATCAAAGACGTTGTCATTGTCGGCCATAGCTACGGTGGCGGCATTTCCTATGGGCTTGCAGCGGAGCTTGGCCATCTCAAAGGTAAAAACAAAATCAACGTACGCTCACTGCATATGCTGGCTCCGTATGTCCAAAGAATTGATAAGTTTATAAAAAACTATTTTCAGTCCCCGGACTTTTTACTGCACCAAACGGCGAAAACCATGGAGCAAATGGGTGCTCACCCCGAAGTCGTCAAGAATATCATGGATCCTCTTTTTAGTATGACTTGGGCAATGACGGCGGGAATTCGTTACATGAATGACTTCGTGACGAGCTCTTTTAAAGTCGATCAGTGGCAGGACTTCGCCATGGATCCAATTTTGCAAAAATACATGTCACAATCATATCGCAAGTATTTCATTGCAATGACCAAGAAAGATGAAAGTGCTCTGAATGAGAAAGAGCTAAAAGCGATCGATATTCAAGTTGAAGCCGCCATTCGCGTGACAAAGGGAATTCGCGATTTCGATTTGTTGGATACGACATCTGATCTGAAAGACTTCGGAGCTCCGGTGCAAGTGATCGGTGGCAATAAAGATAAGCTTGTGATCCCCGGTCAGCTTTATGAATTCGATCAGCGTCTAAAAATCGATAACATTCCTCACCGTCTAGATTTTGTCGACGGCGAAAATTCGCATCATCTGTTTCCGCGCTATATGGCTCCGGAAGTTTATGGGATGATTCGCGCGTTTCAAAAAACGCCTCAGAAATAAAAAACAAAAGCCAGAGGGACGCTTGAAACCACTCTGGCCTTTGTTGCCGTTCATTATTTAATTTTCAAACCTAGCTAACAGATTACTGAGCAAGCTCGATGTGCATTTTGTTGAGGCCCAAGTTCACACCAAGACCACGAGCGAATTGCAAAGAAACTTGGATAGCCAATTGTGGCAAACCCACTTTAGTAGCCGCGATAACACCAACGCCACCAGCAACTGCTGCTTGACCTTGAGCTACGTAGTAAGTACCCAATACGTCTTCTGGTTGAAGGTTCAACAATGAGAACTCAACTGCTTGACCAGCAAGTTTCATGTAACCGAAAGAAACTTGTGGAGACAATGGAGCTGCATCCATAGTTACATTTACTGGGTAGTCAGCAACTTGACCCGTTGGAGTTGCGCAAAGAAGGTTCCCTTTACCAGAGAATTTGTACTCACCAACAAGAACCTTAAGGCCTTTAGCTGCGCCGTTGAAGTTCAAAGAGCAAGCCCAAGTTGGTGAAGTGAATGCGTGCGCTGAAGATGCACCCAAAACCATCGCGATTGCCAAGATCATTTTTTTCATTTTATTTCTCCTTACCGATTTCACTCGGTGGTTATTATTTTTTCGAAGCTGCTTAATTGCCACTTCTTGTTTTTCAATTTTCTCCCGCGTCGGGAACACAAAGAGAAATATGGCAGGTGCATTTGAAAGTCTAGAGGGTGAGCGGGACATCTTGTCCCGAATTTAAGTTCCGGGACACTCTGTTCCGATTTTTGGGTTTTTTACACACAACGCGTAGGGAACACAAAAAAAGCTCGTGTTTATGACCTATGTCGAGCGCTCAGGGCAAACCAGTTCTCAAAGGAAATGAGTTTTCATAAACTAGAAGCTCTATTAATTTAGGAGCTCGCTTGTATCAGTTAGTAAACCTCTCAAAGATTTATAACAAACAGCCCGTCTTATCAGATTTGAATCTGCGATTTCAGAAGGGGCGCTTCGTCGCACTTCTCGGCAGAAACGGATCAGGCAAATCGACATTGATGCGACTCCTGGCTCAGCATGAGCCTTTTGAAACAGGAGATATTCTTTTTCAAAATCAAACCCTCAGATCGCCACGCCTTCAGCTTGCTCAGCAAATAGCTTTTATTACCGAAGAAATGGCTCTTCCCGTCGCTATTGATTTGAAGACTTGGGGGCGAGAGTTCGCACGCATCCATGCCGCCTATGATATTGATCTTTTCCAAAGCCTAGCAAAGCAATTCGAGATCGATCTTGGAAAAAGTCTATTGGATCTTTCTCGAGGGCAAAAAGCCAAAGCTCTGTTCTCTCTTCACGCTGCAAAGAAACCCAGCATCTATATCCTTGATGAAATCACCTCCGTCCTCGACAGCGGCTCACGGGTTACGCTCATGCGTTTCTTAGAAAAAGAACGCACTCGTGGATGTCTTATCATCATGAGTACTAATATCGCCGGAGAACTGCAAGGCTATGCCACAGACGTTTGCTTTCTCGAAAAGGGTCATATCGAGTTCGCCGCCACCGCCGAAGAGATTCCTCAGCATTTTCTAAAAATCAAAGCGAGCGAGTCTGAAGTACAATCTTTAAGACTTGTAGAAAAAGGTTTTCGTTTTATAGATAAAAATGCGGATGGCTCCTGGACGCTCATCGTACGAAAAAAAGATCTGACGACGGATTACCAAGCGCACGTAGACCGTAGAGCACTAACGATCAGCGAGTTGACTACTTATTTCACAAGCACGGTGACAGCATGATGTGGTCGATCAGATTACGGTTCATAATGATTGGTTTTATCTTATCTCTTTTAGTTTGGCTCCTCACAATAGGTCTTGATCGTCTATTCGGATTTGGTGCAAGCCTAGCCTCCTTTGGTTTAGGAGCCTCTTTATTTGTATGCTATTTGGTAAACTTAAATTCCAATTTACCACAATTTTTAAGAACTATTTGCCCTTCAATCAGCAAGGCCTGGCAAGAACATGCTCTTCGAGTTTCTAGCCTCGTAATACTAAATATGGGATTCTACTTGTTGATAAGAAATGATTCTTTTTCTCAGCAACCTATTTTAGATCCCTTCGAAAATATACTGTATTCAAAACTGGGGTTTTTCTGGTTGTTCCTTTGCGTTTTTCTTGGTCTCTTTATGACCAGAAATCCAAGGATAGCACTTGAGCCACTCACCAAGAAAGTCTTAGCGAAACGGTTTGGATTTCTTTTATTAGTATATGTCGTCCTTATTGTAATCGCCGTGCTTTTTGCGTTTAGCCCTTTGGTAGCAATGGTAGCCACAGCTCTCGCGCTCTGTATTTTATGGAAATCGGACTATTTCGCAAAGACCAGCTTAGCTCCCCGCCTGCAGAATAAAATTTTGGCTGGTGCAATGATTGGCGTTATTTTGGCTGGATTGGTTTCATATAAAATAGCCATCGAAACGGTCAACACGACTTTTTTGGGTCAGCTCGCTTCCAGAAAGCCTGATTGGAAAAAAGCCGAAGAAATTAAGACTGTGGATGAATGGGCCCGATGGTACACTTCAACGGACACCTCGAAGACTATTGATCAAACCATTTCAAGTTATATGCAACTCGAAAGACTTTGCCAAGTAAAGCACAGTGATAATGTAGCCGAACTCGTTTGCGACGGAGAGGCCGATAACTCGTTTGCAATTAACGATCATTGGAAAAATGAAGATATTTTAAAATTGCTCGCATCAGAAAGTCTTTTGGCGAATAAAATCGGTTTACTTCAAGCACGGACGCTCGCACCCGCCTCTGAAGATCTAAAGATTTTGATTACAAAGGTCGCTGCGAAAAGTCCGGCACTTTCTGTTCTTGCCGAGAATACGCTTTCGCTCATCCTACCACAAAGTAATCCAAGACAGCTTCAAGTCACGATCCGTAAGAAAAATGTTTTAAGCACAATCAACGAGAAGTAAGTACTTTTCTCGTCACGCGTTCGCTACTCCAGCCAAGTGACACGCCCTTCGAGCTGGCGTGGCGCTTTCGGTGGCTGGTGATCGGGATAGCCAACGACGATGCCGCAAAGAAGTTCTAGTTCGCCCTTTTGGTATTCAGGCAACTGATCCACGCCGAGGAACTTATCTACTTCCTCTTTGATTTCTAGTGGCGCCCCCATTGTGCAACAACCGAGGCCTTCAACAAAGCAGGCAAGATTCAGGTTTTCCACAGCCATATACACACTGCCAATGCTCGTGTGATAGCGTTCTTCATTATCGTTGTGGGAATAAGCAAAAATCAAAACCGGCGCATCACCGAGGGTAAAGAAGAATCTCTCTGTGAAATCATAGAGCGAAGGCTTCAAACGTTTTTGCAAAACATCTTTAATACCAAGCCACGATTTCTGCGAGTACTGCATGTACTCGTCGCGTTTTGCTCCTTGAACGACGAAGAAGCGCCAGTTTTGACGGTTCTTTCCTGAAGGCGCTTCCATCGCCGCCGCGAGAAGGCGATCCAAGACCTCTTTCGGAACGGGGTCTTTTTTAAATTTACGAATCGAGCGGCGAGCCTTTAACAAATTGTAGAAATCTTCTTTATTCATCGTGTTCATTCTAACAAACTTGTGGCAGACTTCACCTATGGAATCTAAAAAATCCTCATTCTCTGCTGAAAGTCTCCTCATTGGCGGTCTGCTGCTTTTGGCTCTGCTCGTCACAGCCGTGGCGATTACCCCGAGCTGGCGTCAGGGAGTACGGGATTTCTTTCTTCCGGAACAACGCCTCATCTTGGCCAAAGTTTCTGGAGATCTGACAGGCCAGGGTCTGCATGTCACAGTTTTAAAGATTCAAATGCGCGATACGCTTGTGCTCGAAGTCTACAATGTCGAAAAACCTGAAGAGAGCACGCTCATGGCAAGAATTGTTTTGCCGGAAAAACGTGATGCCTATTTTCAGTTAAAGGGAAATGCGACGAACTTAGGTCTTGCGGATGTGGATAATGACGGGACTCTCGAGATTATTGCTCCGGCATTTGATGATCAGATGATCGCACGGCTGAATATTTACAAATACAACCCGGCAACGCATGGCTTTGACCGCTTGAATGCGCCTCCGGGCACTGAGTTCTAATTTTTATCTTGATACGAAATACACACCGTCTTCTGGTGCCGGACATGCGTCTTTAAAAAGACGGCTATGCGATGGCACCAAGTACACTCGGCTCCATTTAATATTATTGGCAGTGACAATCGTTGATGGACGTGGATCGATGTAAACGATATCGCCCGCCATCAGCTGACCGCAAACCTTCGCCGAAGTCCCTGCTGCCGCACGCACATTGCGCTTGTCAGCCATTGTGAATCTCGCATATGTGCTCTCCACATCTGTTGGCATGGATTGAATCCATTGGGACACAATCTTATTCAGTCGCTCACCTTCAGATGTGCCATAGAACTGAGGCTTATCCACCGGAGGCATCGGCGTATAACCTTCAACCCTTGCAATTGCACCGTACATTTTACTGTGTTCAAGATTCTTAGGCTGAATCCATTCGTTCTTCACGAGGAAATCTAAATTGCTGAATCTGTCTTTTGCAATGTCATCGGCTTCGAGATTTCCGTGACAGCCAAGACAGTATTTTTGTACGAGCTCCGCCTGCACTTGCTTGTAACCCTGATCTAATGCCGGGTTGGCTTTGATCATTGAGCGCCAAGCAAGAAGCTCGATGCTCGGATCAATCGCTGTCGCAGCATCTTTATTGCAAGACTCTTGATAATTCGCAGTTTGAGTTCTTGCTAAGCGCAGAATCGTGCGGTTCTCGCGATCTTCAACAATCCACAAAGACCCATCTTCAGCTTCGGTAAACGCAACTGGTGCGCCCTTAGGGCGAACATTCTTTACTTCATTCCATTTAGAAATGACTTCTTCATACGGCGCTTGACGATCCATTCCGCCATGGGGAGCAAAGAGCTTCTTCGTCGGACAAGTACCGGGTTGGTTGAAATTAAAAACCGCTGTTTTATCCACTGGCTTTGTAACAGGCACTCCGCGGTTATCCACAGGATAAGCCACAAGACGATGACCTGTGGGTTGATACCCATGCCACGTGACCAGCAACTTTCCACCAAAGAGATCTTTAAAAAGATTTCCGCGGTAGTAAGCCATATGAAGAGGCGCCACATGTGGTGGCATCAACGCCAGTGGTGCTTGGTAATCGCCCGGCCCTTGGGGATCAGTCGCAGTGCAATCAATCGGTTTTTTAAACTGCTGATGAATCGGGAGAGTTTTGTTTTCAGGGAACAGCCACTCCGGAGACGTTGCATGAAAGTCATAACAATAAGGCCAGCCATAATGAAGGCCACGTTTATTGTCTAGATCAATCAAGTTCATCTCTTCATAAGGTTCTTCAAGCTCGGGGAAGTCGCGACTGTTTTCGCCTTGAATTAAAAATCCTTGCGACGAGATCGCCATCGCCATGGAGTTTCTAAGACCCGAGGCCGCCACTTCGAAGTAACGAATCCCGCCGACAGGAAGATGTTTCAATTGCTCACCCGGAATACGGTAGATAGCGCCATTTCCTTGAGCAGCCTCTTCTGGACAAGACTTGTAAGCACCCGTTCCTTGCACAATACAGTGATCGCTCGGAGAGCCTGAGTTGATGTAGAGATCCCCGTTACGTGGATCGAAGGTAAATTGTGAAAGAGGATGCATGTAGCCCTCTTTGCGCGGAATATTTCCGATGACGATTTGCCAATCGGTAATTTGACCATTCACAAAATGAAATTTCGAGATCTGTGTTTTTTCACCGATGTAGTAGAAGCCATCAGGTCCCATTGCCAAACCATGGGGATTATCCAAAGCGAATTTTAAGAGCTGAATTTCATAGTTACCTGTTTTTCCAGGCTTAAGCCAAAATAAGCGGCCATTCTTTGGATTCCACCCACCCATATCGACAACGAGGAATTGGTTTGTCTTTGGAATCTGAACAATGGTCCGTGGTTTAACAAAACCTTTTTGAGTGGCCGCATCGAGAGCGCGATCACGCGGTAGGACCATCCCCAAGCAAGTGCCCGGCATCGTTTCAACCATCACGCGTGGATAGCCGTCACAGGATTTATCTTGGGGGTCATAAAGATAACCGCTTTTATCCAGCACCATTTTGCTTGAAGCGGTCACGCGAGTTTGTGGGCCGACGAACGGGGTATTGGTTAAAGTTGAGCATTGAATTAAAAATGTACTTAAAACCAATAACCAGATTTTCATAGGCCCCTCATAATGGGGCACCTTTATTCGCAGAAAATACGAACGGTCTCCCCTTGTTTATCTTGGACGTGAATATCCATGTCTGACAAGGCCTGAATTAACTCTGAAAAATCCGCGTCCTTCATTGCTTTTAAATCCAACGGAAAGCCGTTTTCTTCCAGAGCATGATTTACTTTTTCATAAGCTTTGTCCGGCAAAAATGCCGTGAGCTTCAAACCTGCCTTAATAAACTTAATCGGGATCTTAATGTTTACCTTATCTCCGCCTTCTTCTTTTGAATCGACGCTAATACGCAAGAATTTGATTTCTTTTGCTGGACCCGTTGTCCCGCCGCCCAAGACTGAAGCTTCACCGATCGCAGACAAAAGCGATTCAGCTTCTTGAACACTGATTTTACCTTGGGAAAGCATTTCTAAAATTTGTTTCTTTTCGTTAGACATATCATTCTCCGTAAAGAGTTAAAAAATTCGAATAAAAACGCGATCTTTCTTTGAATCCACTTCGATGACCGTTCCGCTTGTTGCGCACCAAAGCTCATAGAGCCAGCCCATCAATGAAACCGGAGTCTTTCCGCCCCCGAATAGCCATGCGATCAATCCCATTGCGACTAAGAAAGGCAGAATGATCAAAAATAGCGGCAACAAAAGAAGGTATAAGAAAAATAACGGAATCCAAAAGTTGATCTTTTTCTTGCCGCCTTCATAAATCGCAAACTTCATCAGCATTGGAGGAATCATACATTCCTCAACATTTCTGCCGCCTGCTGTGCAGTGATTTCGCCACGATTTAGTTTTTCTAAAATATCCGCCTTAGAAGGCGCCGGATTAATATCCACCAATTGCAACTGCTCAGAGATTTTGTTCAGACGTCCTTTAATGGTCGGATAGCTCACACCGAAAATCTTCTCCATCTCTTTGATGGAACCATGAGTTCCCACAAACGCCATCACGAACACTTGATCTTCGATCGTCAACTTTGCCAATGCTGGAAGCTCAAAAGGTCCTTCGATCGCAATATCGTTCTCTATGAGTCTCACTCTTTCAACGATGAGGCTCTTATTCTGTGTGAGCGTCGTCAGCTCTTTCCAATCTTTAACTTTATTCATTTCAGTGCCTTCAGGGGTTGATTTTCTTAACCCGCAGCTTCATTTCTTTAATTAATATGCCACGGTATCTTAATTAAATCAATATTTATCTTAATTTTATTAAGATTACATGGTTCGATTTTTAAGAAAATTAATTCGAAGGGGAAATGGGAATGATTTTGAGGGGTTAGCTAAAAACAAATTTGGCGAACCCTCTCCATAAAAGGTCCGCCAACAAAGTCTGTGCAACTTTTTGAAAACTTTAAATCAATCTTAGAAACCGGAAACGTCGCCCACATCACCGCGGCCATTGGCCACTGGAACTGCCGATGATTCATCCTCATCAAAAGGAATCACTTCTTGAGCTGCTGTTTTGTTCTTCGCAGCTTCTTTCTTCGGAGTGAACTTTACGACGTTCTTGGCTTTTGCCAAGACCGGCTTTTTTTCCGCATGAACGACAGGAGCTGCGGCGTCCTTTTTCTTAGAAACCGCTTTTTCCACAACGTCCGCACCACCACTCGTGCCGAGGACGACTTCATTTAATGTTTCGGTCAATTGCTGCATTTGAACGGCTTGAGAAGAAATTTCTTCTGAAGTTGACGCGATCTCCTCTGAAGAAGCCGCATTACTTTGCGCACCTTGATCCAATTGGTTCATGGCTTTGCTGATTTGTTGAATACCGCTTGTCTGCTCAGAAGAAGCAGATGCAATTTCGTTCGCGAGGTCAGACACTTTCTTCACTGAAGAAACGATGTCTTGCATGACCACACCGGACTTATCTGCGATGTCAGTGCCTTTTTCGATTTTTGAAACGGAGTCTTTAATAAGACCCGTGATGTCTTTTGCAGCCTCTGCGCTCTTCTGCGCCAATGTGCGAACGGCATCAGCAACGACCGCAAAGCCCTTACCTTGTTCACCGGCACGAGCTGCCTCAACCGCTGCGTTCAGCGCCAGCAAGTTCGTTTGGAAAGCGATATCATCAATAACGTGGATAATTTCTTCGATCTTCTTAGATGCTTGAGAAATACCCTGCATAGACTCCACGAGAGTTTTGATCTCTCTTTCGCCTTTTTCAGCAGAATCACGTGATGTCTGCGCCAAAGCCGCTGCCTCGCGTGCATGGTCGGAATTCATTTGCACCATGGATGTCATCTCTTCAAGCGAAGCCACTGTCTCTTCTAACGAAGCCGCAGATTCTGTTGAAGATTCAGAAAGTGAATGGCCAGCGGCAGATAATTGCTCAATCGCCTGAGTCACCTGACCCGTAGAATCCGACAATTTAGCTGCGACATCTCCCACTGAGTTTGAAACTCTATAAGCAATCCACATCAAGATGCTAAAGATTGTGAACATCGCGAGAAGACCTGTGAAAAGAAGAAGGTTCTTGCTGAACGCGCGTACTTCTGCTTGAGTCTGCAGACCTTCTTTTCCGTCCCTTGTATAAAAGTCAGAAATCGGATTGAAGGTTTTCTTAATCTTATCAGCAAGTGTATGCCACTCACCTTTTGCCATTTGGCTATAGGCAAATTTTAAAGACTCTGAATCACCTTTCTCAAGAGCCGCAATCACTTGTTCAGTTAAATCATAGAAGCGCTGATTATTCCCTTTAATTTCATTGTACAGCTTTTCTTCGTCAACACCGAAAGGGGCCGCTTCATACTTAGCAACACCTTCTTTAAATTCCTTCAAAGAATCTTTTGCCTTATTAACAAACTCCTTAGAAAGCTCTGGATTAGTAGGTGCATTTGAATATGCCGCCCAGAAATAATATCCGAGGCTCGAGCGAGCACTCATGATATCAATGAATGAATCCATGTTCGGAATCATCCGCGTATACGAGTCTTCCAACAAGCTGCCCAGCTTATTGCTCGCATGCATAGAAATACCGATTACAACTGCTAATGCCACCACAGGCAGACAAGCTGCCATTAAAAGACGTCCTCTGATCCCCTTAAACCAAGCTTTCACTTTGCGCCTCCGTCGAAATAGACTTCATGCCTAACATTTCGAGCAAAAGTCTCAGTTTCTGAAGGCAAACTGACGGAATTGTTCAGAATTTGATGATAAGAGTGCTCCGATCAAAAGCACTCCACATCGACCAGTTTTGTAAATAAGTTTTGAATTGATTTTATGGAAATCTAAAAAAGATACTGCCGTGTCTCTTATTTGCTCGCTGCTGGCTTATTTAAATCGCGCCAGGACTTTCCTTCGCGAGCCTTCGGATTTATTTGGAATTTTTGAACGGCCTTGTTGTGATTTCCGAGATCTTCCGAGAACACTGTCGTTCCATCATTTCGACTAACGAAGTAAAGATACTTCGACGAAGCCGGTTTCAACGTTGCAAGAAGCGACTCGCGGCCAGGATTGGATATTGGTCCTGGAGGAAGCGCCCCGATGACATAAGTGTTATAGCGGGTTGGCTTTAGAATATCGTCTTTACGGATATTGTTAGGCATAACTCCAGTCATGTCCGCCATCCCGTATAGAATCGTAGGATCGGTTTGCAGCTTCATATGTTTGCCTAAGCGGTTGTGGAACACAGAGGAAATCAGCGCGCGGTCTTCTTTAGCCCCCGTCTCTTTTTCGACGATACTGGCAAGGGTCACGACTTGATTGCGGCTCCAACCCGGCAGAGCTTGAGCAGCGCCAATCTCAGAGTAGACTGCAAGAAACCTCTTCACCATAGAAGAGATCAAATCACGAGTGCTATCAAACTTTGTAATCATGTAAGTTTCCGGGAAAAGGTAACCTTCGAGACTGTCAACGGGCTCCCCGAGCAACTGCTGCGCAAAGGCCTTGTCTTTGACGAGAGCTAAAAAATCAGCTTTCTTACCAAAGCCTTGGGATTCATAGAGATCACTGATCTCATAAATATTTAAACCTTCGGCAACAGTAAATGGCTTGGCGATACTTTTGCCAGAGGTAATGATACTGAGAACTTCACTCGGCATCATATCTTTGCGGAAACCGTATTCTCCACGTTTCACCTGCTGACGTTGATTGGTAAAACGCGCGTACATAGAAAATGCAAACGCGTTCTTAATCAAACCTTGAGACTCAAGATCTTTGGCAATGGCATTGAAACTCTGGCCTGGCTTCACTTCGTAAATCACTTCAGTGCTGTCAGAACTTGGTGCGGTATTTAAAAACTCATGAGCAAGATAACCAGCAGCTGCGCCGCCGGCAACGATCAAGCTCACAACCGCGATCAGAGCAATCAATGTCACTTTCTTCATAGACTGATTCCTGGAAGCATTTTGGTTTTATCAAATGGCGTCGGGTCTTCAAGGCTCGCCACCGGAACTGTACAGTATTGAATCGCGTAGTCCGCTGACGGTCTGTCATTACCGGATTTACCCATACCGCCAAATGGCAAACGAGAGCTCGCTCCATTTGTTGTACGGTTCCAGTTCAAAAGACCCACACGCGCTTTCAACAAAGATTCTTCGTACAAAGACTTATTCTTCGAGAAAAGCGACATCACCAAGCCGTAACCTGTTGAGTTCACCATGTTGAGGGTCTCATCGAAGTCGCCGCTTTTGTAGATGGCAACGTTCGGACCAAAGATTTCACTTTTTTGATAGACTGAGTTTGGATCAAATTTGTTCACCAAGTGAATACTTGGAGTGACATAGAAACCTTTTTGCTTCAGATCCAAAGATTTACCACGCATCATCGATTCGCAGCCTTCGCGGTTTGCGATTTCTTGGAAGCGGATGTATTTCTCAACCGCTGCGGCATTGATCAAAGAACCCATGAACGGATTTTCACTCCAATGACCGATCGTGAGCTTCTTTGCCGCTTGGTAGAATCTTTCAGTAAATTCGTCAGCGATTTTCGGGTGCAAAATCACGCGGCTTGTACCCGAACAACGTTGACCCGTGCTCAAGTAAGCACCGATCAAAGTTTCATAGATCGCTTTATCCAAATCAGCGTCATCCCAAACAACTGTCGCGTTCTTACCACCCATTTCGAGTGCCAAGATCTTCCAGTAGTGAGTCATGGTCTCTTGCTTGATTTTCAAACCGACTTCGTAAGAACCCGTGAACAGAACCCCATCCACATTTTCGTTTGCTGCCAAGCGGCGGCCAGATTCACCATCACCCTGAACCAAGTTGAAAACGCCTGGTGGAAGACCGGCTTTCTCAATCAGTTCAGCCATGTACTGACCGACTGCCGGAGTTTGCTCTGAAGGTTTGAACACCACTGTATTACCAGAAATCAATGCCGGAATAATGTGACCGTTTGGCAAGTGCGCTGGAAAATTAAATGGGCCTAACACCGCCATCACACCACGGCCTTTGTGACGAACCACACCCTCGACACCCGGAAGAGCATTAGGAATGTGGGTTTCGTTAATCAGCTTGAGCGAGTTATTGATGGTGATGTCAATTTTGTTACCGAGGTTTTTAGCTTCGGTCATCGCATCCCACAATGCCTTCCCTGTATCGCGAGCAATGATCTGCGCCATTTGCTCAGTGTGCTTGTCGAAAACTTCCTTCAACTTGAGGAGGTAATTCTTTCTTTCATCCAAAGACAACCGCGTCCATGGAATGAAGGCTTTCTTCGCCGCCATGCAAGCTTCATCGATATGATCGTATTTAAACTTTACAGTCATGATTTGATCGTTCAAATCACCCGGGCTGACGTCTTTGAATTCGCCATCGCCTTTTTCCACAGGAACAAAGCGACCTGCAATAAAGTCCCCTTGATATTTAATTGGATAGATTTCCATTATGTTTGTTCCTTTCTCTTGGAGTAGTTCCATGGTGAAATAAACACTTCATCACCAATTTCGGCACCCAAAGCTTCACGAACCTTTTTAGGAATCGCCACTTCGCCGCCACGTAAATCATAAGATACCAATGCCGCACGGAAAGTATCTCCGCCGGTTCCTAACATTCCCTGCTCTTTGAAGGTTGCATCTTTAAAATCCTGCAACTTCGCACGACGACCCAGCTTCACCGGCAAAATATCTTCGATGTTAGCTCCATAATGAGGTCCACCATCGAATGGGTCAACCTCGTCCAAATATTCAAAGCCAATGCTCTCGAGCAAGTGTTGGGCTGGTTTAGTTGCTTCACCGACGCGTCCCAAAACCAAACGGGCTTTACCATCGAGCAACGCTAAATAAATGTCATCCTTAGGAAACAGGCTTTCGATGAATTCTTTGTGGCTTTGGCTAAGCAAATCCGCCTCTTGATACGGAAGGCCCGTAAATCTGCGCCCTAAAGCTTCCCAGAATTCACTGCGGCCTTCATCCGTCAATGGCGGAGTCAATTCGCAGAGCACGCGGCTTTCAAATTTTTCTGGGTGCAAGCCCATGTAAAGGAAGCGTGCGAGGCTGATTTGTTTACCGAGCTTCTCAGGACGGCGGCGATAAGTTTTATCAACCAATAAACCGCCGATTTCCGTCGGTCCGTCAAAATCCAACTGGAAGCGCAAAACTTGGTGGATAAATCCGATTCCCAAATCTTGGCTAAACATGTCTCTTTTCAAAATTTTAAAGAAGCAATGCGGAACTTCGTCGTTGCCGTGTTTAGCGATCACAAGTGAGCTTCCGACAATCATCTTTTCTTCGATGTCTTCTAAGACAAATAAGTACTCTGCCTGGTCTTTCGGAAGTTTTCCGGCAAAAGATTGTTCGCTACGATCAATCTTTTGACTGAGAACTTTACGATCGCCTGGCAAGTTCAACAAAGAAAACTGCTTTGCCAAATCCACAAGCTGGTTCAGGTCATCGTGCTGAACGGCTCTAATAACAAAACTCATAAGCAAAACCTTTCAATCACACGTTTATAAAATTCCACAGCCTTTTTCAGATCTTCCACGGCAACATGTTCTGAGGGCGTGTGAACATTCCCCTCGCGTTTGCCGGGCCCGAAGCATAAACATTCAATCCCCGTGCGGGAAAAAATGCTGGCTTCATTGGTTGAAGGCTGTGTCGCCAGACCGTCTGCTAATCCCATATTGCGAAGTTCATCACGGCAGCCCTTTACCAACATCGAAGTTTCGTTCGTGCGGTAAGGTTTTTTATAATCCGTGACCCGGAATTGCGAGGCATTGGCTTCACACACTTGGCGTAACTTTTCCATCCAGCCTTCATAGATCTCATTCGTGATCACCGGAGGCACACGGCAAGACCCTGCTAGAAGCACGTGATCTTGGTATGTGCGGATCAAGCCGATGTTCAGAGTCGGCTCTGACGGGAAAAAGTCCTTATCCAAATGCTTTAAAAATTCTTTTTCGAGAACCTTTACGGCCTCGAAGATATTTACAATTTTAGTAATAATCGGCTTGGTCGTATTCGAAACAACATCGATCTCAAGCAATGCATGACTTGGAACAGAGTTGTAGTTCACCCCGCCGTCAATCTCCATCAATGTCACAGAATCCGGCAGTTGCTGCAAATACTGAAGCATTTTTGTGATAGCGCTTTCTCCAAGATGCGGTGTCGACGAGTGTGCTGCTTTCCCGATAAAGAGTTTACTTTGCGTTGACGTACTCTCTTTGAGATTGTGCTCTTGTCGATACTCAACCTCTTCGGCTTCAAACGGGATTCGCACCTCAACCGAAGCAAAGCCTTTTGCTGCATTGATCAATTTCAAATCGCTGGGTTCCCCAATAAGCGCCATTTTTGCAGCAATTTTGTTTTTGCGAATCAGGCGAAGCGCCCCTTGCATGCCAAGCTCTTCACCGTAAGTACCGACTAACACTGGTGGCAATTTCCAAGCGCGGTTTAGACCAAATGAAGCCAGCGCTTCAAGTTTACACAAAAAATCAAGCTTCACATCCGCTGCGCCCAAACCATAAATGTTTCCATCCATAATCGTGGCATCAAACGGGTTGCACTCCGTCTGTGTCCAGAGTGCAAACGGCCCTGGATCCACAGTGTCTAAGTGAGTTTGTAGCAAGAACTCCAACGGCGGACGTTCACTCACAGGACGGGCGATCACATTGGCTTGCTCGGTGTCGCCCACAAAATCTGTCTGCAATTCAACCTGAAGACCCTTCGCACGGCAAAGCTCTGCCACAAACTCCGCGGCTTCTTTATTGCCGTGAGTGGGCGTGCTGTCGATCGAGATGAGTTTCCTGCAGGCCTCAATAAAATCCAATCAAGCTTCCTAACTAAACGCCTTCAAGGATCGATTTTTCAATGATCTTGATCGCGAGATCGATTTCTGTGTCCTGAATAACTGCAGGAACCAAGAAACGAACACGCACTGGATCTTTACCACAAGTAAAGCCGATCAAACCGTTGGCGTAGAATTTCTTCGTGAGCGCATCGACTTGTTCTTTTTTACCGTCAAACGGCGTAAACGCGATCATCAGGCCCATACCGCCGGCATCTTGAACTTTGCCTTTGCAAGTCGTTGCATTTAACTCGTTCAATTTTGAAATGAATCGGTTGTGGATTTGCATGATGCGACCATTTTTACCGAGGTAACCTTCTTGAAGCATATCGAGGATTTCGATACCCACGCTCAAAGAAGTTGAAGAACCTGAGAATGTCCCAGCGATCAAACCTGGTTTTGGATTGTACTCTTCAGTGTAAAGCGTGCAGCCCACTTGCGCTGTCTTCGCCAAAGTGCAGATGTCGATGTACTGACCGATACCCAAAGTTTCAAACGCGAACAATTCGCCTGTGCGAGTAAACGTCTGCACTTCATCCGCCCAAACTGCGATGCCTTGTTCTTTACAGAACTCAAGCATTGGCACAAAGAACTCGCGAGGTGCTGCTTGATAACCGCCCTCACCGAGCATTGGTTCAAATGCAAACGCGCAGATATTTTTTCCGTGCTTCGCAACGTGCTCTTTCATTGTCGCAAGAGCCTTCGCGCCGCTTTGTGGATCGTTCTTATCATAGAAAGGAATACGCAAAACTTCGTTATAATCTGGCAAGCCTTGTTTGTAAGCCGGATTGTCAGTCACTTCCGCCATCATCGTAGAACGGCCGGCGAAAGCATTTTTGAAACTCATCACCAAACGCGCTGGAGAATTTTTTTGGCGAGCCATTTTAAGCGCGCTTTCATTCGCCATCGTTCCGCAAGTAGAAAGCCATGCATATTTCAAACGGCTGTTCTTACTAGCAAGCTGAACAATTTTTTCGAGAAAGATTTCATACTCGCGATTCGGTTGCAAGTTCCCTTGAGTGATAATGTCAGAAAGAGCGCCACGAACAGCGGCTTTCATCACGCGTGGGTTGCCATGACCCATCAGGTGAATACCGATACCGTTAATCAAATCCAGTTTGATGCTTCCATCTTCGAGTTCTACGAAAGGACCACGACCAGCTCCAGTCCCGACGTAAGGATAGTGCAAAGGACGGCCACGGAATTGGCCCACTTTATCAAACCACTTCTTACCAGCCTCAACAAACTCAGGCTGAGGAGCTTGTGGTCCTTTGATTTGTTCATTGATATTCGTTACTTCTTGAACCAGATCTTTAATAAGACTTTCAACTTTTGGAGATTCAGCGATTTTACGCCCGACAAGAGAATTCATTTTTAACCTTCCATTGGTAATTGACTGATTTTCGCAGTTTAGTACAATTTCCCAATCATGTCTTCGTTATTAAAAGTTCTATTTATATTCCTGGCTTTCATACCATCAGTCTACGCTGAACAACCAGCAACGACGCAGGCCACAGCAATCGAGAATGAGGCGAAGACAACTAACGCTGCTCCTCAAGACAAAAGCCCCGAAGTTCCCGCAGCGTCTGCAACTAAACTGAGCTTCGAAGAATACTTCGGGCGCGGCACAAAGAGTTATCAAGAAAAGAAGTTCGAAGACGCGACTCTGAATTTCGAAAAGGCCCTAGACCTTCATCCTGATAGCGCCACTGTGTTAACGGATTTGGGTCTTAGCTACTTCCAATTGCAAAAGAAAGGGTTGTCGGTTGCCATGTTCCGACGCGCCCTTTACATCGACCCGTCCCAAACAGTTGCGGAGGCAGCACTGAAATTTGTCTTGTCGCAGCTAGAGGTCAAAGAAATCCCTCACCAAATAGAAACCTATGAGCGCCTGCGCTCGACTGTTCTAAATTCTGCGTCACTGAATGGTTTTCACATTTTGACCGCGCTCTTGCTTTTTAGCTGTGGTTTTATCTGGCTCCGCTTTTTGGGACGCCGTCGCAAAGCCTTTGAGGAAGAACAAGCTCCTCCGAGCACTCCGGTCATCGGTTTATTGCTGGGATTAGCCCTGATTCTTTCGTTTTCTTTCACACTTTTGAAAATTTATGACCTCACAGTCCCGCGCGCGACCATCATTGCTGACAAAGTCAGTGCCCAAACTGCCCCTGGCGACGGCCAAACCGGGCTTTTTGACCTCTATGCTGGCTTTGAGGTGATTGTCAGAAACGCCGCAAATGATTGGATTCAGGTCAGCTACCCGGGCGGGCTCACCGGCTGGGTGAAAAAAGACAGCCTGATGAGCACTTCCGGCAAAAATGCCTTTTGACTCGACTAAGGGCCCTTATTAAACTCAGGGCCTTATGATGCAAACACGCAGATTTATTCCATTTTTGTTAAACAGCCTGATCGCAAGTTTCATGGTTTTTTCCGGCATGCTCGCTTGCTCTACCATGGATAAAAATAGTGACACTCCAGAAGGTGCTTACGGCATCGCTGAAGAGTTCGATAAAGACGAACGCTATGAAGAAGCTATTCGTCGCTACACCGATGTGAAAAACAAATTCCCTTACAGCAACTTTGCGACAAAAGCGGAATTGGCCATCGCTGATGTTTACTTCAAACAAGAATCTTATCCAGAAGCCCAGGTGAGCTATCAAGCTTTCCGCGAACTTCATCCAAAACATCCGCAGATCGATTACGTTATGTATCGCATCGGCATGAGTTACTATAATCAGCTCCCGACAAGTTTGGATCGTGATCTCACTGTCGCTCACGAAGTTCTCGCAAGCTTTGATGACTTGATGAAACGCTTTCCGAACTCTCAGTACATCAACGAAGCGGCCGACAAAAAGTTAGAAACCTTGAAAATGCTTGCCGGTAAAGAAGAGTACATCGCAGCTTTCTATTTCAAACGCGAAATGTACGACAGTGCTTTGCCTCGCTATGAGGGTCTTGCTTCGAAATACCCGAAACTCGGTTTTGACGAAAAAGCTCTTTACGGAGCGGCTGTCAGCGCCAACAAAATCGGCGACTCATTCAAAGCGAAAAAATACTTGAACGAATTGATGACCAAGTTCCCAAATTCGTCTGAGGCGAAAAGTGCTGAAAGGGAAGTTAAGCTATGAAATCTTTGAATGATGACATGCTGGCTGAGGCCCGCGAGTACTTTATCGACGGCAACTACAAAATGGCGGAACCTATTTTGCAGCAAATGCTTTTGCAAAATACCCGCAACCCAGAAGTTTACCAAATGCTGGCAACGATCTATTACGATAAAGGTCAGTTCAGTAAAGCCATCAAGACTTTCAAACGCGCGCTTGAAATCGATCCGACTTACACCGACGCCAGCGTTGGTCTTTCAATTATTTTGAACGATTTGGGTAAGTATGACGAAGGTAAGCAAGTTTTCACCGATGCCCAGGACCAACTTGAAAAGAAAAGTGGCAAGAACGACCCCTTCATCGATGAAAAGCTTTCTTCGAAGCACGAAGAGCTCGCGGATTTGTACTTCCAGTACAAACGCTATAACGAAGCTCTCGACCAACTGTTGAAGGCCCAGAAGCTTTCAACCCGTAAAGCTGAAATCACAATGCGTATTTCTGAGGTCTATGTCCAATTGGGACAAACCGAACGCGCCATCAAGGACCTCCGCGCACTGATTCGCGAGTACCCACACTTTATTCCAGCTCGCCTAAAGCTCGGAGTTATCTATTACAACTCAAACAATATTGCTGAGGCCACCGAGCAGTGGGAGAATATTTTGATGCGGGATCCACAACATCCTGAAGCATTGAGATATTTGAAAATGGCACAAGCAGCTGGCATTACTTCCATCGAACTGTAGAGGCAAAAGACTATGGGACAAATTAAAAACGAAATGGTTCCTTTTATCACCCGTGAAGAGATCGCTGAGCTTGTTGATGGCTTGGCCCAACAGATCGAGTATGATTACGAAGGAAAAGAGATTGTTTTCATTTGCCCACTCCGCGGATCTGTTCATTTGACCGCCGATTTGATGAGAAAAGTGGATTTGCCTCAGCAAGTGGACTTCGTCTACGTCAAAGCCGTTGAAAAAGGCGGCGCCATCAAGATCGTTAAAGATATTTCCGTAAATATCGCCGGTAAGCACGTGATCATCGTCGAAGAAATCATCGATACAGGCCGTACTCTGAGCTTCCTCAGAAACCGTTTGTTCGCTTCTGCACCGGCATCACTCAAAATCGTAACCCTTTTAGATAAGCCAGCTCGCCGCGAGCTTCCTATCAAAGCCGATTACATTGGTAAGACTATCGATGATCGTTATGTTGTGGGATATGGCATGGATTCCGAAGAACTGGGACGTAACTATCCGGATATCTACCACCTTAAGAACTAAGGTGCTGGGAAACGGAAACTAGCTAACAGCGACGTTCACTAAAAATAGAGCAACGACACAAACTACGTAGAGCACGACGAGCTGCTTTGACATTTCTTTTCCTTCTCCTTGATACATCCGTTTCCACATACTCTAAATGGGCAAATTTTTCCCGTCAATAGGTCGTGTCGACAAAAGGCTAGACAGGGTAAATCACAAAAACTGTATCGAGTTGAGACATTCTATCGTTTCTTCTAAAAAGGCAAGGCCCTCTTAAGATAATCTCGAAATAAGCCGATAGTCATAGCATAGGGGGAACACTATGAAGTTCAAATCATTCTCTAAGAAGTTGTTCAAAAACCAACGTGGCCAAGGCGCAACTGAGTATATCTTACTTCTCGTTGTGGTCGTTGCCCTTGTAATGATGTTCAAAAATCAAATCAAAGCAACAATGGAAGGTAAACTCGGCGACCTTCAAGGTATGATTAACGAAATCAAGTAGGTTCTCGTGACCGTAGAGTACATTCTTCTGCTCATTGCGGTGTTTTTCATCGGGCTTAAATTTTTTTCGGGAGCTCCTCAGGATGCTTTTAAAAAATCGGGCCCGGTCCTCGGCATGCGCGTAGAGAAACAACTCATCACGGGTGATGGTTTCAAGCCGAACGGCGACAGAAACAAGTGGGAAACCGAACAATAACTTTCAGGAGGTCTCGAGTATGAAAACAAACTCTGGAATAAACCTCCTGAAAAATGCGCGCGGGCAATTCGTTATCGAAGCCGTGTTACTGATGGTTGTGTCCGTCAGTATTTTGCTTTTTGGCCTGCGCTATTTGAAAGAAAACAAGACCATGGCAACCCTCGTTTCCGGTCCATGGGAGAAAACCGCTGGAATGATTGAAAGCGGTGTTTGGAAACCCGCAGAGGAAGCGGCAAAAAAACATCCAAACCAGGGCGATCGAGGCCTGAGCTTGGACCCGAAATAGGGGAAATATGAATTTGGGCATTGGAAATGGAAATCCAGCAAACGCACTTCGCAACTCGAAAGGCTTCCTTTCAGCTGATTTCCTATTTTCAATCGTCATCGCTTGCTGCCTTTGTGCAGTCTTCTTCTCTCTCAGCTTTACTCTTTCAATGGTCGAGGTCGGCCAATACATCGCCTTCTCTGTTTCGCGCGCGCATGCTGCTGGTCACAAGACCCAAGACGATCAAGAGAAAGCCGCGAAAGATAAATTCGCTTCATTACAGAAAAACAAAGTCCTGGCTCCTCTTTTCAGCAATGGCTGGTTTGAGATCGGCAATCTCGATATCCGCGGTGGTGGTGCAAGCGGCAAGGACTTTACCGACCGCTATCCAAAGCCAGCTGATAGCACTCGCGGTATTCCGCAAGTGGGTATCCGTTTGAACTTCGAAGCAAAGTTGCTCGATCTAAAAATTCCCCTTTTGGGTCCGACGGATCCGGATGGCAATGGTTTTAAAGCATTCCTGACTGGTATGATGATTCGCGAACCGACCTCGAAAGAATGCCGCGATCAGATTAAAACCGATCGCTATAAATCGATTTTGCAACTTGATAAGCGTTTTGAACATATTGCCGGCGCTGCCAGCCAATCGGATTACATTCCGATGGAGGACAACGGATGCTAGCGCTTCAACAAACCCGAAAACATCAAAAGGGCATGGCGATCATCGAGTTGATTCCGATCATGATCATCATTCTTCTTTTGTTCAATTTTTCTATCGGCTTCTTTGGTGTTATTCACACGGGTATCTTGAATTCGATGTCGGCGCGTAACTATGCGTTTGAAACTTTCCGTCATCGCTCGAACCTGACTTACTTCCGTGAAAATGTGAAGACTGACATCATTAGCTACAAAGACACAGGAATGCGTATTCATGCAACTGTGAGTGAAAATAAAAAAGGCGATCAGTTGTTCGTCGCAACTCAACGCCCGATTGATTTTATGTCTAAAACGGATACGACCGGGAACTCAGATTTACACAACTCTAGGATCTACGACGCCGTCGATGGCAAGCGCTACACCGCTGGAGGTGGTGTGACGCCTGTTTGGGTACGACCGCAGTACGGCATCTGCTTGAACACTAAGTGTGGGGAAAAGTAAGGGGACGTTATGGGATCGAATGAAACAAGAAATCTATGGCTCTCAATAGCTGCCGGTGTTTTCGCCGCGTTCCTTCTGTATAGTTGGTCGCAAGAGAAGCGTGCCGAATATAATAAGAAATACGGATCCCTGAAAACCATCGTCGTCGCCAAGGAAGATATTGTCGAGATGGGGACGGTTTACGATACAATGCTCACAACGATTGAAAGACCTAGTGAGTTCGTTGATCCAGATGCTGTCTCAAATCCAGACGAAGTCGTCGGTAACGTCGCTGCGATCCCTATTAAAAAGGGTCAGGTCGTCCTCAAGAACAGCTTGCTGACTCCCGGCCCAGATACTGGGATCTCTCTGCAAGTCGCTCCTAGCAAGCGTGCTATTGCGATTCCAGTTGATGAAGTCCGTGGTGTCTCAAAATTGGTCCGACCAGGTGATCGCATCGACATTCTTGCCGCTGTCGACACTGGCAAGGGCGTAAATCAGAGAAGAGAAGTTCAGACGCTCATGCAGGATGTAGTAGTTTTAGCCACTGGTGTAAACGTAATGAACAACATCCCTCGTGTATTCGAGTTGGATTCGAGTGGTAAGAATTTGAGCCAAATTGCTCTCACAAGTGACACAAAATATAGTACAATTACAGTAGAGGCGAATCAAAAAGAGGCTCAAGATCTGGTTTATATTTTATCAACCGCTCCAGGAAATATTTATCTGACCTTGAGAAATCCAAACGATCGTACGATTCCTCCACGCTTGCCAAGCTCTAGTGCAGAAAGCGTTTTAGGAAAACCGGTCGTGAATATGGATGCACCCGCGACTCCGGTTGCTCCACCTGTAGTGATGCCGCCTGCACCTGCGCCTCGTGTGGCGCCGCCGACGCAAAGACGCAATGGGTTTAAGACTCTATAGATCCATTGGGGAGATGAGGGGGATGTTTATGAAGCTGAAGTACTTGTTAGGACTTGTCCTCGTTCTGTCGTTTCAATTTGCTTTCGCTGTCGATACAGACGACGACGGGCAATCTGATGATACGAAATTCCGTTCACGCACATTCGTCAATTTGACTTTAGGTATCGAGCAAGATGAGAAGCTTCCGCCGATTCCTGAAAACGTCGAATTCAAAGGTGACTTCCGCCGTATCGTAACAGCCGCTCACTCTAAAGAACTTAACGTCATTCGCTTCACACCAAAAGCTGAAGGCTTTGCAACGATGACGATTCACGATAAGAAGACCGGCAAAGTCGTCGCTGAATATCGCATCGATGTTAAGAAATCAAAACTCGATAAAGTCGTCAAAGAAATCCGTGCCCTTCTTGGTGATATCGAAGGTATCACCATCAAGGTTGTAAATAACAAAGTGGTTGTCGATGGTCAGATTCTTCTGCCGCGCGACCTCAGCCGTATTTACAACGTGATCCAACAGTTCGGTGACCAAGCTTCGTCTTTAGTCACCCTGAGCCCACTGGCGCAAAAGAAAATCGCTGAGTTCATTTCCCGCGATATCAACAATCCAGAAATCGAAGTTCGCGCAGTGAATGACAAGTTCATCTTGCAAGGTTACGCAAACTCAGATGAAGAGCGCAGCCGTGCCGAGATCATTGCAAAAACTTATGTGCCAGATATCGTTGTTGAAGCCGCCGAAGAAAAAGGCGTTATCAAAAAACGTAAGCCGGCAAACGATGGCGTAATCAACTTGATCGCCGTGAAAGAGCAGGCTCCGCCTCCTCCTTCAAAAATGATCCAGTTGGTTGTTCACTACGTGGAACTCAACAAAGACTATTCGAAAGCTTTCAAATTCCAGTTCACTCCGCAGTTAGACGACGGATCACAGTTGCAATTCCAAACTGGCTCTTCCTCTGCCGGCGGTGTTGTGAGCTCTTTGACGGGCGTGGTATCAAATCTTTTACCTAAGTTAACTTGGGCAAAAGAACATGGTCATGCTCGTATCTTGGAAAGCACAAGCTTGATTATCCAAGACGGTAAAAAAGGTGAAATTAAGCAGCTCACAAATATGCCTTACTCGATCATCGGTAAAGATGGTCAGCCAGGAACTGCATTTGCCGAAGTCGGTATCAAGTCTTCGATCACTCCTGTGATCTTGGGCGAAAAATCCGGCAGCGTGCACATGGATATGGACTTCGCTTTGAGCAACTTGTTGGGCTCCGGCCAAAACGGCGCGCCGATTACAAGTTCAAACTCGATTCAGTCGACGGTGGTTATTCGTGACCGTCAGAGTGCTGCGATCGGTGGTTTGATCCGTAATGCTTCTTCAACCGGTTACAACCGTATGCCGAGTGAAGTAAAGAACCCGATTGTTAGCTTGTACGCTTCTAAGAACTTCCAGCGCAATCAAAGCCAGTTCGTCGTTTTCGTAACTCCGGTTATCAAGACGTCTGCGAGTGCTGGTGCCGAGCAAATCAAAAAGAAGTTCCGTCTTAGAGACTAGTACTAAAGACCAAAGGCTAGGGTCACCTAGCCGCTTCCTGGTCTTATTGAAGGCTCCTCTAATTCCGATAAGTATTTCGGAGGACTCTTGGCATTAAACCCGAATTGTAATCTCATTGCTGTTGTCGGTGGTAAAGGTGGCGTCGGAAAAAGTATTTTCGCTGCCAACTTCTCTATTGCTTTGATGTCTGAGCTCCGCACTCAGGTCCTTTTGATCGATGGCGACAGCAAAAGCGTCGGCGATCAAAACGTCATCATGGGTATTAAACCCAATAAAACTCTGAAAGAGCTCGCTTCGATGACAAGTTCTGTGAATGCTCAGAACATGAATACCTTGCTGACGATGCATCCAAGTGGCTTAGCCTATCTCGGAGCTGTTCGCGGGCCTGAAGAGACTCTGAACATCAGTCCGGATCTCGCGCTAAAGCAGCTTGAATTCTTTAGTCGTCAGTTTAAGTTTATCGTTGTTGATATCGGTAATGACCTGGGGCCTTTGCAAATGGCGATCCTTCAGGAAGCGACCGCGATTATGATCGTGACGACTCCTGAGGTTCTCGTTGTGACTCAGACATTACGTCTAATCAACGAACTTCTTTCGAATACTTTCCCGAAAGATATGTTCCAGCTGATTATCAATAAAGCGTCACCAACGGGTCTTTCTCCACAAGCCATCGCAGGCCAGCTGCAGTTGGCTCCTCTGGGTATTATTCCTCAGGATGAAATCACAGCGATGGCTTCATTGCAAAAGTATCAGCCCTTTGTGATCGGTCAGCCGAAAGCTCCCATCACAAGTGCTTACTACGAAGTCGTTCGTAAACTCAGCGGCGGTGTGATTCAAAAGCTTAAAACTCTTGCACGCCCAAAACCTGCCGCTCCGGCTGCATCAGAATCAGCTTCGTCAAATACCTCTTCACAAGGTGGCGGCGCAAATTCAGGTTATGATCCGCGAACACAGCTGAAACTCCGTATCCATTCGGAATTGATCCGCACTGTGGATTTGAAAAAACTCCTTCTCGATACGAAGGGGGATGAAAATAAAGAAAAGGAAGTTCGCGAAAAAACTCGTCGCGAAATTACTTTGATCACGGACCGCGAAGCTCCAGATCAACCGCGTGATGAACGTTCGCGTATCATCAAAGAGGTTTTAGAAGAAGCTCTCGGCTTGGGCCCTCTCGAAGACTTGCTTGCTGATCCAAACGTCACAGAGATCATGGTGAATGGTCATAAGAAAATTTTCCTCGAGAAAGCCGGTAAGGTTCAATTGAGCCCCGTGACTTTCACTTCGAATGATCACCTTCGCCGCATTATTGAGCGTATTGTGACTCCGCTGGGTCGTCAGATCAACGAGTCGAGTCCCTACGTGGATGCCCGATTGAAAGACGGAAGCCGCGTAAACGCCGTGATTGAGCCTTTGGCAATTGACGGTCCGGCGCTGACTATTCGTAAATTTAAAAAGGGCGGTATTTCTCCGGAGAAATACGCTGAGTATGGCAGTATCACCAAACCGATGATCGACTTCCTCCGTATCTGCGTGGAAAACGGTCTCAACGTTGTTATTAGTGGCGGTACCGGTTCCGGTAAAACATCTTTGCTAAATATGTTGTCATCGTTCATCCCTTCGAATGAACGTGTGATTACTGTCGAGGATGCGGCCGAGCTGCAGCTTCAGCAGGAACACGTTGTGCGTCTTGAAACACGCCCAGCTTCGATGGAAGGCACGAACGCCATTACGATTCGTGATCTTATTAAAAATGCCCTGCGTATGCGTCCTGACCGTATCATCGTCGGTGAGTGCCGTGACGGCGCCGCTTTAGATATGTTGCAAGCGATGAACACAGGTCACGATGGTTCAATGACAACGACTCACGCGAATAGCCCCCGTGAATGTATCGCTCGTTTGGAAACTCTGTGCTTGATGTCAGGTATGGATTTACCAATCCGCGCGATTCGCGAACAAGTCGCTGGAGCCGTCAACTTGATCGTACAGATTTCTCGTCTGTCAGACGGTAGCCGTAAAGTTCTCAGCATCACCGAGGTCTCTGGACTTCAGGGCGACGTTGTGACTTTGGCAGAAATTTTTCGCTTTAAAGAAACTGGTTATGATAAAAACCGCCGCATCCAAGGAACTTTCCAGTCGACAGGTGTGGTGCCTAGCTTTATTCAAAAGCTCAGCGACAAGGGTGTTGTGATTCCACGCGAGATCTTCTCTAACGAGCCTCGCCCCGCTGGAACGCCTGAGCAAAAACCACCTCAAGGACCTAAACCCATGGGCCCATTGAACCCGATTAAGAAGACTAGCTAGGAAGGAGGAATCGGATGCCATCATTTTTATTAAATCCTTGGTTCGTAATTCCTGCAGTGGCCGTCTGCATCGCGCTAATTGTTTATGCCTTCGCAGATAAAGCGATCAACTTCCTCTATAAACGCAGTCTCGGTCAGCGTGAAGAGGTGATGAAGATCCTCAAACTCATGTCAGTTGAGGTCGACGAGCGCCAAGTAACTTGGGCGATTTTGCTCATTAGTTTTGGTATGGGTTCTTTGTTCTTCATTCTGTTCTGGCCAAGCGTATTCTTGGGCGCACTCTTTGGTGCGACAGTCACCATCGCTGGCTGGTCTATTCCATTGCTTGTTGTGAGATACTTGTACGAGCGACGTTGCACCGTGTTCGTGGATCAAATGGTTGATGGTCTTACAATCATGGCCAATGGTATTAAGAGCGGATCGAATGCAATGCAAAGTATGGAACGCGTGATTGAAATCATGGGAAATCCCATCAGCCAAGAATTCCGCCAAGTGATCACTCAACATCAATTCGGTCAAAGTTTCGAAGAAGCTCTCCTAGACTTAGGTGAGAGAATTCCTCGACCTGACGTGCAGATGTTTGTAACCGCGATCAATATTTTGAAAGAAACCGGCGGTAATCTCGCGGAAACTTTTGAAACAATCGTGACCACAGTGCGCGAGAGACAAAAAGTAGAGAAAAAAATTCAAGCACTCACCGCCCAAGGTCTTATGCAAGGGATTATCGTCACATCCATTCCATTCATATTGGCAGCGGTTTTCCTGGTGATTGATCCGAATTACATCAAACCGATGTTCAGCACGACCCTTGGTCTAGTCCTTATCTTTGCCATGCTAGGCCTGCAAATTATCGGTGGCATCATGATCAAAAAGATTGTTACAATTAAAGTGTAAGTTTCTATTTGTTCTTCAAGGATGAGGTACAACGATGAAAAGAGCACTTTCAGTGTTGCTGCTATTTGCAGCCGTTCAAGCGCATGCTCTCGTAGACATGAAAAATGCCAACTACTCTAATACTTGGATCGATATGGATGTTCCTGGTAGCGGTTATGATCTTAAGATCTCGCGCACCTACAACAGCCGATCGCTCTTTAATGGTATCTTTGGTTTCGGTTGGTGTTCTGACTTCGAGACTTCCATGGATATTACTGCCGAAGGAAATCTCAAAATCAAAGAGTGCGGAGGCGGTCTTGAAGTGACGTTCTCTCCTCGTGAAGTCACCAAAAAAGACGTTGAGAACACGATCTCTAATATTATCGCAAAGATGAAAGCTGATAAAAAGGTCGGCCAAACTGAGTCCTTCTATAAGAATTTACAAGCTCAGTTAATGGAAGACGACAACGCGCGCTCTGAATACGCTCATCAGTACGGTATTAATATCGCCATCAAAGAGGGTACGAAGTTCTTCGCCAACGGCCGAGAAGTCGAAAACATCGTTTTCAACAAGACTTTTTACACTCGTACGTTAGTGGATGGCAGCTCTCAGCGCTTTAGCCCGCAAGGTAAGCTAACTCATATGTACGACAAGAACGGTAATTTCTTGAAGTTCGAGTACGAGAAAGATCTCATTCAAAACATCACAGATAACAATAGCCGCCGTTTGACGTTCAAATATTTCCCGAATAAGAAGGTCAAATCAATCTCTGGTCCGAACGGTTTGATGTCAGAGTATCGTTTTGCGAATCTTGATGACTTGGCACTCGTAAAGAATGCTTGGTTAAAGACATATACTTACGAATACGATGACCTTCATAACTTAACCAAAGCGAACTATCCAGATAAGACGTCGATCGTATTGAAATACGATAGAAAGAATGACTGGGTTACAAGCTTCACAGACCGTGAAAAGTGCGTTGAGTCTTATACTTACGATGTAGACAACAAAGACCCTAAGAATCACTACTGGTCGATCGTTAAAAAAGTCTGTGGCAAAGAAACAGTTGCAGATAATAAGTACGAATTCTGGCACAAGCAGCGCGCTGATGGTCAGTACTACTTACAGCGCGTTCTCTCGACAACGAACGGTAACACGACAGATATCAGCTACCATGAAGTCTTCGGTAAGCCGCTTTCAATCCGCCGCAATGCTGAGAAAGTTTCTTACGAGTACTATCCAGATGGCCAAGTGAAAGTAAAAGCGAGCCCGAATGTTCGTATGAGCTTCGAGTACGATGCAACCATCAAGAAGGTCAGCCAAGTCACAAGCACTTTCTATAATGATAAAGGTGTAAAAACCACATCCAAGAGCTCCCAGTTCAAATACGACAACAAGGGGAACTTGGTTTACGCTCAGAACAGCGACGGTCAAAAGATCAATATGACCTACGACAACAAAGGCCGTATCGCAACAATCACGGACCAAGCAAAGAAAGTTGTTAAAATTGAATACGAAGACCGCTTTGGTAAGCCGTCTGTCGTTACTCGCCCGGGCCTTGGCACTATTAAAGTGACATACAAACCAAGTGGTGAGATCAACAAGGTCGAAAGCAAAGAAGGCCCTAGCGTTGCCATGCAGGTTGCTAGCACCTTTAACAATCTCTTAGACGTCGTTGCACCGGCAACTTCAGAAGTATTCTAAGGAAGGATCGAATAATATGAGAAACCTCATTCTTGCAATTACGAGCTTTTTCGCAACTGTTCTGATCTTTTCTGGCGTTGCAATGGCAGATATCAATGTCCCTTTGGATCCCGCTCACACAACAAGCGCAACAAGCCCCGATCCTGCTAAATCGGCCTCTGAAGAGGGGGGCGCAAACCATAGTGAGAACGGTGTTGGAAATGCCGGGAATAAATGCCCAGATGGCACCTGCTTTAAAAACACGGTTGGCGGCCAAAACACAGCAGCTAACGGCCGCATGGTCCCAGCTACGAAGTGTGTAGAAGGCAATAAAGGCTCTTGCGGTGGCTCTAGTTCCGCGGGCTCTGCTTCACCTGGTTCTGGCAGCAAATCTAACGGCGGTTCTCAATAGTACGCTTGTCTCATAGTGAGACACCAAGCCCTTTTTCGTTTCTCGCATGTCTAATATAAGTACACCTTAGGAGAGGGCCCCCTCTCCTAAGTCATTTAAACCCTTAGGTTTTTCCCTTTCCAAAATCAACCCGACTCTGGCACGTCCTTCGCTATAGATAGTCTTTGTAATGGTCTACGAATTGACTCTCTTACTGAGGAGGAGAACATGCGTATCTCTAAATTGATGATGTCTTTTGTTATGTTGGCTTCTATTGCCACAGCGGCGGCGACTGCGTCTGCTTCAAGTGCTTGCAACTCTAGATCTGGAGTTCCGCGCACTGGCAATACAAATCCAGAAAGAGCAACAGTGAGCAAGAGTTCCGCTTCTGCAAAGAGCGAGACGACTTCTAAAGTTAAGTCTCATAAAGCTCGTAAGTAATTTCTTAGCTTAAGATCAGATACAAGCACTGGTTCTTTCCCCCGAGGGCCAGTGCTTTTATTTTTGATGAATTAGCGACCGGCTTGTTGAGCCTTCGATCCTTGGCGATAACTATCGATCGTTCCCGTCACGCTGCCTTTAACCCCTGTCACGAGATTCTTGAGCGCCAAAGCCCCGCCCGCGGCGACACTTTGAATATAGATTGAAACCGAAGATTTCTGCAGCCACCACTGCGAATACGATTCCAGTGAAGAATTTCCCACCTTCACTTGCATGGCCACAATTAATACCACCGTAATAATGAAGCTCTTTAGAACAAACATCAATTCACTCATTTTGTTTTCTCCGGCGTATTCTTAAAATATTTTCCGACAACTTGAAGAAGACCTTCTTTGCTAAAAGGCTTCACAACATATTCATTGCAGCCTACATCCATCGCGTTGTCGATAATGTTGCGATCATCGAGTGTAGAGCAGGCGATCAAAATCGTTTCGCGCGAGACCTCGCGAATTTTACGAGCAAGCTCAATGCCGTTTTCTTTCGGCATCACCATATCTAGAATAACTAAATCAGGCAGTGTCTTTTCAAAAAGGCGAAAGCCTTCTTCACCATTCAACGCTTGCCCGACACAAATAGCACCTGCGCCTTTAAGAATATTCTTAACAAGCTCACCAACGAACGCGGCATCATCAATCACGATATAGCGAAAGGACATAGTTCATTATCGAAATTTCTAGGGGAATTGTCTAAGCGCTTTCGACTGGACTCGACTTAGCGAGGGGATTGTTAGTTCCCCCAGCGATAACCTAAAGAGAACATGTAGAACGTATTTGTGACACTCACGTTCTTTGGAGTCAGACTCGTAGCAGGGTCGACCGACTTGGCAGCTCCATCAAACAAGTTCTTCTCAGAAGTCGCTGACGCCTCATAAAAAATCTGAGAATCGCGTGAAAGCTTGATTTCAGAACCCAATTGCACGCCCATGCGGACGTTTTCTTTATTATTGCCAGAACCAATATCAGCACCCGCTTTTTGCTCGGTATGCTGAAGGCGCGGATAGAAGCTGCCGCCGATCAACCAAGCAACGTCATTGCTTGAAGGAAGTCTCAGAGTCATTTTCAAACCTAGACCCGTCGTCTTCAATTTCGTACGGTAAGTATCATCAGAGTCCACGTTGAACTTATAATCACTATACAACACATCAAATTCCAAAGACTTCGATGTCTGTGAAAACCCAAAGAACTGACGGAACTTCAAACCCGCATCCAAGAACTCATAACGAGCTGGCGAGCGCGTGTCAGAAACTGCATCCCCGCTAGTATCTGCACCGAGCGAAAACATAAAGTTTCCACCGATACCCACTGCCGGAGTTAACCAAACATTTGCACCCAAGTTCATGCCGGTAAACACCGAGCGATAATCACGGTATGAATAGTTCGAAGAAGAATCGTTAGTGACGTAACTAGGAGCAAAGCTGATTTCAATTTTATTGCGACGAGGATCTGATTCATCAAATTGAGATTGATAGAAATCCAATACGCGCTCTGGATCGGCGGAAAAAATACTCTGAGCCTGCTGAGTGATTGTCGGTTCTTCCTCGGTAGGTTGCATTTTCACTGGCATCGGACGGCCTTGCGGAACTTCGCTCTTCTCAGCCACAGTCGGAGTGACTTTATCCAACGCCGCTGGCTGGACATTGGTCTGATCGTCATTCGACGGCCTACGCTTTTTAGGGGCTACCTTCTGAGCAACTGGAGCCTGCTTCTTCGGCGCTAGCAATGGCGACGGAGAGTTTCCGAGCAATAGCTCATAGGAAGAATCCAACTGAGCATAAGAAAGTACCGGAAGTATAAAAGCAGCAGTAAAAATAAACGCGCGAGATACGAACTTCATACCAGATTTTTCGGATTCAAAGGCCATTTACTTGATGTGAAATTGACGAGTTTTTCGACTCCAGGCAGAATTAAAATATGAAAAAATATCTTGGCGTCCTGCTTCCATTCGTCGTTCTCTTTTCACTACAGACTAGAGCCCAGTCGAACTCTGCTTTCGTAAGTGCAGCCGACCAAGACTTAACGATTAAGACCGTCACCGCAGTTCCGTTTACTGACAACATCAAAGGCATCTACGCAAATCCACTTTATAAGAAATTCCAAGAGCTTCTTACCAACGACAAATCTTGGTCTTACGAAGCTCTTCCCGACAAAACCGTCACTCCGCTGGATCTTGATGAAAATCCAAACGCTGTAAAAGGCTTTCTTAATTCCGCAAAAGCTCAAGGCTTGTTCTCATTCCGTATAACAAAAGGTCCCAAGGGACTTAACGGAAAAATGTATTTCTTCGTAGGCTCTTCGGGCATGCCCCTTTTGCAAGAAGAGCTCTCTGACTATCAGGGTTTTGAAATCGCAGATCTTGAAAAGCAAGTTCAGCGCATGTACGAAAAAATCAAATCCCGCCTACCATACCGCGGGATGATCCTGAGCCGTCGGGGCCAAGAGGTCACTATCAACCTCGGTTTTAAAAATGGTCTAAAAAACAACGATGAGATTTCGGTGATCCAAATCCTCAAAGTGAATCGTCACCCGAAATTAAAATTCATGATTAGCACCGAAAAAGAAATTCTCGGCAAAATTAAAGTTTACAAAACAGATGAGTACTTAAGCTTCGCCTATGTGACTTACGAAAAAGAGCCTGGCACAGTTCAGCCAACGGCGAAACTCCTGCCACAGGAATTCATTCAATATGCGGAGCCCGTTGTTCAGAACGGCCAAGTCATACCAGGTTTAGAAAACCGCAAAGACCGTGACCTCAGTTATGGCGACAACCCTCGTGAGTGGCTGCCACAGCAAGCCCCACAGTATGGCCGCATCGCGATTTTAGCCGGCCTTGGCAATTACAGCATTTCAACAAATCTCTCGTCAGGTTCAATTGATGCCTCGACACCCATGGCTCCTGAAATCGCCGTCAAGGGCGAGCTCTGGATCAGCAGCGAATGGAACATCTTGTACAACATTCGTCAGTCGGTCTTTAGTGTTTCAAATCCACTCGCTGGTTCAACGCCTGGAAAACTGAACATGTCCTTGTCATCTTACGGCGTGATGGGCGCTTACAACTTCTTGATGAGCGAAGACTTTTTCGGCCCTAAGATTCAGCTCAGCGCCGGCTATGCAACTTACAACTCGCACTCAGATCAAAGCACACCGCTGGCATTTACAAATATGAACTACGGCGGTCTGGTCTTTGGCTTGCTTGGCCAATTCCCGCTGACGACAGAAGTACCAATGGACCTGGGAGCTCAGTTCAATATGTTCATGAGCCCGAGCATGAGTGAATCCACAGCCTCAGGTGACTCTTCAAAAAGTTCGATCAACCAATTTGGCTTCTTCGGTGTCTACCATTTGAAAAGCCGCTTTAAAATTCGCGGCGAGATCAATTTCGAGTATTATTCTTCTGACTTCTCGGGCGCGGGGTCCGGTACGCACACCTCCACCAATACGACTCAGAAAATGACCAGCATTATGGGTGGTATTGAATATCTTTTCTAAAGAAACGTAACCCAAGCGGCTATAAGTATGATCCAATGCAACTTATGAAGTTGCTTCTTGGTTGCTTTTTCCTACTTTCGTTCTCTATGAGCCAAGCGAAGGCACTACGAATCTCAGGCCTTGAGGGCGCACCTCATATTATCTATGATTCAAACAGCCCACGGCCAGGTGGACTGGTCCCGAAGTTTGTTGATCTCTACTTACAAAAAAGCCTTAAAGAAAAATTTGGCCTGGATATTGAGTGGCACCAAGCTCCTGCTTCAAGACTCTTGCACGAGCTTGAGACCGACGATCTCGACGTCCTTTGCTTCCTCAGCAAAAATCCAGAACGCGAAAAAATCTATGACTACTCTAAGGAACCCTTTTTGATCGGAAGAAACTCCCTGATTGTCCGGAAAGATTTTATACCGGGCCATGAGGTTCAAAATTTACAAGCTTTGAAAAATAAAACCATCGGAGTGATGTTAGGTGTTGCTCAGCCAGCATCATTTTCCGCGAATAAGATTCAGATATTTCCGCTAACGGGTGCCAATATCACAAGCCGCACTCTTTCTTTGATCGACAAGAAAAGGATCGATGGAGTTTTTGTTCATCAGAATCAAGTGGCCGAATTCATCGTCAAGAATAGCAAGTACCGAGACTCACTCAAAGTCGTACAACTGCCCGAAGAACCTTTTAAGGTTTATCTTGCTTTCAGAAAACGACTCTCTCCAGAAATCAAAAACTTTGTCGAGCAAACTTTCTTCAAACATCACGGCGATTACATGGCCATGATGTCCGGAAAATAAAAAACCCCCGGTTCATCACCGAGGGTTTTTGTGAATGTGCTTAGTTGTAAGTCTAAACTTACATCATGTCGCCCATGCCACCCATGCCGCCCATACCAGGAGCGCCAGGCATTGCTGCAGACTCTTTCTTAGGAGCTTCAGCAATCATAGTTTCAGTAGTGAGCATCAAAGATGCTACAGAAGCAGCGTTTACAAGAGCGCAACGAACTACTTTAACTGGATCGATAACACCGTCTTTGATCAAGTCAGTGTATTCGTCAGAGTATGCATTGTAACCCCAAGCTGCAGATTTGTTTTGAAGGATACGATCCAAAACGATCGCGCCATCAAGACCCGCATTTGCAGAGATTTGACGGATAGGCTCTTCGCAAGCGCGTTTGATAATCATCGCACCAAATTGCTCTTCTTCAGAGAATTTAGATTTATCGATTTTAGTAGACGCTCTCAAAAGGGCAGTACCACCACCAGCAACGATACCTTCTTCAACCGCAGCGCGAGTTGCGTTCAAAGCATCTTCTACGCGGTGTTTTTTCTCTTTCATTTCAACTTCAGAAGGAGCACCAACGTGGATAACAGCTACGCCGCCAGCCAATTTAGCCAAACGCTCTTTCAATTTTTCTTTATCGTAATCAGAAGTTGTTTCTTCGATCTGAGATTTCACTTGGTTTACACGAGCAGTGATGTCGTTTTTCTTGCCAGCGCCATCGATGATTGTTGTGTTGTCTTTATCAACCACGATGCGTTTTGCAGAACCCAAGTCAGCAGCAGTTGCTTGCTCAAGTTTAGCGCCCATCTCTTCAGAGATAAGGTTTGCGCCAGTCAAGATCGCGATGTCTTCAAGCATAGCTTTACGGCGGTCACCGAAGCCAGGAGCTTTTACAGCGCAAACTTGAAGAGTGCCACGCAATTTATTAACAACCAAAGTTGCCAATGCTTCGCCTTCAACGTCTTCAGCAATGATCAACAATTGACGGCCTTGCTTAGCAACGCCTTCCAAAATACCGATCATATCTTTCATAGAAGTGATTTTTTTATCGTATACAAGAACCAAAGCGTTCTCGAGAACTGCTTCCATTCTTTCTGCGTTAGTTACGAAGTACGGAGAAAGGTAACCGCGGTCGAACTGCATACCTTCTACAACTGTTACTTCAGTTTTAGCAGTTTTAGATTCTTCGATAGTGATAACGCCTTCTTTGCCGACTTTATCCATCGCATCTGCCAACATTGTACCGATTTCTTTATCGTTGTTTGCAGAGATTGAACCAACTTGAGCTACTTCGTTAGAGCCCTTTACTGGTTTCGCCATAGACTTCAATTCGTCTACGATCAAGTTTACAGCTTTATCAATGCCGCGTTTTACTGACATTGGGTTGTGGCCAGCTGTCACGATTTTAGCGCCTTCGCGATAGATCGCTTGAGCCAAAACAGTTGCAGTTGTTGTACCGTCACCGGCTTCGTCATTGGTTTTAGAAGCAACTTCTTTAACCATTTGCGCGCCCATGTTTTCGAATTTGTTTTCCAATTCGATTTCTTTAGCAACAGTCACACCGTCTTTAGTGATAAGCGGGGAGCCGAAAGACTTTTCGATAACAACGTTACGACCTTTAGGCCCAAGTGTAACTTTCACTGCGTTCGCGAGAGTGTTCACACCTTTCAAGATGTGCGCGCGAGCGTCTTCAGAAAAACGTAATTCTTTACTCATTTGAAATTCTCCTTAAATAAAACTTTTAGAAATAAGCTAGATAGTGTGGACGATTAGTGGAAGATACCGAGGATATCTTCTTCTTTCATCATCAAGTACTCTTGGCCATCGAGTTTCAACTCTGTGCCTGCGTACTTGCTGAAAAGAACCTTGTCGCCAGCTTTCACTTCAAGCGGAAGAATTTTTCCGTCTTCAGTGACACGGCCTTTGCCGGTAGCAACGATTTCACCTTTTTGAGGTTTTTCTTTAGCAGTGTCTGGAATGAAAAGACCGCCAGCGGTTTTTTCTTCTTCAGCCATGCGACGAACCAAAATACGATCATGAAGAGGGCGAACGCCAATCTCTTTAGCCATGTAAAATACCTCCGAAATGATTATGCATCTATAACGGAGCTAATATGAATTGCCTCGTAATTATGTCAAGGCATATGGGGTAAATTTCTTGATATCGGGGCGCGTAAATTTAATGTTTTTAAGAACTTACTTCGACACTTATTTTACGCGATCGGCAGACAGGACACTGGCACTGGGAGCCAGATCCGAGGAGTGTGTTCCGAAAACACTGTTCGCATAAGCAGCCATGAGTTCGGCCACTTCTTCGGCGGTCAATTTGCCTGCAACTTCATTGAAAGCGGCCTTCTTATCCTGCACCTTTGTCAGATAACCGACAAAGTAATCCGTCACGGAAAGATCCTTGGCCATTTCAAGGGTTGCTTGGTCTTGTTCTAATTGCTCTTCGAGAGTTTCACTATTGGCACCGGAGGTGGCCTCTAGAGCACCCTTGCGACGATTTAAATTAGGGTCTTTGGTTTTTGCGATCTGAATTTTGGTTTTAGTAGCGGTCACTTTGCCGAGGGCATCTTGGACTTTTTCACTCTTCCATTCACGGAAGCTCTTAGTTTTAGCAGTTTCAACGGCCGGCGCACCCATCGGGGCCGCCGTTCTAATGGACTCGTGGGCGGCGGCGCTCGCGTCCAAAGACACAGCGATGCACATCAAAAATGGCAAACATAGAAGTGAACTCTTAAGCATGAAAGGCCTCCGCAAACACGTACAGTATCCAGGGGGCTACCTTTCAAGGACTGTGCCTCAGCTTGAGACGCGTCAGGTCAAATATAAAGGCTTTAAGCTGAAATATGGAACAATAATGGGCCTTTAAGCCCCCAAAATTGTCCGCGCTAAGCTTTTAGATTATGGGCAAAAAGGGACGGCAAAGTCGCCTGTTACGCGGGTGCCTCCCACCCTTGGATTTTGAAACGAGCCGATCACAACCCCGCTGACTTGGTCTTTATCGATAGAAAGGAAGGTGATCTCGCCATGATCCGCACGCATATTATCGCGCGGCTGAAGCTCGAAATCGAGGTCGGCGAAAAAGATCGAAAGGTTGGCGTTGAACGGATCTTCAGGAGTGATCGTCCAAGTGCCCACTTCATTAGGCGCTGTCAGACGCATTTGCAGAATGGAGCCAGTCTTCTCTTGGCAGGGCTTAGAGATCGGATCATTCCAGAGCTGAACGATCATGAAATTCGGCTGTGATTTTTTAAGGTACGCTCGCCCGCTACGGAAATTCCAAAGCTGACCGTTAATCACTCCGTGAGCAGATTCGCCAGTCCCAGTTTTTCTTTGATCATCATTGGGGGTTGGCGACGAAGAGTTCGACGAGCTCCCCGGGGAGCATGCAGCAATAAGAGTTAAACTAAGAAGTAGAAAGTGGCGTCTAATACCCATCTAACTTAAAAGTTATAGGGTTTCGAGTTTTAACTCAAGTTAGCGAGTAAAAATACAGACATTTAGCTTAGTTAGGAACTTTCAAGGAACAGGCCCATAGTAAGAGCGCCCACCGGAAAAGTGGGCGCACTGTCCGCAAAATGATTAGTGACGACCGCCACCACCACCGTGACCTGGATTCCCTGGGTAGCCACCGCCGCCGCCGTGACCTGGGTTACCTGGGCCCCGACCGTGCCTACGACGGCAAGTCCAACCAGAGAACTCCCAACGATGGCTGCGATGGTTCCAGCGATACTGAGGAACGCGATCCCAGCCGCGAGGACAACTACGGCGAGCATACATTTCATCTTCTGGGGTGTTGATAGGTCCAAAACCTGGATCGATTTCAGGCATAACATATTCTTCGTTGCCAACCATTGATACGCCCTCGAAGGCAAATACCGGAGCTGCAGCTAGGAATGATGAGGCCAAAAGCAATGACATGAACTTATTCATAAAGTCTCCTTCGGTGTTTTCATTGTTGAAGAGAGAATTATGCAAAAGTTTCGGATGCTTCGTAGTGACGATCTACCTAAATTTTTAGAAGCTTTGATTGCGGAGTTTTGACGAAATAGAAAAATGCCGGGTTTGAACACCCGGCATGGATTTAAATTACAATGTGGTTTCAGCTTCCTTTAGCCTGGGCAGCTCCTCGCTGAGAAGATACTCGATCACTTCCGTCGCACTGTAAGACATGCGACCGCGTTTCATCATACGAGAAACGTTGTTCAAGTCATCACCCGCTGTTAGCAAGTGAACCTCTTTTGCGCCACCGGCTTGGATTTGCGCCATGCCGACGTCAGCCATCAGAGCATTGCACAAGCACTTACGGCCAACAGTGTCCTCAACGAGGCCACCTTTTTTCACGTAGTCCGCGACTGGTTCCGCAGGACAACGTTGGCCTACGGTTCCATCTTCTTTTTTATAAAGATGTCTTAAGTAACCGAGATCGCAAATGCGTTTACGAGCTTCGTAAATCGCCGGCTCAGAAATACTTCCAGGAATGCGCGCCGCTTTGAACGGGAAGCCCGTCGGAGAGGAACGTGGATCTGTAAAGATCCAACCTCCCGGAGGTGGGGTTTCACTCATCACAGTGTGAATGGCTTCCAAACGCAATTTCGTATCAACGCCGGATTCGTCTGAGAACGCAAACAGAGTTCCCACCTGAATGCCATGCGCGCCTTGATCACGAACGGCTTTCATCTTCGCAGGTGTTGCGTAGTCGCCAGCCATCCAGAACGGAAGCTCCAAGGCTGCCATATCCTGAAGAGAAACCACATCACGCTCACCGTAAATAGGCTCGCCACGATCGTTGAGTTTCATTGGTCCACGCGGAGGAGCATTGTGTCCGCCCGCGAGAGGTCCTTCGACGATGAAACCGTCTACACGACCCGTAGATTTCTTTTTCAAGCTTGCTGCCAATACAGCAGAAGAAACAATCGGGAAGAAGAACGGGCGCTTCAGAGCTTTGAACTCCATGCCTTCCATCACTTCTTTTGGATCAAACCAAGAAACAACGTCATCGCCGCCCTCAACAGGGATTTTCAAACCGGCTTTTTCATTGTTTGCAAAGGCATCGAGAGCCCCTGGAATTTCACGCGGAATCCCCGCGCCCATGATGACATAATCCACGTCCGCAAGCATGGCACCATAAAGGCAAGCCAAGTTCGGCAAGTGAATTTTCTCAAGCAAGTTAATGCCGACCACTCCGCTGTGGCCTTCTTTTGCAAGCCATACCTCAACGAAACTGGATGCAACCGTCAGTTGCAAAAGTGCTTTTGGGGACTCCACAGAGAACATCGGAGCACGCTTGTAAGCTTTATCTGGAGCACGACCACCCTCGATGAAATAAGTCTCGAGGATTTTTTGAGTGACACTTTGTAAAGGAAATGCGGCAAGCGCACGTCTGACGGTTCCGTCAACATCACCGTCTTGAAGACGACGAACGATCACGGAGTTAATTGCAGTTCCTGAGACAACACCGAGCTGACCAGTTTTAGATACAGTTCTCGCCAATTTCCAATTCGAAACCGCGATCCCCATACCACCTTGAATAATAATTGGGTGCTTAAAAGCCATCGATCCTCTTGCGCTAATTGCTTTAATCAAACGCTTAATTGCAGGCTCAAGTAGAGCAAGAATTAAGCAATTTAGCATCAGGATATCCACCCCGACGCTAAAGCAAAAAAACACAAATATGTGGAATTAGTAAAGAAAATAGTAAAAATTCTTTAACTAAATGTTCGCGGGACGGTTTTAAAATGACTGTGGAAAAATAGGTATGAAAAAATGGCTCAGAAGGAGGGACTCGAACCCCCGACCCAGCGGTTAACAGCCGCTTGCTCTACCGACTGAGCTACTTCTGAACGCGTCGGAAGGGCCAAATTAGGGCCCGTGGCCTATAAAGTCAAATTTTTTCTATTTGTTGCTAGCGCCGAAAAGTAAAAAAATCGGGTTGTTGCTGTTTGCCCGCATCATCCCGGACGGCTGGCGCAACTCGCGCATCGCATAAAGGACCATGTAGAGAGCCATGACCATCACCAAGATTTTTAGAAGTACTAACTTGTTCATGACCTAAAGCTAGCTTACTCGCCGGATGAAGTCCAGTTCGGGGGCAAAACCTCCTGGCCAATTTCGAGCGCTTTCCTAGTCTCCGATAGGCCCCCCTTTTTGCCGACACGTAAGCCATGAAAACAGAACGAATTAGCTTACTTATCGGCTTTACCATCACCATCTGTGTGTTTGCCTTTTCCCTTCAATATTACAAATACAAAGAAACGCCGACCGTTCGCCGCACCGACAGTCCATTTATGGAAACCGTTGAGGTCCTTGATCTACGCTTTAACGACTTGAAATATAAACTCCGTAAGCCCGTGAAATCCGAAGCCCCCGTGGCTTTGATCGCCATCGACGATGCTTCCGTTCGTGAAATCGGTCGCTGGCCTTGGAGCCGCGAACTCGTATCTGAAATGACCAGCAAACTCATCGACAGTGGCGTGAGCTCTGTCGGATTCGACGTGATCTTTTCTGAGCCTGAAAAAGGATTTCTTGAAGCCGACGCAAAATTTGGCGACCTCATTAAAAAAAATCCAGATAAAATCATCTTAGGAACCTTCAGTGAAAATCAGCATGACTATAAACCTTATCAAGATCTTTGTGTTGCTGAAGCGTTTTTGAAAAATGGCGGAGATCAGGTTGCAAAACTCAATCCGAAGTTTGCCATTGATGAGCCGGGGAATGCGATTGATGAATTAAACTGGGCTCCGCTTTTTAATCTGTTTTTTGAAAACGTTCAGCAACAAACACAAGAGGAAGCGCTCGCTTCTCTCGGGAAAAAAAGCGTCGATGATCTTTCTGCGTTTCAGAAAAATAATCTCAGCGCCAGAAAGTCGCAGGCGTTGTTTGACTACTGCAAAACTTGGCTGACGAAGTCGGATGTTTTTATGGAGCCCGGAGTGGTCGAACGGGTTGAGCCGCTTTATCTGAAACTCACTGCGGAAAATAAAGAACTCTCGGGACTTTCTTTTAGGGATTTCGCTGAGAAAGTAAAAAGCTCTTACAAGAACCACCCGATTCCTCAATATGGGGAGTGGACGCCGAATGTTCCTATCATGCAAAACCCCGCCGCGTTTACGGCAAGCTTCATTGCGATGCTCGATGCCGATGGATATGTTCGTCGTTACCCGCTTTACTATCGCTCGGGCAACAAACTCGGCTCGAGCTTCATTCCGTCCCTCGCGCTTGAAAGCTATTTACTGTCAGGTCCCTATCGTGCTGAAGTAAAAATGGGGTTGCGCTCGAATGGCGAAAAGAAGCTTGAAGAATTTAATATCTACAACATGGATGCAAATCCTGAGACGAAAGTGATGAGCATCCCTGTGGATAAGTCTGGGGAAGTCCTCGTGAACTTCTACGGCCGCCAAATGTCTTTACCCTATGTTTCGGCTCGGGAGCTTTTCAATGACAAACCGACAGTTCACGTTCAGCGAGGAATCAAAACTGCTGAAGGTAAGCAACTGCAGATCCTAGAAACTGAAGTCGATAAGAAAGAATTCTTTAAGGGCCGCAGTGTCCTCGTGGGCGCGACGGCCGTGGGACTCTACGATTTGCGTAATACACCGGTTGAAGCCAACTACCCTGGGCCAGAGCTGCATTTAACGATGCTCGCGAACTTACTCGAGCAAAACTTCCTCACGGCGTGGAGTAAGGAAAATGCGGTGATGCCGTGGTTCTTCCTGATCTTAGGTATCACACTCACGGTAATTTGGGCTTATGTCGATTCTGTGGTCTCATTCTCGGTCTTGTTGGTGGCTCTTATCATCGGACTTGGAGTTGATCTGTTCTTCTTCTTACAAAAGAAGATGATGATCCACACGTTCCTGCCATATGTGCTAGTGATATTCTGTTTCTTTAGTATTCAACTATACCGTTACTTCACTGAAGAAAAGAAAAAGCGAGAACTCAAATCGACGTTCTCAAAATACGTTTCGCCTGCAGTTGTTGATGAACTTCTAAAGGATGCTGAGAACCTGAAACTCGGTGGCCGTAAAGAGCATATGAGTGTGTTCTTCTCGGACGTGCGCGGCTTTACAACGATTTCCGAGAAATTGCCGCCGGAAGAACTCTCGCGTGTGTTGAATTTATATCTCACTCCGATGACCGAGATCGTATTTAAAAATAACGGAACCCTCGATAAATATATCGGTGATGCGATTATGGCGTTCTTTGGTGCGCCAATCAAACATCCTCAGCATGCGAAAGAGGCTTGTCGATGTGCCTTGCAGAACCTTGAAAAGCTCAAAGAGCTGCAAAAAGAATTCGAAGCCCAAGGACTTCCGCATATTGATATCGGGATTGGTATCAATACCGGTGCGATGAGCGTAGGAAACATGGGATCCAACATCGTACAGAACTATACGGTGATGGGTGACTCTGTAAATCTTGCGGCCCGCCTTGAGGGTATTAATAAAGAGTACGGCACAAGAATCATCATCAGCCAATTCACTTACGAAGAAGCAAAAGACGCTTTCACCGCACGCGAGATTGATCGAGTCCGTGTGAAAGGAAAGTATGAGCCTGTGCGTATTTTTGAACTCGTCTGCGAAGGTGAGCCCTTAGATAAAACTGCAGAGACATTAAAGCTCTTCGGGCAAGGCTATGAGCTTTACCATCAGAAAAAGTTTAGTGAGGCTCAGGATCTATTCAAGAAAGCATTTGCTGTGTCTCAGAACGATCCTGTTTCAGAACTTTATATCGAACGCTGCCAAGACTATCTCGATTCAGCTCCACCTGAAGATTGGGACGGAGTCTTTGTGATGAAAACGAAGTAAATGAACACAGATTGTTTTAGTCGAATTAGCGCAAATCCGAAGAGATTACGTAGGATTGCAAGGGAGAAGATTACAATGCGGACGAACATCTTCATGCTAGTAGTAAGTGTGCTGGCCTTGGGTTTTATGGGCTGTACACGCGCTGCCAAGGACGCGGCCAAACTAAATCTAACCATCGCTTCAAGCGTTGATGGACAAGGCACACTTGCCGCCACACAAGTTCTCTCCCACGTTTCAATCAACGTCACTGGTACTGGAATATCGGTTCCTCAGATCCTTACCTGGGATAACTGCCAAGACTGTTCTGCGCCAACAATCATTCCTGCAAGTTTCGACATGGCAGTGCCTATGGGCGCGGGCCGTCTGATCCAAATCCTTGCTGTGTATAAAGATTCAAGCACGAATCAAATGAGTTTCTATTATGGTGACGTTACCAAAGACCTCACCTCTTCTGAGGCGACAACGGTTGCAATCGATGTCGCCAAAGTGGGTTCAGGTAATATCACGGGCGGCCGAGTTGCCGGCCGTTATTTCAATACCGCAACTGGTGGTCCGACTGGGTTGATTGATATCAAGTACAATCCAGGTAGCGGCAAACAACCCTTGATTGTTGATAAGGCGTCTATCGTCAACGGTTGGTTCTCGATGTTCATGCTCTCGGGAGCTAGTCTGCAATACTCTATTCGTCAAACGGGCGAAGTACTTTGGGGTCAAGAGCTAAGCTTAGAATCTCCGATGTTTGATCCTGCCCAAAACTCTGGGGCTTATTTTGATCAACGCGTGCGTGCCTTACTGCCTGTGCATATTGAGCAAAGAAACGATAACGGCGCGACCACTTACTCAATTCAAGATGCTGAAACTTATGTCTGGGGATACTGGGGTCCAGGGGCCGCCGGCAAAAAAGTTTGTACTTCAGGTTTGGATTCTTCACCAGTACCACAAAGATTGAGACAATATAAAACTGGTGATCCTTCTGGCTCAAATCCATTAAGCGTTAGCCACTATATTAACTGGAATCTTTCAGTTCCAACGAAAACACAACTTACCGATACGGCGAACCCATACAGCTATGTTGTGTTCCAAGGTGGCGTAAGCATGTCCTCCGGCTGTGATAGTTTCGCAGATACTTTTGCAAACCAATTCACGAACTTCCAAAAAATTACTTTGAATATGATTGATGGCAACGGCGGCGACAGCGTCGCAGGCTTCAATGGCGTCTTCAGACTTAACAGCAATAACAATGCGGTCACCGTTTCTAGTGCTGATCCAAAAGTAATTTCTGGCGATCTTCTTCCGGGCGTAGAGCAAGTTTTCAACGGCTTGCGCGTTTTCAAACGCTTGGGTAACGATGACTTCCGCCTCGAAAATCCTGATTGTAATGACCTAGCAAGACAAGATTTTGGCCCGGCTGGTGCGGATACTCCGATACCCACTGCGGGCGGCAATGTCTCTGTAACTACAAATATCACAGCCGCTCAAGGTACTAGTGGTGTTTCAGCAGTCTTGTGCCCTGTAAAGGACGGCATCGTTGGTCCATCCGGCGTCTTCTTAAGCAAGTGGAATTTCAATATTGGCTCTAATGGCGTGGGAGCCAGCAGTCCGGCCACTAAGTTAGCTTTCGTAGCCCCGCAAAAGAATCCTGGCACGGGCGCCCTCGTAAACAACGTTTGTACTCCAATGACCATCGAAGCCCGCACAGCAAGCGATGCAGTCGGTTACTTGCCTGGTCCGACAACTATTACACTTTCTTCGGGCGATGGAAATACACAGTTCTCTAACTCCCCAAGTTGCACTGGCTCTATTACCTCGCTTCAAACTGGTTCTTCTTATACTACTATTTATGTTAAAAGATCTACGACTGGCGCCATGGCTGGTAAAAGTATAATGGCGAGTGCAAATGGTCTTACCTCTGCTACATCCATAATCGATTTTTATGATGTTCCTGGAACGCTTATTCCTAAGGTGAATATCAACATGCCGTCAACGATCTCGGCATATGAATGCTATCCCGTCTCTTTCGAAAGCTGGCATAGCAATCTCTATATGGTGAACTTTTATGACAGCTATGCCACAAGCTTCACCCTCACGCTTCCGACTACTCCCGGAGTTGGTTTCTATTACAGCGGAGATTGCGGCACTGGAGGATATACGACTGTTACATTAGGAAGTAGTCCTCAGACTTCTCTGTATGTTAAATATACGGGGAGTGCGACCACTTTGAACTTACAGCCCACAGCAATCACTCCATCGCAAGTCACAACAGCTGACATCGTCGGTGGAAATAACATTACAGTTATTCAACCGGGTGCTGCTTCAACATTGGATTTCAATATGCCTTCCTCTTTATCAGAAGGACAGTGCACGCCTGTCATGATTCGCTCAACTGATTCGAGCGGCCGCACCGCTCCTTTGGCATCTTCTGTACTCGTCGACCTTGCAACAACACTTTCTGGCGCCTTTTATACGATGGCTGACTGTTCAACGCAGCTGACTCAAATAAGTATGTCTAGCGGAAGTATCAATTCAACAGTCTATTTTAAAGCCGTCGCTGCGGGCACAGGCACCTTCACTGCAAGTTCAACTTCACCGGTAATGTCAGTCACTCGAAATACAACAGTAGCTCCTGCAACATTTAATCAGATCGCCATTATCATGCCAGGACAAACATTCGTGAATGGCGCCGCTTATGGCATGAGTGTACAAGGGACTCCGAATAAAGTTCCGCAAGGTACACCAAGCTATTTTGACATCTATCTCGTAAAATATAATGGCATGATAGATACGACTGCAAACGGCTATTACTTAACTTCAGGCAACATCAACAATGCTTCGATGCCAACACCAGGCGGAATACTCTTCACTAATGGCGTGGCAACAGGAATCAGCTTTCTTCCGGATAATTCATATACGGATATTTATGTGAGCTTAAACGCCGGCTCTTATTACGGCAATACTCTTCCTGTAAAAACATTTGCACCCGCAACAATGCTTAACGTTTACATGACAGCTCAAAGCAGCCTCCCACCGAATGGTTGCCAAATCTTTGCAGTTATTCCTGAAACGACGGATGGTGCAACATCCGTCGTATCACCAACCAGCTATACTCTGACTACAGATAACGGTGCGACGATTTATACGGATGCAAATTGTACTATTGCAGCTTCAACAAGTCAGATGATGAATACCAATAATCGAATTTCCGCATTCTATTTCAAACAACCTAATTCTAACACAAGCAGTGCGATTACAGTTATTCCATCAAATGGGCTGGTTTCGACCTCATTAAATGTTGCAACAAACACATCTGCAACTGGAAGTGCTTATAGCTATATGTTCACAGGCCGCATGTCCTCCATGAAAGCGGTTGTTTGTCAGCCCTACTTAGTATCCGTTGTAGATAATGCCGATCATTCTGTTGTTATTGGAGCTGATCAAAGCGTCAGCTTGACGGTAAGCTCTGGTGGCGGAACTGTAGGTACCTTTGACAACCAATCTTGTGACTATCCATACGATGGCGCGCCGACAAGCATCCCATCTGCTACAAATTACGTAAGTGTATTCTTAACGGCAATGATTCAGGGATCGACAAATTTACTGAATGCTTCAGGTAGCCCACTCCAGCCAAGAACATCAACAGGAATCGTGCCTAGCCCGTAAGGGTTAGGCAGCTGCCTTACTTTTTATCCAAAATGCTCGTTGTATAGGTGAAAAGACTCGTAACGAGGAACTTATTATATTTATAAGTATCCACGTCGGAGTTGGCCGTTGTCGCTTGAATACTTAAAAGCATGTTCCACTGCTTATTCAAATCTTTGGTATAACTTGCTGTCAGTGCAATATTGGTATCTTTGCGCGGAGTCGCTGCATCACTATAGTCTTGGATCGCATAGTCTGCACGTAATGAACTGGTGCCTTTAAAATAAGTCGGATACGAAACCGTCGCCGCAAGGCTTAGCTTTTTATAGCGATTATTTTTTCCAGTTGCATTGTTGTACAAATAACCAAGCTCTCCAATGAGAGTTTTTTCACCTTTAAGGTCTAACATCTGAGTTGGAATCAAAGTAAATCCATAACGAGTTGCCGAAAGATCGTCATCTCCAGTGGCTGTTTCTAAGAAGTTTTGATCAGAACCCAAGTCTAATCGACCTGAAAGATACAAATCCTGTTTCATTGGCGTCGAAAGCGTTGTAGACATCTCCGTCGTTTTCAACGCCACCTCGCGAACGCCACTGGTGTTTGGTATATACGTGTTTTTGTATCCAGGAATGACTTCCAGATTGAAGTCTCTTTTGCCACTCTTAAAATCAAGGTGATAGGGCAGTGTAATACCCACTTCCATCGTATCAGCAGCTTGAATATCTGCATTCTTTTGGAAGCTTGAATCCATGCTATAGTAATCCGAGTAAGAAAGCTTAGCCCCAAAGTCTGAAGTCATAGTCCGAGTTAAGATAGCCAATGCGCTCGCACCATAGTTTAGACGCCAAGCCTTGGTATCTGTAGCGGCATTATTCTCCGCCGTATTTAGAACATTCGTATCATATAAGAGCCCGGCGAATGCAGAAAGACGATATTTTTCTTTCTTACTCTCGTAGTAACTTTCCATCTTATCGATCTGCTCAAGCATCGCTTCTGCAGATTTATCAAGTTTAGGATCTTTGGAGTTGTCGAGCACATACTCCATACTTCTGCGTGCTTCGATAAACTTCTGCTGCTGAACTTCGATATTACCAGCAAAAAACGAGGCAATCGGACTTAACTCTGGCGAGTTTTCCTCACGGATTTCCACCAGCTGCCTCAAAGCTTTGTCATAGTTTTTCAGTTTTAAATTATTGAGTGCAACATAGTAGTCTTTTTCTACAGTTTGTTCTTGGTCGACATCTGCAAGTGACAGGGTCGCCAAAGATTTATTGTAGTTGCCAATTTTATAGAGGCTCACCCCGTAACGATAAAGGTAAGACTCCTCTGCTGGATCTAAATCCGTGGCTTGAGAATAGAGCTTTTCCGCGCCAGCGTAGTCTTTGCTGGCGTAAAGAGAATCTGCTTTCTTCACGATTTCTGCAGCTTCTGCTTTCTTTTTCTTCTTAGCTTCTTCAGACATTTTTTGCTGCTGCTCAATTAAAGCCATTCGCTTTTTAGCCTGAGCTTCTTCTAACGAAAGCTGCGCAGCCTCTTGCAATTTACCTTGCTGCCGAACTAACTGCTCTACTTTTTCTTTATTAATCGGTATCGCGGGATTTTTCGGTTTTGCTACTTGAATTTGCTTAGCAATTTGTTTCTCGGCGATCTTCTGTTTCTCTTCTACCTGCGTAGCCTCATAAAGAGCGAGTTCCTCAGGAGTTTTAAACAAGGTGACTTTCTGAACCGCTTTGCCTTGAGAAATAGCCGCGTTAAAAGATTCTCCCGATTGAGTTTGGAAATCCAAAGTTTTCGTCGAGGTATCACCTTTAAAAAACTGGATCACGAAGTATCCACTCCAAACCTGCGGAGTTGATGGATCTTTACTCAGTGTCAGTTGAGTAATTTTACCCGATTCTACTTCTTTCACGCGAATGGTCTGCTCTTCGGCTTCTCCGGTAGCGTCACGCAATTCAACCATAATCGCTTGGGACTGCGATATTTTATTTTCTTTAGCAAAAGTAACCGGTGCAAATACAAAGGCCAGCAGAAACAGCGTGATTCTTTTCATGGTGGTGTCGGCTTTCTAATTCGATGGTGGTAACTTCGGTACGACTTTCAAAAGAGTATTCCCACTACGCACTTGAATCGGTGTCGCCGTTGGAGCTGTCTTTGGAGGCGTCGGAGCTGTTGGTGGAGGTGTGCCGACAACGCTCGTTTGCACTTTGATGTCTTTACTGATTGCGCCCGCATCCATGTCTTTTGCATCAACCATCGGAGCCGGAGCTGGCGGCAATCCAGCGGGAACACCCTCTTTAGCGGTTTCCTTTGATGATGAAGAGCTCTCCGAAGCTACTTCACGTTTTTGATCGCCATCTTTTTTTGATTCTTTATTACTAGCTGTGGATTCGCCATCCATCTTTTTCATGTCTTCTTTAGGTACGGCCTTTGGCGCTTCTGGAGTTTTATCCGGAGCCGATTGAGTCATTTCACCTTTTTTAATAACCACAGGAGTTCCGATCATGGCACCGTTCGCGCCGATCGAAGCAAGCGTCACCGCCCCCTTGAAAGTCACGATCGAAGTCATTTTCGTTTTTGGGTCAAAGCCCGCCAAGAACTGCGTTCCACGCACACCTGCAACCGCGGTGGGCGTTTTGATCAAGAACTTGTTCTTCTCACCGTCATAAGTTTGCTCGACGTTATTACGAACTTTACCTTGCAGCAGGTTCATCTCGACGTTCTTCTTTCCAGAAGCGGCATCGTTTTCGTATTTTGCGATTTGTACTTGCGTATCAGGATTCACGTTGATGACGTTACGATCTGACATCACGATCTTTGCGCGGGAGTCCGCCGCTGTAATGACCGTGTCGCCCTCGGCAACTTTACTGCCGACTTTGGCGTCGGTTGTTTGCTTGCTCGCGTTTTGAACTTTGACGGAGCCCTTAACCACCATCAATACGCCGTACATCGGCTCGGCCCACGCGGCCACAGAAACCAAAGACAATACCGTCGAAATCCCCAAAAGCATCTTCATAGCAAATTCCCTCTCGCTCTCTTCAGGATATGCGAAAGGGTTCGGGGATTGAATGTAAGGCTCTGCAGGCTCGTATTTTTGGACTCTAGTCAGACCGTCTAGCTAGGACTCAATAAGTTTTCAAAGATAACGTAAAAGTGCCTGTTTTCAGTTATTTACACGTTAAATGGGAAAAGTGATCGAATAAGGCTTGGAAGAAAAGTTGGTGCAGACGGGAGGATTCGAACCTCCGACCACCTGATTCGTAGTCAGGTACTCTATCCAGCTGAGCTACGACTGCACGTAGGATAAAAATCCGAAAGAGACGGTATTAATAGGACTCTGCGACCAAAAAATCAAGGCCCTTTACGCACTTTTGCAAAAAGAATTGGGGTCTAAGCTTGATTATAAGGGGTCCATATGGCAGTTTCTCTTGGTCTGCCCTAAAAAGCTGACCCAAAGCTCGCGCGGAGAGGTGGGTGAGTGGCTGAAACCAAGCGTTTGCTAAATGCTCGTACACCAAAAGTGTACCGAGGGTTCGAATCCCTCCTTCTCCGCCATTTCTCACCTTCTCGTTAATTCCTCTATATATTGAGCAATCTCAAATTGAGACATCGCTTGTTCGATCGCGCGGTCTCCACACTAAAATGCTAAACTGATAGGAGCCTCATTGTTCATGTAAGGGGGACCTATGAGACTGTCTGGCATTTTCAGCCTTGTCATCACGGCCTTGCTTTTCACCGCCTGCGGAAAAAGTGGCGGCACCCTGAACCTTACTTTAGATCCCCCGGCCTCCACTTCAAGCACCAGTGACCCTAATTCATCAAAAGCACTCTTCAGTGTGTGGACTGAAGCCAATAACTATTACCAAATGGATTTGCGCTCAGTGCAGTTTGGGGTTTCCTCCAACGTCACGATCACGACGGCTCTCGGTGGCCAGTCTTGTAGCTGCAAGGTTCTAGCTCAAGGAGCAGAGACCACCGGCACCATGGCCTTCTCAAGTTGCGCAGGAACTTACTCAGATTGTGGTTCATTTAACCTGACCGGTAATTACACCAAATCAAGTGCTTCTCTTTTGCAGATCTGCCTGAACGCCAGCAACTGCACCAATCTGAAATAGGTTTTACCCGATGCTCAAACTTCTTCTTGTCACGGCATTCTTGGTTTCCGGTTTGAGCGCAGAAACTTTTGCTCAAAGCAAATCTACGAGCAAAACCCGCCCACGCAAAACTCAGCCTTCGACACATCCGTCTTATAACTATTCACCAGCACCAACGCCGGAGCCCCTGGCGGTCCCTGAACTTCCACCTGCGAAGTATTTCTATATTACAGGTCTTTATAGCTCCGCCAACGCAATCAAATACAAAGGCAGCGCTGATTTGCTAGGAACGCCGACAGCATTCACAGCAACTGAAAGCACCACAGGAGCTTTCGGGTTCGCCGGAGGCTATATGGTTCGCGAGGCCGGTAAGCTTGGTTACAGCGGAGAACTGACATACGAACTGCCACGAACATCGAGTGGCGTTGAAGGCATGATCGGCAATCAGGGGGTCCACGGAACTTACGAGGGGGCTCCCAGTAACAGCGTTTTAACTCTGGCCGCAAATGGCAACTACTCACTGAACTCCCATATATACTTGTATGTGGGTCTTAACTATCCGTTCGCAAGTGGCAACGGCGACTCGATGAAGGGACTTCCGGGCTATCAATTCGGTGGCGGCTATGTTTTTTCACGCCATATCTCGAGTGAGCTGAGCTACCGTGTTTTGCGACTGCAAGGAACAATCGACAGCCCTGGATTAAACCTCAAAGTCGATGAGGCGACTTTCTCAGGTCTATTGTTGGCAATCCAGTATATATTCTAAAACAAGCTCCAGGCTTGGAACTTCGCTCGTCAACATTCTCGCCGCAGAGTAAAATAAATTCCAGTTTGTTTAAATTTTCTTGCGCTTTTCTTGATGTAGGGGCATATCGCTTTACATGGTAAATAAGCTTTTTCGGTGGCAGGTACTCGCTCTAGCAGTATGGCTTATATCGTTAGGTGTTGGTTTGAAAATTCTCTGGAACTATCAGACCACACCTGGCGTACAACAAAAGAAAACAACCCGAATTCTCAACACGAGTCTCATCCAACTGACTTCGCAGCAGCCGACCCTTATTATGTTTGCTCACCCGCAGTGTCCCTGCACAAAAGCAAGCATCACAGAACTTCAAGGGATCGCGCAAAAGCTACGAGGCCACGTGAACATCAAAATTTTCTTTATCCACCCAGCTTCTAAGGACAGAGGCTGGGTGGAATCTTCTTCGTGGGCGTTGGCGAAGAAGATTCCGGATGCTCAAGTACTCGCAGATCCTCGCGGTATGATGGCAAAAATGTTCAGCGCCCGCGTGTCCGGTGAAACTCTGCTTTACTCCAAAGAAGGAGAACTGCTGTTTGAAGGAGGAATCACTCCTTCTCGTGGACACATCGGTGAAAACCATGGGACGCAATCTATTGTCGAAGCAGTTCAAACGGGGGCCTCTTCAATAAAGAAAACGCAGATTTATGGCTGCAGTCTTTTTACACACGAAGAGGAGGAGAAACTAGCGTGGAAGTAAACAAGCTCTTTGAAGAAAACCTGCACAGCCTCAGAAAGCGCACTGATCGCGCTTTCGGCTGGCTTATGCTGGGTCAATGGGCTTTTTGCATTCTGCTCGCGATCACTCTCACTCCATACACTTGGACCGGCGAAAGTCAGTCGCTTCATATGCACGTATGGCTCGCCATTATTTTGGGCGGTGTGATTTCATCTTTACCACTTTATTTTTCCTTTGCCCGTCCCGGCGAAAATTTCGGTGGCTATGTTATTGGCGTTGCACAGATGTGTTTTTCTGCGCTGATCATTCATCTCATGGGCGGAAGGATTGAGGCACACTTTCATGTCTTTGGTTCGCTGGCCTTTCTGGCAACATATCGCAATTGGCGTATTCTTGTCCTGGCTTCAGCCGTCATTATCCTTGACCACTTTATACGCGGATTTTATTTTCCATTCTCTCTTTATGGCGTAAGCACCGGAGTCGAGTGGCGCTGGCTTGAACACGCAGGCTGGGTGTTCTTTGAAGATCTGTTTCTGATCTACTCGTGTGTGCAATCAACCCGCGAAATGAAACAAACCGCGGTCACGCATTGGGAACTAATGAACGCTCGCCTTGATACTGAAACCCTCAATATCAAGCGGACTCAATTCTTCTCTGTAATTAGCCACGAAATTCGCACTCCTCTAAACGGCATTATTGGCTTTTCGGATTTCTTGAAAGAGTCTCCCATTCCTGCCGAGCAAAAGGAATATGTTTCGATCATTAAGCAATGCTCGGATACTTTGTTAAAACTCGTTAATGATCTTTTGGATTTCAGCCGTATCGACAGCGGACGTCTGGATATCGACCCACATACTTTTAAAATCAAAGAAATCCGAGAATACCTTGAGAATGTTTTCTCTCTCGAGTGCCAAAAGAAAAAACTGAACTTCCACTTCGAAATTTCCAGTGAAGTGCCTGAAGAACTCGTCGGCGATTCTCATCGCATTCGCCAAGTGCTCACTAACATTGTCGGCAATGCTGTGAAGTTCACTGACGCTGGCGGAATCTATGTCAAACTTAAAAAGAAATGCCCTGAAGGCAATATCTATTGCTGGTCGATCGAAGATACTGGTGTTGGCATTAAAAAAGACAATCTCAACAAAATCTTTAGTCCTTATACTCAAGAGTTCTCATCAACAGCGCGCAAATATGGCGGCAGCGGCCTTGGCCTTGCGATTTCAAAAAAACTCGTGGAGCTCATGGGGGGCCAGCTGGATGTTGAAAGCACTCTTGGCAAAGGCACTGTATTTTTCGTCACAATTCCCTTGAAACATTCTTAAGCAAACAACGCTATTTTCGTCTTCACACAATCGTAACATGACTATAAACTATCAAATATTTATGGTAGCTTTTTACCTGCGGTGACGAATTGAGATCTTTGAAACTATCTTTTCTATTTCTAATTTGGCTGGCGGCATCGGCCGTTCATGCTGCGATTACTCCGAAAACGGAGTCCGTTCCGCGTGTTTCATTTGCGATTACACCTTACAATCCATTTGTCATTCTTGAAAGCGATGGACACTTACATGGTATCTATCAAGAGTACCTGGCCGAGCTTATTCAACGCGCGGGTTTAGATCCTCAGTTCGATACGATGCCACTGACGAGAATGCTTCATCATGCAACGAAAGGAACGTACGATTTCTTTATGGGCATCTCGGGCATTCCAGAGGCTGAAGGGCAGTATCTAGAGATCGCACGCTTTCACAAAATGAAAGTCATCCTGATTGGAATGGTTGATAAAATCGATTTCAAAAACGGGCCACTCGTTATCGGTAAAGCTCCGAACACTTACTGTCCGCTCTTTAATAAACAACAAGAAAAGAAAATTCGCTATTACGAATACAAAGATACACCACAGGCTCTGAAGATGCTTGTTGCAAAACGTATTTCAGCAATCTGTACCACTCGGGAACTATTTTACTTTGAAATACAAAACTCGCGCTATGCAAGCATGTCTTTTAAGGAATTTAGTGAGTTCCATCACGAATTTGTGGTCAGTCTTTTTGCTCATAAAAGACTTGCCCCTGAAAAAATAAAGTCCGTTAACAAGGCCGTCGCTGAGCTTGAACAGAAAAAATTGCTTTCAAATTTGTACAAAAAATACGGTCTGGAAGAAACCGTAAGGCCCTAGTAAGTAACCTTGTCTTGTTTTTCTTTCCACTCTTGGAAGACAGTCAAAGCTTCATCATGAAGACACTGAACCATCGGAACCTTACGGTCGTTGAGGTCTTTGGGAATTTCCTGATAAATAAAATCATCATCAAAGTTGATATCAGCGGCATCCTGACGGGTGTTTGCGTAGTAAATTTTATTGATACGCGCCCAGTAGATCGCTGACAAACACATCGGACATGGTTCACAGCTTGTGTAAATCTCAGCGCCTGACAAATCAAAGTTTCCGAGATTCTGACAAGCTTCGCGGATCGCCACCACTTCAGCGTGTGCTGTTGGATCGTTCGTCGAAGTGACTTTGTTCCAGCCTGCGCCAATGACTTTTCCATCTTGTACAACGACAGCGCCAAATGGACCGCCGGCGCCTTTGCGCATATTATCCAAGGATAACTTGATGGCTTGTTTCATAAAGTCTTTGTTCACAGAGGCTCCTTCGCCGTTTTTCACAGGGGCGAAGGGCCGATATTATCAGGGTAAAGACTCTAGTCAATCGGCAGGGTGGATTTTCGCGGACTACATCAGGCCAATTCGCTTAAACAGCACTTTGCTGTTTAGCACAACGCGTGCAACAAGCTCGACGGCAATAAAAATGAAAAGCCATAACCAGTCGAAGGCACGAGGGTGTTCCCCCCAAAAACTCATCATCATCGGGCCGAGCGGAAGGAAAACAAACTGAAGTAAGTAGCAAAAACCCAGGCGCTGATTCCAGCGGAGGGATGAAACCCATTCAACTGGTTTCGCTTGGGATAGTAACTGGTTCACTCTCGGATCCAAACTCAGGCGCATTAAAAAGGTAAAAGCCGACATATGGAGCCAGAACAGCAACGGTTTCTGCTTAAAAACGAATGCTTCAAACCCAGGTCCCGCGGGGAATGCTCCCGCGTCCGGTGACAAAAAGTAAAAGGTCGCGATCAAAGCAATCCAAATCGGCCATTCATATATTTGAAGTTTCAAGAATGTTCCCGGAACTTTCTCCCGCCAGAGAAGTCCAAGGGAATGGAATAACACCGGCAATCCCAGCCACGGAAGAATGTTCCAACCCGTGAACTGAACAGAGTCGGGGATCTTTAACAGCGGCGCATAGACTTCGTAGGGAATACTTAACACCGCAATGCTCGCAATCATCAGCGATAGGCGCACATAAAGGTTCTTCGTCACCAACATTACAAAGATGTAAGAAAACACCAGATAGGAATAGACATCCCAGTTCCAAGTGCTCGGGTCTGCGGGATCTTCAGCACTCAGAATTTGTAAGCCAATCACACCGATGATCAGAATAAAGAACCGGCTAATGTGATGGGACTTTGCTTTAAAACCAATAAGGAAGAACGAAAGAGCGACAATAAAAAGTCCGCCGTACTTAAACACCGGCCCCACCCAGTCGGTCAGGTTGTGATAGCCTGAAATTTCTGGCGGCAGAGTGATCACGTCTTCGAAGAATGAAAACTGCCACACGTGAAAATAAAGAATCGCCAACACTGTGGCGATTCTTAAAAGATCAAATCCGTAAATGCGTTTAATAAGTTGAACGCTAGAAGCCTGCATCGAACTGTTTTCTATCCATTGTACAGAATGGCAAGTTTGCATCACCCGCAGCCATTGGCTCATAGTAACGTTGAGACTTATGGTTCGGATCATCTACCCATGGATGCTCTGGAATATACGTTGGAACTGTACACTCCGCATAGCACCACATATAGCAGCTAGAGCTTGCGCCCTTCGCGCCGGCCGCCGCACATCCATCCCAGTAAAGTTTCGTCGCCTTACAAGCAAAGTTGATTGTATCCGGATCATTTGGATCCTGAGTTCCCTTGGCACAACCGGGCCCGTTCTGCATTTGCGTCGCGCCGGCGGTCATACTGTTTGTCGCAATTGGCGAGCTCTGAGGGCAGTTCCCACCAACAACGCGAGGATCTGTTGAGATATTCCCTGTTGAATTCGTCAATGAGCATTGCTCGTTATACTTAGACCAATTCCAAAGCGCTGTGCCACTCGGATTTTGTGGACCCGTCATGAACTCCACTTCCAAGCAGGCGTTACCACCTTGAGCAATACCGTACTGACTGTTATTGAAGGCAATCTTCTTACCCGTTCGTACTGTTGAACAGCCCATCAGCGGATACAAGTTGTTATCTCCAGGAACTTCACTGCTTTCCTTGATCACTTGCAGTTTTCCTTGAGCACAACGAGTCGCTACATAACAGAAACGAGAGTTGGCCGCATCAAACGCCGACCACATCACTTCATCACCCGGCTGGATCTTATCCGTCGTCGCATTGGTCATGTAATCGTAACCAGCACCACCAGTTCCTTTTGGAACTTTGTACGCAAGAGTCGGAGTCATACCGCCAACAGAATTCATTGGGGCGCCATTGTAATAGAAAGTACTTCCTGGCGCACAGGCGTTTTGTTCAAGCTTAGAAATATCAAAGCCTTCAATCCAAGGCGAAGACCATGGCGGAGCCGGCGGTTTAATCGCATTACACTTCTGACCGCACTTACATCCGTTATTACTGTCATCGCAGGACCTGTATTTCCCTCCACTGGTGGAAGGAGCATAGTTGGTGCCACCGCCACTGTAGCAGCCGAGGCCACCGTTCAAGCACATCGCACCGACAATCACGGCACCGATAACCCCGAACAAACCACCGCTCACGACAACAAGAACTACGAATAAGAACCAGTTGAATAAACCACCAAAGAGGCCTTTACCACCCTTACAAGGCTTACAGTTACAAGTGTAACAAGGAGGTGGCTTGAAATAGACATGCGGATTAATTTCTTTAATCGGCGGACGCTTATCACCCGCAATATAAGAATCGGCTTGAATACCTTCAACAGCTGGAACGTAACTTAAATTCCCGGCCATATCGAGCATCGCCACGCCAAATTTCATTTCACAACCCCACATACGCGGGTTGTTCTTATCACCAGAAATATTGTCGTAGTGATATCTGTATTCTACGTAAGGCTGACCAGAAACACCGGCGCCAGGAATTTTGCTGTTCGTTCCTGTGCTCTTAACAACTTCCACGCGGTCAGGACGCGAGTTGCAGAACTGCATGTGCTCACATGGCACCCAGCCTGTGTAACGCATGTTCCAACTCTTATCGAAACTTTGTTCTGCTCCACCGTTATATGATCCAGGACACCAATTGCCAGAATAGTTTTTGAACCACTGGTTCGAAGTATCCATACACATCGGCACAAGGCCCGGTTCTTTTTGAGTGTTATAAACGCGGATGCTGACAACCATGCTCGTGTTGTTAGCCGGAGTCTGCGAACACAGAGGTCTATCACGATTTTCCGGCCAATCTGGATTCGCAGCATTGTATGGTTGTAAGTTGGTATAAATGGTTTCGAACGGGTGACCCAAACAGTTTCCACCGTTACAGACTGTTCCATTTCTCATGCGATAGTAATCATCGACGATTTTTGAAGTATCTACCGGCGAAGCTTTCACATAGCTGACGTCATAGAAATAATCAGAAACGTTTTGCTTGTCTTCTGGCAAAGAGAAGTCTTTCGTGCCGTCGCAGTCTTCAGTCTGACCTTTATCATTCGTATACTGCGCGCGCATAGTAACACGGAAGCCATCAGTATCTTGAATCCAAGCGGGGAATTGTCCGATGATTTGTCTTGGTGCTGTGACGCCATTACCAAATTGCGGTTCATACACGATGCTTGAGCGCGCGCCGTTACGGGGACGCGGCCAGAATGTTCCACAAGATGCTCCGTTCAACTGATTCGAAGCAATGTCATAACGGCTAACCTTCATGCTTAAACGAAGATCTTTGAGGCCACCTTGAAACAAACTACTCAAAGCATTTGAATCCGTGTTTGTTAAAAGCTGAACAGGGGCAAAAGCATCGCAGTGACCCGCATTGTATTTCGTCGCCAAGTACTCCATCGAACCTTTGAGCAAAAGCGGAGTATATAAAGTGACACCATCATGCTGAATTGTTTGTGTAACCGGAGCTGTATCCGGAGGAAGAAGAACATTCTTCGGACCGTTCTCAGTATAAAGCGCTCCACCCGGAGCTAGACCATACATTGTCGCTCTTTGTGACGCAAAAGCCGGGTCATAGGCGTTAGGCTGAACAGCAGGAATTTGATATGCCAATAAGGTCGCAGCATTTGCGCCCGTTGTGAGTGTCATCGCCGGATTCACCAAAGCTTGGTGACCATCCAAAGAATTTCCGAATGAATTCACGCGCGCAAAAGCAGTGTCAAGAATAGCCTGGCAGTTTGCAGAGGTTCTTAGTTGTTTAACAATTTTTCCTTGTTGGCTAAAGAAAGGCATTGCTAGAATAAAGATAGTAGCAAGAATACCAATCGCCACCATCATCTCAAGAGATGAGAAGCCCGATATACGGTTATGACAATACGATTTGTTCCCCCGAAACATCCAAAAGCCCCCGAAAATACAACAAGTTGCCGTTGTTTAAAGTCTAACAGTATCTTGTTGAGCCAACAAGGCTTTTCCCTGATGGAAGTCCTCCTCGCAGTTGTGCTTGTTTCGGTGTTACTCTACGGAATTGGAACACTCATGAACATGGCGGCGACCCAGAATGAGTCACTCACAAATCGCATTCAATCTGAAGCTCAAATTAACGAGATTTCTTTTTATCTCAAACACGTTCTCTCCATGGGAGTGAACGTCGAATATAGCCCCGGTGTTGATCTGAACAATAGATCAGGTTCGGGTACAAGAGAGAACATTGGTTGGGTCCGCGGGGATTACGATTTCGCATCGACGTTTAATCCTGCAACAGCGGCAGCAAATATCGACACCATTGGGTTCTTTCTTCGAGACAATTTGCAGAGTGATTACACCGGCGCTGCTCCTGCTCCGGCTGATCGCTATATGCCGACAGCGATTTATTTTCAGCGCCCAACACCACGCACTTTCGGTGTCCTCTATATTGATCTTGGTCAGTCACAAGCCGGCGGCACTGTTGCGCTCTCGCCAACGCGTGATGATTTGTGGTTTGGATCCATCGTAGATTTTAAAGCCGTTGAAGCTGAATCTATTCCTTTCGATGTTGATAACCCAGATGCAGATCAGACAACCGTTGGCAGAAGACGTCTCTCTTCCGTGAGTTTTAAGGTCACCGTGCGCGAGTATTTACCTAAAGGCAACGACGCCCGCGGATACACATGGTGTCCGCCAACATACATGACGACCGCTCAATGCCAGACCACGACTCCTTACCGCGATGTCGAGCGCGTGATTCGTGTCATCTTCAGAAATAACATCATTGGCTTGTCGTCGGCACAAATGCAGGTGACGAGCGAAACTCCGACATCCCTTCGCAACTTGCGCCGCCCGATGAATCGTCGTCCCTTCGACTTAGTATATTTCCTAAAACCCTCTTACCCATCAGGTCAGCTGAAACGCAATTAAGGAGCACGTATGAAATCCTTCTTAAAAAATCAGCGCGGGTATGTGGGGGCGATGCTTGTGATCGCAATCGCCGTGATCGTGGGTATTATGATCGTCGGCATTACTCACAAGATGGGTGACCTCACAAAAACTTACGACAAATCACGCGCGTTCTTTGACTCTGAAATTGCGATTGAGAAGTTCTCGGTCTCTTTAAAGAACGCTTACGACCGCGCAAATTATCTGCAAGATTTACGGCCCCAAACTGCTGGCAGTCCCGCGACAGATGACTACGGCTGCCCTGGTAAAATCACAACAATCGGTGCGGGAACAGCCGCTCCGATCCGTCTCTGCTGGGAATTCAATAACCTCTGCACAAAACGCGCAGCGGGCACAAGCTTGGATATCTGCATTGATCAAAGTAATCTCCAAGTGCGTATGAAAACTCCCAATGAATGGGAAGTCGCTTTAGAACCAACACCGCTTTCAAATGACGAAAAATGGGCCCTCTTCAAAGAAGCCAGCGTCGCCTTTATGAAGGACTGGGCAATTCCTGAGGCCAAAGCCAATCTCGAGACCTTTATGCCTGGATTGCCTGCAGCTTCCTCAGTAAATAGTATTGTTATGAACATGGGCGTTCGAAGCCGTCCCGAAGCTCCGGACTGCACACCTGGAGCTGCAAACCCCTTTCAATGTTTAAAAGTTTCTTTCTGTGTGAAAAATGGCGGCGCATGCGCGGCCAACGAATTAATCCGTCAAACTTACTTATTCTCTAAACCAGCAGCGACAACCCAAGGCTGGTGATGACAGCGGCTGGACGTTTTCGTTTTTTACTGTCCTTGATTTTTATAACAGCTTTTTGTAGCTACGCGTATGAGTTGGTTCTTGCGCAAATTCTCTCCATTCTTTGGGGCGACGTCGTTCTTCAATATACTGTCACCACCGGCGTGTATATTGCTTCGATGGGCGTTGGGGCTTTCTTAACTCCGATTCGTGGCTCCGCTGAAAGGCGCTTCATCTGGATTGAAGTCGCCTTATCTTGCTTAGCTATTGCTGCACCTTTTTGCCTTGTCGGCGCCGATATCGAATACCGAGCCCATGCAAGCTTCGTGAGTTACTTATTCATCATTCTTATTGGCTTCCTCTCCGGAATGGAGCTTCCGCTAATTCTTCGAATCTTAAACGAGTCCAGCGAAGAAGAAGCCAAGACGGAGCGAGCTCTCTTTACAGACTATCTGGGAATGTTCTTTGCCGGACTGCTGTTTGCACTTTTTTTAAATCGCTTATTGGGGACTCTGAAAACAAGTCTGTGGCTAGCGCTAGCCAATTTAGGACTCGCACTAGTGTGTGGAATAGTCTGGGGATTTCACCAAAAGAAAATTCACACGCTGGAAGTTTCAGCGATCGGCGCGGGATTTCTCGGCATAGCTTGGTTTATCGTCAGCTATTTCAATCTTTATCAGGAACAGTTGGAAAAATGGGTGATCGGAAATTAAAAGTACTATCATTCGCACTGTCCTTCTGTGGGTTTGCCTATCAAAGTCTGATGGCAAAAACCTTCGCGGTGACTTTAGGTGAAGAGATCATCGGTTTCTGCCTATCGAGCGCACTATTTATCTTAGGTATAGGTATTGGCAGTAAGCGGTCTGCAAAAGCAAAGGATCCTTTGCATAGTCTTTTCAAGATTGAGCTCATGCTGATGTGTCTTGGTGCGGTTTCACCTTTGGTTGTCACTTACTTGTCGTTTTTGCCGGGGCTTCGCCATATTCAAATCGGTGATTTTTCGATTCGCCTGATTCCACTTGCTCTGCTTTTTGCCTTGGGCTCCGGGATGACATCTTTGATTCTGGGTGCGCTCACGGGGTACGAAACTCCTTTGCTTTTTCGAATGCGCGCTCAACCTGAAGACCCAAAAGGCCTCAACCAGATTCTTGCCTTTAGTTACTTCGGTGCTCTGGTGGCCTCGATCCTCATTCCTGTGTTTGTTATTCCTCATTTAGAAATTTACGGCAGTGCCTTAGTGATCGCCTTCTTAAGCGGGTGTCTCTGCCTAAGTATCTACACACATTTTCCTAAGAAAGAAGCTTCGGCCCATGCCTCTTTGATCGGAGCTTTTTTCTTTATCGCAGTTCTTGCGGCGGCACATAGTAGCCTTCAGCAGATCGCACTCAGGATGACCTATTACGATGGGTTTCCCAACAGAGTGACTTCTTTCTCTGAGATCGGGGGTTACTTCAGTGATCTCGCTCATAAAATCAAAGTCCAACGGATTCTCAGCCCTTACCAAGCAATTGATGTCGTTGATGGTATTGACGACGATGGGCCTTTCTTTCAGCTTTATCTCAACCGTCAATTCCAGTTCGATTCGCGCTTTGAAAAGGAGTATCACTATGCCTTTTTGCAGGGCGCGCTGAAGCTAGCCCCTTTTACGCCCAAAAAGATTTTGATCTTGGGTGCGGGCGACGGCCTTTTGATGCGAGACATACTTGCGACTCTACCGGACGCCACGGAAATTACGATGGTGGAACTAGATCCAATGATTCTTCGTCTTGCTAAAGAAGATCCGCGCTGGACGGATTTAAACCGCAACTCGCTTTTAAATCCCAAAGTTCATTTAATTACTGACGACGCCTTCCATTTCTTACGCGAAACCAAAGAAGCCTGGGATGCCGTTTTCCTCGATTTCCCTTATCCATTTAGCTATGAGGTCGCAAAGTTATTCAGCCTTGAATTCTATCGTATGCTTCATAAGCGGCTGGCTCCTGAGTCGTTCATCGTCTTCGACTTTCCAGTTCGCGGGAGTTCTGACGTTGTTCATTCAACCCTTCGCAAAGTTCCGTTTCGCTCCATTATCGCCTATGAAAAAGGTGAAACCTTTGTCTTTGCTTCGGACCTTCCTGAAAGCTCCTTAAAACTAGAAGAATTCAAAAAAGAGTTCACGCAAACGGAACTACCCCCTGCGCAAGACGAATTTGTTCACTCGCTTTTTAAACCGACATTGCCTAGACTCGAGGAATGAGCTCTCGGCGTTTTTATGCTTTAGATATCTTTCGTAGTTTTTGCATCTTGGTCGTCACGTTTTACCATGTTTGGGAAACAAGCTTCGGCCAAGAGAAAATGATCTTCGGCCCCACACAATCCTTCTTTGGCCTTCTGACAGATTTCTTTTTGAACTATTGGGGTTATTCAGGAATCATTCTGGCATTTATCTCGTTCTTCTTGATCGGCTACTCAAAAAAACGTCTGAACTGGCAAAGATATTTGCTTATCACCGTCGGTTTTATCGGGATGCTTGCCCATGACAGGTTTGATTTCTCGGACCCTTCAAGCTGGGAGTGGAATCTCTACGGTTACTTGTTCCTAAGTATTATTGTCGTGCAATTCATTCCATCGAATAAGGTTATTCTAACTCTCTTAAGCCTTGTTTCGCTGGGGCTTTTGGCTGTGCCGGTGGATTATTGGCAGGGCTTAAAAAATAATTTTAGCGAACTTGGCGGCCAGATCATTGTAGGTGACTTGGATGTGGATAAAACCATCGGTTGGGGCTTGCTACCATGGCTAGCGATTCCGGTTCTTGGGTTTTCCATCGGTCGCCTACTTCGTCAATTCCCACAAACTTCGGTTGCTTACAAAGGGTTGAAGTGGGAACTTCCGGTATTACTCATCATCGCTGTGGTTTTCATCGCGCTCTTTCCCTTTAATGACAATATCTCGATCACAAACACCGGGTTTTATTATTATGTGTTTTCCGGCACTCCGTGGTTTTTCTGGAGTCGGTTTGCTGTCATTTTAATTTGGCTCAGACTCAGCTGGCTTGATAGCGTAAACGAGTTCCTCGGTAAGTTTGTCTTTGTTCGATGGCTCTCGAGTCTTAGCTGGAACCGACACTTCGGGCTTTGCTACTTCATCGAATTCGCCTTTATGCCATTGGCGCTTCAGTGGAATGACAAGTTCGTTGATAGCCCGCGCTTGATGGATCTTTTTTGGATCTTCATTCTAGTTGCCACCGAACTCAGTACACGTGTTATCGTGAGCTTATTTAGAAACATACAAGTTGCGACATCGAAAAACCCCTAGAGTGGGAAAGTCGCAAGTCTTAAGAGCTCGCGGCCTGCATTCGAAGAAAGAACTTCCTTACGATAGGCGAGATAAATTTCATCCGGGCGCGATGGCAACGACTTGTCAAAAATCACGAGATCCTTGCTTTCCGCATGTGCCACACGTTCTGGCAAAACGCCAACTCCCAAGCCTTGACTCGTCAAAGTACGAATCAGTTCCAAGCTGGTGGATTCGACAATCTTCCAATCACCAAAATGTTTCTTCATCGTTTTACCAAGCAGATCTTCAGTTTGTGCGCGACTGCCATCGGCAAAAATTCTCTTAGGTAAATTCTCGGCACCCTTCTTTTTCCAGAACGTTACTCTATCGTCGCCGAGCTTTTTGAACACTAGGTCTGGATGCTTTGCAGGATTTACGACATAACCCATATCGACTTCGTAGGAGACGACCTTCTCTGTAATCTTACGAGAAAAATCATGCACAAATTTTACATGGAGCTTCGGAGCCTCTTTCTCTAAGTTCTTTAAAAGCCTTGGCGCTGTATAAGCACCCACACTTTGATGGCAACCAACCACGAACGAGCCTTCTATCTCTGTGTCAGAGTTAAAGACGCCATCTTGGATATCGCTCCAGCATTCTTTTAAACTATTAGCACGGCTATAGAACACCGTCGCACTCGTCGTTGGCACAACCCCTTGCTTTGTTCTATGAAACAGCGTGGTTTTGAGCTTTTCCTCAAGCTTTTGCAGCGCCTGTGTCAACGTCGGCTGAGTAATGCCAAGTCGCATCGCCGCTTTGGACACGTGTTTCGTTTGGTAGACCTCTAAAAAGTAAGTGATTTCGGTCGGTGTAGGTATCATAGACTTTTACCTATCATACAGACCCTCATTTTCAATTATTTTTTATAATTAATCTTGTTTAGCTTTGTTTTTGAAAGGAGGACCCATGAAAAAAAGTCTTATTCAAACCATCATGACCAATAAAAAAGCCAAAGATAAGTGTTTCGGAAAATGTTGCGCTATCGTTCGTTAATTTGCTAAGGGCGGCGAGTCCTTCCTCGTCGCCCTTCGTATAAAGGAGTAAGTATGCTTTGCACCCTCGAAGAAATTTTAGAATACAAAAACCTACCTGTTGTTCGTCGTTTTCAAAAAGAACACCCGAACAAAGCTGACCGCGCCGAAGACATCTTTACAGACCTGATGCGCTTTTTCTGGGGCACCAAAAAGCACGACCTCGATCGTCAAGCGAGTCCAAAAAACGAAGAGTTGGATTTTTTCTACATCATGGACGATGACATGCGCGAGATCGATCAGATGTGGCACGTTTTCTTGCTTTATACCCGTGACTATATGAACTACTGCGAGAAATACTTCGGCACTTACTTACACCATCAGCCGGATCTAGTTCCGCTTTTTGAAAAGAATGGCTTTAAGTTTGAAACGAATCTCGAAAAGTTCTTGGATTACAACTACGAACTTTTTGGAGAGGACACGATCCGCCGCTGGTTCTCATCCAGCATTGAAGACGCTATTTAATAATAGATTCCGCGCCATGCAGCTCAATATCTCTCAGCATGAGCGCGCGACGGAAGAGAATCCCAGACACCTCACTTGGCGTCGCATCGGAACCTAGAACTTCAGCGACGGCTTCAGGTGTCAGGGCTTTAAGTTTCTGCAGAAAAGACGCCGTATAGCGTGTAGGCAAGTTCGAACCGGTGCTAGCAGAGTAACTCAAACTCTTGTGCGAAAGCCCCGGAATGAACGCTGGATCATGATCAATAACAACGGGATCCACTTCACTTAACGCTGAAATTGCACCTTCGCCATCACGCATGTCTTTATTCTTCGTGCGGCTCAAAACATTGAACCCCCACTCTGCTTCGTAGTTGCCAATAAGAAATTCGAAAGCTTCCATATCGTAAAAACGCTTCAGCCTTGAATCGTTACTTTTGTGCACTTCATAGCTCCAGGCATTATCGCTAATAGGGTGCTTGATAAACTCCGAGAACAATCCAACCTGCCCATTAAGAGTACCTATCCAAGCATCAGGTACGGATTTCAATCCCAACCAACGGTTGAGTTTATAAGCAAGGAGTGTTTTACGAATGATCGTAATGTTTCCACCATCAGTATTTTCGTAGCGTCCTCCGTTTGAGTTTTCAACATGCTCAATGCCAGGACGGAAAATAACTTTTTCGTCTCCCTTTAAGCGCACAAGATAAACATCACTTGCAGCTAGACCCAAAAAGCTCATTTTATTTTCTGGGACAGAAAGATTCGGCCCTTTCGCTGCTTCGATTTGCGCATTCTTGATCCACTTCCGCGCCAACTTTAAATTATTTGTTGCTTCGCCTTCGGATGTGCCGAGCAGATCCGACGGAAGTTGCAAATGCTGTTTTTTAGCGTCTGAGATAAAGGACTGAAGAACAGAGTAAAGGCGCGGGTTTTTTCCATCCGCATATTCAAATTCTTTCTCGTAATGTGCGACCTGGGAGGAAGCCTTCTCTCCGCTAAAAACAGCAGAGCAGCTTTCGACAGCCAAAGCGTGCCCCTGACCTAAAAAGGTCATCACTGTAAAAGCAAAAGACAGAAAAAGGGCTTTAAATCGCATTCAAAGTCTCCAGGATGTAACTGAGAAAGAATGCAAAACTGATGCTACCAAAGCACTACAAGCGGTTATTTTTATTAGGATTTTGTCAGTGAGAATCAGCTAAGAAGCTTATGAGACCAAAATGGCGGAGAGCGAGGGATTCGAACCCTCGAGGCCCGCGAAGGCCTGCCAGTTTTCAAGACTGGTGTATTCAACCGCTCTACCAGCTCTCCGTCGACCGTTTTATTGGTTTTGGTGAGCTGGTTCAAGCAGTTGTTAACTTAACGCGGTGTTTATTTTCGGATCTCTTTGCGGCCACCCATGTAGTTCTGAAGCGCCTTCGGAATAGCCACACTTCCGTCCTCGCGCTGATAGTTTTCTAAGATCGCAACGAGGGTGCGGCCGACAGCCAAACCAGAACCATTCAGAGTGTGCACGAACTGAGGCTTACCACCCGCTGGGCGGAAGCGAATGTTCGCACGACGAGCCTGGAAGTCCTCAAAATTAGAGCAAGAACTGATCTCGCGATAAGTATTCTGGCCCGGAAGCCATACTTCCAAGTCATGGGTCTTCGCAGATCCGAAGCCCATATCCCCCGTACAAAGAAGCATACGACGGAATGGAAGCTCCAGATCGATCAAAACCTGCTCAGCATGGCTTGTGAGGGCCTCATGGTGTTCATAAGACTTATCCGGGTGAGCAAACGTCATCAGCTCCACCTTGTCGAACTGATGCTGACGGATCAAACCCTTGGTGTCTCGACCGGCACTGCCGGCTTCAGAACGGAAGCACGGAGAGTAAGCACAGAAGCTCTTAGGAAGATCGGTTTCATTCAAAATCTCATTATTATAGTAATTCGTCACCGGCACTTCCGCTGTCGGAATCAGGTATAAATCCGTCCCAGACAAATTAAAGACGTCCTCTTTAAACTTCGGAAACTGACCTGTTCCCAGCAAGCTATTGCTGTTCACCATGAACGGCGGAATCATCTCAGTATAACCATGCTTCGTAGAGTGCATATCCATCATGAATTGGATCAAAGCACGTTCCATCTGAGCCGCCGCACCTTTCAAGAAGGCAAAGCGAGTTCCCGTGGTTTTACCAGCACGTTCAAAATCAATGATGTCGAGGCTTTCACCCAACTCCCAGTGTTCTTTTACTTTGAACCCGAAAGTCGGAGGCGTTCCCCAAGTTTTCATCACTTTGTTTTCTTTTTCAGAAGCACCCACCGGCACAGAGCTGTTCGGCTTATTCGGCATCGTCAAAGCAATGTTCGTCACTTGCAAGTCGATCTCGGCCGCTTTCGCCTCGAGATCCTTCACTGTACCCTTAAGTTTTTCAACCTCAGCCATGATCGTAGAAACGTCGCCACCTTCGCGCTTGAGTTTGCCGATTTCACCACTGAGTTTGTTCTGTTTTGCTTTTTCGCTCTCAGCAATGGTGATCATCTCACGGCGTTTTTTATTGAGCTCAACGATTTGCTCAAGCACTTCTGCCGAAGCGCCGCGATTCAAAAGGGATTGCTTGTATTCATCAAAATAGCTAGGGCCGTTCTCGGCTTTTTTCTCGAGAAGTTTAATGTCGATCATGTTGCAGTCCTTTCTAAATTACGGAGCGACGAGAATATACATCCTGAGGAGCATAGCCACAAGGACGAGAATGAGATCTAAAATGAGGATTTTGCCAATGTTCCATCCCGATGTCGTCTTGAGCACCAAGCCCATCACAACCACCATCATGAAAACCAGCGCCAGAGTTCCATAGCCAATCAGCTCTTGGCCAATCAACGCCAGCGTTAGACCCAGCATAAATCCAGTCAGCACACGAAGGGTGAGGCAGATCAAGGACACCGACGAAGTTTTCACTCCATCTTGAACATTGGTCGAAAAACCCTGCATTTTATCTGAGATCCCCATGTTTTCCCCTTTAACCGCCACCAATTCGGTTGATGCGATTTTCAATTTCAGCACGATCCGGAGCATTTGGCGAGAGCGCTAAGTATTTATTGTAAGACTGAACGGCTGCCCGAATGTCTCCACGCACTTCATAAATCGCGCCTTGCTCTTTATATATATCAGCATAGCCCGACTCGCGGCTTGATGCCATAGATAGCAAATCTTGAGCAATATCGACAGACCCAGACAGGCGATAACACTGAGCGGCTTTCACATAAGTATCCGCCCCTTGGGATCTGAGCTTCATCGACTGAGAATACTCCGCCGCACACTCAGCAAATTGCTTCTTGGCCGCATAGATTTCCCCGGCCAACAAATAACTGTCGGCTAAGTTCGGGTTGTCCTGCTTCTCTCTTTTAATCGCTTCCAGCGCCATGTTGTAGTTACCAGCAAGCACCGCGGCTTTGCCGATATAGTAATAAGTGCGCGGGAAGTTCGGATTAATCGACTGAACCCGTTTAAATTGCGCGATGGCCTTTTCGTACTCGTTGGTTTCAAGCTGCAACTTCGCCGCCTGGAACAGAGCTTCGCCATCCGACGGATCTAAAACCGCCGCCGACAAAAAGGCCTTTAAAGCCTGCTTATCTAGACCAGATGCTTTATAACATTCGCCTAAGCCGATGAAGGCTTTCTTATTGCGGGGATCTGCCTCGGTCACTTGCTCATAAAATTCCTGAGCTTGCGAATACTTTTCATCCGCACGATAGATCTCAGCCAGCGCGATTCGGTATTCTGTCGAGTAAGAATATTTCTTAATCAACTCTTTCACGTAATTCACACCGGAATCCACGCCGTTAATTTGCGCCATCACTTTCGCGTAAGTCACTTGCGCTTCAGTATTGGTGTTATCGATCTCAACCGCCTTCGTGGCAAAACGAAGAGCATCCCGCTGATAAGTTTCACGGGCATCAATATCTTTTTTGGTCGCCGCAATCGTTGAAGAATATAGTGCCGCATTCGATTTCGCGAGCAGGGTGTAGGTCTCAATATCAGCATCATACGCCCGTAACGCTCGCTGAGCAAAATTGATTGAACCCTGCATATTGCCGCGACGGAACTCCATCAAAGCCATGCCACGAAGAACCTCATAGTTGTTCGGCGAAATTCTCGCTGCCGCCGTCAGTGCGTTTGCTGCACCGATAAAATTATAGCGCTGAGACATGTAATCAGCCTGCAACACATAAGCTGTAATCAGATTCGGCTCAGCCTTCGTCGCTTTTGTCAGCCACTCGACAGCCTCAAAACTTTGATTCAGTTGCCACAAGCATTTCGCAGCTTTCACAGCCGCCATGCCGTTCTTTGGATCCATCTCAAACGCAGCTTTATACTCCGCTTGCGCCGCCAGGCAATCGCCCGTACGAGCATACTGATCCCCAACGAACATCATCTCGCTATTCGAAGACTTTTCCTTGATGCGATCAGAGCCACCGAGGCGTACTACAAGCTGCTTGTACTGAGTCGTATTCGGACTTAGGCGATAGGCGTGTTGGGCGGCATCAAGCGCTGAACTCTTTTCGCTTTTATTCAAGTAAAGCTCGGCCAAAACAAAATATCCTTCGGCCTCGAGATCTCTTTGCACGCGGGCTTGGGAGCTCATTGCCGATTTTAAATATTTAAACGCATTATCCTCTTGCTTAAATGCGCGGAACTCCAAGATCCCTTGGCGAATCTTTGCCTCGCGATGATTTGGATTTTTCTCAAGTACTCCGCGGAAATACTGCGAAGCTTTCGGTCCTTGATTCTGAACCGCCGCCATCACGCCCGCTTTGACTTGAGGACGAAGCCATTTTTCCCAAAGCTGAGCCGACTTTTCATAATAAGGATTGGCGTTCAGATAATCTTTGTCCGCTTCGAGCAACTCCGCCTTGAATTCATACAATACCGGCAGGAGCGAGAAGTGGTCCGCATTTTCCAGCGCAGACTCTACAACACCGCGAGCCTCTTTGTAGTGGCCTGAAGTTTCAAGATTCACGACTTCACAGATATTTCCGTATAGACCAACGGCATTCAACGCACGCGTCGACTGAGTCACGCTTGAGATCGTACGAATGTCATTGGCATCTTGCTTCGCATACGGCCAGAGCTCTTTATAAACCAAACACAACAAACCGCGAACTTCGAGATTCGACGGCGCCCCTTCAACCACGGATACCAAGTGATTCTGGGCAACCAGGTATGATTCAATAGTATCGGCCTCAATCGCAGCAATCGCAGCCGCGTATTTTTCTTTCGCCTGCTGATCACTCATTGCTGCGGAACCTTTTTTCGGTGCGATCAAGCTGATCTTCTCGCCGCTGTCAGGTCCATCCGGCAAAAGCACATACACAACCAAAAGCAACGCCGCGGCCACCAAGATCAATGGCAACTTTGCGCTCTTTGCGAGTTCTTTCTTTGTCACTTGAGCAATGTTCTTAAGCTCGATCACTGCAGGCTCAGCCGGTTTTGAAGATGCCTTCGCCGGAGTTGCATGAGCCTTCACGGTGTTCGCGTGCTGAGGAACCGCACTGCCACCTGTCACATTTGTTTTTTCCAAAAGTGGGCGCGAACCTTGCGGGTTTTTTAAATGCTCAGGCACCGGTCCCACAATGGTTTCAGCGTTCTCGTTATTGCCCTTACTAGGAACAGGTTCTACAGAACTCTCGAGAGCCTCGAGCAATTTGTCATAAAACTGTGTTTCCTGAGACAGCAGAGTCCATTGACCGCCGGGATAACGCGCCACCATTTCAGAACCAGAAAAAACGCCTTCACCAATCAGCTTCATGAGTGCTTCGGTAGTGTAAGGCCCTTTGGTTTGGCCTGCGGTGGTTTTTACGATCCAGTGGATTTGAACGCGCGTCATAGATAGTTGATTATATTTCGCTTTTTAGCCGCGGCCTAGCATCTGCTGAGTTCCTGAAAAGGTCCCTACAAAAGTCTTTAGACTTAGGTCCCAAATTGGAATCACCAAACCCATTCTGGAATTACTTTTCATGAGTTTAGTTAGTGGTTTTTCATCTGAAACTGAATTTAATGAACTTTGAGCTGTCAAAACCTTTGGCACGCGAGTTGCTTTAAGGAGTTTGTACTGGGAGAGAACTTTAATGATTCGCAACGCACTCATAGCACTCTACATCTTGGCAGTTCTAGCAATCTCTGCTGTGTCGCGCGCTGAATCCCAGATTGTTTTTGAGCCTAAACGTCCTGCGGGACCCGTTATTCAGCCAATCACTGTGGACCCCCTCCCTGGTTTTGGTGCCAACGGGCCTTGCAAGACGAAGCTAAGTTTCGGTACTAGAGAAGTTAGTAAATAACTTCGATACCATTGGATGTCTCAGTCCACCCCCTCCGGACTGGGACATTTTTTTTAATCCCTTCAAAAGCCTCGAAAGGACCCCCTCCCAACGAGGCTTTTTTTTGCCCGGAATTCACGGAATAACAGAGCCGGCAAATCAGCCGATTCGCAAACACATCGCCATTTCAAAATGTACTCAAAGTTATTTCTATTGTCCTAAAGATACAAAGGTCTGACGGACACGACGTCCGTCAGCAGCAGGAGCTCGAGGACAGAGTCCTCGATTGTCAGGATGCAGAGACCCCTGCGGACCTCTACTCAACGCGCTTAATCTTCGCGCCCAAGCTTTGCAGTTTCGCCTCAAGATTTTCGTAACCGCGATCCAAGTGATAGATACGACCGACGGTCGTGTCGCCCTTAGCGACCAAGCCAGCAAGCACCAACGAAGCACTCGCACGCAAGTCCGTCGCCATCACCGGAGCTGCCGTCAAACCATCAGGCTTTCCGCGAACAACGGCCACACGAGTTTTCGGTGTGATATCCGCGCCTAAGCGAATCAATTCTTGAACGTGCATGAAGCGATTTTCAAAAATCGTTTCACTGATAACGCTCGTACCATTAGCAACTGTCATCAAGGCCATGAACTGAGCCTGCAAGTCCGTCGGGAAAAGCGGGTGAGGAGCCGTCGTAATATCCACAGCTTCCCAAGAGTTCGCCTTCATCACAGTAAGTGACGTTTTACCTTGTTCAATTTTAAATCCGGCTTCGCGCATTTTGAGAACCAACGCCTCAAGGTGAGCAGGAACACACTTCTCAACAGTCACTTCGCCTTTTGTAATCGCACCGGCGATCAACAATGTCCCTGCCTCGATACGATCTGGCATAATGGAGTGTTCTGCAGGCTTCAGCTGATCAACACCTTCGATCGTGATGATGCTCGTGCCGTGACCTGTGATCTTCGCACCCATCTTGATGAGGTATTCTGCTAAATCAACGATCTCTGGTTCTTTCGCTGCGTTTTCAAGAATGGTTTTACCCTTTGCAAGGGTTGCCGCCATCATAACATTTTCAGTTCCACCCACAGTGGTGGTTTCAAAAAGGATCGTTCCACCTTGCAAGCGCTTCGCGGCTGCGTGAACGTAACCTTCTTTCAAAGTGATCTCAGCACCGAGGGCTTTCATACCTTCTAAATGCAAATCGATCGGACGGGTTCCGATCGCGCAACCACCAGGCATTGATACAACCGCCTCACCGTATTTCGTGAGGATCGGACCCAAGCAAAGAATGCTGGCTCTCATTTTACGAACGAGATCATAATGTGCTTCGATGGATTGAAGCTTATTCACTTTTACACGGAAAGTACTGCCATCACGACGAGTCTCGCAACCGAGGCTCTCAAGCAATGCCGCTGTAGATTCGATGTCTTTCAAATCAGGAACGTTTGTGAATACGTGCTCACCCTCAGCTAAGAGCGTCGAGAAGAGGATTGGTAACGCCGCATTCTTTGCACCACTTGTGTGAACAGTTCCATGCAGGCTTGCTCCGCCTGTTACTAACATCTTATCCATTTTTTACCCCTCTGATGACGCGATCAAGACTCGCAAGATCTTTGATGACATCCACTTTGTTGAAAACACCTAACCCCTCGAAGTGAGTTTTCATCGCTGGTCCTTGAGACATTCCCATTTCCATTAAAACAATGGCTTTGTCTGAGAGAAATGAAACATATTTTTGTGACCAATCGAGGAGAAACTTTAACCCATTTTCAGGGGCGAAGAGAGCGATTTCTGGTTCGAATTTTTTCACGTTTTCTTCAACATCTTTATCGTCCGTCGCAATATACGGCGGATTCGAAACCAAGATGTGAATTTCCGCTGCTCCCGTAAAGTCCCGTACTGTGGCCAGAACCTGGTCCACGTTCGCAGCATCGCTATGAGCGAAACGGACGCGATCTGCTACTCCCAAGGCTTCAGCATTGGCTTTCGCGACTTCAAGAGCCTTCTCAGAAGTATCTACTGCTACAAGCTTTGCATTCGGAAGTTTTTTAAGAAGCGTCAGACCGATTGCTCCAGAGCCGGAGCCCAAATCGACAATGCTATAGATGGCATCTTTATCTTGAGCCCATGCAATTGCTGACTCAACAATGTGCTCCGTCTCGGGACGTGGAATGAGCACGGCAGAATTAACGATAAAGTTATAACCAAAGAAATATTTTGAACCCAAGATATAAGCGACAGGCTCGCCCTGAACGCGACGACGAACAAGTTCGCGGCACGCAGCAAGTTCTGCATCCCCCAGAGGTTGATCAAATTTGAGGTAAAGTTGCATGCGCTCAAGCTTCAGGCCATGCGCCAAAAGCAATTCGGCATCGAGACGAGGAGAATCAATGCCTTTTTCTTTAAAGAATTGGGTGGTTTTATCCAGAACTTCTTTTAGCTTCATTACCCTGCAGAGGTCTGTTGTTTCAATGCCTCTGCTTGGAAGTTAGCAACGAGTGGATCAATCAGCAACTCAAATGCGCCGCCCATGACTGAATCCAACTGATGGATCGTCAAACCGATACGGTGGTCCGTGATGCGAGTCTGAGGGAAGTTGTAAGTACGGATACGCTCAGAGCGGTCTCCGGTTCCGATTTGCTCAAGACGAGCGTCGGAAGCTTGCTTACGGTTCTTTTCATCTTCGATTTGCTGAAGTTTAGCGTAAAGGATCTGAATTGCGCGCTCACGATTGGACGACTGTGACTTACCCTCTTGGCACTTCACATCAAGGCCGGTTGGAATATGCACAACGCGGACTGCAGACTCAGTTCTGTTGACCGACTGACCACCAGAACCTTGTGAACGCATCGTCTCGAACTGCAAGTCGTTCATGTTGACTTTGATGTCACTGATTTCAACTTCAGGAATGACCGCAACGGTTACAGTTGAAGTATGAATACGCCCCGCAGCTTCTGTTTTAGGAACACGTTGAACGCGGTGAACACCAGATTCGAATTTCAATTTACTGAAAACAGAAGTGCCGGAGATCGTCGCGATCACCTCTTTAGCGCCGCCCACGTTACCTTCAGAGAAGGACATCATTTCGACTTTCCAACCCTGGGTAGAAGCATAGTGCACGTAAGCGCGGAAAAGCTCATCGCAGAACAAAGAAGCTTCATCACCACCGGCACCCGCACGGACCTCGAGGATGATGTTCTTGTCGTCGTTTGGATCTTTGGGAATCAACAAGATCTTAAGTTGCTGTTCCAACTCAGGGATCGCAGCTTCGAGTTCTTTGATTTCTTCACGGATGAGCTCACGCATTTCGTTGTCGGTCTCAGCCGTCATCAACTCTTTGCTGGCCTTCAAGTTTGCAGTTTTCGTTTTGTAGTCACGATAAACCACAACGATCTTTTCAAGATCTGCCAACTCTTTCATGTAAGCGCGATATTGCTTCTGATCAGAGGCAATATCGGGCCTTTGCAGTTGGAGATTTACCTGCTCATAACGGGATTCGACTTCAGCAAGTTTTGAAAACATCTTTCATGCCTCTGGATTGAAGGAGTCTGTGATCAAATCGGAAAAACGAAGCTCAGAAAAAACAAATGCGGCCTCATTGTGGGCCGCATTGCTATGCAGTAGCCCTCCAGCAGATTGCGGAGGTTTGCGTATTTACTTCTTGCCGTATTTCTTTTTGAAACGATCGATACGACCTTCTGTATCCATCACACGTTGCTTACCAGTGTAGAACGGGTGAGATTCAGAAGAGATCTCAACTTTGATCAAAGGATATTCTTTACCGTCTTCCCATTTTACTGTCTCTGCAGAGTGCAAAGTGGAAGTGCCCAAGAAGCTGAAATCACAAGAGATATCTTTGAAAACAACTGTATTAACTTTTGGATGAAGATCTTTTTTCATGACCTAATTCCTTCTAAATATTGAATATTATTGGCCGTAAGGCTCAGTTTTGTAACATAGGGGGCCAAGCGATGTCTATCAGAAATCGCTAATTTTTTAGGCTTTAGCCATCGAAGGAAAAGGCATTTATAATCAATAGCTTATGGATTTTTGGCGTAGTTCACCATGCCCTGAAAATCAACGACGACAACGGGCTCATCACCCACAACCCAAGCATCATGCCCCGGAGGCAGAACCGAGACATCGCCCGCACGACATTGATAGGTTTCACCCGTGTCCATGCGAACCATCAAAACTCCTGAAAGATGATACTGAACATGGGCCGCCTCACAGCTTTTTGTTTTGGCAATAGGCTGAACATCTTCGGACCACTTCCAACCCGGTTCAAAAGTTGCGCGGCCGACCATGCGGTCTGCCACTTCGATCAGTTCGATGTGTCCATGGGGAAAATTTCTTATTTCCTTGGGCTTCTCGAAGCTTTTAATTTCAACGTTCGAAACTTCCATAGGCGGTGGAGCTCGTTGGGGTTCTTTTTCAACTTCCATAGAAATCTCCTTCAAGAGGTATTTAAGAATATCTTTCCCGTAAAAAAGCACCGGAGTTTTCTGGGGTTTGGTTTTTTTCATCGCAATCAAAACAGTTCAAACCTGGCGCTTTCACGACATCATCAATAAATAAAAAAGCCGCTCACGGATGAGCGGCTTTCTATTCTTAAATCTGTTTTTGTTAGCAACTAACCGTTGCCTGACATGGCTTTCAAGAAATCGCCATTTGTTTTTGTAGCTTGTACTTTGTCGATCAAGAATTCCATCGCGTCGATAGGATTCATTGGCGCCAAAACTTTTCTCAAGATCCACAAGCGATTCAAATCACCCTTGTCGATCAGCAAATCTTCTTTACGAGTGCCGGACTTATTGATGTCCATGCAAGGGAAGATACGTTTTTCCATCAGCTTACGATCCAAGTGGATCTCGGCGTTACCCGTCCCTTTAAACTCCTCGAAGATAACCTCGTCCATACGAGAGCCTGTATCCACAAGCGCTGTTGCGATGATTGTCAAAGAGCCGCCTTCTTCGATATTGCGAGCAGCACCGAAGAAACGTTTTGGTTTGTGAAGGGCATTCGAGTCAACACCGCCCGACAAGATCTTACCAGATGGTGGAACCACCGTATTGTAAGCACGAGCCAGACGCGTGATAGAATCAAGAAGGATCACAACGTCGTGTTTGTGTTCTACGAGACGTTTTGCTTTCTCGATAACCATTTCTGCAACTTGAACGTGGCGAGTTGGTGGCTCGTCAAACGTAGACGAAATCACTTCGCCTTTTACCGTACGTTGCATGTCAGTCACCTCTTCCGGACGCTCATCGATCAGAAGAACGATGAGCTTCACTTCAGGGTGATTTGTTGTGATCGCATTCGCGATATGTTGCATGAGAACTGTTTTACCCGTTCTTGGCGGAGCAACGATCAGAGCGCGTTGACCTTTACCAAGTGGCGCCATCAAATCCACAACGCGAGTCGTGTTATCAGCTGGGTTGTGTTCAAGTCTCAAACGCTCATTTGGATATAGAGGCGTCAAGTTGTCGAAAAGGATTTTGTCTTTACCTTTTTCAGTCGTCTCGAAATTGAGAGAGTCGACTTTGAGAAGTGCAAAGTATCTTTCGCCGTCTTTTGGTGGGCGAACTGTTCCTGTCACCGTGTCGCCGGTACGAAGACCGAAGCGGCGAATTTGTGATGGGCTTACGTAGATATCATCCGGACCCGGAAGATAGTTGTAATCTGGTGAACGCAAGAAGCCGTAACCATCTGGCAAGATTTCAAGAACGCCAGAGCCATAGATGTCCTGACCGAGCTTCGCAGCGCGCTTCAAGATTTCGAAAATCATATCCTGACGGCGCATACCGGCCGCATTTTCGATTTTCAATTTTAATGCAAGGTCTGTGAGCTGTTGGATGTTTTTAGATTTGAGGTCTTTCGAGTTGAGCCAGCTTTTCTCCTCGTCACTCAGATTGATATCTGCGAGATCAACTTCGATATTGTTTTGGTTAGCTGCTTGCTCGTCTTGAGGTCCAAGATCTTCATTGCGAGGTCCGCGATCGCGGTTTTCATATTTCTGGAAATTATCACGGCGTTGTCCGCCGCCACCTTGCTGATGTCTGTGTCCGCCACCGCCGCGGTTGTCACGATTGTCTCTGTTTTTATTATCAAATCTGCGATGTTGATTACTGTTGCGATCACCACGGTCACCGCCACCACGGTTGTCTCGATTATCACGGTGTTCGCGATGTTCTCTTTGTTGTGGAGATGGGTTTTCTGACGGGGTATTTTCAGTTGGAGCAGATGCTTGAACTGGAGCTTCTGCGGCAGGAGGTGGTTCAGCGGGTGCTTCGGGTGCTGCTTCTGGAGCGGCAGCTTCGGTGTCGGCTTTTGCCTTAGCACGGGTAGGACGCTTTTTAACAACCTCAACGTTTTGCGAATCTTTTGGGTCTGACAAACTTTACTCCTTAGTATTCGATTTTCAGATATATTTTGAAATATAGATTATTTTTAAATTTATGAATGAATTTATGTGTTTAGGTATCGTTTGAGATACAGAATTGGGCTCAGGGTTTGAGCTTTGATATTATTTGAGTTCCCTTTCAATTTGGCGAAGGGGTCTAGTTTTGTCAACGGAAAATCCCGTTACGACTTCTGTCCGCAAACATCTAAAATCTGTTCTAAGGTCTCTTTTTGTTTAGACTTTTTCACGTCTTTTCAAATAGATAGCCTATTTATGAGACGATCAAAGTGAGACTTTGAACTCCACAAAATTCCCGAGAACCCAACCGGCCTACAGTTTTTGCGGACAAAAACCGATATTAAATACACACACTTAGCCTAGGAACTACCAAAGGAGATAAATGTGGACACAGCAAAACAACCAGCTCCACGGACGCCTCTATATTTAGAGGTTGGTTTTAAGAGAAATTACGCCCGTGAGGAAGTGAGAGGCACGTTGAAGAACATTAGCCTTTCAGGAGCATTCCTCGAATTCCGCGGAGAATCTTTCCGTGCGAATGAAAAGCTTCATTTACGATTCGTAGTGAGCGGTCGTGAAAGAAAAATTGCAGCAGCCGTTGTCTGGTGCAACTCACTTGGTTGCGGGATCAAGTTCATGCCTACGAACAATCGCGATGTTCAAATTGTTGATGATTTAATTTACTTCGTTGAAAACAATCGTGACGGTCGTCGCGATGTTCTCGACAAGATCTTTAAAAAAGTATCTTAAGAATTAAGCTTCACCTTAATGAAATAAAAAAGGGTCCCTGAGGACCCTTTCTTTTTTTGAGCTTAGCCAACTTGTGTATCTTGGATGGCTTGTTCCAATTCTTTCTTACGGCGTCTTCTCATAATCATGAAGAGAGCCAGGGCCACGGCAAGGACTGCACCGCCGGCCAATGTTGTCATCTGATCATCCTCGAGAGGACTTGCACCAGCGCCTTCTTCAGGCTTGTGCTGTTTCGCCATTGGCGGTGGCGGAGGAGGTGGCGGAGCCACAGCTTCAACCGGTGGTGGTGGAGGTGGTGGCGGAGCCATCTCGTTTGCAGCCATGTCCGCAGGTGGAGGCGGAGGTGGCGGCGCTGCCATGTCTCCCGGCGGTGGTGGTGGCGGCATTTCTGCCGACGGAGCCGGAGGAGCAGGTGGCATTTCATTCATTGGCGGAGCTGGAGGAGGTTGAGCGGCTGCAACTTCAGTTTTCGGAGCTGCGGCTACCGTTCTCCAGTACTTAATCTGTGTACCTTCATCCAACGCGCCTTTAGATTCAAAATCATTTGTAGCATAAAGTTCTTTCCAGCCCTGTTCAGAACCGAAAAGTTCCTTTGCCACTTTCTTCAAGTTATCGCCGCCTTTAGCGATATACACTTCAGGGGCGATACCACTGTCAGCGTAATAAGTAAGAACTTGTGTCTCATCATCAGGACGGTGTGGGGAGTTGTAATAAACTTTATCGCCCACTTTCAACTTACGGCCCTTGATCGATGGATTCATCTTTTTCAATTCGCTGGCTTTTTCAGTTCCATAGATCATTGAGCTCACACTCGCCCAAGAATCGCCCTCACGAGCAACGTAAACCGTGTTCAAGATCTTGCCGCCTTCTTTCCATGGAGTGTGTTCGACTTTGCGGTAAGAAACTTGTGGCTTCGGAGCTTCTTCTGCCGGAGTTTCCACAGAAGCTTTGCTGCTTGCATGTTTCGTTTCGTGAACAGGCTCGCTGGTCTCCATCACCGGAGGAGCGTTTTCAACGACTGAATCACCCAACGTATCTGGTGGAAGAGTGTCTACAGCAGGAGGTGGCTCTGCTGGAGAAGACTCAGCCAAAGGATTGTCTTCGATTTGGGGAGCAGCTGCTGTGTCTGGCGCTGGAGGTGGAGCATCGCCAAGTGCATCTTCTGGGAGCGCGTCGTTGTTGGAGAGTGAAGCTGAAGAGTCATCGGCTGCGATATCAAGGCTTTGTTCGCCTTCAACTTTTTCGACTTCTGCAGAGTCTGCGGCCGCTGCATCAATGGCCATTTCTTCGCCGCCGTCCTCTTTCGAGTCTTTCGACGTGCAGCTCGTGAGTTGAAGAACTCCTAAGCAGGCGAGAATTACAACAAACTTTTTCAACATATATTCATCCTTGATTAATGCGCTGAAACGTTCTGTTTCAAAAATAATCTATCTTGATTTAAACATAAGAATAGAGCCTTGCAAATAATTTATGCCCGGACCTAGTTGAAGGGCGAAGCCATCTAGACTATTGTCGGCGCATAGAAAATTGAAACTTCTGACCTAGTTTTACTTTGTTTTTTGCGAACCAACCTTTGTTCATCTCGAGCGCGTACATCGCAGGCTTCGCACTTGGATATGACGGAGGTCTAGTTTCCATCATGCTGGTCGCTTTCATCTCTTGAATATCGATGAGCGTTTTATCTTTATCGAAGTAACCAATACTTAAGTCTATGTAGGTGTTCTTCATCCAGAAGTAACGAGTGTCTTCTTCGCCAAAGATGAAAATCATTCCATCATTTTCAGGCATGCTGTTTCTGAACATTAAGCCATGCTCATGTTGTTCTGGTGTTTCCGCGACTTCGACGGAAATAGTTTTTCCAGCAAGCGTGATTTTTTCTTTCTTAAATGTGACGTCCTGTTTAGCCTCTGGCATTTTTCCGGCAAAAGCACTGGACCAGATCAGAAAACTAGCGGCGAAGAGCTTCCAAGGCGACACCATATCGCACTCCTTTAATTGAAACCTTCATGGAAGGTTTATTTAACTGCAATAAGAATTGATGAAGAATGGTTGCGCCGACAAATAAAACGTCTGCACGTCCAGCTTCAATTTTGTATTTATCAATCTTTTCCTGGATCGTGGTATTGGCAAGTGTGTCGCACCACTTTTTAAGTTTGTCCTGATCTAAAATGAACCCGTGAACTTTATCCGGATCAAATTTTCCGCCAAGCTCGGCAACGGCAAGCGCCGATGGCGTCCCCGCAACCGCGAGAATTTCTTCCGCCGGATATTTTTTGATTTCGGGCATGATCGTGCGAAGCTGTTCGCCAACTGCTTCTTCGACAAAGAGTCTTTCTTTCTGCGATAGCGGCTGAGCTGTAATATATTTCTCGGTCATACGCACGCAGCCGATATTAAGGCTCTTTGAAAAATGAAGTGTATCTGTGTTACCAACAATAAATTCCGTCGAGCCGCCACCCACATCAATCACAACACAGTTTTCTTTGCCTTGAATACTGCCTTCTGTCGCTCCCGCAAACGTAATACGTGCTTCGTCTGCACCTGGGATAATTTCAATAGGAATGCCGAGGTCTTCGCCGATCTTAAAAAGCTCTTTGCCATTTGAGGCATCGCGGGCCGCCGAGGTCGCCATGGCGAGAATGCGGTCCACACCGTGACGATCGATTTCTTTTTTGAACTCCGTCAGACAGGTCTTTGCTCTTGCAAGAGCCTCCGGGTGAAATGCGCCCGTCCTGTCGACTCCCTGACCCAAGCGAACGACCTTTGCCTGATCTGAAAGGACTCTTTTGATCCCGGATTTGTCGCCTTCGACAATAAGACAAAGAAAAGTATTTGTGCCAAGATCAAGGGCTGCGACTTTCATAACTATCCGTTCAGTTTCTTTTGTAGAATTTGGTTAACCAACTCAGGATTTGCCTGTCCCTTCGAAGCTTTCATAATGGCACCAACGAAGAATCCAAACAAGTTTGTCTTACCAGATTTATAGCCCGCAACTTGCTGTGCGTTCGCTGCAAGGATTTCATCAACGATCTTTTCGATCACCGCCGGATCTGATACTTGCACCAGGCCTTTTTCTTTGATGATGGCTTCAGGCTCTTTTCCGGTCTTCCACATCTCAGAGAAAACCGTTTTAGCGATTTTTCCAGAAATAGTGCCCTTATCAATCAGCGCAATCAACTGACCCAGTTGCGCCGGCTTAATTGGCGATGCCGCGATTTCAAGCTTACTGTCGTTTAACTCGCGAATCACTTCAGTCATGATCCAGTTCGCGCTGCTTTTAAAATTCTTACTGACTTTTGCAGTTTCTTCGTAGAAATCCGCCAAATCTTTTTCTGAAGTAAGAACTTCGGCATCGTGTTCTGGCAAACCATGAGCAGAAACAAATCTGTTCTTTCTCGCAATCGGAAGTTCCGGCAACTCTGCTTTCATTTTACTGATAAGCTCATCACTCACGACAAGTGGCAATAGATCTGGGTCCGGGAAGTAACGATAGTCTTGTGCTTCTTCCTTGCTTCGCATGGTGAAGGTTTTATTTTTATCCGGATCCCACAGACGAGTTTCCTGTACTACTTTTTCGCCCCGCTCAACAACATCAATCTGCCTTTCGATTTCATACTCGATAGCTTTTTCAACAAAGCGGAATGAGTTGATGTTCTTAAGCTCTGTTCGAGTTCCCAACTTTGGATCACCGACCTTGCGCACGCTCACGTTACAATCACAGCGCATGGAGCCTTCTTCTAAGTTTCCATCGCAAACGCCGAGGTAGCGCACAATCTGACGAATCGTACGGCCATACTCAGCAGCCTCTTGTGGCGTATGCATATCAGGACCAGTCACCACTTCAAGGAGCGGAATACCTGCACGATTGTAGTTAATCATCGTGAAGTCGCCCAAGTGACTTGATTTGCCGGCATCTTCTTCAAGATGAGCTCGCACAATTTTCACTGTTTTAGTTTGATCACCGACTTTGAAAGTGATGGTGCCATTTTCGCAAATTGGCTGATCGTACTGCGAAATCTGATAGCCTTTTGGTAAGTCAGGATAAAAATAGTTTTTACGCGCAAAAATAGATTTTTTGCGGATGTTACAACCAAGAGCTAAGCCCGTCTTGATTGCAAACTCCACAGCGCGTTTATTTATTACAGGCAAAGTCCCGGGCATTCCTACACTGACAGGCGAGGTATTTTCGTTATCGCCAGCATTAAATTGAGTGCCATCCGCGCAAAAGATTTTGCTGGCAGTGTTTAGCTGAACGTGAATTTCAATGCCGATAACGGCTTCATACCCTCTATACACTTGGAGCCTTGCCTTTCACGGAAGAAGCACCTTCCAATGCGTAGCCGACGTTCAGCATTCTTTGCTCGTCGAAATGAGCTCCCGTCAGTTGCACGCCAATAGGTAAGCCATCGGCTGACATTCCAAATGGAACGCTCATGCCCGGCAGGCCCGCTAAGTTTGTAGAGGTTGTGAAAATATCATTTAAGTACATCGTAAGTGGATCTGAAACTCGTTCACCAATTTTAAAAGCAGGTGACGTTGTCACAGGACTTAGGATGACATCACATTTTTGGAAAGCTTCGCGGTATTGATTCATGATCATGCGGCGAACCTGTCCGGCTTTATTATAGTAAGCATCATAATAACCGCTAGAAAGACAATACGTCCCCAGCATAATTCTGCGTTTGACTTCCTTGCCGAAGCCTTCGCCACGGGTTTTTCCATAGAACTCTTCAAGATCAACTGCTGAAAGATTCGGGAACTCCGCGCGGTATCCATATTTTACACCGTCATACCGAGCAAGATTGCTGGACGCCTCGCTCGCGGCCACGAGGTAATACACAGGAACTGCGAACTCTGTCATGGGAACAGACACTTCAACAAACTCAGCACCTTGAGATTTTAGTGCGCTGATTGCTTGATCCACGGTTTTTTGCACATCGGGATGCAAACCACCTTGCATGTATTCTCGGATCAAACCGATCTTCATACCTTTTACATTGGCTGTGAGGTCTTTGCTGTAAGCAGGAACTTTTCTTTGTGACGTTGTTGAGTCCATCTCATCATGACCACTGATCACTTCGAGAGTTAGCGCCGCATCTTTAACAGAGCTCACCATCGGTCCCGCCTGGTCTAACGAAGATGCGTAGGCGATAATACCATAGCGGCTGACGCGGCCATAAGTTGGCTTCACACCGACAATCCCGCAGAAACTTGCAGGCTGACGAATCGATCCACCGGTATCTGTGCCCAAAGTTCCTGCACATAGACGCGCGGCTTGTGCCGCCGCCGAGCCGCCGGAAGATCCACCGGGAACACACTCGAGATTCCATGGGTTCTTAGTCACACCATAGAAAGATGTTTCATTCGAGGAGCCCATCGCAAATTCATCTTGATTCAATTTCCCCGTAATAACGATTCCAGCTTTTTTTAAGCGCGCAACGACTGTTGCATCATACGGAGGAACAAAGTTTTGTAGAATCTTTGATCCAGCATTTGTGACAATGCCTTTTGTGCAAAACATTTCTTTAATACCAAATGGAACACCAGCCATCGCGCCGATATCCTCGCCCTTTGCGATACGCGCATCAATAGCTTCGGCCTCTTTGAGTGCATTACTATTCAAACTTGTGTAAGCATTCAATTTTGGATTGAGGCTCTCCGCACGCTTCATGAACTGAGTCGTTACTTCTTTGGCGCTGGTTTTCTTTAACTTAACCGCGTCTGCAATTTCTGTGATGGAGGCGTTAATCAAATCCATTTTATTCCTTAGACGACTGGTGGAACTTTGAACAGGTTGCCGGCTTTCGCTGGTGCATTGGCTGTCATTTCTTCCGGAGTGAATTCTTGCTTTACAACATCTTCGCGCCAGAACTCTTCGATCTCTGTCGGAGTCACAAGTGGCTCAATACCTTTTGTGTCAATTTTCGAGATCTGTTCAAAATGGCTGAGGGCTTTGCCAAGTTGCTGGCTGTACTCGTTGGCCTCGGATTCTGAAATTTCAAGCCGAGCTAATTTTGCGATATGTTCAATGGTCTTTTTATCGATCATGTTGGGGCGCTCCTTAGGGCAGGTGCAAGTATCTAAACTAGTCAAATTCCCTTTCACAGTCAAACCGCCTCATGGTACAAATTCACTCATGTCAAAGAAACGTCACGAAGAACTTAAGAAGATCATTGCCGAGCACGACTACAACTATCACGTTCTCGATAAACCAGTTATTTCTGACTATGACTACGATCAACTCTACTCAGAACTTCTTAAGCTTGAAGCGAAAGAATCTGGACTAGACCTCAGTGACTCTCCTTCGCAACGCGTGGGTGGCGCTCCACTGGGGTCTTTTGAAAAAGTCGCTCATCGGCGCCCCATGCTCTCTTTGGCAAATAGCTATTCTCCAGAAGATATCGTCGACTTCGATGAACGTGTGCGTAAATTTTTGAAGAGCGATAAGAAAATTGAATACTTCGCTGAGCCGAAGTTTGACGGCCTTTCCATGGAACTCGTATATGAAAATGGGACTATGGTTCGCGCCATCACCCGCGGAGACGGTACGACCGGCGAAGATGTGACTCAGAACATCCGTACGATCAAAAGCATTCCTTTGAAACTTAAGACGACAAAACCGCCACGCTTGCTTGAGGTGCGTGGCGAAGTATTAATGTTTAAGGCCGACTTCGCAAAACTCAATGAACAACAACAGGAAAACGGCCAGCAGACATTCGCAAATCCTCGCAACGCAGCTGCAGGAACAGTTCGGCAGCTCGATTCAAAGATTGCGGCCTCTCGACCATTGCGTTTTTTCGCTTATGCCCTTGGCGAAGTCGATGGTGTTGAGTTCGAGAACCAATCAGATATCGGTGAATACTTTGCAAAAGTTGGAATTCCCACTGCGCAGACGCTGAACCCAGAGCTCGTCCGCATTTGCGACAGCGCTGAAGAAGCTGTCGAATATTATCACTTTATCGAGAAAGATCGCCCCAAACTTGCCTTTGATATCGACGGAATTGTGATTAAAGCAAACTCCATCCGGTTGCAAGATGACTTGGGCCTTGTTGCCAGAAGTCCGCGCTGGGCGACGGCTGCAAAGTTCAAACCTGAACAAGCAGAAACGGTTGTTGAAAGCATCCACGTCCAAGTCGGCAGAACCGGCGCACTGACTCCCGTGGCAATCATGCATCCGGTTCGCGTCGGTGGCGTGACAATCACAAATGCAACTTTGCACAATCAAGAAGAAATCGACCGTAAAGACGTGCGTGTCGGTGATACAGTGATTATTCAGCGTGCGGGTGATGTGATCCCTGAGGTGGTGGAAGTTGTTTTATCGAAGCGCCCAAAGGGCTCCGAACCTTTCTTGATCCCGAGCAAGTGTCCTGCCTGCGGGAGCCGCGTTCAGAAATTGGAAGGCGAGGTTGTTACTCGCTGTACGAACCCACTTTGCATCGCCATCGTAAAAGAGTCTCTGAAGCACTTCGTTGCTCGTCGTGCGATGAATATGGATAAAATTGGCGATCGCCTGATTGAAACACTGGTTGATGAAAAGCTTGTCACCAAGTTCAGCGATCTTTTCCGTCTTAAAAAAGAACAGCTTTTAGCCCTTGAGCGCCAGGGTGAAAAGTCTGTGGAAAACATTCTTAAGAGCATCGAGCATAGCAAGCATACGACTCTGGCTCGATTTATTTTTGCCCTTGGAATTCGTTTCGTCGGCGAGCAAACAGCAAAGCACGTAGCCGATCACTTCGTGACCGTTGAAAACTTTATCGGGGCGAAAGAAGAAGATCTCTTACAAGTGCCGGAGATTGGTCCGAAGGTCGCAAAGGCCATTCTTGAGTGGCTCAGCAATCCAAAGCTCGTTAAAGATATTAAAGAAATGATGGCTCTTGGTGTCCAGCTCGAGGCACCAAAGCGCTCAACCACTGGAAAGCTTTCGGGTAGCAGCTTCTTGATCACGGGAACTTTGCCGGTCAAGCGCGATGACGCGAAAGATTTTATTGAGCATAATGGTGGTAAAATTCTTGGATCTGTTTCTTCAAAGTTAAATTACCTTGTTGTCGGCGACGACCCTGGTTCTAAACTTGAGAAAGCGCAAAGCCTCGGAGTGAAAGTGATCTCCTGGGAAGAGCTTCAGGCGATGGTGTAGATATGGCAGATAAGACAGTTCAGTACGGTCCTTTAACTCCGCAAGAGCTCGATAGCTTCGTACGCGAACTTCAGCTAAAAAATATTCCTTTTGAAATTCAAAAAGACGAAGATGCTGAGAAGAAATTTAGCTCCAATAATTTCTCAAACCTCGTTAATCAAGTGGAGTATCGGACAGAACAATATCTTGGCCAGATTTTCTACGTCACCTTGGCAACCAAAGATCTATCAAAGATTTCTAAAACTCTGGAGCGCCTTGGCTTTCCAACGGAGTTACCGGAATTTCCAAAAGAGCTTGAAACGGATACAAGCGAAGATGTCTTTGTGCGCGCAAAGGCAGACAAAACAAAATTCAAGCGCCGTATGGTGGCCTGGATTCTTTTTATCGGTGTGCTGAGCTCGATCTTAATTGGTGGAGCTATGCTTTTTTTAGGTCAGTCTTAAGCTTCGCATAGACTGCCGTATCACGATAGCTTCCGGCACGCAGAGTATCTTGGCGAAGAATGCCTTCAAAGGTATAGCCATTTCGAATTGGAACTGATGCCGATTTCTTGTTGTGAGGATCGCAACGAATCTCAATGCGATGAAAACCCATTCCAAAGAATTCTTTTTCTAAAGCCTGCAAAGCTGATGTGATAAACCCTTGGCCTTCATATCTTTGATGAATCCAGTAACCGATTTCACAGCGATTATGGTCCCATTGAATATTATGAACGCCCATCGCACCGATAAACTCATCCTCAGCATTAAATATTCCGTAATCGAAGAGTTTGCCGGCATCCCAATCCTTGAGACATTCGCCAACATACCAAACTTGATCTTCAACGGACTTCGAAGCATCCACCCAGGGCAGAAATTCACGCAAACGCGTGCGATCACTATCGACACATTCGAAAGCAGAATAAACGTCTTTGATGTTTCTTCGTTTAAGTAGGGCGTGGGTGAGTGGAATTTTCGATGGCGGAAATACTTTTTCCATAGCTTTACCTAAAGCATAAGCCACAAAAATAAAAAAAGAAGCCCTTGCGAGCTTCTTTTTAAAGTTCGAAATAAAAAGCCCGTGGTGTAAGGCTAATTTCTACAAGTGATCAATAACGATATCACGAGCCATTACAGTCTTGCGACCGTCAGCTTTCGCGCTATCAATGCCTTTAAGGCAGAGTTGCTCAATCGCTTTGCTCAAAACGTCGATCGTTTCAGCAGAAGTATTCATTCCGCCTTTTTCCTTGATCAATTTTTTTACTTTGCTAGTTACAACTAGTACTTCTGACATAGTCCTTAGCCTCCGTTTTCGCTTTTAAAAACATTAAGAGGTTTGCATAGCGCCTGGTCATTGACAAATTCTATTTTTCGCGCGGCGCATAACAAAGGCTTTTTTAACTAGCGAATGCCTGCCGACATAAAGAGTTGCGATTGTCCGTCGATAAATTTGTAAAGTTCCGCCTGTCTTTCTCCGGTTTCAAGGGGAGAAATCCACACGTACGTTTTCTGATCCAGTGGTTTCGTACACTCGATATCTAAAAAAGCCGGTGACCAGCAGCCTGAGTTCAAGTGTTCTACTGCGCCAATCATTTCGTGGCGAACGTGATGAGTATGCCCATAGATGACGCGTTTGACCTTCGTAATCGTACTCGTCATCGCCAAGATTCTTTCATTCGGCTCTTTATAACTGGAAACCAACGAAGTAACGGATTTGCTATAAAAGAGAAAAAACGGCAGCAAGATGAACATCGGAATAAATGCCCAGAAAAACGACAAATCATATACCTGCCGAACAAAAATCATCAGCTCAAAGATCAAAAAGAACGCGACACAAATCAAGAAAGCCCGGTCCAACCACAGCTCGCGGGCAAGCAAGAACGGATTGCTGGCCGCCGGAGCCACAAAAAGCTCTTTCATCTCGCGCACCATCCTCGGTTCGGCGTTTGAATTACGGGCAATGGCCTCAATACGGTCTTCAATCTTGAGTGGATTCCGGATGGGCGCCGCCAAGCGGTCTTTAAAGGATTGAATCAGGGTCATGATCGACCCAAAGAACCAAGTAAGGACCATGAAGGGCTGAGCGCGGGCCATGTAACGCAAAAAGACCATCACATAATCTGTAATACCCATGATGTAGTTTGAATCGACATGGGGATTAAAGAATCCCAAGCCGTTCATGATATACCGGCACGCGAGATTTCCAAACGGCAGCCTGAGCGAAACAAAGTTATATCCTTGCACATACGGGTTGATCGGGTCCTCACACATACAATAAGGATCGTACTGGTTTCCGTGTTCAATCAGGGTGTCTTCATTTGAAATATAAAACCATTCCACAAAGCGAACCTGATGTTGTTGTTCTTCCGTCAGATCCAATGCGTGACGAACTTCTTGCTGAACTTCCGGAAAGTGAAGCTCAAGATCGTGATTACCGATCACAAAGACTACACGATTTCCGCGACGGATGAACTCACGCAATGAACGCATAAAGATCGCATGGTCCTCAAGAATCACTTTGATTTTGAAACTAGAACGCTCAGCACGCGGATAAAGACCGCGTCTTTTTTCAAGACGGCTCACTCTAAAAATCGGCTCTTCAGGCAAACGCAGGACGCTATCAAAATCAAAAATATCGCCGTTCAAAACCAACTCGACGATTTCGCCTTTGGCTTTGTTTTCTATTTCCTGCAGAAAATTTGTGAAGATATCGTCGAAAAAAAACTGCTTGGTCTTAAACTTTTTCCAGAGGGGAAACTTGGGATTAATAGGCTCGGCCTCGCACAGATGCAGGTCGCTAATAATGGCTGTGTATTTTGCGCTTTTGAAGCTTGGAGAAGTTTCGCCGTTCATTATTTAATTTTGACCTAGAATCATTCCTTTGCAAAGGGCCAAATTTAAGTCATTATTTCGCGAGGACGAGGGAGTTCATGATTCAAACACCGGTTGCAATCGTAGGAATGGCTAGAAGTGGGGAAAGTGCCGAGCGCTTTTTGTTGGCTCGCGGCCTGAAGCGTGAGGACGTTCTGACCTTTGATCAAAAAGCTCCCGCTCAATTTAAAGATCCCCAAACTTTGATGTCCCAAGGAAGACCAAAAACACTCGTGGTTTCTCCAGGGGTCCCGCTAAAGTCTTCTTGGATTATTGAAGCCCAAAAGTCCGGGGTGGTAATCACAAGCGAAATCAATCTTGCCTGCGAAGTTCTTGCAGATGAAAAAGTTATTGGCGTGACAGGCTCTCTAGGTAAAAGTACGACAGTTTCACTTTTGGGCGCCGGTCTTGCTGCCTTTGATAAAAACGCTTTTGTAGGTGGCAACCTTGGCACTCCATTCTGTGATTATGCTTTAGGAGTCCTCACCGGAAAACGGCCGCGGGCTCAATGGATCGTGCTTGAGCTTTCCAGTTATCAGCTTGAAAATTGTAAGGATCTCAAGCTCGATCACTCAGCAATTACCTTTTTGTCGGCAAACCATATGGAAAGATACGACTCCCTTAAAGATTACTATCTTACCAAGTGGCATATGATTGATCAGACATCAGGAGCTATGTTTCTCAATAAAAACGGGGGTGATCTTGTCAGCTTCGCAGAAAAGCAACCGGAGTTCTCTCGTTGTGTGATTGTTTCCCGTCAGGACAAGGCCTTAATGCCTCATGCGCTTTCTCAAAGTGCCCTGCTAGGGTCCCATAATCAGGATAACTTAGCTTTGGCTTCGCAAATTGCGTTGCATTGCCATTGGCCTATTTCTGCCATTCAAGGAATGAAAGGTTTTGAAGGACTTGAGCATCGTCTTGAAAACGTCGGCATCTTTGATGGCGTTCGTTACATTAACGACAGCAAAGCAACAGCTCTTGATAGTGTGATCACAGCGGCCGAAGTGGCGCATGAATACTTAGCTCCGAATGGACGCTTGCACCTTTTAATCGGTGGGCGTGATAAAAATCTTCCTTGGGAAGAGATTTCTGAAATCGGAATCTTGCCAAGAACCTATTTCTCCTTTTTCGGGGAAGGGCGCGCAGTGGCTCAAAGCAAATCTGGCCTGCCAGGTCCTCAATTTGCAACCCTTGGCGAGGCATTGAATGATGTTTTTTCTCACGTTCAAAGTAATGACATTGTTTTACTAAGTCCCGGCGGAACAAGCCTGGACGAGTTTAAAAGCTTCGAAGATCGCGGCCGTGTTTTTAAAGAAATGGTAAAGGGCTTCTATTCTAGTAAGAAGTAAAGTTTAGAACTGAAACTGTGTCGGTATCGACTGGAACGACTTTAGAGAAAACTTTCTCCGATGCGCCGACGATCACAGTTTCTTGGGTGCCGTAAGGCGCATTGAAGATCACAAAACCACCGCCAGCAACTCCCTGGCGACCATCAACAACTCTTCCTGCAGCATCAAAGTAAATAATTGTCGCCGGTGAATCTTTGTCTTGGCCCGCAAGATAAGCTTCAAATCTTTCTTCACCAAAGAAACCAATGATGGTTCCTGTTTGTGGAGTCTCATTCGCTTTTGCAATTGTTTTAAGTTCAGCGAGCCACTCAGGATTAATCATTGGTAAGTGAATGAAAGAATCTTGATCGTTATAGAAATAATTTGCGCTCACGTAAGCTGCCGGTGCTTCAGTATAGATCATGCTCATACGAGAAACTTGCGGTAGTACAATCGATGCGGAGCCCTCATTAATTTGCAGTGGCTCAGATAAGCTTTGCAGATTTGCTACTAAAGAAACGGGCTCACCACTAAACGCATCAAACGCGCGAACGCGAACCGGTTCTGTGTGTAAAGTGCTTTGAATATCGCCAATAGCAACACTGCCAGCTTCAACTTCAACATTTTGGTGACCAAAATAAGAATCACCTCTTTGCGCGAGCAGGGCATGAAAGCCCTCACCAAGGTCGACAAAAGCATACAATCCGCTAGAGCTTGTTGAAGTCAGCTTCGGATCTGGAATGAGAAACTCATTAAAGTAAATCGCTTTGGCTTCTGGATCGGTTTCGGAAATTACTGTCACTCCTGAAAGCGGTTTGCCATCAAGAGTCGCTGTACCCCAAACGATCGAGCTATCTTTAAGACGGCTATGAACCATGTTCTTCTGATCTGCAACGATGGTTTTCAAAGCCTCCATCATCGAATTCGGGAACATAGAAATACCAAAAGATTTTTCACCTGCAACCATGATCTTGCTTGCTGGCATATAGTCTTCAGCTTCAGCACGAACAATCGTCGTTGAGTTCTTAGAAACATTATCCAAACTGATTTCGCCCTTTTGGTTCACAACAACTTGGTTTTGACCACCGAATGTTGTGACATAGGGAGGGGCCGCTGTTTTCTTAGTATTTGGATAGTAGTAAGAGACTTTTCCTGTCCAAGTCGGGCTCGGAGAGATTTCAAGACGCGGACCATAGATCAAACGGCCTTCACCCACTTGAAGCTTGCTCAAGCGAATGCTACCCTCACCAAGAACAATGCCGGATTTATCAAGCAGTCTTGCAACTATGGCGCCGGTCGCCTCATCGATATCGATGCTGTAAGAGCCTTTCATTAGATCAACTTGACCCATTTCACGAAAGACGCCCTCATCACTGCGACGAATTTCGATGTGATGCTCATTGGTAACCGCAAGTCCTTGAGTCAATTCAATCGGACCTGTCACGCGTTTTGCCGCCATCATGTTTTGCGGACGCTCTTCTTGCACAGCAGGAGCTTTACCCAAAGCTGCCGGCTCACGCACGATATTTTTCAACCACTGCGGTCCTTCGTTTTCTTGAACAGCTTGAGCGCTCGTTTTGTAAACGCCGGAAGTGTTCAGAGCAACAGTCTCAACACTCTTATGAATAGTGAATCCTTCGAGCGCACGTTTTTGCGTCAGCACGTAAGGACCTTGCACGCCCACCTCGTTCAAGCCAACACCGATTGGCTGCTTTGTTTTTTTCTCGAGATCATTCCACTCATTATCTTGAGATTCGAAATGACTATCCATATAGGCAATGTGCGGAGGAAGTTTTTTGTTCGCTTTAATCGTAAGGGTTTTATAAATAGGAACGAACTTCAATTTTCCCGCGGTCACAGGAAGAATCGAAACGAGTGCGAACATAAGAGTAGGCAGAACTAGCGCCTTACCAATCAAACTATAAACCCCTGTCAAATATCCATATTTGACTATTCTTTAATGATATTTAGTAGGGCTTGAAATCGTCAATGATGTTGCGGTTGTCGCGACTTTGGACAAGAGCTTTTTGGATGTCTTTTGCGATTTTTTCAGCACGAGCGTCATCGCGCTCGACGATCTGATAGACGCCTTCTTTATCGCGGATCTCGACCACGACTTCGATCTGGATGTCGTAAGGGCGGCGGTCGCCAAGGATCGTAACATGCGTCGTGAGGCGCTCACGAGCCGTTTTCATCTGATCGTCGGAATTTCCTTTACGATCGTAGTACTTAGAGAGGAGTTCACGGCCGTTTTCACTCGTCAAACGAGGTTGGCCAATGACGGAAACAACGGCCTTGCGGGTATCGCTCACGTTTAATGGCGTCTCACGCAAATAGACTCCGCTGGTTTGACAACCCGCGAAGACTAAAAGCGATAGCAACGACGATACCCAGACCTTTTTCATGGATTACTTCTTAGCCTTCGCCCAATCATCCATAAACATCTTAATACCTTTGTCTGTAAGCGGATGATGAGTCATTTGCTGCATAACTTTGAATGGAATGGTCGCGATATCAGCGCCCATTTCAGCCGCGATTTGGATATGCATCGGGCTACGCACACTTGCTACGAGAACTTCAGTATCAAAGTCGTAGTTTTGGTACATTTGAATAACCTGATTAACCATCTGCATGCCTTCGACACCAATATCATCAAGACGACCTACGAACGGAGAAACCATTGTCGCGCCAGCTTTAGCAGCTAGCAACGCTTGCATTGGCGAGAACACTAACGTGACGTTGGTCTTGATGCCTTCAGCTTTTAATTTCTTAACAGCAATCATGCCGTCTTCGCACATAGGAATTTTCACAACAACATTGCTGGCAAGCTTCGCAAGCTCCAAGCCTTCGCGAACCATCTCATCCGCTTTCAGGCTGATAACCTCTGCGGAAACGGGACCAGAAACTTCTTTGCAAATTTCTTTAATAACGGTGAAGAAATCCTTTCCAGATTTAGCAATCAAAGATGGATTAGTTGTTACACCATCTACCCAACCACGCAGGTTAGCTTGTCTGATTTCTTCGATTTCAGCCGTGTCGATAAAGAACTTCATAGTCTCCTCCAATTCCCTTTTTTGTACGTCTGCTGATATTAAAAAGCAACCAAGCTTTTGCCTTGCATGAAAAACTCAGCATCCATAGCAGGAAAGGTCAAAGAAGTGATTTCACTCAGCGTTTTCTGAATAATCGGGTGTTCAAACTGCGTCCATGCTTCGGAAGCACAGCGAACAATAAGGAAGTCCGTATGGAGGCTCGGGTGTGGCAAGGTGAGCTGCGGTGACAAAACCACCAAGTCATCGTAAGACAGGAGGTTCAATGATGCCTTTTTGTCTTTCACGTACTGCTTGAAATACCACAGAAGCTCGTCCACTTCGCAATCCGTCGCTAAGCGCACGACCGCTTCAATATTTGCATTGAGGTCCACACGGCTATTGCTGAGGTAGCGCTTATAAACGGATGAAACGGCGGTAATTTCGCCGATCTTCCCCATTTCAGTGACGAGACTTTGCGCAACGGGAGTGCCGCCGACTAAGTCAGTAACAATGTGAACCAACGTCTGGTGATTGAAAACTTTCATCAGCCATTATTGTAAAGAACATCGCGCATGCTGTAGAAGCCTTTTTTCTTCGAACACAACCATTGGGCGGCTTCCACCGCACCACGAGCAAAAACAGCTCGATTTAAGGCCATATGCTCAAACACAATATGCTCTTCTTCGGCCATCGCGTGAATTTTGTGGATTCCGAAAATGCCACCACCACGAATAGAAAGGGGGGCAGGCAGTTTGCGGCCAACGGCTTTTTCGAGGCTTTCTTGTAAACTCTTTGCTGTTCCGCTGGGTGCATCTTTTTTACGATTGTGGTGAAACTCTTCGATTTGGAAATCAAAGTTGCTGATACGAGAAAAAACCTTCAGCGCTTCCGTCACAACCGCAACGCCTAAACTCATATTTGAGGCCCAAAGCACCGGAATATTCTTCGCAGCTCGCTTCAAAGCCGCCTGATCAGCAGGAGTCAGCCCTGTTGTTCCAGAAACTACCGGTGTTTTATTTTTCGAAGCAACCGTTAAAAGTTTTTTCAAAAGCTCCGGGCTTGAGAAATCAATCCAGATGTCGACTTCTTTTGCCTCTGGACAACTTGGTGTAGCGCGCGTGTAGGCAAATTCAGCCAAAGAAGCTGATCTGCAAACCGCAAGATGAAGTTCGAGATCCGGTTTTGTTTTCAAAATCTCAGTGATCTCTTGTCCCATGCGGCCACTGGCGCCGACCAATCCCACTTTCAACTTCTGCTTCATTCTAGATAACTCCCAGGGATTTCATTTCTTGCTTCATTTTTTGCGCAAGGTCTTCAGACATCTGAACGAGTGGCAAGCGCAACTCAGGGGACTTAATCAAGCCCATAAAATATAGGGCCATCTTCACCGGAATTGGATTTGCTTCAACAAATAGGTGATTGATCAAAGCCATATGCTTTTTCAAGTCTGCATTCGCTTCGTCATATTTTCCGCTCTTAACAAGCTTCTTCCAGTTCAGCATCTCGCGAGGGATGACATGACTTGCGACCGAGATTACGCCATGGCCACCGGCTTGCAAGAAATCGACATAAGTACCGTCATCACCAGACAGCATCACAAACTCAGGGCTTGTTTTACGAATAATCTCAGAGGCAAATTCAATATTCCCGGAAGCCTCTTTAATGCCAATAATATTTTGAACCTGGCTCAGTTCGCGAATGCTATCCGCAGACAATGCTGTAATCGTGCGACCTGGAACATTATATAAAATCACAGGAATGCTGACAGACTTCGCTACCTCTGAGAAGTGCTGAACCAATCCGCGCTGCGGTGGTTTGTTGTAATAAGGAACAACGACCAAAACCGCATCAGCACCTAATGCTTCGGCTTTCTCAGAGGCCTCTTCTGTTTTTGCCGTGCTGTTAGAGCCCGTTCCCATAATGAGCGGAAACTGTGGGCCTACGACAGAACGTGCTGCTTTAAAAATCTCTTCGACCTCTTTGTCAGTCAAAGTTGGGCTCTCGGCCGTTGTGCCGTTAATCACAAAGCCTTCGACACCGTTTTGAATTTGATGACGAATGAGCTTTTCCAGCGAGGCAAAGTCAACGGCGCCGTTGCTGAAAGGGGTGATAAGAGCTGTTATTGTAGATTTGAAGTTTTTCATCCGACCACCTCATAGAAATATTGGAACTCCATCACGAAGACCGCTTCACCGGTCATCAATGGATGGTTTCCCTCTTCAGGAAATTGCACAAATAAAATTCCGCCCGGCATATGGACATCAATATTGCGAACTTTGGATTTCATAAACTCGACATAGGCGGCCGCAACGGCACCTGTTCCACAAGCTTGAGTGTAGTCCTCAACTCCGCGCTCAAAGGTCACCGCTTTGATCAAATTATCTTTCTCACGCACATAGAAAGTGACATTCGCACCTTCCGCACCAAGGTCTTTATGATGACGAGCTTTGCGGGCCATCTCTTTTAAGTCCGCAGCGTGCTTGTAGTTCGCAAGCTGCATTACCAAATGTGGAACGCCTGAATTCACATAAGAAAATGTATGGGGATGTCCATCAATTTCAAGCGTCTTAAACTCCTGATAACTTTTCACCGGAGGCATCAAGACTCGAACACGCTCATCGCCTAGAACTTGTGCGACCACTTGGCCGGCACCGGTTTTAAACTTATAAGTACCGGTCACGGCCGCACTCAGGTATTCATTCACATACAAAGCCGAGCAGCGAGCCGCGTTGCCACACATATCAGCCGTTGAACCATCGGCATTGTAGAAGTCCCAGGTGTAGTCATTGCCATCCACACCATCTTGCAGAAACAAGACACCATCAGCACTGACGCCAAGAGTTCTGTCGCAAATCATTTTAACAAATGGAACGCGCTTAATACGCAGTTTGCTTTCAATATCGAGCCAAGTCGATCTGCTTGTGGCATCAACCAAAACAAACGTGTTTCCAGCACCAGACATTTTCACAAGGGGAATTGGCAAGAAAGCCATTCACATCACCTTTTCTGATAATTTTTCTTTTCGTCTTTTTTGTTGAGAACAGGCTCACCAATCCCAATGGATGGTGGCTCCAGTGGCGGCAAAGGTTTCCCTTTCACCCCGCAGGCGGTGATTCCAAAAACAATGATTGTTGCTAAAAGTGCTTTATTCATTGGTTCCATTTGTGCTTTTTGCAGCGGCCTCAACTTCGGCTACTCTACGACAGAGATTCACGTCTGTCATATACTGTCTGTAAAGAGTTGCCGACATGTTTTTACATTCTTTGATGTACTTTTGTGCCAGCGGTGGCCTGTCCGAGCCGCTTGCAACGCGCCATTGCCAATAATGGAGCTCTGGATACTTCTCGTCGAGCTTTTGCAAGGCCGCGATCATGTCTTTGGCACGAGCGGGACTCTTTTCATAGAAAGCGAGCTCTATTTCAAGCGCCTGCCAGAACTTAGCCAAAGTGGATTTTTTTGCATCGAAAAGGTCACGGGTCTTTTTATACTCTTCCCACTGGTTCAAACACCCTTGGGCCTGGGCTTGCAAGAGAATCAGGTTTTCATCAAAAGGATCCTGCAGACGCTCTTTGGAGATGTTCTCCAAGCCACCTGAACAATCACCTTTGATCAAAATCATTCTTTGCATTTCATTAAACAGAGTCAGGTTATCGCTTTCGATCCTAACAGCCTCATTCATTTTCTGAAGCGCTTGACCTGGATCCGTTCGGCGTAGAGAGAGGGCCAGCTCATAAGCCTGTTGGGCGCGATCGGAATAAAATAAGTAAGACACCTGTTGCAAAGCTTTTTTCAGCTCCGTCGTGTCTCCTTTGCGAGCATTTTCCTGCTTGATAGCATTAACGAGGATATTGATCGCCTGAGAGCGGTCTTTTTGCAGACTTAGATTATAAGCTTTTTCGATAATATCTTTGGAGGTCTCCGCTTTTTTAGACTTGTTCTCAGCGGAAACTGAAATAGAACCCTGAAAAAAGAAAAGAGCCGCACAAAATAGTGCAGCTCTTCTTACTGAAATCAAATTCATTAGTTTTTAACGAAAGATTTCAACTCAACAGTCACTTGACCGAATTGGCTCGGTTGGATTGTTTTCAACATACCAGAAAGTGGGATGAGTTGTGGGTTGATCCAAGCGTTAGTTTCTTGGTTAGTATCTTTGTCTTTGATACGTGCGTGGATGCAATCGAAAGAGCCAGCTGGAACAGTGATGTGGTCTTCAACAACTTCAACGATTTCTACGTTTTGTTTTGGAATTTGTTGGTCTTGACCGTTAACAACCATTCTTTTGATTTCGCCAGTATTTGGATCCAAAAGCATTTGAGCTTTTTGTTTTCCAGCGAAGCCCATGTCCATATCTTGATCCAACCAGTAACCATCAGCAGCGATTTGTCTCATAGTCATAACCATAGAGCCTTTGATGAAGCCCATGTCCAATGTGTATGAGTTTGAATCGCCAACTTTCCAGTCCAAACCTTGAGTGTGAGCTTGGTCCATGATGGCAGCTTGTTGAATATTTCTTACTACGTCGAAAACTGATGGAGCAGCGTGAGCTTGAACAGTTACTGCCAAACCAAGAGCCGCGATGATTGCTTTAAACATTGATGTCCTCCTTGAACTAGTTGTTTAAGGATTACAATCAGATCATGTTCAGAAACGGAGTCAAGTTTGAGAGGCTAATCTCTCAAACTATTCACAAGAACTTGACGCGGCTTGCTGCCGTTGGCCGGCCCCACAACGCCCTCTTTTTCGAAAATTTCAATAATTCTCGCAGCTCGAGGATAGCCAAGGCGGAACTTCCTTTGTATGAGCGACGCGCTGACTTCTTTTTGGTCCGCAGCCCAAGAAAGAATTTCGTCATAGCGTTCGTCGTACTCTTGATCATCAAAACCGTCGCCACTCGCGCCGGCGAAATCTCCATCACCACCACCGCCACCTGCGAAACCATCAAGTGCTTTCATCGCGAGCGGATCAAATTCTGGTTCTGCTTGATCTGACCAGAATTTTGCAACGCCGTTGATTTCCTGATCTTTCAAGAATGGACCATGGTGACGCATTGGTTTTGCTACACCCGGAGCGAGGAAGAGCATGTCACCATTTGCAAGCAAACGTTCCGCCCCCATCTCATCCAAAATAATTCGCGAATCCATTTTTCCGGCAACTTTGAAACTGATACGGCCAGGAATATTTGTCTTAATCAAACCGGTCACAACTTCTTTGCGCGGCGATTGCATTGCAAGCATCAAGTGAATACCGCACGCACGAGCCATTTGCGCGAGGCGGATGATCGTCTGTTCCACATTCACTTTGTCAACCGCCATCAAGTCCGCGAACTCTTCCACCACGATGACGATGTACGGCTGCGGAGTGTAGTAGTACTGTTCCAGTTTTGCGATGCCTTGATTTTCAAGTTCTTCATTAAATTTCTGATGCTCAGCGATTTTATCAGCCGGCATGTTCGCAACCATCTCGTTGAATTCTTCGAGCTTACGCGCGCCGAACTTCGACATCGATTTGTTGCGCTTTTCCATTTCTTTCACAGCCCAACGAAGTGCCGACACGGCTTTCTTCGGATCCGTCACCGGCGGCATGATCAAGTGAGGCACTTGCGAGAACGCCGCCAAATCCACTTGTTTTGGATCGACCAAAATCAGACGCAAAGTTTTAGGGGAGTGCTTAAACAACATTCCTGTAATCGAAGAAACAGTGAATACCGATTTACCAGAACCCGTCGTGCCGGCAACAAGCAAGTGCGGCATCTTGCGAAGATCAACGATCTTCGGGTCACCATTGGCTTGCTTACCCAAAGCAATCGGTAGCTTCAAATCTTCAGACCAGAATGTATCTTCAGCCAACATGTCTTTCAGATACACGGTCTCACGTTGTGCATTCGATGTTTCAATACCAACCACATCGCGGCCCGGGATCGGAGCAATGATCCGCAAAGACTCACTGCTGAGGGCCAACGACAAGTCGTCGGCAAGCTCGGTGATCTTACTGAGCTTCACATCGGCATTCGGTTTAAATTCGAACATGGTAACCGCAGGCCCCGGTTTTACGGCAACGATTTGGCCTTCGACATTGAATTGCTTCAACTTATCCACAAGCAAATCCGCTTTTCTGCGAATTTCTTTCTCGTCGACCTTAATGCGTGTTGCAGGAGGGTCTTCGAGTAAAGAAAGCTTCGGCATCTGCCAGTTGGCGACTTTTTGAGGAACACGTGCCTTCAGAACGACTTTACGCTTCGCTGGCGCTTTTGACACCGGAATCTCGTTGTCCTCATCGCTCTCGTCCGCATCATCGACTTCCTCGTCCTCTTCTTCTTCCTCGAGACGAAGTTGCTTAGCGGCAGATAAATCCGGAATAGGTGACGACTTTTCCTCAGACTTTTCCACAAACTCTTCGCCCTTCATGCTGAAGAAACCCTTGCTGGCGGCAGGTTCTGTGGATTTCTTGGCTTTTTTCTTAGGCGTAGAGGATATAAACATTTTTTGGATGCGGGCGATTACGCCCCACTCAGAAAAAGCTTCCCAAACCTCGACAGGCAGGCGAACAAGCTCCTTCACGGTTTTTTCTGAATAGAACACCACGAGCACCGCAGAAAGACTCCAAAGAACCACCTGAACGCCCGCGTAGTTAAACGCGCGCAAAAGGGCCTGGGACACGCCTAAACCCAAAAGGCCGCCGAGATAGATCTGGTTCGCAAAAATCTTCTTATCTGGCATGTACAGAGACAACAGGCTCGATAAGTTGATGATAAGTAACAAGCCCCAAATAAAGCGAATGTTCTTCAGATCCACGTCCTCGCGACGGAAACCCGCATACGCGAGCTTTAAAAAGCCCGCCACCAAAAGCCACGAGGTCAGGCCGAAAAATTGAAAAAGAAGGTCCGAAAGAAAGCTCCCCACGATTCCGCAATGATTCGTTGCTTTTAGCCCTTGTCCCAGAGAGTTGAGAGAAGGATCCATCGGGTTAAAACCAGCAAGCGCCAGACCCAAGAAGCAGGCAAGTCCAAGAAAAGAGATGGCGAGAATGTCATGACGGAATTTTTTTAAAATGAGGTTCATTACAAAAATTTACAGGACATATTACAATAGGGAAAGCTTTGGGGAGCTGGCCTTGACCTAAGGATATGGTCTGGGTACATAGAGTCACGACAAGGGTCTGGAACATGCTAAAAAGTCAGCTTAAACTAAATGAAATTTTCTATAGTATTCAGGGTGAAACCACTTACGTAGGCAACCCAACGGTCTTTGTCAGAACCACTGCGTGCAATCTTCGCTGCACTTATTGCGACACCAAATATTCTTACTACGAAGGTGAGAATCAGTCTCTCGATGACATCATCAAGGAAATTAAATCGCACAAAACAAAATATGTTTGCATCACCGGCGGTGAACCGTTGCTGCAAAAGCCCGTGCACACCTTGATGAAAACTTTGTGCGACGACAACCATATTGTTTCGCTAGAAACCAGCGGCTCAAAGAGCATTGAGCACGTGGACTCACGAGTGAAAGTCATTCTCGATGTGAAAACTCCCGACAGTGGCGCTGCAGATTCTTTCTTGATGGACAATCTCCGCTTCGCTGCTCCTAGCACGGAATTCAAGTTTGTCATTTGTTCTGAAAAAGACTTCGAGTGGTCAGAAGAATTCTGTCGTCAACATGATTTATTTGAAAAATATGTGGTTTTATACAGCCCATCATACGGCCAAATTGCTGAACGCTGGTTGGCAGAAACTATTTTGCAAAAAAATTCATCTGCGAGGTTGCAATTGCAACTGCATAAGTATATTTGGTCTCCTGAAAAACGCGGAGTTTAGTCAAAAGCCGGCTTTAGTTTTCCGGGCTTGTGATATCAGCAAATTACACTTTGAATAATTGGGAGTTCCATGACGCCGAACCTGAACAGTTCAGACAATCTTTTTGTTGCAAATCTTCAATCTGTAAGCCTCGAGAAGCTTGTAAAAAGCAAACTCGAAGTTTTGTTTGCTCAACAAAAAGAAGCGCAAGTAGAACTCAATGGCCTTTACAACGTCGTTATCGAACAAGTTGAAAAACCTTTGCTGGAGCTAGCACTCCGCGCCTACAACGGTAACCAAGTTAAAACCGCTCAAATGCTAGGCATCAATCGCAACACTTTGAAAAAGAAAATCGACAATTACAAAATTCGTGTTAAGAAAAATAACTAAGAGAACGTCCTGACTTTTCATCAGCGGGCCATCCTTGGCTAACTACTATGAGTGTCCCGCACTGTCGTTCTAGAATTTTCGGTAATACCGTGTCTCAGGAGGGGTTATGAGCGCACGTATCCCGCCTCAGCATCTGGAGGCTGAACAGTCGATTATTGGCGGCTTGATGTTAGATCAAGAGGCCTTCGACCAAGTCGCAGACTTGATCGATACAGACGACTTCTACAAGCCCGCAAATCAAAAGATTTATCAGGCTATTAAAGATCTCCACGGCAAAAGCCAACCGATCGATATCATCACTGTCACTAACTTGCTTCAATCTCGCGATGAGCTTGAAACATCCGGTGGTCCTGAATATCTCGTGAGTCTTTTGGATAAAACAATTTCAGCAGCTAACATTCAAACTCACGCCGAGATCGTGCGTGAAAAGTCTTTGCTTCGCCGTTTGATCGCAACCAGCAACGGCTTGATCGAGCGTGCTTACAATCAGGACTACGCCGATATTGAAAGTTTGATCGACCAAGCCGAAGCCGAAGTTTTGAAAGTCGGCGAAAACAAGGCCAAGCAAGGTCTTGTCGGCTCTATGGAGATCGTTAAATCTTCTATCGAAAAAATCGAAGAACTCTTTAAGCGCAAAGCGGACATCACAGGTCTTGCGACAGGTTTTAAAGGGATGGATGACATGACTGCCGGTCTTCATCCAGGCGAATTAACGATTATTGCCGCTCGTCCTTCCATGGGTAAAACCGCATTCAGCTTGAACATCGCTCAGCACGCAGCCCTTCGCATGAAGAAGACTGTAGCTTACTTCTCTCTCGAGATGGGTAAAGAGTCGATGATGATGCGTCTTCTTTCTGCGGAGGCAAAAGTCGGTATGGGTGAAATCCGTACCGGTCGTATTCAAGATTCTTCTTGGCCAAAGTTGATCAGCGCTGCTGGTACTTTGAGTGAAGCAAACTTGTTCATTGATGATACTCCGGGCGTAAGCCCCTTCGAGATCCGTGCACGTTGCCGTCGTTTGAAGGCACAACACGGTCTAGATCTCGTCATGATTGACTACTTGCAGTTGATGGATTTGAAACAAAAAGTGGAAAGCCGCGAGCGCGCGGTTTCTGAGATTTCAAAAGCCCTGAAGGTTCTTGCTAAAGAATTACAGATTCCTGTCATCGCACTTGCGCAGTTGAATCGTGGTGTAGAGGGTCGTTCAGATCGTCGTCCAATGCTTTCAGATCTTCGTGAATCCGGATCGATCGAGCAAGATGCCGACGTTATCATGATGCTTTATCGTGATGACTACTACGACAAGGATGATCCAGATAAGCAAGGTCACGCCGAAGTGATCATCGGTAAGCAACGTAACGGTGCCACGGGTACTGTTAAGCTCCGTTTCGATGCGAAGTTCTCACGCTTCCGCGATCCAGATCCAGAACCGGTGGGTCCAATGACAATGGCGCCGCCTCCACAGGCTCCGCCACCAATGCCAGGTAAACCGCGTAACTTCGCTCCTGGTGCTGGAACATAATCAGAAAAAAGAATCAGTAAAAGAAGAAGAGGCGTTTGTAACGCCTCTTCTTCTTTCGTGGGTTTTATTGTTTCAGTTTTAAATCTGGATTTGCACAAGTTCCCGGAACCGCTCCTCCTCCGTAGTTAGGCACTTTATCAAAGTGCTTAGCGAAATAGTTTCGAGCTTCACTCTTATGCATTACGTAGTCGACTCCTTGGTAACAAAACATAGGACATTTTTGTTGTCCTTCGTCCCTTGAACCAGGAGGGCAAATCGCGACAGAGCTCATAGGTACATGTCCGCGACCGCCGGGGATGTATAACCAATCCGCGCTATCCTGATCATCTTCGTCTTCTTTGTTTTTCGCTTGGTCATCGCCACCGCAGTTACCGCCGCTCATAGCGCCGTCGTCGCCAGGAACATCGTCTGCAGTGCCGAGAACTCCATCATCGCCTGCGGAGCGCCCGTCAGCCCCGGATTTAAGAGCCATCGCAGATGCATCAGAATTGAAGCCCACCTTTGAGCAGTTTTGAAATAGAGCCATCATTATGATGAAGCTGCCTGTAATGAGATATTTCACACATCCCCCTTGTGTATGTTTTCTTTCATTGCACAGGTGGTGCCACGGTCCTTGGCCTCTACAAACGTTCCCGCTGTGATCCGCCTGTCGATGCAAACACTCGTTTTGGCGCATAAGTGTGGAAGTAGCTGAATCCGCTCGGAAAAGGCTCTCTGGCTAGGAGTTAGACGATTTTAGATTCCATAAACACGTTGCTCCCATGCGGACATACTGGGACCAGACCTTGGACTAAATCAATTTAAGTCACCACCATTTGGTTGAGTTCCGACTAACCGATTGGTGCAATGATTTTGTCATGAAGACAAACCCACAAAGCATGGAGGCTAACATGGGTAATGCACTTCTTGAGATGGTCATTCTTGCGACCGGACTCCCAGAAGGGGAGATTCGCCGCGAGCTTCAGACACTCATGCAGCAACACGGTAAAACAGCTGAAACTCTCACTACTGAAGACTTGCGCGAGATCATGGCCGAGTACCTTCAAGACGTCCTCTTGGCAGCCAAAGAGCGCCATTCGTAATTCCGGCAAGAGTGCTTTAAAACAAAAAAGCCGCTCAAGGATGAACGGCTTTTTCGTTAATAGCACTGAGATCTCTTCTACTATTTGCGTGTAAGCTGAAGGCACGTTACATCATAGCCAAGCTGCACGAACAATCCGACGCCCATCTTTGCTTCGATCGGGGTTCCATCGTTAGCTAAAGTCAGCTTCACTTTTGCCTTAGCGATATCGTTACTAGATTGCGCAGTGAAAGTGTTGCCATCAATGCGAATCTCGTCATTTTTCATATCAACATAACCGTATTCGTTTTTACCGTTTTTTGTCCAAGTAAACTGAATAGTCGTTCTTTCGTAGATAGCTTCGTTTTGTTTAATGCGGAGGCCGCAATTGCTACCATCTTTCGTGTGGCCAGTGTAATCACCCTTGCTCAGCGAACTCGCCGCCATGGCACTAAAACCTGTTAATACAGTCATTACAGAAACTAAAACTTGTTTTTTCATAGGCACGTCCCTTGCGAAAAAGATTATGGAATGGTCACAAACCTACTGAGCAAACTCGAGGCCGCAGCCTATTAAAATAAAAGTTCCTCTCGGCCATTTTTAAGTGTCTTCCCTCTAGACAGAAAGGAAATATCTTCCTGATCCCACTGTTTCCTGAAAAGCAAAAAGGCCGCCATCATGGCAGCCCCTCCGCAATTATTTTTTATCGATAGATCTTAGTCGCCGATTTCCAAAACCATATTCGTATCTGGAATTTCAACTTCATAGCGTGGGTTATTAGGAACCACCGCTGAAAACGAAAGCATCACTTGGCCTTCAGAATCAGGGCCCGTGAAACCCTCGTCTGTATTTGTGAATTCACCTTGTCCGAAAGTCAGTGTGCAATCATAAACAGTCGCATCCTTCACTGATTTTGAATCGTCTGTCGTTACATCACATGAGATGTATGTGTACTTGAGGCTGCCAACAGTGCCCGTATTTTCTTCTTTCAACTGGAAGTAGCCATTTAAAAGGGCGTCTGAAATAAGCTTCGGCAAAGCGTACTCTTCCGGAGCTTCGCTACCGTCGGAATATGTCACCGTGAAAAGGTTTGCGTTTTTAATAACCGTTTCAAGAATTTCAGCTTCTTGTTTCGATACTGCATGCGCGGACATAGAGAAAAGCACTGTAAGTGCGACGATAAGGTGTTTCATAAGTCTCCTGTGTAAATACATTCCGTTTAGGGGGAACACCTGGTAACACAGGCAAATTAAGAAGAAACTGGATTTCTATCTTTCTGTAAACATTTCTTGTTGAGTGATTCAAATAATAAAAGGGATCCTGTTTCCAGAATCCCTTTCAAGATTTTCTCTTTGTAAGGCGGGCGATTAAGCGCGCTCTACGTTGATCATGATCTTAGCTTCAGCGCCTTCACCCATGCGGATGACAGCTTTGTGCTGGCCAAGAACCTTGATCGGCTCTTCCAAGTGGATATCACGGCGGTCTACAGAGTGACCTGCTTTATCCAACTCTTTAGAGATGTCAGTCGTAGTCACTGTACCGAAGAGTTTGTCGTTCTCACCAGCTGCAACTTTGAAGTTCACAGTTGTGCCGTTGATTTTCGCCAAGACAGCTTGTCTTTCAGCGATCGCTTTTTTCTTCTTCGCATCAGCAACGCGCTTCAAGTGTTCCCACTCTTTTACGCGTTTTTCAGTAGCTTCAGCAGCCAACTTTCTTGGGAACAAGAAGTTGCGTGCGAAACCTTCAGATACGTTAACGAGATCGCCAACTTTACCCACATCTTTTACGTCTTTTGAAAGAATAACTTTCATTTGATCCTCACTATTTCTAGTTTTTCCCAGAAGCCAGTCTCATTTTTTTGAGACGCTTTCTGAAATCAACCCAGTAATCAATCAAACCAATTGCACACACTGCTGGGAACAATTGGCCGACTAGTAATAAATAAGTCACAGCTCTTAGCAAAGCACCGGCTCTGAAAGATCTGAGACTTACCTCAATTATTGCCAAACCCTGGAAGAAATAAAGCACCGTACATACGTTGACGATATTCAATCCAAGAATCTCTAACGCCTTCACGTTGAAATTCTCCATTGTCAGAAGGAAGGCTATCATCGCAACCCAGATCACAAAATCTGGAAGGCGAAATTCCAACAATTTGAGTTGAGAAGCCACTCTTTCCCGCGGAAGATCCAACCAGGAAAAAACTCTTTTCTCAAACATCAACCCAACACCTAGGGCCACTACCAAGATAGTGACGATCGCTGATGGGATGAGCTGGACCAGAAGACCGGCATCTAATTGCAGACCAGGATTCATCGCTACGATCTTGTCGTTGATGAACTGTTCTACAAGGGTCTTAGCCGCAGCAAGATCATGCACTCCAACTTTACCGAGATTAATCACTGCCGCCGTTGCAAAAAACAACAGACCAGAGACAATCCCAATGAGGGCGGAGGCTGTCCATCGAAGGCCCTTTCTCTCCAATTCCATGTAAACCCCTAAAGTCATCCAAATAGAGCCTACAAAGAGTGCGAGAGCCGGAGCATCGATAAACCAGAAGAAGGCCGCCACTGCGACACCCAAGAGCCAATAAGTAAGCGCGCCGTAAGTAATTCGTAGTACGCGCATGAGAGGAGCCCCAAAAACCACCGTCAGTAATGATAACAAAACTGAAATCGAAAAAATGGCCAGGAATTTTCGGGGCGAGTGTTTAACTCTCATCTTAAAGACCCTCGAGTTTCGTCAGAGACTACTTCTTCTCAAAACGATCGCCGCGATCACCACGATCACCGCGTTCGCCACGCTCTGGACGGTCACCGCGATCGCCGCGCTCACCACGTTCAGAGTTAGCTGCTGCAAAAGCCGCTTTACGAGCTGCGATTTTTGCTTCGCGCTCTTTTTCACGTGCTGCAGATTCAGCCAAACCTTTTTTGAAGGTTTCAGCGTGCTTCGCCAAAGCTGTACGCTCGTCAAGACGAGTGTGCATGAAGCGAAGTACTTTTTCGTTGATGCGCATAGTACGCTCAAGCTCGTTGATCGCTTGAGTGTCTGCTTCGAAGTAAGAATGGAAGAAAATAGCTTTCTTCAACTTACCAATAGGGTTAGCAAGCGTGCGTTTGCCCCAAGTTTCCAATGAGAACACAGAACCTTTGTAGGTTTCGATAGTAGCTTTATTTTTTCTGAAAAGCTCTTTTTGTTCGTCAACGGTCGCGTCTGGGTGAACGACAACGATTACTTCATAAGGACGTTTTACAGTCGCTTTAGATGTTTCCATTTCGATCCTTTCGGTTTATAGCCCCTGACCCAATGTCAGGAGCAAGGATGACTTTCTTAACTGAGTTCGATGGTTTAGCACGCCCAAAGGATAAGCACAAGCGGGGAGTGTTGAAGGTTTTCGAAAAGCTCCTTACAATAATTACATGGTACTATTCATAGAGGCTCTCGATGGGCCCCATCAGGGCTCACGATACAAGGTAGAAGACGGCCACAAGATCGGCCGCAACCGCGGAGAGATCGTCATCAACGACGAGAAAATCTCCGGCGAGCATGCTCGTTTTGAGGTCGATAATAAGGGTCAGTACGTTTTAATTGATTTAGACTCCTCAAATGGCATCTTGCTGTCGAACCGGCGGGTGAAACGCGTCTCTATGTTGCCAGGCGTCACGTTCCGTTTAGGTAGAACAAATTTCCGCGTTCTTACGGTGGAAACTCCAAAGGCTGAAGAGTTTGCCCGGGTCCGTTCTTGGCGGGAAAACCTCGTGGAAAAACTTCCTAGCGACTGGATTCAAAACAAACTGGTCGAAGGGAAAGGCCTGCCTTTTTCGCCAACTTTGAAACTTCGCTTTGTTCAGGGCATTCAAGCCGATGAAACTTTGCACTTGGGTTATGGGCCGCGAATTGCCGGGGCAAACTCGCTGGATATAGACCTGCGGGATCCTGAAGCTCCGGACCTTGCTTTTGAAATCGTCCCCGGCGATGGTCTGGCCAAAATTAAAAACCTCTGCAGGAATAAGTTAAGTCTCAACAATCAACCCGTTGAAACCGAAACTCTTCAAGATGGGGATCTCATTCGCATTGGCGGAACCCTGATCAAGGTCACGTATATTTAAAGGCTGTTTCTCATGACAATGATTGAAAAAGAAAGTGGCGTCTTTGAAAGCTTCGACAAGACTCCGATTTACTACGAAGTTCGTGGTGAAGGGGAGCCGTTGATTCTGATCTATGGAATTGCCTGCCTCATGAATCACTGGCACTTCCAAATGGAGCATTTCTCAAAGCACTACAAAGTGATTACTTTCGATATTCGTGGTCATCATAAGAGCCAGCCCCTCGGAAATCCGCAGAATTTGAAAGTCTCGGATCTTGTCGATGATATCGTGGGACTCATGGATCATCTGCAAATTTCAAAAGCGCACTTTGCCGGTCACAGCTTCGGCGCGCCTTTATTGCTAGAGCTTTTCCGTGTTGCTCCTGAGCGTATTGGCTCAATGACATACATCAACGGATTTTCTAAGAATCCTATCAAGGGCATGTTCGGTCTCGATGTCGTAGAGCCTTTTTATTATTTTGTGAAAGCTCAATATGAAAAGTCTCCGGATCTGTGGACAACCTTGTGGAGAATGGCTGTAGATAATCCTTTCTCGATGTTCCTTGCTGGCGCTGCTGGTGGCTTCAATCTGAAGCTCACTCATTTCAAAGATATCGAAGTGTATGCTCGCGGAGTTGCTCACATGGATCTCCGCACTTTCTTGGTTTTATTCGAAGAGCTCATGAAATTCGACGGCGAGCTCATTCTTCCAACAGTGAATGTGCCGACGTTGATCATCTCTGGCGAACGCGACAATGTGACTCCTCAGAAGTTCCAGCAAGAGTTCCATCATAAGATTGCCGGCAGTGAGTTTGTGGTTGTGCCTTATGGCTCTCACTGCACTCAGCTTGATTTTCCGGATTACATCAATATGAAGATGGACGCCTTTCTTAAAAAATACGAGCTTTAAGGCCGAATTTTCTACGACCATCTCGCAGAAAATAAAAAAGCCACCGTTCATCACGGTGGCTTAACCAATTGGAGGTATCGCTAACTTATCTCCAAGCTGCCTTTGTCACTTCAAAGCCGTAGAGGCTTACAGAGTCATCGGACTTGAAGACGATTTTCACATAATCACCAGTGATCACAGGCGAGAAGCTGTCATCGTTATTGCCTGACATTTCTCCTACGAGTTTGCCTTTTGCATCGAAGAATTGAACTGTGTCGTAACCTCTTTCAGTTTCGAACTTCGAGAAGTAAAGAGAGAACTCTTTCGCGCCCGGCACAGAAACTTCGTATGTTTCATTCGACTTATCAGCATATGGATGAGCTGTCGCCGCAGACACCGACATTGCTTGCCAGTTTGCTGGATCGTTCGCGTCAGGTTGTGGAACTGTGTTTGTTAAAGCTGCATAAGCGTTTACGAAACCGGCGCCACGAACTTTGCCACGAAGACCCGCGATTGGACGAGCTGTCGTGATAATGCGGTTTCTGATTTCAATCGCGCTCAAACCAGGCTCATGAGAAGCAATCAAACCAGCAACACCTGATACATGCGGAGTCGCCATTGAAGTCCCAGACCATGCTTCATATCCATTAGTCGTTGTGCTCACGATGTTCACACCGGGCGCACCAACATGAACTGAGTTCTTACCGTAGTTAGAGAAAGAAGCAATTTGGCCTCTATTATCTACTGCTGCGACTGAAAGTACGTTTGGTACTTGGTAAGAAGCCGGGTAAGAAGGGTTCGCATCGTTGTTGTTAGATTCGTTACCAGCTGCTGCTACGAAAAGAGCGCCGGCTTTGTTAGATCTTTCAATAGCTTCTCTCAAAGTTTGAGATTCGCCGCCGCCGCCCCATGAGTTCGACATGATCTTTGCGCCCATTTTAGAAGCGTAATCGATACCTTTGATTGCATTTTCAAGAGTACCAGAACCGTTTGCATCGAGGAACTTAACTGCCATGATGCGAGTATTCCAGTTAACACCTACGATCCCTTTGCCATCATCACCTTTAGCACCGATAGTGCCAGAGCAGTGCGAACCGTGACCGTGGTCATCTTTTGGATCACCGCTGTTATTGATCGTGTTGTAACCATAGATGTCGTCAACAACGCCATTACCATCATCATCAACACCTTTTTTACCGTTCAATTCAGCTGCATTGGTCCACATATTAGGAGCCAAGTCAGGGTTTGTGTAATCAACCCCTGTATCGATAACGGCGATAATCACATTCTTAGAACCCGTTTCGATGTCCCAAGCTTGAGTCGCGCCAATATCAGTTCCCGCAATACCTTGTTGCTTGTCTGCATCTGCTTGGCCGACGTTGAGCATACCCCAAAGCTGGCCGAGCATTGGATCGTTCGGAGTTCTGCTTGCATGATAAATATAGTTAGGCTCGATCACTTCGATGCTTGGATTTTGCGCCATCGCTTTTACAACCGATGATTGCATTTCAAACACAGGGCGTTTGATAACTACGATGTTTTGACCTGGAATTGAAGACTTAATGTATGAACCGAGCTCTTGGCTCAATACATTCATTTGATTCTTATAAGCAGAGATTGGTTCTCTCAACTTAACGACGTACTCACCTGGAACTGCTTCTGGCTGAGCTGCTGTTGCAAATGCTGAGGCGAAGAGTGCGCCAACAACTGACACGAGACGGGCTTTTTTCACAAGCCTTTTCATAATCCCTCCTTGGATTGATGGTTCGATCAGAGATGAAATTTTAGGGAGAGAATCTCATTCATCGACCTAGTTCCAAAATGGTACCAAGGTCGAATAATTACGTTATTTATTTATGAGCTTTGCGTGAAAAGTTGGACCTTGGTTGTGTTTCATTGTGGAAGCCGAAGCTGAGCTGCTCTGCCTTGTGAGCAACGGGCAGGACTTTGATCTTGTTTGGATCGGCCTTGATCAAAGTTTTCTCCGTCGGAGTAAGTACATTCACTCCTTCGCTCGCCTTAATAAGATACTTAATAAATGCTTCTTTGACGGCGGGAGATCCTTCTGGATCAAAGCCCAGCTCGTCCATTAACTCGCTAACTTTTTTCATTCGTCCCTCGAATCCTTCTTCGGACTTATTGCTAGGATTCTTTAGGACCTTAGGTGGGTTAGCCGCGGCTTGGCGGCGTAAACTGCTCGCAAAAAGAAAAAGGCCCTGGACTATCATCCAGAGCCTTTTAAAAAACCTCGATATTGGTCTAGTAGATACTAGAAACCGCCGCCCACTTCCACTTCGTCATCTTTCAAAAGTGTCGCTTTGAAGAACTCGCGGTTCATCAATGCAATGTTCACAAGGCTAATATCTTTCGGGCAAGAAGCAGAGCAAGAACCCGTGCTTGTACATGCGCCGAAACCTTCTGCGTCCATTTGGCCAACCATGCGCTCCGCGCGTTTTTTTCTTTCAACCTGGCCCTGCGGTAGGTGAGCCATGTGAGAAATTTTCGCCGACGTGAAGAGCATTGCAGACGCATTCTTGCAAGAAGCTACGCACGCGCCGCAACCGATACATTCAGCTGCACTCATTGCTTGGTCCGCCGCCGTTTTTGGAATCAAGATGCTATTCGCATCACGTGCACTTCCAGTATTTGCAGAAATGTAACCGCCAGATTTGATGATACGATCGAAAGCCGTTCTATCAGCCATCAAGTCTTTGATGATCGGAAAGGCTTCCGCTCTCCAAGGTTCCAAAGTCAATACGTCGCCGTCAGAAAATGCACGCATGTGCAACTGGCAAACCGTTGTTGATTTTTGGGGACCGTGAGCTTGACCATCGATCATGAAACCGCAGCTACCGCAAATGCCTTCGCGGCAATCGTGATCAAAAGCAATCGGGTCATCACCTTTAGAGATCAGCTCTTCGTTAACAGCATCGAGCATCTCTAGAAAAGAAGCATCTGTAGAGACGTTTTTAGCAGGATACTCTTTAAAGCCGCCAGAATCCTTCGGGCCTTTTTGTCTCCACACTTTGAGGGTCAAATTGATTTTTTTAGATGAGTCACTCATATCACACCCTTATTTATAACTACGAGTTGCAAGTTTCACATTCTCGAATTTGAGCTCTTCAATATGGCGAGTTTGCGGCTTGTTAGGACCATTCCACTCCCAAGCAGCCACATGGCTGAAGTTAACGTCATCACGTTTTGCTTCACCATCTTCTTGGTACTCTTCGCGGAAGTGACCACCACAAGATTCGCGGCGCTCAAGAGCATCACGGCACATCAGCTCGCCAAGCTCCAAGAAGTCCGCGACACGTCCCGCTTTTTCAAGTTCAGGATTCAAGTAATTTGCCTCACCAGGAACACGAACGTTCTTCCAGAACTCCTCGCGAAGTTTCGGGATCAACTCGAGAGCTTTTTTCAAGCCCGCTTCATTACGGCCCATACCACAGTATTCCCACATGATGTGACCAAGCTCTTTGTGGAAGCTTTCTACTGTGCGGTTGCCTTTGATGTTCATCAATTTATTGATTTCATCAGTTACGGCTTTAGAGGCGTCTTTGAAAGACGCGTGATCAGTTGTGACCTTTTCGAACTTGTTGCTCGCAAGATAGTTGCCGATTGTGTACGGCAAAACGAAGTAACCGTCAGCCAAACCTTGCATCAATGCCGAAGCACCGAGACGGTTCGCACCGTGATCTGAGAAGTTCGCTTCACCCGCAACGAAGAGACCCGGAATTGTTGATTCCAAGTTGTAATCCACCCACAAGCCGCCCATGGTGTAGTGCGGAGCTGGATAGATTCTCATTGGTTGCTTGTAAGGGTTTTCGCCCGTAATTTTCTCGTACATTTGGAACAAGTTGCCATAACGTTCAGCGATTTTATGTTCGCCTAAACGGTTGATGGCATCACGGAAATCCAAGTAAACCGCTTTACCAGAATCACCTACGCCACGGCCTTCATCACAGCGATACTTCGCCTGACGAGAAGCCACGTCACGAGGAGCCAAGTTACCGAAGCTTGGGTAAACGCGCTCCAAATAGTAATCGCGTTCATCTTCAGGAATGTCATTTGGATGACGCTTGTCGCCCTTTGCTTTTGGCACCCATACACGTCCATCATTACGCAATGACTCTGACATCAAAGTCAGCTTCGATTGGTTTTCACCATGAACTGGAATGCAAGTAGGGTGAATCTGAGTGAAGCAAGGATTTGCAAAGTAAGCACCACGTTTGTGCGCTTTCCAAGCCGCCGTTACTGCACATGCCATCGCGTTCGTTGAAAGATAGAACACGTTTGAATAACCGCCAGTGCAGAGAATAACTGCATCAGCTTCGTGTGATTCAATTTCACCTGTCAGCAGGTTTCTAACGATAATACCGCGAGCTTGACCGTTGACGATCACAAGATCCAGCATCTCGCGACGGTATTTCAATTCCACCGTGCCGATGTCAACCTGTCTCATCATTGAAGAGTACGCGCCCAGCAACAACTGCTGACCTGTTTGTCCACGAGCATAGAATGTACGAGAAACCTGAGCACCGCCGAAAGAGCGGTTATCCAAAAGGCCACCGTAATCACGCGCGAGCGGAACACCTGAAGCAACTGCTTGGTCAATGATGTTCACAGAAACTTCAGCCAAACGATGAACGTTTGCTTCACGTGCGCGGAAGTCTCCGCCCTTTACCGTGTCATAGAAAAGACGATAAATGGAGTCGCCGTCGTTCTGGTAGTTTTTCGCAGCATTAATACCACCCTGAGCCGCCACAGAGTGGGCGCGGCGAGGAGACTCATGCACGCAGAAAGCTTTAACTTTATAACCGAGCTCACCCAAAGATGCCGCCGCACTCGCGCCCGCAAGGCCGGTACCAACAACGATCACAGTGTGCTTACGTTTATTGGCAGGGTTCACAAGCTTCATCTTGAACTTGTGGTCAGTCCATTTTTTATCGATTGTTCCCTCAGGAATTTTACTATCTAAAGTTTTAGACATTGCGTTCTCCCTAGCCCTTCAAGAAAAGAAAAATGTAAAGGGGTTGCGCGATAAACCCCGCCGCTACGACGATGGCGTAGATAGCGCTGAGCTTGCGAAGCATCGGCTGGTGACGGCCGTTCATCCAACCAAAGGATTGGAACACAGAACCAACGCCGTGGCTCAAGTGGAACGCCAACAACACCAAAGCCACCAAGTACCAAACAACATAGCCTGGGTTTTGGAAGACTTCGATCATGAGTTTAAAGAGGTCTCTCATGACAACACCATTGACCGTCGTTTCATAATGAGTACCGTATTTGAAAGTAGCCAAGTGAAGAATCACGAAAGCTAAGATAATTGAACCCTGAACTCCCATCCAAGTGGATGCGAAGCGGGCTTTTTTCTCTTTCGCCTTCACTGCGTATCGGCCAGCGCCGCCACCGGCAGCTCGATTGGCCATTGTCAGGCTGATCGCCAAGCACACATGGGCTACCAGCGCCAAAACCAAAACCGCCTCAGCGACGATCAAAAGCTTGTTACTAGTCAGTGTGTAGCTGTACAAGTTGTAGGCGTCAGAGCCTACAAAGATAAGAAGGTTGCCGGCCATATGGGTGAAAACAAAACCCGCCCAAATCAGACCTGCCAACCCCATGAGATATTTTTTGCCGATCGAAGATCTCAAAAAACCATGAGACGATGAAAGAGCCACAATAAACCTCTTTTTTATGCAGTATTTTCAATTGAGTTTCACTATGTTTTACTCCCGCTAAGTCTGCTTGTCCACGGCACTTCTCGGCGTTTTCGCGTCACGTTAGTTTGGGATTTTTAGGTTTGCCAAAAGTGGCCTTTGAGATAGAACCACCCAACGAGGTTCAACATGAAAATTTTTGTTTGTATTAAGCAAGTTCCGGACACGGAAACAAAGATTAAAATTGGCCCCGATGCCTCTTCTATCGACACAAATGGCATCAAATGGGTCATCAATCCTTACGACGAGTACGCTATCGAAGAAGCTGTTAAATACCGTGAGGCCAATGCTGGCACTCAAGTATTTGCTCTGAGCGTAGGTCCTAATAAGCGCGTTTCTGAGTCCTTGAGAACTGCTCTCGCTATGGGTGCCGATGAAGGTATCGTGGTGAATGCTCCTGAAAACATCGACTCTTATTCAACAGCTCGAGCTTTGGCAGAAGTCATCAAAGCTGAAGGCGGCGCTGATTTGATCTTCACTGGCAAACTCGCAATCGATGACAATGCTTCTTCAGTAAGCCAAATGGTTGCTGAGTTCTTAGGCATGCCACACGCAACGGTGGTTTCTAAGTTCTCTATGTCTCCAGAGGGTGTGACTGTAGAACGCGACATCGAAGGTGGCGCAAAAGAAGTTTTGGGTTTGAAAGCTCCAGCAGTTGTTGGCGCAAACAAAGGCCTCAATACTCCTCGCTACGCAAGCTTGCCTGGTATCATGAAAGCGAAGAAAAAGATTTTGAAAGAAATCGAATTCGCTTCTTTGAACATTCCTGCAACTGACACAAAAGTTAAATACACTCAACTCAGCCTCCCTGCGGAAAAACCAGCTGTGAAAATGATCGCTGGCGATTCTTCAGCTCAAGTTGCTGAACTTGTGAAACTGCTTCGTGACGAAGCGAAAGTATTGTAGGGGTTGACGATGTCTAAAGTATTCGTATTTGCAGAACACAAAAATGGTGCTTTGAAACGTGGTGCGATGGAGCTTTTGCAGGCAGCTGCAAAGTCCGGCAACACGGTTGTTGGTATGGCTGTTGGCACCGGCGCTGATAAAGCAGCCGCTGAAATGGGCCATCACGGAGCAACAGAAGTTCACATCCTCAAAGATGCGAGCCTCGATGCTTATAACTCAGAACTTTACGCAGCAGCCGTTGCTTCTGTTCTTGAAAAAGTTCAACCGCAAATCTTGTTGGCATCTGCGACAAGCACGGGCCGTGATCTTTTCCCAAGAATTGCTGCTCGTATGAAAACAGGTATTGCGTCTGATTGCACAGAGCTCAACATCTCTGGCGACAACGTCACAGCAAAAAAACCTATGTACTCTGGTAAAGCTTTTGCAAACGTCGCTTTTGAAAACAGCCCGCTCAAAATCGTTTTGATGCGCGCTAATCAATTGCCCGTAGCAGCGGCAGACGGCTCAAAAACAGCGACTGTTATTGAGCAGACTCTTGCAAAGCCAGACTTGAAAACTTTGGTAAAAGAAATCGTTAAGGGCACTTCTGAAAAGTTGGATTTAACGGAAGCAAACATCATCGTTTCTGGTGGCCGCGGCTTGAAAGAAGCCGGCAACTTTAAGCTTTTGAATGACCTTGCGGACGTTTTGGGCGCAACAGTGGGCGCGTCTCGCGCGGTTGTCGATGCTGGCTGGGTTTCGCACGGTATGCAAGTAGGTCAAACGGGTAAAACTGTAGCGCCAACTTTGTACATCGCTGTGGGTGTTTCCGGCGCGATTCAACACTTGGCTGGTATGAGTGGCAGCAAGGTGATCGTTGCGATCAATAACGATCCAAATGCTCCGATCTTCCAAAAAGCGACTTATGGTATCGTCGGCGATCTTTTCGACGTTGTTCCTAAGCTCACTGAAGAATTCAAAAAAGTTCTTAAGCACTAGGCCTTGAGAAAATATCTTTTAGGCTTCTTAGTCTGGTTCATCTATCGCACCATTTCACTGACGTGGCGGGTGCGACTTATTGAACCAGAACCTTTGAAGCAAGCTATTCGTGATAGAAAACCTTTTTTGATGGCACACTGGCATGGTGATGAGATTGCTCTCATCCAACTTTGCCGTCGCTATCATATTGCTACGATGTCTTCGCAATCGAAAGACGGGCAGATGATGTCTGTGATTCTCAGACTTCTCGGTGCAAAAACCACGGCAGGTTCATCCACACGCGGTGGAGTCGGCGGACTCAAAGGTTTAATTCGCCTCATGCGCGAAGGACACAGTTGCAGTTTTGCTGTCGATGGCCCCAAGGGACCCATCTACAAAGTAAAGCCCGGTGTGTTTGAGCTCTCTAGACTTTCGGACAGCCCGATTTACTACTGTGGAGTTAGTGTAGATCGCGCAATTTATTTTCCAAAAGCGTGGAATAAAACTTTCTTTCCCAAACCATTCGCGAAGGTCGTTATTCAGTGGCACGGACCACTTCCTCCTACGACGAAAGACCAGGATCCTCGCGATCCAAAACTCGCTGAACAACTCGAAACTTTGCTACACAGCGCAAAAGAACAAGCCCTTAAAGTCATTGCTGAATCTTAAACCCGGTGCTAGCGTTTTAATGTGGTATGTCGTCAACTTTTTAAAGGGACTTTTAAGGTATGAAACTGACTGCATTTACGTACGCCATGGGCGTCATTCTTCTTTCGACTTCGATGTCATTTGCTCAATCGAAAGGTTCTGAAGTTGTCGCTACTGTCGGCAATAAAAAAATCACGGTCGACGAATTCAATAAGAAATTCAATGAGATCAAATCTCAGACTTTGAATCCTCCAACAAAAACTCAATTCCTTGAAGACATGGTTCGCTACGAAGTGGGTTTGCAAGAGGCTGCAAAAAGAAATATGCAGAACGATCCGGTAGTTATCGACCGTATCCAGCAAGAGACTTACAAAGCGTTGCTCGAAAAAGATTTGGGACCAAAGGTTCAAAAGATCCAGGTTTCAGATGCTGAAATGAAGGCTTGGTACAAAAACAACCCTGAAATCCGCACAAGCCACATCCTCATCGAGTTCAAGCCAGGCGCAACTCCAGAGCAAATCGCTGAAGCCAAAAAGCGCGCGACTGAGATCTATGAAGAAGTTAAAAAATCTAAACGTCCATTTGAGGAGCTCGTAAAACTCTACTCAGATGACCCTCTCAGCAAACAAGCTGGTGGCGATGTGGGTTGGCAATCTCGCGTAACTCTTGTTCCAGCGTATTATGAGGCGGCGCTCAATGGAAAAGTGGGCGAAGTAAAAGGTTTGGTTGAAACTCCGTTCGGATTCCATATCATTAAAATCACTGGTCGCAGAACTTTCGAAGACGCTAATAAGCGTCAAATTCGCGCTGCAGTTTTCGACGAGAAAAGAAAACAAGCTTTCAATGAATACTTTGATAAGCTGAAAAAGGGCTATTCAATCAAAACGAATCCAAGCGTTTTGAAATAAGGGAATCTTGCACATGAAGTTTCTTAAGAGCCCCGCACTGACGGGGCTTTTTATTTTGGGTCTGATGTTTGCCGGTAGCGCCTGCACATCGAATTATCAAAAGCTTTCATCCAAGCCCGTGGTGAAGGTGAACGATCATGTTCTGACGGCTAAGGAGTTCTCAAATCAGCTCGCAAGAAAGCTCAAGGACCTCGATGCTTTGACTGCAAAAGATCCATCCACTGTTCATAGAACCAAAGAAGAACTCCTTCGCTCATTCATTGTTAAATCCCTGACTCTCGATTGGGCCCGTGCAAATAGCCTTGTCGTCACTGAAAGTGATCTGGATAAAGAGGTGGATAAGTACCGTGCGAATTATCCGGATGACCTGTCTTTCCGCAGATTACTTGCTCAGGAAAACCTTTCGTTCTCTGAATGGCGCGAGGAGCTTCGCTACACACTGATTGAGCGGGCCGTGTTTAAAAAGCTCAACGAGCGCGTAAAACCGCCGACAGACAGCGAGATCAAGCACTACTACGATGAACACAAAGAGCAGTTTAAGAAGAAAGAGCGAATTTACCTTCGGCAAATCGTGACAGATGAGCAGGGGAAGGCCGACCTTCTCAAGTCCCAGGTTAAAACCAAGGACTTCTCGGAACTTGCCAAGAAATACTCCGTCTCTCCAGAAGCCAAAGCTGGCGGCCTTGTGGGCTGGATTGAAATCGGCACAGTCGACTTCTTCGATCCTTTGTTTAAAACCGCCGTAGGCAGCGTGACGCAGCTCAAGAGCCCTTTTGGCTACCACGTTGTAAAAGTTGAGAAAAAAGCCCCTGCCGGCATTACACCAATGGAAGAGGTGCGTAATCAGATCGTCCGTACTTTGACAGCGCAGCGTGAGCAGGCTGAGTTCGTAAAATGGTTGGACGCCCAACTAAGAAGTAGTAAAGTTCTCAGAGACAATGACCTGATCAATTCAATCGTTGTCGAAACGAGGACTGAAAATGAATAAGCTACTTCTCTCTTTCTTTTTGTTGATTCCCTTTGTTGCGAACGCAGAGGTGGTTGAGCGTATCGTTGCCATCGTAAATAACGAGATCATTCTTGAGTCTGATTTCAAAGATCTTCAGCATAAAATGAAAACTCCGGCGTTGATCGACGACAGCCTTTTGATGGGTAAGTCGGTTGATGATCTTAAAAAAGATCGTAAGGCTCAGCTTGATTACTTAATTAACGAAAAGATCATGCAATCTGAAATCAAACGCCTGAACCATAGCGTAACCATGGAACGTGTTGATCAAGAGATCAAAGACATGGCGAAGAAGAATAACGTCACTGTTCCAGAGATCCTCGCAGCTTTTAAGTCTCAAGGAATTTCCCAATCTGAGTACCAAGCTTTCTTGAAAGAAAAAATCGAGAAGCAATCTTTGATTGAATCCGAAATCATTTCTAAACTTCGTATTTCTGATGACGATGCTTTAGCTGAATACCTTAAGAAAAACCCTGAAAACAAATCCAGCGTCAATGAGTTCACTATCGCGCATATCTTCTTTAATCCTAAAAAGGGCGGTCCTGATGAGGCGTACAAGCGCGCGCAAGCTGTTCTCGAAAAGCTTCGTCAGGGCGAAAGCTTTGAGACTCTGGCTGAGCAAAACAGTGAAGATCCGAACTTCACAACAGGCGGTTTGCTAGGAACTTTCAAATCCGGCGAATTTTTAAAAGAAGTTGAGGACTCCATTCAGAATCTCAACCCTGGTCAAACAACGGGTATCGTGAAATCTCGCATGGGTTATCACATCGTGAAGCTTCTCGGTAAGAAGCTCACGACAGATCCTAAGTTTGAACGTGAAAAAGAACGCATTAAGTCCGCTCTTTTTGAACAGAACTTCAAACGCCAAATGAAAAACTGGCTTCAATCAAAGCGCGAAGAATCCTTCATTCGTATTAACGAAAAATAGTCGATGAAAGCCGTCGCCGCTTTGAAGATTGCTATCACCACCGGAGACACCGACGGCATTGGTCTTGAGATTGCCGAAAAGGCACTGCTCAAACTCGGCCCTCAGCGTGGGGTGCACTTTCTCATTTGGCGCGGCGAGAAGTCGTTTCCTCGCGCCCTAAAAAAACTCTCTAAGAAGTTCAAGCTCGTCAGTTTTAATTCACCAATTAAAGCTCTGAGCTACTTACGATCAGCCGATATGAAACCGAATCAGCTGGTCGAAATAGTTTCTTCTGATTCACCAGCTTTGTGGGTGCAACAAACGGCAATTTGGTGCCAAGAAAAACAAATTCACGGCATGGTCACCGGGCCTCTTTCAAAAACTGAGATCCATCGCGCGGGCCTAAAAGACATGGGTCACACCGACATCTTAAAACGCGTTTCAAAATCTCCGAAAGTACATATGGGCTTTGTCGGCGATAAATTCAATGTTGTTCTGAATACGGCCCATATTCCTTTATCACAGGTGCCGCACAGCTTGACGGTCAGAGAATTACTCTCTGGGATTGAAGCAGCAAATAGCCTTCGTCTGAAGCTACCAAAGTCTCTGCAAAAGAAGCCGATCGCCGTCTTGGGTCTAAATCCTCACGCTGGCGAAGAGGGCATGATTGGTCTTGAGGAACAGACCGATATTATGATTGCTATTTCGGAGGCCCAGAAGGCCAAGATCCCTCTTGTCGGTCCTTTGGTTCCTGATGCCGCCTTTCTAGAAGAAAACTGGAAAAAATATTCCGTTTATCTGGCGATGTACCATGATCAAGGACTCATTCCTTTTAAAACTATTCACGGCCAAAAGAGCGGCGTGCATATTTCCCTCGGAATTCCATTCGTTCGAACAAGTGTTGATCACGGCACGGCGAAGGATATTTTCGGCAAAAACAAAGCCATTGCGAACTCGATGATTGACGCAGTTCAAGCTTGTATCCGCCTGGCAAAAAATTTATAACTTAGTGTTTTGACTCACAAAAGAGGTTTCAAATGTTTAAACCAGTCATCTTTAGAGAATACGATATCCGTGGTGTTTACAATGGCGACTTCGATGACGCTTTCGCGGAGCTACTCGGCCGCTCGTATGTCGTTTACATGAAAGAAAACAAAGGCGTTTCAAACCCAACAGTGGCTCTGGGTAATGACGCTCGTTTGTCTTCACCTAACATCATCAATGCGCTTACTAAAGGGATCACTGAATCTGGCGGTAACGTTATTCACTTGGGTCTTGTCACAAGCCCAGTATGCTATTTCGCGACCTTCACTTTGCCTGTTGATGGCGCGATCCAAGTTACCGGTAGCCACAATCCACCAGACTATAATGGTTTCAAAATTTCTGTCGGTAAAGCAACCATCTTCGGCGAAGAGATTCAAAAGCTTCGTAAGATTATGGAGAAAGGTCAGTTCCTGAATGGTAAAGGAGCTGTTTCCAAGCACGACATTTTCCCTGCGTACTTTGAAAAGTACAAAAAAGAATTCGGCAATCTCGGCAACGTCAAAGTTGTCTTGGATTGCGGTAACGGCGCCGGCGGTGTTGTGGCTCGCGGCCTTTTCAATGCAGTTGGGTTGAATCCAACGATCTTGTTTGAAGAGCCAGATGGTCGCTTCCCGAATCACCATCCAGATCCAACAGTAGAGAAGAATCTAAAAGATCTTCAAGCTCAAGTCCTTAAAGAGGGCGCTGTTTGTGGTATCGGCTTTGACGGTGATGCAGATCGTATTGGTGTCGTCGATCACACCGGCCGTATGGTTTACGGCGATGAGTTGATGGTCATCATCTCTCGGTCCATCTTAGCGACTCAGAAAGGCGCTAAAATCGTTGGCGATGTAAAGTGCTCTGATCGTCTTTATGATGATATTGCGAAGCACGGTGGCGTTCCAATCATGTGGAAAACGGGCCACAGCCTGGTTAAAGAAAAAATCAAAGTTGAACATGCTCCCTTCGGTGGCGAAATGAGCGGTCATGTGTTCTTCGCGGACAGAAATTACGGTTACGACGATGCTCCTTACGCGGCTCTCAGACTCGTAGAAATCTTGCACCAGACAGGTAAAAACATCCCGCAACTTCTAGAGGGTTTGCCACCGGCATTCAACACTCCAGAAATTCGCATCGACACAACGGAAGAGAAGAAAGTATTGATCGTTGAAAAGATGATCGAAGCTTTCGGTAAGGGCGGACCAGATTTCAAAGCAAACTTGATCGATGGAATTCGTTTAAGCTTTGCAGACGGCTGGGCCCTTTGCCGTGCTTCTAATACTCAGCCAGTATTGGTCGTCCGTTACGAAGCAACAACCCAAGCGGGTCTTGATAGAATCCGCAATAAAGTTGAGTCTGTCGTAAATAAGTATCTCTAAGACTTAAAGATATTTAAAAAAGCAAAACCCGACGTGATGAGCGCCGGGTTTTTTTATTGCCTGATTCAGAAATAAAAAAAGGCCACCTTTCGGCAGCCTTTTTCATGAATCGATGTCCCGATCTTAAAATTAAGAAAGGCGCAATGCGATCAAAAGAGCGTAGATCACGAGAGACTCGATAAGAGCCAAACCGATGATCATTGGAGTCAAGATTTTGCCAGACGCTGCTGGATTGCGAGAGATACCTTCAAGAGCAGAAGAAGCTGCTTTACCTTGAGCCATCGCACCACCGAATGCTGCCAAACCGATTGCCAAAGCAGCTGCGATTGCAACCAAACCTTGTTTTTCTGCTGGAGCAGCAGCAGCCGCTTCTTGTGCGAATGCAGGTGCAGTTACCATTGTTGCAGCCAAAGCTACGATCATTTTTTTGCTGAAGTTTTTCATTAGTGTTCTCCTTTTAACTTCTATTTTAATAATTTTATCTGACTATTAGTGATCGTGTGCTGTTGCGAACGCGACGTACACCATAGACAATAATGTAAAAACGAATGCCTGAACGAAAGCGACGAACAAACCCATGATGTAGAATGGGAGTGGGGCACCGATTGGAATCAAATCCAAGAACACAGATACAACTGTGTGGTCACCCATCATTACGTTCGCCAAACGAAGTCCCAAACTGAAGGGACGTACGAAGTGAGAAACTAACTCGATCACAAACATCAAAGGCGCCAAGAAAACAACTGGGCCCATGAAGTGCTTAAGGTAAGCAACGATACCGTTTTCTTTAATACCGAGTGTGTTGTAAGCGAGGAACATGAAAAGACCCATACCGAATGTGGTATTGATGTTTTCTGTTGCTGGAGTCATGCCAGGAATAACACCCACCAAGTTGTTCACGAATACGAAGAAGAAAACTGCGGTGAACATTGGCGTGAAGTGACGGCCGTGGTGACCGATAACAGTGTCGACAAGATTTGCAATGAACTCCGTGATGAGTTCCAAGATGCCACGAAGAGAGAACTTTCCAGCAGGAACAACGGCAACATCACCTTTACCAAGAGATGCGCGACCAAGAAGACCCACAAAAACCAGGGCAATGCTTGTGATAGCAAAAGTCGCAACCGCTACTTTATCGTGATCGTGACCGACTTGAGGAATTAGCTGTGTCCAGTTAAAAGCCATGCTTTACTCTTTTGTTTCTTCAGGTTCTTTTTCAAAAAAACCTTGTGTTAACGCATAGATTAAGGAGGCGCCCATCATGGTAGCAACTCCGGTTGCGAACCAAAAAGGTTGCAGCCAGCTCTGCTTCACGAAGTGATAAATAATGACTCCTAAAATCGCGTACTTAAATACAATGATAAGAACGGACAGGGCAATCAGTTTTTTACGAAAAACCAATTTCCAACCCGATCCGAGCAAAATGAAGTTCCCCATGACGATCAGGCCAGCGACACCAAAAGATAGATCCGCATATTGCGGCCCGTTAAGGCGTAACAAGATGTAGCCGATGGCTAGCATAACTATTTGAAATAATAGAACTCTTTTCATTCTTATTCTTTATCTTCGGGTTCGTCTTTTTGAAAACGGCGAAGAAGGAGTATCACATGGGTCAGCCAGCTGGCGAGCCCAATGAACATCAATGCAATTAATGCCAAACCCTTTGTTTGATAGGTTTTATCAATTGTCTGACCTAAATAAATCGAAGCGACCATAATTCCGACGAGCTCAAAACCGATCGAAGCAAAAATTAGGTACTTTTTCATTACTTTCGAAGCCCCCGTGCGCCTGGGCGGTTTTTCTGCCTGTCTTTTAGGCGTTTGATCCGGATCTCTATATATTCAGGCTGCGGATATTTGTCCTTTACTGATTCCAAAGTTTTAATGGCTTCAGCAAAGTTATCACTTTCTTCATAACAGACGGCAAGTGTCTGATACACGTTTTCCAGCAAAGACTTTTGCGGATAAGTCGTGGTGATCTTTTTAAGAATCTCAATCGCCTTCGGATACTCTTTTAGAGCAATGTGGATGTTACTTTTTAGCACCCAGGCAGAGAATCTTTCTTCATCATCGATGTTCAATTTCAGCAAGTCGTCGAGCTCGCTATGAGCCTGAAAAAAGTTATTCTGGTAATAGTTTGCGCGAGCAATATCGAGCTTATATCGAGCCACCTCAATGTCAGACTCTGTGCTGCGAACAAGTTTATTCAACTCTAGAATAGCTTTGTCGTAGTTCTGAAGTTGGTCAAAGTAGATAGAAGCAAGTTGCTTCTGAGAATTCAAACGCTCTTCAGGATCCGGCGAGTGCAAAACCAAAAACTGATAATAATCGACGGCTTTTTTATAATCTTTAATTTCAAGAGAGGCTATTCGAGCACCATCGCGGGCTGCTTTCACAGCGTATTCGCTGTCAGGAGCCCGTTTTAACACTCGATCAAGACTTGAGAGAGCAATGTGGTGGTGACCCTGGGCGATTTCTTCCTGGGCCTGTTTATAATCTTTCGCCTCTGGAGGCGAGCAGGCGCTGAGACCGAGAGTGAGACCTACGATCAGCACCTGCTTAAGCATTTTAGTGAACTTCCTCACCCGCAACTTCTTCGTCGTCTACGACCGCAAGGCTCGTGACCATTTCCTCTTTTTCGCCGAGGTTGATCAAACGAACACCTTGAGTATTTCTGCCGAGGACAGAAATATCAGAAACCTTCATACGGATGTTTTGACCTTTATCAGTCGACAAGATCACTTCTTGAGTCGCTTTTACTTTGCGCGTTCCGACAACCATACCGACTTTGTCAGTGGTTTTCTGAGTGATGATACCCACACCGCCACGGCTTTGGATTCTGTACTCTTCAAGCTCAGAACGTTTACCGTAACCAGATTGAGTCACCATTAAAATAGTATCTTTGCTGCCTTTTTCAAAGACTTCCATACCGATAACGATATCGTCTTTCGCCAAAGTAATACCTTTCACGCCACGAGCCGTACGACCCATACCGCGAACGTCGCTTTCGTTGAAACGAATCGACATACCGTCTTTAGTCGCAATGAAGATGTCGCTAGTGCCGTCTGAGATTTTGCAATCGATGATCGCATCATCCAAATCTGTCGTCAGAGCAATCAAGCCAGCTGTACGAGGATTTGAGAAGGAATCCAAAGAGGTCTTCTTGATAATCCCTTTTTCAGTCAACATAACGATGTACTTGTTCTCTTCGAATTGATCGATCGGGAGGATAGAACGAACTTTCTCTCCAGATGCCAATTGAACCACGTTCGCAATCGCTTTTCCTTTTGAGGTACGGTTGCCAAGCGGGAGTCTATGAACTTTACACCAGTAGACTTTACCTTTATCTGTGAATACCAAGAGCATTGTCTTCGTACTCGCAGTAAAGATGCTAGTAACGTAATCTTCTTCTTTCGTTTCGATACCTTTAAGACCTTTACCGCCACGTTTTTGCAGACGGTATTCCTCAGTCGGAATACGCTTGATGTAACCAGTGTTTGTGATTGTCACAACCATCGATTCATCAGCAATCAGGTCTTCGTCTTCGATATCTGTCAAATCGCCGGTGATTTGGGTACGACGAGCGTCCGCGTAACGCTTTTTGATGTCTTCAAGTTCGGCCACGATGATTTTATAGATCTCGCGAACGTCAGAAAGAACCATTTTCAACCAGTCGATTTGTTTCATCAATTCAGCAAGTTCGTTGAGGATTTTATCTCTCTCTAAACCTGTCAAACGCTGCAAACGCATTTCAAGAATCGCAACTGCTTGGCGCTCGCTGAATTCAAACTTCGCCATCAAGGCTTCGCGAGCCGCATTGGCTTCTTTAGAGGCTTTGATTGTCGCGATCACTTCATCGATGTGATCAAGGGCTTTTTTCAAACCTTCCAAGATGTGTGCGCGTTCTTGGGCTTTCTTCAATTCAAAGATACAACGTTTAGTAACAACGTCGCGGCGGTGATCAACGAAAGCTTCCAACATGTTTTTCAAATTGAAAGTCACTGGTTGGTTTTTCGCATCCAACGCCAGCATAATGATACCGAAGCTGATTTGCATTTGCGTGTACTTGTACAAGCGATTCAAGATCACAGTTGCGTTTTCACCGCGCTTAAGCACGATCACAATGCGCATACCTTCACGAGAAGACTCATCGCGGATATCAGAGATACCTTCGATTTGCTTATCACGAACAAGGTCCGCGATGCTTTCAATGAGCTTTGCTTTATTCACTTGGTAAGGAATTTCGCTAACGATGATTTCTTCGCGGTCTTTACCTTGAACGATTTCAGCAACCGCTTTTAAAGTAATAACGCCACGGCCCTTTTTGTAGGCCTGCATGATTCCTTCACGACCAGCGATTACACCAGAAGACGGGAAGTCCGGACCTTTTACGTGCATCATCACATCGTCGATCGAGCAATCAGGATTGTTGATCACATGGATACAACCATCGATCACTTCGCCCAAATTGTGTGGCGGAATATTTGTCGCCATACCAACCGCGATACCAGAAGAGCCGTTCACCAAAAGGTTCGGGTACTTCGCCGGCAATACTAATGGAATTTCCAAAGAGTCATCGTAGTTCGGACCAAATGGAACCGTTTCTTTTTCAATATCGTTCAGAAGTTCTTCCGCCAAACGAGTCATACGAACTTCGGTGTAACGGGCAGCAGCCGCATTATCACCATCGATCGAACCGAAGTTCCCTTGACCATCCGTCAACGGGTAGCGAAGAGAGAAGTCCTGCGCCATACGAACCATCGTTTCGTAAACGGCAGCATCACCATGCGGGTGGTATTTACCGATCACGTCACCGACTACACGGGCAGATTTTTTATATGGTTTATCGTGTGTATTGCTGAGTTCGTGCTGAGCAAACAAAATACGGCGATGAACCGGTTTCAAACCGTCACGCACGTCTGGAAGGGCACGGCCCACGATCACTGACATCGAGTACTGAAGATACGCATCACGCATCTCCTTGTTGATATCTACGACCGTTACGCCTTTTTCTTGATTAGTATTGTCCATCATTTCACCAGTTCAAAAATTAATTAAACGTCCAAGCTACGAGCAAGAAGAGCATTGTCGTGAATAAATTGACGACGTGGTTCTACTTGTTCACCCATCAAGACACTGAAAGTCTCGTCAGCAGCAACAGCGTCGTCGATGCTCACGCGCAAAAGTGCACGATGTTCTGGATTCAGAGTTGTTTCCCAGAGCTGCTCTGGATTCATCTCTCCCAATCCCTTGTAACGTTGGATGTAAACGCCTTTTTTCGTCGATTCCATCACGTGATTTTGGAAGTCGTTGTAGTTTTCAAACGAGAATTCCGATTCATTTTGCGTGATAGTGAATGGCAATTTCGTAATGCCTTGGATTTGACCCCAAAGATTACGAAGCTCAACGATTTCAGGCGCAGTGAGGTTTGAAGCACCAAGCTTTGTCGTCACGCGGTCCGCATAGCGAACGGTGAAGATGTCGGCATAAGGTTTGCCAGCCTCATCTTTTTTGATTTCAGTTTTAACTTCTGTGATACCAGAAGCAGGATTGGCATGAATCCAAGCTTCGAGATCTTTCAAAGCTGCGGATAACTTGCCTTCATCTGATAATGTTTTCTCAAGATCAGCCACTTTACTGAGGAAGAAGTATAAAACGTCTTTGTCGTATTTCGCTGACGATGATCTCAACAAACCATTAAATTTTTGGATGTTGATGATCATTTTACGAAGGTCCACTTCAGAAGTATTCTCTTTGCCTTTGATTTTGAAGTTATTCAACCCAGAGCTCAAAAGATACTCAGTTAAAGCTGAATCATCTTTCAAATAGTTCTCAGATTGGCCTTTTTTCGCACGATACAACGGCGGCTGAGCGATGTAGATATAACCACGCTCAAGCACTTCCGGCATTTGGCGATAGAAGAATGTCAGAAGCAACGTACGGATATGGGATCCGTCGACGTCGGCATCTGTCATGATGATGATTTTGTGATAGCGGATTTTATCCACGTTCACATTCTCTTTACCGATCCCGGTACCAAGAGCTGAGATCATCATTTTGATCTCTTCGTTAGAAAGCATTTTATCAAAGCGCGCCTTCTCAACGTTCAAGATTTTACCTTTCAAAGGCAAAACAGCTTGCGTCTTGCGGTCACGGCCCTGCTTCGCAGAACCACCCGCGGAGTCACCCTCCACCAGGTACAATTCACACTTCGCTGGATCACGTTCTTGGCAGTCCGCCATTTTACCCGGCAAAGAACCGCCATCAAGAGCTGTCTTACGACGAGTCAGATCGCGAGCTTTACGAGCGGCCTCGCGGGCGCGCGCTGATTCCACGCATTTCATGATGATGTTCTTTGCAACTGATGGATTACGATCCATCCAGTCTGCAAGTTTTTCATTTACGAGAGATTCAACAATACCTTTTACTTCGGTGTTACCGAGTTTGGTTTTTGTCTGACCTTCAAACTGTGGTTCACGAACTTTTACAGAAATAACCGCTGCCAAACCTTCGCGAATATCTTCACCCTCAAGATTCTCTTTCAAATCTTTCAAAAGGTTCTTTTCAGTAGCGTACGCATTTGTTGTACGAGTTAGAGCTGAACGGAAACCCATCAAGTGAGTTCCACCTTCGTGCGTATTGATGTTGTTGCAATAAGTGAAAATAGATTCTGAGTAGGAGTCATTCCACTGCAATGAGATCTCAGCTTCAACTCCCTCTTTTTCACCGCGGAAGTAAATGACTTCATTGTGAAGAGGTTTTTTAGATTGATTCATGAACTGAACGAATTCAGCTACACCATTCGCATATTGGAAATCTTGTTTCTTTCCGGTGCGCTCATCTTTCAAAGAAATGTGCAAGCCACCATTCAAGAAAGCCAATTCACGGAAACGATTTGCTAATGTGTTGAAATCGTAAGTAATCGTTTCATCTTTGAAGATTTCACGGTCTGGTTTAAAGGTCGTTTTCGTTCCTGTTTTAGTGGTTGTTTCGCCTTTTTCGACTGGAGCTTGAATCACCCCTTTTTCATAACGTTGAGTCCAAACAAAACCTTCGCGCTGAACTTCAACTTGGCAACGAGCAGAAAGGGCATTCACTACGGAAGCGCCTACACCATGAAGGCCGCCGGATACTTTGTAACCACCACCGTCGAATTTACCGCCGGCATGGAGAACAGTCATAACGATTTCAAGCGCTGATTTTCCGTTTTTATGGGCACCTACTGGGATACCACGGCCATCATCTTCGACAGTGATAGATTCATCGGCGTTGATAGTGACTTGAATGTGTTTGCAATATCCTGCAAGCGCCTCATCTACGGAGTTATCCACAACTTCATACACAAGATGGTGATAACCACGAACTCCAGTATCACCGATATACATCCCTGGTCTTTTACGAACAGCTTCCAAGCCTTCAAGAACTTGAATTTGGTCAGCACCATAATTCTTTTGTTCAGGAGCTGTAGATACATTTTGATCTGACACGCTTAATCCCTTCGAACTTTCCATTCAGTTAAAATTTAATCACTGAAGAATTTGCCCGTTGTTAATTTTTAAAACAGTCACTTCATCCAAAGAAAAACTCTTCGGCAGAGTGAAGTCTGTCGTCGTCACAAAAATCTGGGTATTGATCTCGTGTAAGAACGTAATCAGTGAGTCCCGCTTCTGTTGATCGAGTTCAGATAAGACATCATCCAACATCAAAATTGGGTAAACGTCGTGAGCCTTCCTATGATACACAATTTGAGCCATTTTGAAAGATAATATGATGGCTCTTTGCTGCCCCTGCGAACAATAAAAACGCGAGTCTTTTTGCCCATATAGGAACACGATATCGTGCTTGTGCGGACCGACTAAACTGACTCCGCCAGAGAGCTCTGCATCACGCAATTCTTCGCAGCGTTTTTGTAGTGCATCAAACACATCTTGTGCACTAAAACTAAGCGCATTTTGCCCTGAGATGATGTACTCAACGCCAATTTCGGTCGAATTGTTGGAAATATATTGCATCGCACTGTTAAATTCCTTCAAAAGGCCCTGGAGAGCCGCAATCCGGGCGGTGGCTAGCTGAGCACCCAAACGTAGGAAAGAAGGGTTTATACTCTCGATTAAGCGCAATGTGCTGGCTTTGTCCTCTTGGTTCTCGACGTAATTTTTCAAAATTCTGTTACGCGTTTTTAGCGCTTTGCGAAATTCTGAGATCAAATCAGCGTTTCGTTTGTTGAAACTAATCAGCAAATCATCAATCAAAGTGCGGCGAAAATCCGCACCTTCTTTAATCGAAGCCAGACTCTCTGGCGAAAACACCACAGCCGAAAATTCTTTACGAAGATCCGCAGAGCTCACACGTTTTCCGTTCAGAAAACTATGCTTACGGCTTTTCATGATTTGAGTTTTAAGCTCGTAGGTCAGATCTTTTTCGCGAACGAGTGCTTGTAGAAGCGAGAAATCAATATTGCTACGGATGAGATTCACATTGTCAGCGTAGCGAAAGGTGTCTCCTTGAAGAGTGAGATAAAGGGCTTCGAGGAGATTTGTTTTACCTTGGCCGTTTTCTCCGAGAAAGACATTTAATCTCGGAGAAAACTCTGCTTGAGAATCCACGAAGTTTCGAAAGTTGTGGATTCTGATCTTTTCAAAAAACATCAAATTCTCATAGGCATAAGAACGCAAGTGTAAGTCGCGTCGTTATGAGGGCGTACAAGTCCTGGAGAGAGTTGATCATTCAATTCGAAATCGACGCGATCGTCATTCATGCTAGTCAAAATATCTGTGATGAACTTCGCATTGAAGCCGATCTTCATTTCATTTCCTGAGTAGTCAACTTCGATCTCTTCTTTAGCGTCACCCAATTCAGGGTTGTTAGAAGAGATTTCCATTTTACCATTTGTCAGGTTCAACAAAACCGCTTTTGATTTTTGATTAGCCAACAATGATACACGCTTCAACGAAGTGAGGAAATGTTCACGGTTGATTTGCACTCTCTGAGTGAGTTTCTGTGGAATAAACTGTTGATAATTCGGATACTTTCCTTCGATCAAACGAATCATCAAAGTCGTTGAAGAGTGTTTCAAAATAAATTGAGAACCTTCAATCGCGATTTCCACAGTGCCATCCACACCATCCAACAATTTTTTGATCTCACCGAGACCTTTACGAGGGATGATAACACCTGGAGAAGCTGCAGATTTAGAATCGTTTTGTGTACGATTCACGATACTCATTCTATGACCGTCAGTTGCAACCATTCTAAAACCCGTGCCACCAACGATTTCGAAATAAACACCATTCAAGTGGTAACGAGTTTCATCCGTCGACACGCTGAAAATCGTTTTATCGATCATATCTTTCAAAACTTCTGCCTGAACTTTAATGAATGATTGAGCATTGTAAGTAGGGAAGATCGGATATTCGTCTGCGCTGATACCAACAATTTTAGAAGTGTACTTACCTTGCTTGATTTCAAGCCAGTTGTTTTCTTTCTTAATTAATTGGATCGTTCCTTCAGAAAGTTCCTTAGCGATATCAAAAAGGCTTTTCGCGCTGACCGCAACTTTACCTGGTTGAATCACTTTAATTTTAGTTTGGTCTGTGAGGCTCACTTCAAGGTCTGTTGCAAAAACCTTGAGTGCATCATTTTCAGCTTCTAAAAGAATGTTTACGAGAATCGGCATTGTATTTCTTTTTTCTACAATGTTCTGAGTCTTACCGATTAATCCTAGTAAATCTCTTTTATCGATTTCCAATCTCATGATGAGTCCCTCTTATTTGAATCCCTTATATATCTATTACTATTAATATAAATACTAGTAGTAGTAGTAGGCTTGTGGATAAATCCAAATACCCTTTAAGTTATTAAATCCGTTCAATTTTTTCAGTGGATAAAAACCTCTTCAGGTCGCCCTAGGATTTTTCAAATTTGTGGGTAAGTTGAATGCACATTTTTACCCTCAAATCTTTCCACAGGCTTATCCACAGTCCACATTCACACTCCTGTGATATTGTGGATCCTTTGCTCCAACTCTTCGATATCTTTCATAATATCTTGGTCAGTTGCTTGTAGATGTTGGACTCTTTCAAGGGCATTCATCACAGTTGTGTGATCTTTGCCACCAAAAGCTTTACCAATATCAACGAGTGATCTATCCAAAAACTTTTTAATCAAATACATCGCGATCTGGCGCGGCACTACGATAGGTTTAGCGCGCGTGCTAGATTTTAGATCCGTGATTTTAACTTTAAAATGATCCGCTACGAGCTTTTGAATCTCTTCCAAAGAAATCGTCGACTGGCTTTCATGATGTGAAAGGATCTTTTTAACCAGGTCGTAGTCGATACTAAGCCCTTGAAGCTCAGAATAAATTTTTACCTTTTTAAGGTTGCCTTCAAGTTCACGAATCGAGCGTTTAGAAATGCGGGCAATGTGATTAACCACATCTTCAGGCATACGCACGCCAAATTTTTCGGCTTTATAACGAAGAATTGCAATTCTCGTTTCCAAATCCGGCATTGTGATGTCTGCGATCAAACCGCGTTCAAGACGGGTACGGCTGCGGTCTTCAAGGCCTAAGATATCCTTAGGCATGCGATCGCTGGCTAAAATAACCTGTTTTTTACGGTCGATGAAGTTATTGATTGTGTGGAAAAACTCCTCCTGAACAGCCTCACCACGTCCAATATACTGTACGTCGTCGACTAATAGGATGTCGGAGTTTTCACGATATTTCTGGCGGAACTTATCCATTTGATAGTGGCGAAGGGCCGCCACGCACTCATTCAAAAAGCGTTCTGCAGAGATATAGGTAATTCTAAGATGCGGGAATTGTTCACGGATATAGTTTCCGGCCGCATTTAATAGATGCGTTTTACCCATTCCCACAGGTCCGAATATATATAGAGGGTTGTAATCATCCGCCCCTGGGTTCCGAGCCACGTTAAAGCAGGCGGCATGGGCGAACTCTGAATTTTTTCCAACAACGAAAGTAGAAAAGGTCAATTCTGTGTTCAAAAAGTCAGACTTATTATTTTGAGTAGTCACCTGGGCAGCTTGATGAGTAGGCGCCGGAGCTTGTGGACGGAACTGGGCCTGCTCGTTCGCGGTGATTGCTTCATCCAAAGCTAAAGGATTCTCCGGCGGAAGAGGTGGTTTGTTCCCTGTGATCACGAATTCAACTTCAAACGGATTCTTGTAACTATCTGAAATTTCGGTGTAAATTTGATCTTGCAGATTCTGAGTCACGTAATATTGATGAAGGGCGTTTGGCACACCAAGAACAATACGAGGACGTTCTGAAGAACCCGAAGTGGATAGATACTCAATAGGATCCAGCCAAGTCTCAAGGTACTTGTTATTCAGATTGCGGCTTTTCATCTTGGTTTTAATTTGTGCCCAAAACGAATTATTAATATCCACGTGGATGACCCCTCAAACTGACCCCTCAGCTCGTGTTCAGAATTGCAGCAGAACGCGCCAAAAATCTTTAGCAGGGCCTGTCGAAGTTTTCAACAGTTGACCTTATTGCTGCATTGTGATTAATTCGGCGTCCACCTAAAAGAGTGGCAGGACGTCCTAAAGCGTCAAAAATGTTTCACCAGGAGTTGAAAATGAAACGTACTTACCAACCATCTAATCGTCGTCGTAAAAACAAACACGGTTTCCGCGCTAGAATGGCTACTAAAGCTGGTACAGATGTTATCTCTCGCCGTCGTGCAAAAGGAAGAAAACGTTTAACGGTTTCAACTGGTGGAAAATAGTCGACCCGTTGTAATTAAACGAAGTTCCGAATTTCTCTCTCTTAAAAAGACTGGAAAAAGAGCCTGGCCAACGAAATGGCTCCTTTTGAACTACTCAAAAAAGGGTCCAAAAGGGCTACATTTTGGCGTGACTGCAAGCCGTAAAGTCGGCTCTGCAGTTGTGCGCAATAAATTGAAGCGTTGGGCACGGGAATACTTTAGGGACTTCGTTGATAGGTCGAACCAGACAGGATCGCCGATTGACGTCTCCATCAACATTATCTTTAAACCCATCGACCAGGGCTTTTATAAAGGACTCAAATATGACGAGTTCAAAAAAGCCATGGACACCGGTCTTGAGATTCTTTCAAAGTCTTCCTAAGTCTTTGCTACTTTTGTTCGTAGCAACTTATAGGACTCTTGGGACAACTCATATGGGTGGAACTTGCCGTTTCACTCCGAGTTGCTCTGAATATGCTGTTGAAGCCATCAAAACTCACAACTTCTTCTCTGCGATTTATTTAATCAGTAAAAGAATTTTGAAATGCCGTCCTGGCGGAACTTTTGGTTTTGATCCGGTTCCGACTTGTGGCTGCACAGGAGATGCCCATGCAAGAGCAAAATAAAAGCTCGTTCTTTGATCCTAAAACCATTCTCGCTCTCGTTCTTGTTGGCGCCGTATGGTTTGGCTGGCAAACTTACCTCACTAAAAAGTACCCGAACTACAACAAGCCGGCTCAAAAAACCGCAACAACTGAAACGACGACTACAGCAGCACCTACGACAGGTGAAACCACTGTAGGAACTCCAGGTCAAACGGTCGAAACTAAATCGACACCTGGCCAAGTTGTCGCTGAAAAATCCTTCGACTTTAAAGACGACAATATTTCATTCACAATCACGAATCACGGGATGGGTTTGAAGAATGTCGTACTTAATAAGTATGTCGATTACGATAAAAACCCTATTAAAGTCGGCCAATCAGATACTGAATCTCTCTTTGAATTAAAGCTCGCGGCGCAAGCAGCTCCCGTGAACTTCGACCTTAAAGAAGAAGCTCCAGGTCAGTACGTGGGAACCGCCCAGGTGGGTGAATCCACTGTGACTCGTACTTTGAAGTACGACGTTGAGAAACAGGCTTTCACGAATAAAGTTGTGATTGAAAAACCATCAGCTGAAATTGCTCAAGGTGTAACTTTGGTTATCCCTGAGAAAGTAACCGTACCTCAATCAACTTCATTCTTAATGCCTTCTTATCAGCACCAAGATTTCTTCGTAAAACACAATGGTGGTAAATCTGAAACTGTGAACTTCAGCTCTGCAAAAGAGAATGTTGCGAAATCATTCCCACAAGTTTCTTTACTCTCCGCAAGCACTCAGTATTTCTCAGCGGCGATCGTTGATAAGTCTGAAATCATTCCAGAGACAGCTTTGCATTCAAACGTTGCTGCTAAAACAGCTTATGCGGAGTTAATCTATAAGCCAGCGCAAGCAAGCCAAACAATTGCATTAGAACAAATTCTTTATGCAGGCCCTAAATCTATCGAGACTTTGAAAGCCATCGACCCAGAATTACCTAGCATTATTGACCATGGTTTCTTTGGTTTCATCGCTCGCCCTTTGCTTTACATTATGAAGGCATTCTACACAGTTGTTGGTAACTGGGGTCTTGCGATTATTTGTCTTACTTTGCTCGTGCGTCTTTGCGTTCTTCCATTTGCCTTGATGTCTGCAAAATCAATGAAGGCGATGCAAGAGATTCAGCCTTTGTTGCAGACTTTGCGTGAGAAATATAAAGACGACCCAATGGCTTTGAACCGCGAAACAATGGCGTTGATGAAAGAACATAAAGCAAATCCAATCGGTGGTTGCTTACCAATGCTTCTTCAAATCCCTGTGTTCTTCGCTCTTTATCGCGTTATCGGCTCTAGCATCGAGCTTTATCATTCTCCGTTCTATGGATGGATCCATGATTTGAGTTCTGCAGATAAGTTCTATGTATTACCGATCTTGATGGGTGGAACCATGTTCTTACAACAGAAGATGACTCCAACCACGATGGATCCAGCACAAGCGAAGATCATGGCTTTCTTGCCGTTGGTTTTCATTCTATTCATGCTTCAACTTCCGAGCGGATTGACCCTTTATATGACGGTCAGTGCGATCTTCGGTATTACTCAACAATTCTTTTTCTTAAGAGACTCAAAAAAAGCGACTGCCTAGGAGGAAATAATGGCCGGATTTTTTAGTAAACTGTTTGGCGGCAAAAGCAAAAGTTCTGGTGGCGAAGTAGAAACCCTCGTTCACGACACCTTGACTGGTATTATTGAAAAAGGACAATTCGATCTTTCATTCAAAATTAACTACGAGAAAGAGTCAGACACGGAAGGTGTTTTGGCGATCGAATTCTCTGGTTCTGATGAAGAGCTTTTGAAAGATAAAAAAGGACAAATGTTGGATGCTTTCCAATTGTTCTTGAAACGCGTTGTTCAGCACAATTTCCCAGAAGATAAAACAAACATCACAGTAGACTGTGGTGGCTACCGTGATGAATCTGCGGCAGCTCTTATTGAGCGCGCTGAAAACTTGAAAACAATCGCGATCGAGCAAGGTAAGTCTGTGTACTACCGCGCTCTTCCTCCGAAAGATCGCAAAGTTGTTCACCAATACTTGGCTCAAGACCCACGCGTAAAAAGCCGTTCTTTGGGCGAAGGCCTTTATAAGAAAATCAAAATCTACCCAGCGAAGGGCGCTAATAACAACGCTCAAGCTCAAGAGACTGCTGGAGAATAGCAGTCTATGTACGGTGGCGACAGAGACTCCCAAACGATCTGTGCGGTGTCCACACCTCACGGTGTAGGTGGGATCTCTGTTATCCGCGTATCCGGGCCCCACGCCCTTGAAGTCACCCGCAAAATTGCGGGTTTTTTACCTTCTAAAGTGGAAACTCATCGAGTTTATTTCGGCACTCTTCATGACTCTCACGCTCACGAAGACATCGATGAAGTGCTGGTCACTTACTTTCAAAAAGGCAGATCATTTACGGGAGAAGAAACTCTCGAGATTTCTTGCCATGGAAACCCGCAAATCTGTCAGAACATTTTAAATCTTCTCATCGCCGGTGGAGCTCGCAGTGCTGATAAAGGCGAGTTCACTTATCGTTCTTTCATGAACGGCAATGTGGATCTAGTTCAGGCAGAAAGCGTCTTGGCCTTGATTGAAAGCCAAAGTGATAAAGCCCAAAAGCTCGCTCTCAGACAGTTGAAAGGTCAGCTTTCTCAGAAGCTCGAAGGCATTGAAAATGATGTGACTTGGCTGATGGCCCATATGGAAGCCGGCATTGATTTTTCGACCGAGGGCCTTGAGCTCATTTCTAACGATGTCGTTATAAACCGCCTTCAGGATGTTGAAGAGGGGCTTAAATCCCTAGTTCAATCCTATAAAGCGGGGCGCATTCTCAAAGATGGTGTCCGCATTGCTTTGGCGGGCCGCCCGAATGTGGGTAAATCGAGCCTGTTAAACCTCTTCCTGGAAGAGGAGCGCGCCATTGTCACGGACGTGGCAGGGACGACCCGGGATGTGATCTCCGGGGACACCCAGTTTAATGGCCTTAAATTCACGTTTTTAGACACGGCGGGGATTCGCAACCATACATCTGACATCGTTGAGCAGATCGGCATTAAAAAGAGCCGGGAAGCCCATACAGAGGCTGATGTCGTGCTTTTTGTCTTTGATCTCACTACGGGTATTCAGCCAGAGGATGAGGAGCTCTTAAAGCAGCTCGCCAAAACAAACCTCTTTGTGATTGGCAATAAGGCGGACCTCGTGAAAGAGCCGACTCAGACGCCTGGGTTTGAAAAACTTACCCAATACGCGGATTTCGCCAAGAGAAACCTTTTCTTTGTCAGCGCTCTCGATCAAAATGCCAGAGCGTTGATTTTGAAAGAGATTTCGGGTCGTTTCTCGCAGACGGATCTTCAGGATTACGTCTTACTTTCGAATGCTCGTCACTATGAGAACCTTTCGAAGGCCCTTTCAAACATCGTTCGCTGTCAGCAGTTGCTGAAAGAGGGTCTTGGTTCTGAATTCTTAGCAATTGAACTCAAAGAAGCTTTGATTGCTGTCCAAGAAACTCTCGGTAAACGCTTCGACGACCAAGTAATGGATCGTGTGTTTAAAGAGTTTTGTCTCGGAAAATAATTATGAGTATGTCCCAATATGATGTCATTGTAGTCGGTGCCGGCCACGCCGGAGTAGAAGCATGTCTTGCATCTGCACGCTTGGGCTTGAACACGCTTGTAGTTACGACAAATTTAGATCGCATCGCTTACATGAGCTGCAATCCTTCGATCGGTGGTCTTGCAAAAGGCCATATGGTTCGCGAGATTGATGTGCTTGGCGGTCAAATGGGTCTGGCGGCCGATGAAACTTGCATTCAATTTAAACGCCTGAATGCCAGCAAGGGTCCCGCGGTTCGCGGCACTCGTGTTCAGTCTGATAAGCAGCTTTACTCTCAGTACATGACTGAGCAACTTCGCAATCATCCAAATATTTCTTTGCTTCAAGGTGAAGTAAAACGCCTGATTTTGGAAAAAGATCTGTGTGTGGGCGTGGTTTTGCAAGATGGCTCTGAAATCCGCTCAAAAGCAACGGTGATTACGGCCGGAACTTTCATGAACGGAGTTATGCATATTGGTCTGACTCAGACACCTGGTGGCCGAGTAGGGGATAAAGCCTCTATCGGTCTTTCAAATCAGCTCGCAGATTTCGGGTTCACAGTTCGCCGCCTAAAAACGGGCACTCCCGCGCGTCTTCATAAAGATTCCATCGATTGGAGTAAGACTTTGCCTCAGTACGGGGATGAAAAGTTCTATCCATTTAGTTTCCGCTCTGAAAGGCAGTTCAAACTTCCGCAAGTGGCTTGTTACTTGTCCCGCACTTCTGAGAAGACCCATGAAATCATTCGTGCGAATCTCGATAAATCTCCTATGTTCTGTGGCAACATTGAAGGCACTGGACCAAGGTATTGCCCAAGTATCGAAGATAAAGTCACACGCTTCGCGGACAAAGACAGCCACCAAACCTTCTTAGAACCCGAAGGTCTGAATACAGATCTGATTTATCTCCAAGGGATTTCGACAAGTTTGCCGGAAGAGGTTCAGTACGAATTTTTGAAAACCATTCCGGGGTTAGAGAACGTAAAAATCGTTCGTCCAGGTTATGCGGTCGAGTATGATTTCATCGAGCCGACCCAAATCTGGCATCGCCTTGAAACACGAACCATCCGCCAACTTTTCTTAGCAGGTCAAATCAACGGAACCTCTGGTTACGAAGAAGCCGGTGCTCAAGGTTTGATTGCCGGCGTGAATGCCGCGCACTCTGTTTTGGGCCGAGAAGAATTTGTTCTCGGCCGCGACCAAGCTTACATCGGGGTCCTCATCGATGACTTGGTAACCAAAGGAACAAACGAGCCTTATCGCATGTTTACTTCCAGAGCCGAACATCGTCTTGTTCTAAGAGAAGATAATACTATCGATCGCTTAGGTGAGGTCGCTATCGGTGCTGGTTTAGTAAATCCTGAGTCTATTCAGTCACTCAGAAATTTAAAAGAACGCCGCTCGACAATGATCGAGAAATTACGCTCAGAACGGCTCTTTCCGGTGGCTGAAACGCAGGAAAAGCTCACGGCTTTGGGCACTTCAGTTTTACTAAAACCCGTTAGTTTCGAAGAGTTATTACGTCGTCCTGAGATTTCTTGTTCTACGTTGCAAGACTTTGGTTTTGAGATGGATTTGGATCCGAATGTGTCTGAGCCGGTCGAAATCGAAGTGAAGTACTCGGGCTACGTAAAAAGACAGATGGAACTTATCGAGCAGTCCAAACGTCTTGAAGAATTGCGTCTCCCAGAAGAACTTTCTTACAAAGAAATTCGCGGGCTTTCGAACGAAGAGGTCACAAAACTTTCGCAAGTTAAGCCACGTACCTTAGGCCAAGCTCAACGCATAAGTGGTGTTAATCCATCAGCGATTCAAGCTATAATGATCTATCTTAAAGGTCACAAAAAGCTGAAAGAGGTCGCTCTTGGCGGAGAATCAAGAATTACCAACTAGTCACTGGCGTATGGAAACCTGGTTCCCAGACTTGAGTCCAGAGATCCAGAAGCAGTTTAAAATCTACAACGAAGAGCTCACTAAATTTAATAAGACATTAAGTTTGGTTTCTCCAAAGACAATTCCCATGGCCGATGCACTTCATTTTGCTGATAGCATTTTGGCTTCACGCGTTATTGCAAAATCAAATTCACGCATGACTGAAATCTATGACCTTAGTATGGGGAACGGCTTTCCGGGCCTTGTTTTTGCGATTTTGAACCCGAAAGTAAAAGTCCATGTCGTAGATCCAGATCAGCGCAAGTGTGAGTTTTTAAAACACATCATTGCAGTTGCTCAGATTCCGAATGCAGATGTTTTAAATGTTAAGCCAGATACCTTAAAGGAAGGCACCGTTCAGTATGTTATGACTCGCGGATTTGCCTCAATTTCAAAAGTGATTCTTCTTCTTCGTAAGATTGTTCCAAAGGGCGGTATTGTGTACCACCTTAAGGGCGAACAGTGGGGTATGGAGGTTTCTGAAATTCCGATTCAGCTTTGCTCTCTTTGGACACCAGGATTGGTAGGGGAATACCGCCTGCCGATCGGAGAAGTTAAGTTTTCAGTGATTAAAACAGATAAATTAGCCTGATTTGTTCCACGTAGAACATTTTTAGCCCGAATTATTCGCCTTTTGGCTCAGATTCGGGTTTTTTTGCGCCTTTTTCACCTTTTTCACCGCCTTTTGCGCCGTCAGAGGCGATGCCGCGGTCTTTTTCATAGGCTTTTACGCGCTTGCGGGAGTCCCAGCCGCCATCTACACGGGCCGAGAGTTTATACTGCTTGTAGGCCGCGAGTTCCTCTTCTGTAGGCCAAGGCTTGCCGGCTTTGAAGGCTTTAAGATATTCGGTCTTCGTGTAGTGCATTCTATCGGCCGCTTTTATCTCGTAGTATTTAGCGAGCTGCTCGAGCTTCTGAACTCTTAATTCCGACTCGAAATAGCGCTTTTGGGCGTGTTTAATTTCACCTGTCTGGGGGACGGCCTTTTCAATATCCTTTTTAAAGCCCTCGAGCTTCTTTTTCTCAGATTCGGCCTCTTTCTTCACTTCACCAGCCTGGGTAGTGAGGTCTTGATAGATCTCATCAGCCAATTCCGGATTCGGATTGGGCTTATTACAGCCAAAAAGGCCGATTGTGATGAGTAGTAGGACGAAAATACGCATAATCACCCGATGTTCTACGTGGAACATCGGAATATTTGCGTAAAACATTAGGAAAAACTTGCCATCGTGAAAAAAATGCAGGACTTTTGATAAATCACGGAGGAATTGAGCATGGCTAAGACAATTTGCATAGCTAATCAAAAGGGTGGAGTAGGCAAAACTACCACTTCAGTGAATCTCTCTTCTGCTTTGGCATCTCTAGGTAAGAAAGTCCTACTCATCGACATGGATCCGCAAGGGAATGCATCCAGTGGTTTGGGTATCAAAAGATACGAGAGTCAGGATTCAAACGTCTATCACGTTTTGATCGGCGAAAGAGATATTCAAGAGACTATTCAAAAAACAAAAGATGAGAACCTTCAAGTAATCACTGCGAATCCAGATTTGGTAGGAGCAGAGATTGAGCTTGTTGACATGCCGCAGCGAGAATACAGACTAAAGTCTGCTATCGCAAGCATTGGCGATCTTTACGACTACGTCCTTATTGATTGCCCACCATCTTTGGGTCTTTTGACCCTGAATGCACTCACTGCTGCAGACAGTTTTTTGGTTCCACTTCAATGTGAATACTATGCGCTCGAAGGCTTGAGCCAACTTTTGAATACAGCAGGTTTGATTAAGAAAAATCTTAATCCGCAATTACATATAGAGGGCATCGTTCTCACGATGTTTGATACGAGAAATAATCTCAGCCACCAAGTTGTGACTGAAATTAAGAACCATTTCGGCGACAAAGTTTTCAATGCGATCATTCCAAGAAATGTTCGTTTGAGCGAGGCGCCTAGCCATGGTCAGTCCATCTTTGAATACGACCAAAAATCAATCGGCGCGACCAAGTACTACGATCTTGCCAAAGAAGTTGAGCAAAGAACCGCAGCGAAAGCGACCGAACAAAGACCGCAACAGGAGACTGTAAATGTCTGATTTGAATGCTGAAAACTCTAACAAAAAGAAGGGCCTAGGACGTGGCCTCGGATCTTTGTTGGGTGGAGGTCCTGCAGCCGAAGGTATGGCAAGCAAGACGATGGCCGATAATTTGGATACCCAAAAGGTTATCCAAAACAAGCCGGCTCAGAATTTTGCGGGTGCTTCTGCTAAGCCGGCTCCGGCTGCCGCTGCACCAACTGCTACGGTTGCAACCCCGGCTCCTGCGCCGGCAGCTGCTCCTATTAATACTGAGGGAAAAGTTTGGCAGGTTGCCATTGATAAGCTGGCTTCAGGTCAGTTTCAGCCTCGCAAAAGCTTTGAAAAAGAATCTCTGCAAGAGCTCGCACAATCTATTAAAGAGAACGGCATTCTTCAGCCAATCATCGCACGTAAAATCGCCGGTGGTCGCCTTGAGATCGTAGCCGGTGAGCGCCGCTGGAGAGCTGCGCAGTCTGCTGGGCTGCATGAAGTTCCTGTTTTAATTAAGAACTTTGATGACCAAGAGACTTTAGAGCTCGCGATCATCGAAAATATTCAACGTGAAGATTTGAATCCGATTGAAGAGGCCGAAGGTTACTTCCGTCTTATTAATGAGTTCAAAATGTCTCAACAACAAGTGGCAGATAAAGTGGGCCGCGATCGCGCAACTGTGGCGAATGCGGTTCGTTTGTTGTCCCTCCCTACAGAGGCACGAAAACTTATTATTGATGGCGAGCTTTCTGTCGGACATGCAAAGGTGCTTTTGTCTTTGCCGGATCCAAAGAAGCAAATTGAGTTCGCGAAGAAAGTAATTAGCGATAAACTTTCTGTGCGTAAGTTAGAGAAAATGGTGGCTGACGCTCAAAACCCAAGCTCCTCCCCAGAGCGTGAGTCGACCATCGATCAAAATGTGACGCAGAGACTCATTTCCGGCCTTTGCGACGAACTGCAAAAGATCCTAGGAACCAAGGTCAATATTGATTATGCTAATTCCAAGGGAAAAATCGCAGTTCATTTCTATTCAGATGATGAGCTGACTCAAATCGTGGATAGGTTGAAACAAGGATGGCAGAACTAAAAGCTCTTTCAAACAATGATGATTTTCTCACGGGTCACGTAACGTCTATATTAGATTACGGGACCCGCTTTGAGGGAAAACTCAGTTTTGAGGGCACCGTCCAAATCGGCGGCGAGTTCGTCGGTGAAATCTTTACTAATGATACGGTGGTAATTAACAACACCGCCAACATCCAAGCCCAAGTTGAGGCCGATACCATCATTATTTCTGGCCGCGTAGAGGGAAATCTCTTTGCCCGTCGCAGAGTTATAATGCACCCACCCGCAGTTTTTAAGGGCACCGTGACCTCGCCAAGTCTTCGAATCGACGAAGGGGTCGTATTTGAGGGTGCTTCGTACATGCCGAAGTCTTAGTCAAAGCCCTTTGTTTACGCTGATTTAAAGCTAGTTTCGCCTTGACCATTTATTTCCAAAAATGCTAATCCCGAGGTTCCAAAAAAACAGTAGGGATTTCAATAAAATGGAAATTATCCAACAATTAGGAATTAATGGCACCGCACTGATCCAGTTCGGGATCTTTATTTGTGCGTTCTTCTTTTTAAATCTGTATCTCTTTACGCCATATTATAAAGCTCTTGAAGAGCGCGAAAAGCGCACTTTGGGCGGCGAAGATTTGGCTCAAGAGTTCCAAAAAAAATCAACAGAGCTTCACTCTGAATACCAAACGAAGGCTAAAGAAGTGACGAAGAAAATCAAAGACATCTACGATGCTCATCGTACAGATGCTTTGAAAGAGTTCGATGCTCTTGTTGGTAAGGCTCGTTCTGATGCTGCTGCATTGCTCGAGGCGAACAATCAAAAAATCGCACAATCAATTCAAGCTACGACTGCGGCGTTAAGAGCTGAAACTACAAATGTATCTGTAGTAATCACTCAAAAGCTTTTGGGAAAGTAAGAGACAATATGAATAAGTGGATTCCGTTTCTTTTAGTACTTGGAACAAGCGCAGCTTTTGCCTCTGGCGGCGAACACCACGCTGAGGGCCCGGTTGAAGTTCCTAAAGTTGTTTTGTATCAAGCAATCAATGTCGCCATTTTGTTCGGCGGTCTTTTCTATTTCTTGAAAGGCACTGTTGTAAAATTCTACTCTGAGCGCAAATCTGGTTACTTGGCGGCTGCTCAAAAATCTCAAGCAGCTCGCGAAGCCGCTGAAAAGCAATTCGTAGATATCAAGCACAAGCTTGATCAATTGGAAGCTTCTCAAGACGACAGCCTTGCTCGCGCAAAAGCCGAAGCTAACGACATGAAGCAATCTCTGATTAAAGAAGCTCAAGAGCAGGCAGCTCGTATTAAAAATGAAGCTGAGCAAACTGCAAAAATTGAAATTCAAAAAGCTCAAACGCATCTTCGCGAGCAGCTTTTGAAAGACTCTTTGGAGGCGGCAAAAGCTGTTCTTTCTAAAGACATCGGTTCTGCTGATCACCAAAAACTTCAAAGCGAATTTGTTAATAAAGTACAGGCGGTAAATCCATGAAGATTTCTGAAGTCGCTCGTCGTTATGCTAAGGCCCTCATTGCCGTAGCAAAACAAAAAGGCCAAGCAGATCGCGTACAAAAAGAAGTAGCTTCTGTTGCTTCTGCATTTAAAGCAGATGCTCAGATCCAAGCTTACTTTGAAAACCCTCTCGTTACTCCAGAGCAAAAGAAAGCCGTTATTCAAAACACATTCGGCGGCAAAGGCTTGCTGGAAGAGGTTTTCAATCTGCTGCTTCTTCTGGTTGAGAAAAATCGCATTGGTGGCTTCGAAGAAATTGCGGCAGCTTACCAAGAGCAAATGGATGTTGAGCAAGGAATCACTCGTGGTTCTGTGAAGTCTGCAAAAGCTTTGTCTGACGAAGCTAAAAAAGACCTCGAGTCTCGCATCAACAAAATTTTGAACAAGAAAATCATCCTGACATACAAAGAAGATCCAACTCTCTTGGGCGGCGTTGTCGCTGAAGTGGGCGGATGGACATTTGATGACAGCATCGAAACACATTTAATTAAATTGAACGAAGAATTAAACAGGAGAGCCAACTAACCATGGAAACACAAATCCGTGCCGACGAGATCAGTCGCGTTCTTAAAGAGCAGATCAATCAGTATAATAAGAAAATCGAAGTTAGCGAAACCGGCAGCGTTCTCTCAGTAGGGGACGGGGTTGCGCGCGTATACGGTCTTGAAAACGTAATGGCGGGTGAGCTCGTTGAGTTCCCAGGCGAAATCTACGGAATGGTTCTGAATCTTGAAGAATCTTTCGTGGGTGTGGTTATCTTCGGTGAAGACCGTGGTATCAAAGAAGGCGACACTGTTAAACGTACTAAAAAAATCGTACAAGTTCCAGTGGGCGAAGCTCTTCTTGGTCGCGTAGTTGACGCTCTTGGTACTCCAATTGACGGCAGAGGCCCGATCACAACTCCACACACTCGCGTGGTTGAGTTGAAAGCTCCTGGTATCGTTTACCGTCATCCAGTTGAAGAATCTCTTGCAACAGGGATCAAAGCAATCGACGCCTTGATCCCAATCGGTCGTGGTCAGCGTGAGTTGATCATCGGTGACCGTCAAACTGGTAAAACTGCGATCGCAGTAGACACTATCATCAACCAAAAAGGTTTGGGCGTTCAGTGCTTCTACGTAGCTATCGGTCAAAAACAATCTACAGTAGCAGCCGTTGTTGAAAAACTCCGCGCAGCTGGCGCTCTTGAGTACACGACAGTTATTTCTGCAGGTGCTTCTGAACAAGCTCCATTGCAATTCTTGGCTGCGTACTCTGGTACAGCAATGGCGGAATACTTCCGCGATACTGGCCGCCATGCTTTGATCATCTATGATGATTTGACGAAACAAGCTCAAGCTTACCGTCAGTTGTCATTGCTCCTTCGTCGTCCTCCAGGACGTGAAGCGTATCCAGGCGACGTATTCTATCTCCACAGCCGTCTTTTGGAGCGTGCTGCGAAATTGTCTGCGGATAAAGGCGGCGGTTCTTTGACTGCATTGCCAATCATCGAGACTCAAGCGGGCGATATCTCTGCATACATCCCAACAAACGTGATCTCTATCACTGACGGTCAGATCTTCTTGGAAACGGACTTGTTCAATAAAGGTATCCGTCCAGCGATTTCTGTCGGTAAGTCAGTATCTCGCGTGGGTGGTGCCGCTCAGATTAAAGCGATGAAACAAGTTGCCGGTTCTTTGAAACTTGAACTTGCTCAGTTCCGCGCGATGGAAGCTTTCGCCGCGTTTGCTTCTGACCTCGATAAAGCGACTCAACAACAGTTGGCTCGTGGTCGTCGCTTGGTGGAAGTATTGAAACAAGGTCAATACTCTCCAGTTAAAGTTGAAGAGCAAATCGCGATGATCTTCGCAGCCGGTAACGGTTATGTGGATCAATATCCAGAAGCTGATGTTAAGAGATACGAAAAAGAGATGATCGAGTTCTTGAAACAGAAACACTCTCACGTACTTAAAAACATCGCTGAGAAAAAAGCTATGGCTGACGATATCAAGAAGACGCTTGTTGCGGCTCTTGAAGAGTTCAAAGCTGTTTTCCAACCTTCTACTAAGTAATAGGGTGCCGAAATGGCGAGTTTAAAGGATATCAGGGCTCGTATCGAGTCCACTAAAAATACGCAGCAGATTACAAAGGCGATGAAACTCGTCTCTGCTGCGAAATTACGTAAGGCGCAGAATAATATTCAAAATATGCGTCCTTACGCTCTTACTTTGCGAAAAGTAATTGCTGATATCGCTATCACTAACAAAGTTTCTCACCCTCTGATGGAACAAAAACCAGAAGTTAAAAAAGTTCTTTTGGTTGTTTTGACTTCAGATCGTGGTCTTTGCGGTGGTTTCAATGCGAGCATCAACAAATTCGCAGAGAACTATTATAAGCAAAATGTAAAAAGCTACGAAAAGATCGACTTCCTTTTCATCGGTCGTAAAGGGAATGATTACTTCACTAAGAAGGGCTACAAAGCCATCGATTCTATCACTCGCTTGGATAAGGACATTTCATATGACTTGGCTTCGCACGTGGCAGATCGCTTGATGAAGCAATATCTCTCTGGTGACTATGATGAGATTCGTTTGGTTTACAATGAGTTCAAATCAGCGATCTCTCAACAGGTTGTTTGTGAGACCCTTCTACCTATCGATGTTGAAAAAACTTCTTTCGACACGACTGGAACAGCAGTGGGCTTCTCTGTCGACATGATCTTCGAACCCGCTCCTCAACAAATCATTGAACAATTGTTGGTGAAGCACTTCGATCTTCAAGTATACAGAGTGATGTCAGAAAGCGTTGCCGCAGAACATGGTGCTCGTATGACTGCCATGGAGAATGCGACAAACAATGCGAAAGAGATGATCAACTCTTACACGCTGACATACAACAAATTGAGACAAGAAAAAATTACTACAGAATTAACAGAAATCGTGTCTGGCGCAGAAGCGCTGAAATAATTAGGAGCGTATGAAAATGGCTAACGGTAAAATCAAACAGGTGATGGGTCCGGTTGTCGACGTTGAGTTCGAAGGTGGCGAGCTTCCTCCCATCAACACTGCTCTCCGTGCAACAAACAAAGCAATCTCTGATAAAGAAGGCAATTTGACTCTTGAAATCGCGCAACATCTTGGTGATGGCGTGGTTCGTACTATCGCGATGGACTCTACAGAGGGTCTTGTTCGTGGTGAAAAAGTTGTGAGCACTGGTAACATGATCTTGGCGCCAGTAGGCCCTGAAGTTTTGGGTCGTATCATCAACGTTATCGGCGAGCCGGTAGACGAAGCTGGCCCGGTAAAAGCTAAAGACAACTGGCCAATCCACAGAGCGGCTCCTAAATTCGAAGACCAAGCCGTTGCAGCTGAAATGTTGATGACTGGTATCAAGGTCGTAGACTTGCTCGCTCCTTACGCTAAGGGTGGTAAGATCGGTTTGTTCGGTGGTGCCGGTGTAGGTAAAACCGTATTGATCCAAGAATTGATCCGCAACATCGCTACTGAGCACGGTGGTTACTCTGTATTCGCCGGCGTTGGTGAGCGTACTCGTGAAGGTAATGACTTGTGGGCTGAGATGAAACAATCAGGCGTTATCAACAAGACAGCGCTTGTTTTCGGTCAGATGAATGAACCACCTGGAGCACGTGCGCGTGTTGCTTTGACTGGTTTGACAGTTGCGGAATACTTCCGTGACGTAGAAAAACAAGACGTTCTTTTCTTCGTAGATAACATCTTCCGTTTCACTCAAGCGGGTGCCGAAGTGTCTGCGTTGTTGGGCCGTATCCCTTCTGCCGTGGGTTACCAACCTACATTGGCAACTGAGATGGGCGCGATGCAAGAGCGTATTACATCAACTAAATCTGGTTCTATCACTTCCGTACAAGCGGTTTACGTACCTGCCGATGACTACACGGATCCAGCTCCAGCGACGACGTTCACTCACTTGGATGCGACGACGAACTTGGACCGTGATATCGCTGCTATGGCGATCTTCCCGGCGGTTTCTCCGTTGACTTCAACTTCTCGTATCTTGGATCCACAAGTTGTTGGTGAAGCTCACTATAAAACAGCTCGTGACGTTCAAGCGATCCTCCAACGTTATAAAGAACTTCAAGATATCATCGCCATCCTTGGTATGGACGAGTTGTCTGAGGACGATAAGTTGGTTGTATCACGCGCTCGTAAGATCCAGCGTTTCTTGTCTCAGCCGTTCTTCGTTGCTGAGCAGTTCACGGGTCTTTCTGGTAAATACGTTGATATCAAAGACACTGTTAAAGGTTTCCGCGAAATCTTGGATGGTAAACACGATAGCTTGCCTGAACAGGCATTCTACATGGTTGGTACTATCGAAGAGGCTGTTGAAAAAGCTAAGAAGCTTCAGGCTTAAGGATAACTTATGTTTACATTAACACTCGTGACTCCGGAAAAAAGACTCGTTATCGATCAAGAAATTGAAGAGGTAACGGTTCCGGCTTTTAAAGGAGAACTAAATATTCTCCCTGGTCACGCTCCTTTGATCACTACGCTTGAGACTGGCATTTTGAGATACAAACTCAAAGGTCAAGCTGAGCAGAGAGTGGCAATCAGCTGGGGTTACTGCCAAGTAAGCCCACAAGGTGTGAACATCTTGGCTGAGTACGCTGCAGTTCCTGTTGATCTGCAAATCGAAGACCTCAAAAAAGCATTGGCTGAAGCTGAGCGCAAACTCAGCACTGAGTCTTTGGATGAAGAGCAATGGGCAGAGGCTCAAAGAGAAGTGGCGAAAGCTAGAACAGGAATGGAAATCTTTCCTGGCACTTGGACATAAGGTTCAAGTTTATATTAAAAAAAACGAAAAGCCCGGGTGATAAACCCGGGCTTTTTTATTCTGAATCCTCGTCACTATCGTTGTTGTCATTCGTTGGTGGCGAAGTCTCCAATCGCTCCTCGCCTGGCTAATGTGCGCAGATTGTCAGCGACTTTTTTTCCCGCCTCTGGATGAGGGAAATAGAGATTTACTACATTGAGAAACTTCTCGGAGTCAGGAATAAGGCTGGGCGTATTCAGGTTTACAACTAAGAATTTTTTCGCGATGGCCTTCGGCAGATTTTCTAATACCACAGCGGTTTTCCGGCCGTAGACCGCGTAAACGCCGTAGCTGCAAGAGGCCTTGGCCATCGAGTTGACAAGGCTTTGCGGCTTGGTTTTCGCTGTGGTTTTGATTGCCATCATCGGGAGATTCGACTTTTTAAACGAATCGATGAACTCCGTCATGGGCGAAAAGACACAGATAGGCTTTTTACTAGAGATCGACTTTTCAGGAATAGCGGCCGGAGCGCGATCATCGCCTGTGGTTGATTTTGCTTTTTGCATTGCCACTTTGATATTGAAATCAAGAATGCGAGACTCGATTTCACGAAGTTTTTTGGTAGAAAGAGCGATGACGCTCGGGCTTTTAATTCCACCGAGTTGGGGCGTTTTATCGTGGAGATACTTTTTAACTGCGAGAATACGTGCGACCTTTTCGTTGAGCTCCGCCATAGGGAGCTCGCCTTTTACGACGGCCTGTTTGACGTGCTCAATGGCCTTTGCCTGGTCTTTGAAGGACCAAGTCATCATGATGATATCTGCACCAGCTTTGAGGGCGCGAAGGCCAGCCTCATAGGGATTGCTAACTTCAGAGAGCCCCTTCATCTGAATATCGTCTGTAATTACAAGACCGTTATAGCCAATCTGCTTGCGCAGAATCTCTTTAATGATCTTAGGTGAAAGAGTCGCCGGCGTCTTTGTTGCATCTAGAGTCGGATAGCTAAAATGCGAGAGCATGATCGCTGTATTGCTGCCGAGTTTTGAAAACTCTTCGAAGGGTTTTAAATCTCGTTCATAAAGCGTTTCGGCAGAAGCTTTGTACTCCACAGTCTTTTTGTGTGGATCATCGTTGATCGAGCCAACACCTGGAAAGTGCTTTGCAGTTGGAATTACAGCCTCATCAAGCAAGCCCTTTGAGAGGGAAACGCCGATAGAACTGACGTTCTCAGCACTTGAACCGAAGGATCTGAGACCGATAAAACTATCGCTTTCAGGGCTACTGATATCAAGCACCGGCGCTAAGTTCATATTGAAACCGAGAATCCGAATGATCTTTGCGGTCTCTTGGCCGAGAGAAAGCGCAAGGGCGGAGTCTTGAGTTTGACCAATCGACATTGCACTCGGAATCGGTGGGCGAGTAGGAACGCGTGCAACTTGCCCACCTTCTTGATCGACGGCAATAAACGGTAACGTTTTCGTCGATTCCAGAGCGAGATTTTGCAATTTTGAATTCATCTGCGCAACTTGCGCGAGAGAAGAAATATTTCGCTTAAATAGAATGAAAGAAGAGATTTTATATTTTTTTACAAACGCTTCGAGTTGCGGATCAACACTTGTTTGTGGGAAGCCGATCAAAAAGAGCTGGCCCACCTTCTGATCGAGACTCATTTCCTCTACTGATGGAGGTGTCTGAGCTGTCACAAAGGCGGGAAATAGAAGCAAAATTAAAAAACCAATAACACCGCGGAAACAAACTTCCATAGAATAAGAATAACAGTTTCGTCCTCCCACTACAGGCGAGAATGCGTGGTTATGAAGAAAATGAACTTACGTCTTAAGGCTTACGATTTGCTGACAGCGACCTTGGTCTGTCTTATTACGACCTTGATCGTAAGCACTGCCGTGGCTGCGGAAGAGGACGCTCCTCCCGTCGAGGACTATCGCACAGCCAGCGACCTCGTGGAACTTCACTACCCCGTCAACGTTCAAGCTCCGTACAAACAACGCCGTGAAACGAATGGTTTTATGTTTGATGCCGGCTATGAGAACGTGATGCTCGATCGCTATGTCTCTATTGCGGACTTCAAAACGTTCTACCAAGAGATGTTCGGTGAAACCGAGTTTCCTCTCGTGAATGTCGATTTCAGTTATAAGTACAATTTCATTCTAGGATCTCTTCTTGCGACTGTCGGTTACGGTTATGGTTCGATTTCCGACGATGCCTCTGGTGTAAAGAGAACACTGACACTCACAAAGGTTCGCGGTTCTGTGAGCTACTTGGCAGATAATATGTTTAATGAACCGTATGTTGTTCCTTACGGAACGATTGGCTATCAGAACCTCGGCATTGAAGAAAAAGCGGATGATGTTGGATATAGCCATGCCGTTGATACGATTTACTATCAAATGGGGCTTTTGTTTCAGTTGGATTGGCTCGATCCCTCTTATTCGAAGAGAACTATTTCCGAATACAGCCTGCAAAATACTTATTTAGATGTCTTTATGTCTAAGTACGAACCAAGTTCTAATTCAGAAGACCCTGATACCAGCACGGATTTCATGTTTGGTGCAGGCATTCGCCTCGAGTTCTAAGTTTGTTTTAAGAGATACTCGAGTTCTTCGTAAACATTCGCCCAAGTAATAGTGTTCATGCGGATATTTAAACGGTTATCAGGCGTGATGGCGTATTTTTTATTCTCGCGCATTGCGAGCTGAATAGCGGTCTCTGGTTTCAGTGGGGTCTTCTCAGTAAAGATCAAAGAAACAGTTTTTACTCCCGCGCTCAGATCACGTACACCGAGATCTTTACAGAGTTTTCTAATGAGCATCACGCCCATCAAATTCAATGTCGGCTCTGGAATTTCGCCGAACTGATCTTTGAGCTCTTCTTCGATACGATCTAAATCATCCGTAGAGTTAATGTCAGCCAATGCTTTATAGTAACTGAGACGAATGCGGATATCGGCAATGTACTTATCTGGAATCATTGCGGGGATGCGCAAGTTGATTTCTGGATCAAGCTCGATATCGTCAACGGCTTCGCCTTTAGCCTCAGCGAGTGCCTCTTGCAGAAGCTCCATATAGAGTTCGTAACCAACAGCATTGACGTGACCTGATTGATCATCGCCAAGCATATTGCCGGCACCACGCAACTCTAAATCATACTGTGCGATTTTAATACCGCTACCGAGAGACGAGTTTTCTTGAATGATTTTGAGGCGCTCTTGTGCGTCTTTTTCGAGTTTGCGATCTCGCGGCATCATCAAATAGCAATAAGCACGGGCTTTACTTCGGCCAACACGTCCGCGCAATTGATACAATTGACTCAGGCCAAACATTTGAGCCTGGTCGATGAACATGGTGTTCGCGCGCGGGATATCCATGCCAGACTCAACGATCGCCGTACAAACGAGGACATCGATCTCGTGATGGAAGAATTCCAGCATTGTTTTTTCGAGCTCGTCTTCATTCATTTGCCCGTGGGCGACGCGGATGCGGGCCTTTGGAACAATTGCGCGGATCTCATCGGCGATACCGTAAATACTTTGCACGCGGTTATGGATGAAATACACCTGACCGCCACGGCCGATTTCGGCCTCGATGGCTTTACGGATAGTTTCTTCATCGAACTTACAAACAAATGTTCTTGTCGGCAGGCGATCGACAGGAGCTGTATTAATCAAACTCAGGTCGCGAACACCCGCAAGACTCATATTAAGTGTGCGCGGAATTGGCGTCGCTGAAAGCGTGATTGAATCCACGTTCGTGCGCATTTTTTTAATCTTCTCTTTGTGAGTAACACCAAACTTTTGCTCTTCATCGATAATGAGTAAGCCAAGATCTTTAAAGCTCACGTCTTTGCTGAGGATTCGATGTGTTCCGATAAGGATATCGACCTTGCCCTCAGCCGTGCCCTTTGTGATTTGTTTTGCTTCAGCCGTTGTCACAAAGCGGTTCAGGGCTTTGATTTCAACTGGCCAACCTTGGAAGCGTTTTTTAAAGGTCTCTAAGTGCTGGAATGCGAGAACTGTTGTCGGCGCAAGGACTGCAACTTGTTTGCGATTTTGTACCGCAAAGAAAGCCGCACGCATTGCAACCTCGGTTTTACCAAAGCCCACGTCGCCGCAAATCAGGCGATCCATCGGCTTTGTTGATGCGAAGTCCTTGGCGATGTCACGAACGGCACGCAGCTGGTCTTCGGTTTCTTCATAAGCAAAACCATTTTCGAAGAGTTCATACTCGTTTTCATTGATTGGCATTGGAATGCGCTCAATCTCGGCCCGCTTTGCATAAAGCGCCAAAAGATCGTGAGCAATATCGCGAAGCTGGTTCTTAACTTTGGTTTTGGTTTTTTCCCAACCAACGCCGCCAAGCTTATCAAGAATGGTCGTTTGTGAAGCCCCCGAATACTTTTGAAGTTGGCCAACGCGATATACAGGAAGATAGAGTTTATCCTTATCTTTGTAGCCTACTTGAATGAATTCTGAATCAATGCCGTTAATAGGCATGATTTTAAGTCCTTCATAAACACCAATTCCGTGTTTGACGTGGACAACCAAATCGCCCGGCTTCAAATCACCGAAGCTCAAACGCTTTGCTTGCTTTTGGAAATCTTCAGAACCTTTTGATTCCGTTACACGTTGTTTGCGGCCGAAGAAGTCTTCTTCGCGCAAAAAGATGATCTGCTCTTCTTCTAAGCGGAGGCTTTCGGGCAAGTAGCGTGGAATCAGATGAATAATATTGCCAGAAGAATCTTGGTTTTGGATCCAAGTGTCCCACAAATACTCATTGGCGTCGCACTTGATCGGTTTAAAATCTAAGCGCTCGATGATGTGGCCAAGCCTTTCCATCTGCGATTGGTTTTTAATACCGACAAATATTTTATAACGATCCTCTTTCCAGCGACCGAGTTTTGTTTTCGCAGCCTGCAGCCACGGGTCCGAACTCGGCGAGAACGAAAGGCTAATATTAGAGAAGTCCGTTACCGGTGCCGCACGATACTCGATCTTTACCGAATCTGAGTTTTCCTCTTCGAGATATTCAAGCTTTGAAAAATAAATCTGCCGGGAATCCGAAGGAAGTTCGAGTTCATCAAAAGGAGTATAGAGATCTTTGATTTCAGGACGGATGACAGCTGTATCCGAGTTGCCAAAATCCTGCTTCATATCTGCGATCAAATCATCTGCGTAACGAGATATCTCTAATGGATCGAGCAACCAGATATTGAGCGATGAATTAAAATGATCAAAAGCAGTTGCGAGCTTCTTATAAAAATAGGGAAGTAAGAACTCTGTACCTGGGAAATAGTTTTTCAAAACAAGTGAACGCAGAAGTTCTTCGGATTCACCCTTGTCGATTTTGCGGCCTTCAAGAGTTTTCCGGAAGTTTTTCAACAGCTCTTCGTGATAATCATCGCGGAAAAGAATTTCGCGAGCAGGAACCACCGCCGCTTTTGAGATTTCTTCCTGGCTTCGCTGATCAACCGGATTAAAGAATCGCAGACTTTCAATTTGATCGCCGAAAAGTTCGATACGAACCGGGCGAGTTTGCGCCGGCGAAAAGATATCGATGATCCCACCACGCAAAGCATACTGACCGGAGTCCTCCACCATTGGAGCTGACTGGTAGCCAAGATTGTTTAAAAAATTAGCAATATTGTCTGGGAGCTCGGTTCCTGAACTCCAGATGTGTGTGTGATCCTTAAGTTCTTTGAAAGGAATCGTTTTTTGACACAGCGCTTGAATTGAGGTGATGAAGATTTCCCCGGGCTTCGCATGTTGAGCTCGGTAGAGAAACTGCAAGCGGTCCCCAATGGAACGCGCGTTTGGATAAAGACCCGAGTAAGGTGAAACGTCGAAATGATTAAATATGTAGCAGCTCTTTTGCGGATCAAAGAAGCGAATGAGTCGCTCTAACTCCTCTGCGGAGTGATGACTGCCAGTGATTACTAGATGCGGCAAGTTGTTAATTTGCTTAGAGTAAGTTTGAGACAAAAAGAAAGAAAGCGGCAACTCGGAGGAGCTTCCAACAACCTGAATTTTTGCTTTTTTAGATTCAAAGGCTCTTTCTAGAAGAGTCTCGAGTCTTGTATGGACTAACTCTGTTTTCATTTTTGTGTGATGTTGCCACTAGTTAGGTGATCTTTCCATTCATATTTCTTGGATTTCACGCAAGGCATGAGTATAAAGGATTATTCTCAATAACGTGTCAATAAGGGGAGGAAGCTGTGCCATTAGGCGGAGTTATATTTATCACTGTGTTCGTAGCGGTGTTTGGCTGCTTGTGTTTGTACTTGGGTCGCCTGTGCGGCGGCAAAAAATTTCAAGACGAAGTAAAGCTGGCGCCATATGAGTGCGGTATCCCTGGACAAGAAAAAAAGGAAACACGCGTTTCCGTAAAATTCTATCTTACTGCAATCCTCTTCATCCTTTTCGATATCGAGATCATCTTCATGTATCCATGGGCAACGAGCTTCAAAGAAATGATGGCGTCCGGAATCGGCGCTTACGCTTTGATCGCCATGATGATCTTCATCGCTGTTTTCATCTTTGGACTTTTCTGGGAAATCAAATCAAAAGCTTTGGAGTGGGACTAGATCATGGGTTCTGATGCATTCGAAATAACGATTAACTGTATTAAGCTTGTTCTTGTGTTTTTGTTGATGGTTCAAGCGGTTCCTATCCTTGTATGGCTTGAGCGTCGCGGATCTGGCTTCATTCAAAACCGTTTCGGTCCAAATCGCGTGGGTCCTTTGGGTTTGATGCAGCTTCTTGCCGATGCGGTGAAGTTCCTCACGAAAGAAGAGTTCAGCCCGAAAGCAGCAACTAAGTTGCTCTTCTATGCGGCTCCGGTCTTCGCCTTGATTCCTGGTACTTTGGGTTTTGCGGCAATTCCGATGGGCTCTCCGCTCAAATGGGATAACTACACGTTTGCAATTCAAGGCTATGATATCGGCGTTGGCATCGTGTTCATCTTGGGTGTTTCATCCTTGGCGGCCTACACGATTTTGATGGCGGGTTGGGGATCTGGAAACAAATACGCTCTGATGGGCGCATTGCGTGCGAGTGCCCAAACGATCAGTTACGAATTGGCTCTCGGTCTTTCAATCGTGGGCATCATCATGATGTACGGCACGTTCAACTTGAGCGAAATGATCGCGGCTCAGCAGGGCACGATGGTGTTCCATGCTTTCGGTAACACGATCGCAACGAGCTGGTTGCCTAACTGGGGTATCTTCTATCAACCGTTGGCAGCTGTGATTTTCTTTGCGGCAACTTTCGCCGAATCAAACCGTTTGCCATTCGATTTGGCGGAAGGCGAAGCGGAATTGGTTGCCGGCTTTCATACGGAGTACGGCGGCTTCAAAATGTTGCTGTTCTTCATCGGTGAGTACGGTCACATGATGGTTGCTTCAGGTTTGATGGCAACTTTCTTTTTCGGCGGTTACAACATTCCTTGGACAACGACTGAGCAAGTTTATCAATGGGCCTTGGGCATCGTTGGCACTGCTAACGGCGCGAGCGCTTTGACATCTTTGATCCACTTCATTTCGTTCACTGTTAAACTTGGAATCTTCCTTTGGATCTTTATTTGGGTTCGTTGGACTTTGCCGCGTTTCAGATACGATCAATTGATGGATTTGGGCTGGAAAACAATGCTCCCTTGGGCGTTGGCTAACACCATCCTTTCAGCGTTAGTCATTTTCGCAGTTTCACAAGTTTGGTAGAGGTTTATTGTGACAGCAGATAGTTTTTTATTTTGGTTGTTAGCAGCGGTGACCCTGATCAGTGGTCTTGCTGTTGTTTTGGTTTCTAATCCGATTTACTCAGCCCTTTGCTTGGCGATGACAATGGTGGGCGTCTCCGCGTTGTTCGCTACTTTAGGCGCATACTTCATTGCGGGCGTTCAGATGATCGTTTACGCCGGTGCGGTGTTGGTTCTCTTCGTCATGGTTCTGATGCTTTTCGACTTAAAGACGGAGCTGGGAACGTTCTCTCGCGGTAAGATCAGCGGTTTATTAAAGATCGCAACGATCGGTACTTTGGCAGGATTCCTTGCTGGTGCATTTAGCATGAGCATCGAGTTTGCCGAAAAGCCAGCGGCAAAAGCGGTTGTGGCGGGTGTTGATACAACTCACAACCTCGGAGTTCTCTTATTTACAAAATATATTCTTGGTTTCGAGGCCCTTGGCATCTTGCTTTTGGTTATCGCAATCGGAGTTGTAGGTCTTGCGCGCAGTAAAGGTGGAACACATGCCAAGCACTGATATCATTACCAATGTTGGTTTGAATCACTACCTCGTTCTTTCTGCATTACTTTTCGTAACCGGAATGGCTGGGGTTCTTATCAGAAGAAACATTATTGTTCTTTTGATGTCTATCGAGTTGATGTTGAACGCTGTAAATATCAGCTTTGTCGCTTTCAGCAAGTACCTCGATAAACTCGATGGCCAAGTTCTTGTGTTCTTCGTGATGACGATCGCTGCGGCTGAAGCTGCGGTTGGTTTGGCTATCGCGGTTTCAATTTTCAAACGTTATAAAGAAGTGAACATCCGCTTCTTCGAGCACCTGAAGGGATAATCGCCAATGAATCATACCATCCTGATGTCGATTTTGATCCTCAGCCCGTTCATCGGCTTTTTGATCAATGGCTTCCGTTATAAAAAGCACAACTACATAGTTGCGGGCTCAATCGCCACGGCAGCTGTGTTCATCTCCTTCATTTCGGCGGTTCTTTTGGTAGCTGACGTTGTTAGCTCACCGGAAGAAAGCCGTCGTATCGTAGTCACCTTCTTTGAGTGGATCACGGTCGGCAACCTGAAGATCGATGCGGCTTTTGTTGTCGATGAAATCAGCTCGATCATGATCTTGATCATTACGGGCGTTGGTTCTTTGATCCACTTGTTCTCGATCAGCTACATGCACCACGATAAAGGCGTTGCTAAGTACTTCGCGTACTTGAATCTCTTTATCTTTAATATGTTGCTCCTCGTTCTCGGTAGCAACTTGCTTGTGATGTTCGTTGGTTGGGAGGGCGTAGGTCTTTGCTCTTACCTCTTGATCGGTTTCTGGTTCACAGACAAAGAAAAAGCGGCGGCTGGTATGAAAGCCTTCGTTACAAACCGTGTGGGTGACGCGGCTTTCTTGCTTGGTATGTTCATCTTGTTCCTGACTTTCGGAACTTTGAACTTCCACGAGTTGAATGCTTTGGCGCCAACCACAGCTGAGGCCTCTTGGTTGGGTGCTGTGACTTTGGGTACTTTGTTCCTCTTTATCGGTGCGACTGGTAAGTCCGCGCAGATTCCATTGTATGTTTGGCTTCCAGACGCGATGGCAGGTCCAACTCCAGTTTCGGCGTTGATCCATGCCGCGACGATGGTGACTGCCGGCGTGTACATGATCGTGCGTTTGAATCCTTTGTTTGTTGTTGCTCCTAATACAATGGCTGTGATTGCAATCATTGGTGCTGCGACTGCAGTGATGGCGGCAACGATCGGTATGACCCAATGGGATATCAAGAAGGTTCTCGCTTACTCGACAGTTTCTCAGCTTGGCTATATGTTCTTGGCTTGCGGCGTGGGAGCTTTCGGCGCGGCAATGTTCCACTTGATGACTCACGCATTCTTTAAAGCCCTTATGTTCTTGGGTTCTGGTTCTGTGATCCATGCGATGCACGAAGAGCAAGATATCCGCAAGATGGGTGGTTTGAAGAAGTACATGCCAATCACTCACTTCACGTTCTTGTTGGGCTGGCTTGCAATCATCGGTATGCCACCATTCGCAGGGTTCTTCTCTAAGGATGAGATCTTGTGGGAGGCATTTACCTCTCCGTACGGTCACCCAGCTTTGTGGGCGGCAGGTGCGTTGGGCGCGACTTTAACTGCGTTCTATATGACACGTTTGATGGCTCTGACTTTCTGGGGCGGCAGCCGTGTTCCTAAGGATGTTCATCCGCACGAATCTGATGCGATGATGACAATCCCGTTGATCGTTCTTGGCGTTTTGTCAGTGATCGGCGGTTGGATCGGCATTCCGCACGTAATCGGCGAAGTCTTTGGTGGCATCCCTAATGTTTGGGAACACTGGTTGCATCCTTTGATCAAAGAAGTTCCAGCAGCGGCAGAAGGTCATCATGATGCGAGCCTCGAGTGGACTTTTATGGCGATCTCAGTTGGTTTGGCGGCGGTTTCTGCGATTGTTGCTTTCCAAATGTATGTTCGCAAACCAGGCAGCTCTGAAAAAGTGGCGCAAGGTTTGGGTCCAGTTTACAAAGCTATTTACCACAAGTACTTCGTGGACGAAGCTTACTTCGGAGCGATTATCAATCCGTTGGTTAAGTTCAGCCGCGTTCTTTGGTACTACGTAGACGTTAACTTTATTGATAAATGCACTTACTGGGTGAGCGATGTTGTGAAGGGCGGGGGTTCTCTCGTTCGTTCACTTCAAACGGGCAATATGCAGCAATATGCAATGTATATTGGTATTGGCTTGGTATTTGTTCTCTCCATCCTTTTGATGAGGTAATTTCATGTTACTCAGCGCGATTGTTTTTCTGCCTCTTTTATTTGCCCTGATTATCGCCCTCTGGCCGAAGACGAACTCGATTCGTCCTTTGGCTTTCGGTTTTGCGATTATCGAATTCATCTTGAGCCTTAGCATTCTGCAAAGATTCGACGCAAGCTCCGCAGCCCTTCAACTCGTTGAAAGACATGTGTGGATCGAGCGTTTTGGTATCTCTTACTTCATGGGTATCGACGGTTTGTCTTTGTGGCTTGTGATCATGACGACATTCCTTATGCCGATCATTATCCTTGCGAGCTGGACATCGATTGATAAGCGCGTAAAAGGCTTCCACGTTAGCCTCTTTGTTCTGCAAACAGCAATGTTGGGTACTTTCTTGGCGATGGATGCGATCTTCTACTACGTGTTCTGGGAGCTTTCTCTTGTACCAATGTACTTCATGGTTGGTATCTGGGGTGGTGCAAGACGTATCTACGCGACAGTGAAGTTCTTCATCTTCACTTTCGCCGGTTCAGTTTTGATGCTCGTAGCGATGATCTATATGATGTATCTCACGCAAGAGGCAACTGGCCAAATGAGTGCAAGCTTGCTTGAGTTCTATAAGTTAAAGATCCCGTTTGTTGGCGGTCAGTTCTTCAGCCTTCAAACATTGCTCTTCTTTGCATTTGCATTGGCATTTGCGATCAAAGTTCCGGTCTTCCCACTTCACACTTGGTTGCCTGACGCCCACGTTGAGGCGCCGACTCCAGGTTCTGTGATCTTGGCGGCCGTGATGTTGAAAATGGGTACTTACTCATTCCTTCGCTGGGTGATTCCTTTGTTCCCAGAAGCATCTGAATACTGGGCCTGGTTGTTCATGTTGATCGGTGTGATCGGGATCGTTTACGGTGCCCTGGTCGCGATGGTTCAGCCGGATATCAAGAAACTTGTGGCATACTCTTCAGTTTCTCACATGGGTTATGTATTGATCGGTATGTTCGCATTCAACGCGTTTGGTTTGCAGGGTTCTCTGTACCAAATGTTGAATCACGGTATCTCTACCGGCGCATTGTTCATCTTGATCGGTATGATTTACGAAAGAACTCACTCACGTGAGATTTCTAAGTACGGTGGTTTGGCAGGCGTATTGCCAATCTTCACGATCTTCTTCTTTATCATCACTTTGTCTTCGATCGCGGTTCCAATGACGAACGGTTTCGTCGGCGAGTTCTTGATCTTGCTCGGTACTTTCAAAGCGATGCCAGCTTATGCATATGTTGCAGTTCTTGGTGTTGTTTTGGGTGCGGTTTACATGCTTTGGATGTTCAAACGTGTATTCTTTGGCCAGCAAGGTGAATTGGTGAAAGATGATCATCACCCACTTCATGATCTTAATATGCGCGAAATCGCCGTGATGGTTCCGCTTGTTATCATGGTGTTCTGGATGGGTCTTTTCCCGAATCAGTTCCTTGATTGGTCTAAAGCCAGCGTTGAGCATTTGATCCAAAATCGCTCTGGCTACAGCCTCACAATCTACGGCGCTTCTCAGGCCGAAGCTGCTACACCAGCAGCAACAGAAACAGCGCCTGCAGCGGCGTCGGAATCTACTCCGGCTCCAACAGAGCAAGCAACTCCAGCAGCACAAGAGGGAGCGACTAAATAATGAAAGCGAATATCTCAATTAACGATCTACTTCTTATTTCGCCGATGATTGCGCTCTTCTTGGTGAGCTTGATCCCGATCACTCTCAAAGTGTTGAGAGGCAATCGCGAGCAGAATCCTTTGTCTACTTTGATCCAAGGCTTGATCGGGCTTGTGATCGCAGCGGTTCTTTTGGGTATTTTTGCAGGTGCGACCGGTGCAACGGCTTTCTCGCATAGCCTTGTATTTGACGGTATTACTCAGTGGATGGGCATCATCGCACTCGCAGCGGCTGCGGGTTCTTTGGTTTTGATGTACGAAAATCCAGCGACAAAAGGAAATCAGTTTTCTGAGTTGGTTTTCTTAACTCTGAGCTCAGCTTTAGGTATGTTGATCCTGGTTTCTGCGGCCGATCTTTTGATGATCTTCATCGGTCTTGAGACAATGTCTTTGTCTTTGTACTTGATGATCGGCATGAGCCACGAAGAAAAGCTCGCGAAAGAAGCGGCATTGAAATACTTCGTATTGGGCGGCTTCGCTTCTGCGATCTTCCTTTACGGTGTGGCGTTCATCTTCGGCTCTACTGGCAGCACAAACATCTTGGACTTCTTGGAAACGGCAAGAAACTTGGTGGCGACTAGCCGCTTGTTCTTGTTCGGTATCACGTTCGTGATCGTGGGCTTCTGCTTTAAAGTATCGATTGCTCCGTTCCACGCATGGACTCCGGATGTTTATCAAGGTGCGCCGACTCCGCTTTCTGGTTTCATGGCAACAGCTGTGAAAACAGTATCGTTTGCGGCGTTCTTGAGAATCATTGCAACTCGAAGCTTGGAAGGTTCTCAAAACCTTTTCGACGTTCTTCAGTGGTTGGCAGTGATCACGATGATCGTTGGTAACGTAGCAGCGATTTTGCAAAACAACTTGAAACGCATGATCGCATACTCAAGTGTTGCTCACTCAGGTTATATCTTAGTGGGTATTATCACCGCAGGCGTCAGCGATGTTGGTTCTTTTGGTGCTTCTGGGGTGATCTTCTACTTGATCAGTTACGCATTGATGACCTTGGGCTGTTTCGCAATCGTAAGCATGCTTGAAAGTTCAGAGAATTCGGTAGTGAATGTCGATGATTTGGCAGGTTTGGCAAGCAGACGTCCTTTGTTGGCACTTTGCTTTACAATCTTCCTCTTGTCTTTGGCGGGGATCCCACCGACAGTTGGTTTCTTCGGTAAATTCTATCTTTTCAACGCAGCGATCGGTGAAGGCCTCTTGTGGCTAACAATCTGGGGTGTGTTGAGCTCTGTCATCAGTGTTTACTACTATCTCCGTCCAGTCGTTGTAATGTACATGAAAGAGGGCGATGCAGAAGTTGCGGGTCACTCTTTGAATGCAACAACTGTAACAGTTCTTGTTTCTGCAGTTTGTATCGTATTGCTCGGCCTGGTATCTGGCCCGATCTTTACAGCTGTTGAAAAGAGTTTGATGTAGTTCTGGCTAAAGCTAGAAATGAAAAACCCGGGTTATCCCGGGTTTTTTTATGCCCAAAACCTTGTGGTCTTTCCTAGACAACTACAGATCGTGATGTCTTAAAGTATTATAAGCGGATTTAAATCCGACTCTGACAATTCGAGCTAGAATCTGTGGATTTAAACTAAAATGGTCGACGAAGAACATCTCATAGTTCTGCGGGCGAGGATGGATATATATATAGTCAACACCCGGTTTGAACTTACCGTTTTCACGAACCTTGTCTAATAACTGAGTGCGGAGCTCGTCCGGAAGCTTATGTTCTTTAAAGAACCCATCTACTTCCTGATAAATCTTGCGCATATTAGATTGGTATTCGATATGCTTCGCAATTTTCTGTTGGATCACTTGGTACAGAGCTTGGTTAATAATCACCGGGATTCCGTACTTATGAAGCGAACCCATTTCCGGAGTATAGTGATAAGGCTGGACCGAGTAAGATGAAATCACTAAGTCGGCACCATGATCAGCCGCTACGTGAGTCGACAAAGTATCGCGGATCTCGCCATCGAAATAGAAGATCTCTTTGCCGTCAGGCCGAGTAATTCCGTACGGTGAAAACACCGGCGGAAGAGAAGCTGAACAAGCAACAGCCTCGCTGATGGTGGAATATCCTATATACTTAGTGGTTCCGTTTTTTGATTCCTCAGGAAAATTCCCGAAAATCGCCTTACGGGTATGATTCAACTGAGTCCCGATCACAAACAACTCAACACCCAAACGGGCAAAGTCGTTCTCGATCAGCACCTCTTTGCGGAGATATTTCTCCAAGCCTTTGGTCGTGAAGAGCCCGTTGAGTTTGAATCCATTCTTAACGAAGGTTTCAATCCCGCCGGCCACCAAAGATTTGCGCAAAAAAGTATCGGGGATGAGGTTTAGGATATTCATCCCATTCACGCTAAAAATGTCGCGGTAACTCATCGGCTTCAGATATTGAATGTCGTCCTTATTAAAGACGGGCTCATTTCCGGAACCAACTTGGAAAGCATTGATCAAAGATTCAATCGGGTAGCCGGCTGCAAGAACCGAAGCCACAAAAGCTCCGGCGCTGGAGCCAACATACATGCGAATCGTGAGCGGAAGATCGTCGGGATACTTTTGACGCACGATCTCTTTTTGCCCGCCAGCGGTGTTGAAACCGAGTTCTTTAAGGGCCAGAAGCACCCCGATATGAAAGGCGGCGGCTTTAATTCCTCCTCCACTCAAGACTAGGGCTATCTTCTTTTTCTCTCGAATACGCATGGGAAAATTATTCCACTAATTATGAGATATTCAACGGAAGAATGGTCGAAAACCCTTGATCAGCGCGGGAACAGCGGCTTGAATAGGACCATGGTCTAGGGTGAACAGTGTGAATACCCAGCCTCAGGTCGAGAAATTGGCTGAGTAATCACACAAAAGGCTGATAAATTTGACAGTCGACCTTGGTGTGATAAAACTGATTACGCAAGCTGGAGACAGCTGAATAGGCGGAGTGAAGATGACTAGTATGCCTAACGGGGAGAGAACTCCCAACACGAATGAGTCTTGGTTGGTCCTGATGGACTACTCAACTAAGTACAAAGTGAGTGTGAGCACGCTACGTCGTCGGATCAAAGCTGAAGATATTAAGTACAGGCTCGAAGATGGTAAATACTTTATTATCGACGAACCGATGAGTACCCACCAGCGCGTACATCGCCCCTCCCTAGAAAGCGACCTCGCACAGGTGGGTGCTCATCAAGGAAACCAAACGGCTCCGAGTTCTGCGTCTTCTAAACCGGACATCTCAGATAAAATTGCTATGGCAAAAAACGACGAGCCGATCCTTACAGCAGCTAATAAACTTCTGACCGAACTCAAAAAAGCTTACACGCAAATCCTCCAAGAAAAAGAAGAACAGATGTTGATGCTCAAAGATGAGGTCGCAGATCTGAAAACTTTGGTGCGTGTTCTTGAAAGCGAAAACGAAAGACTCAAAGGATTTAAACAATAGGAGAAAAACCTATGAAATCTGTTTTGGTAAGTGCAATTTTATTGTTGAGTGTAGCTGCCCAGGCAAATCACTGCAAAACGGGCGATCTTAAAGACTGCGGTAAAGTTCTGAAGGCCAAAGAGGGTTCTGAGGAATTTAACTCTACTTACGATTCTATCTGCTCAGAAAACAAAACTTTCAAATGTCTGAAGCGCACCGTTCGTGGTGACGTGAAAGAGGAGCTCAAGTACATGAAAGAAGAGTTCCCAAAAGCCCAGCTCTTTACCACTAAAGAGAGCGGTGAAGACAAAGTTTTTGTTCTTGATAAAAAGTAAACCCCTCCCATGTCGGCCAAAATGCGATTCTTCTTTTTAGGGTCGTTAGCACTCGTGGTTTTGGCCATGTCTTGGCTGGTATTCCGTGGATACCAAGCCAATCAAGAACCGGCGCCGGAAGTCACTTCCAATACGGTAACAGCCGCGCCGGTTTCTAAATCAGATTCTGAAAAGCCAAAACCGTCAGCGACGGCTACGAAAGTCGCAAAATCCGATGTGCCCACAACAGCACCTGCTACGAAAGCCATTGATGCTTCTCCAAAAAAGAAAGAGGCGAGTAAGGGCTCTTGGATTACTCCTTCTGAAATTACCTACCTAGATCAATCACCTCAGCAAAAGATGATTCTAGATTATTTAAAGGCAGTGGGGACTTTCAATACACCTCCAAAAGCAGAGCCGGTTTTCGTTGGCATGAACGATCAGGGTCTTGAGCAATATGAATACGATACTTTCGATGATGGTCACGTCGTTCAGTGGAAAAGAAGCGGCGATACCGCGGTAGAACAAATCGAATACCCGGGCGGTGATAAAGTGACTCGCCGGGCACCTGAAAATGACCGGCCATTCACCGAAGTATCGTATGAAAGCAAAGCCAACGGAACTTTTCAAAGCGTAAATTACCGAAATAATGGAACCGTCGAATCGATCCAAGATACAAAAGGCAAGACCACAACGATTTATTACTATGATGAGCAGGGCCGGCTCACTGATGTTTATCATTACAACGAAAAATAGAAGCTCTAAAGCAGGATATTCTAAGTGAAATTAGTCTAATTCGATAGGATCTCTCCCGGAGATAATATCTTCAACTTGAATATTTTCCCAAACAAGTAGCTTTGATCCAACCCGAGTCATGACTCGCACGTCACCGTCTTGCGAAATAACGAAACCAACAGCTGAAGGATTGTAGTAGCAGTAACGAATCATTGAGCGGTGGCGCGTTCCAAATTGCGTTGGATCAAGCTTCTTGAGGTGTCGGGCTTTTGGATCAGATTTCGATGCTAAATAGACACTCTTTGCCTCTCGACGCTCACGAATTTCAACTCCAAAACCGCTAGTAATAAGACCCTTAGAAAGCAAAATGGCGCCGTCAACTCGCGACATTGAGGAGATGAAATTTAAACAACCAATTTCTGCCTCTTGATTGTCTTCATAGGCATCATTAGCAACTGACTCATTTAGATAAAGAGAGACTGGCATAGCGTTGGAGTCTTGGCTAGTGTATCGATGATGGACTTCCTCGGCATATTCATTTCTTAAGATATAGTTAAATACCTTATCTTGGAGATTCTTATTCAGTCGATCATATCTTAAGTCGTATTTTATATGAAGATTTGCTTTCCGATTTGTAGGATTAAGAATAATTGCGCCACCATGTCGAGTTCGACGAATTTGAAGTAGAACTTTTCGGAAAACAGACAGCCAAGCATCCCGTATGTCCGGTATCCAATCGTATTCTAGATCGATAGATTGTTTTTCAATTCTAGAATGAACTTTAATTGCAAAATCTTGTATATAAGGAACAAGCTTCTTAAAAATGGGTCCTTCCTCAAAAACATTGTGAAACTCTGAGACTATGCTTTGATTGCGTAAAGTCGTAACTAAGACATTACCGTCATAAACGGAAATTATTCCAGGCCCTTCAACTTCAACTTGAAAAATTCCTGGTCTTCCGAAAGATCCACTGCGATCGTGATTCACAGATCGTCTATATACAACCTCTTGATCGGTAGCGCCCCAGATAATTGGGGTTCCGCTCTTATCTACAAAAACGGCAACAGCTGAAAACGCAGGATTAATTGCACTTGAGAGTTTGACTATATTCTTGATATTAAAAGGTGATTTGTCCTTGAAGGAGACAAAGGTCCATCTATGGGGCCTAACGCGTTTGGGTGGAAGTGGGTCGGGGGATTTAGGATTAGCATATACAACTGTAAATGATATTTCTTTTCCTTCTTCGGTACGCATACTAGCAAAAAAGCAAACTTCCAGAATTTTTCTGAGAGCACTGCGGTTTACACGCTTTCTGCCGACCCGCATAAGGTATTCATAAAGAATATCCGCCACATCAGACGGGTAGCCGTGTTTAGTTCTAAGTTGAGAAGCAGTTCTCTTCTTAAAAAAAACAAAACTCATAATAGCCTCACTTAACTTGAAGACATTTAATTGCAGCCGCTAAAATCAATACACCAAGAAAAAAGAAAATCTGAACATACGGACGCCTTTTCAAGATAAGGCTCAGAGTTACTTTAAAATACAATGCGACTATAAGAAAAAAATCCTTAGCAAACCACTTGCCAACAGAATTAATTTTCAGATAGTTTTTTATCTCTTTACTTTTGTTATTTAAATCTGAAGCGAGCTTATCGATCTCGTTATGATTTTCATACTCTTTTAGCAGGTCGTAATACTTCTTATTTAAACTATTGTAGACATCGATTGGAACTTCCAGCTTATCATTATTTGCATAGGCATCGATATTTGATATTAGTTCTCCAATACTATTCCCGCAGTCTAATGCTTTCGAAGAACGTTCTTGATATTTTCCACTACTGAGTACTGAGGAAGCCGTAGCGATCGCGACTCCAAAAAAGGCGGAGATAGCAGCTGGAAGATTATTTAATGTTAAAACATTTGCCAATGAGAGAGTGGAAATTAAAGCAGAGAGAAGAGAATAGAAAGTAATCAAAGTTTGAATTGAATTCCCACTCTCTCTAAGGCGCTCACTGTAATTAAATCGGCAATACTGAGTTGTTTGAAGGCGTTTTCGGAACTCTACGATAACATTTTGATCGGTAATTTTCATGTAATATATATCGGCCATAGACTAAACTTGTTTAGTCTGTTAATAATAAAAAGCCAGGTACTAGACCTGGCTTTTTATTGCTCTTAGGGAGGAGCGATGTTGCGGGAGCCGAGCCCAAGGGGATCGGCCAGTGAACAACTAAGCTGCAGCTGCTGGAGCTTTTGGCTTTTTGCCGTCTTTTTTGCCGCCAGGAGTTTTCTTAACTCCCTTGGCATTTTTGTCAAAGACTACCGCGAAAACTTCATCGAGGTTTTCAGCCAAGATGAAATTCATTTTATCTTTAAACTGCTTAGGAATATCAGTGAGGTCCTTAGCATTCGCGAACGGTACGATCACGTTCGTGATACCTTGGTTCAAAGCTGCCAAGCATTTTTCACGGATACCACCGACAGGAAGTACACGGCCTTGCAGTGTTACTTCACCAGTCATTGCGATGTCATGGCGAACAGGAGTGTCCGTCATCAAGCTCACAAGAGCTGTTGTCAGAGTGATACCTGCTGAAGGACCATCTTTAGGGATAGCGCCTGCTGGCAAGTGAACGTGGATATCAAACTTCTCGAAGAAGTCAGCTGGGATATCGAGTTCTTCCATGTGAGCTTTTGTATAGCTCATTGCTGCGTGAGCAGATTCCTTCATTACGTCACCCAATTGGCCAGTCAGCATCAAGCCGCCTTTGCCTTTCATTTTCAGGGCTTCAACGTGCAGAACTTCACCGCCAGCCTGAGTCCAAGCAAGACCTTGTACGATACCTACTTGAGAATCTGGCAATTTGTCTTCACGCAAGAAGCGTGGAGGGCCAAGAAGTTCTGGAACAGTCGTAGCATTTACCTCTACGAATTTAGTTTCGCTCATCACAACCATCTTAGCCACTTTACGGCAGATAGAACCGACTTCGCGCTCGAGGTTACGAAGACCTGCTTCACGAGTGTAGCCGCCGATCAAGTATCTGATACCTTCATCAGTAAAGCTGATGTTTTCGTTCGTGATACCGTTGGCTTCGATCTGTCTGTCGATCAAATGTTTCTTAGTGATCAACAACTTATCGTTCTCTGTGTAACCAGGGATGTTGATGATTTCCATACGGTCACGCAAAGCTGGTGGGATATTCTCCAACACGTTCGCAGTTGCGATGAACAATACGTTTGAAAGATCGAAATCAACATTTAAGTAATTGTCGCGGAAAGTTGAGTTTTGTTCTGGATCCAAAACCTCCAACATTGCTGCTGATGGGTCACCACGGAAATCAGAACCGAGTTTATCAACTTCATCGAGAACGATCACTGGGTTGTTAGTTTTAGCTTGGCGAAGTGCTTGAATCACTTTACCTGGCATTGCACCAACATAAGTACGACGGTGACCGCGGATTTCAGCTTCGTCTTTCACGCCGCCGAGAGCGATACGGAAGTACTCACGACCCATTGATTTCGCGATTGAGCGACCAAGAGAAGTTTTACCTACACCAGGAGGACCCGCGAAGCAAAGGATAGGACCTTTGATAGATTGTTTTAATTTACGAACCGCGAGGAATTCCAAAACGCGATCTTTTGCTTTTTGAAGATCGTAGTGATCGTCATCAAGGATTTCTTTAGCTTTCGCCAAATCAAGAACGTCTTCAGTTTTCTTAGACCATGGAAGGTCTACCATCCAGTCGAGGTAAGTGCGCACCATTGTTGCTTCACTTGCATCTGGATGCATACGCTCAAGACGAGCCATTTGCTTCAAAGCTTCAGTTTCTACTGCTGGAGGCATACCCGCGTTGACGATTTTTTCGCGGAGTTCTTCCATTTCCTCGGACTTCGAGTCTTGCTCGCCGAGTTCGTTCTTTATAGCCTTCATTTGCTCGCGCAAGAAGTATTCACGCTGAGTTTTAGACATTTCGTCTTTAGCATTCGTGCGGATCTTAGCTTGCATTTGCATAACTTCAATCTCTGCAGCGAGAAGCTCGTTGACGATTTTAAGTCTTTCTTTTGGCTCAGAAGTCTCAAGAACTTTTTGAGCGTCTTGAACTTTGATACCCAAGTTACTAGCAACGAGGTCTGCTACGCGACCTGGATCGTTGACATCATCAAGAACCAAAAGGATGTCCGGAGAAAGAGGACGACCTAAAGCGATAATTCTTTCGATATGTTCTTTTGCAGTTCTGATCAGAGCTTCTGATTCAGATGCAGGAACTTGGAATTGTGATTCGTCGATTTTATCAACGGCAACTTCAAAGCTTGGGGCTGTCTTCACGTAGTTTTTAACACGTGCTTTAGCCACACCTTGAATCAAGATTTTTACGCGGCCATCAGAAAGCTTACGCATTCTCATGATCATCGCCACAGTACCGACTGTGTAGATTGATTCTGGAGTTGGATTTTCTTCGTTGATATCTTTTTGTGAAGCCAAGAAGATCAGGCGATTCTTAGCCAATGCTTCTTCAACAGAGCGGATCGAAGCCTCACGTCCCACAAAGAGTGGAATAATCATGTAAGGAAATACAACGATATCGCGAACTGGCAACATGGGAAGTGTCTGCGGGATCTCTAGTACTTTTTCGTCAAAGCTCATGTGGCTCCTCCGCTTCCAGGCGGGAAATAAGTGTTTCTGTCTGAAATACTTGTCGGAGCAGCTTTAAAAAGGCTTTAAGGAAAAAACGGCTAGATCTATGGAAAATCAGTAAAATCAAGACTGACATCCATGTCAGAAGTCCTCATCCAATGAGAGCTAAACAGGTCTATTGTTGGTAGGAATTACGTAGATCCTCTTGGTCCTCCATGCACTCAATGCACATAGTGGTAAAAGGTCTAGCTTGAAGACGTCGAGGATTGATGGAACCGCCGCAACATTCACACTGGCCGTAAGTCCCTTCGGAAATTTTTCCGAGAGCACGCTCAATCATGAATAATGAAGTGCGATCTCTTTCATGCAAATGAATAGAGATGTTGTTTGATAAATCTATGGAAGCAGCCTCGGCCTCATCGGATACCGTGACAGTCTTGGACTGCTCTTGCTTAAACTCGCTCGTTTTGTTCAGAATAGCACTCTTCTGTGAAAGGAGAGACTCTCTGATTGCGCTGAGTTCGGTTGAGTTCATCTTTACCCCCTTCGTAAGCTCACTGAATGAATCACTTCAAAACAAAAAACTTAAGGATGATCCTTGGCCGAAAACTGAGTGCATCTTACGAAGGAATGATTTGGTGTCATCAAAAAAAAGTGTAGTGCTAAAACTCTCAGCACAATCCTAACGCCTCGCGAGGGCTTGAAAAGCCCTCCTAGCGCGCGAACTTGCGTGTCATAGCTTCTTGAATTTCAGCACCTTCAATGCTGAGACGAGTCCATGGCACTGCGAAAAGACGTTCTGTTTCGATTGGTTCTTCGGTTTCTTCACAGATTCCGTAAGTGCCATTCTCAATACGTGCAAGCGCTTGGTCTATTTCGATGAGCTGTGTGCGCATTCTTTCTTGCGCAATGAGAAAATGATTTTCGGCAAGTTGAGCAACGGTTTGATCAACCTCGTCACCACTGCTTTTCTCAACATGCCCAAAGTCGAGTTGTGCCATACGAACACGATTGAGCAAATCTTGTCTCATCGAGATCAATTTTTTTCTGCACTCTGCGATTGTTTGTGGTGATAAATGCGTGTTCATAAGGCCCCCTCTCTAATGATTCAGTGTGTTCATTCACACTGTTGAGGACTAGGACAGTCGCTCCTAGGGGGCCGGTTAGCGGAAAAATTATTTTTGAATTTTTAATGGAACAACTTCGCCTTTTTCAAGCGTCAGTGCCATTAAAGGGCGTTGAACTTCGCGATCCTGAGTCATATTCAGGGTGCCTAATGCGCCTGGAAATTTTTTCAACGAGCTCAGCTCACGAGTCAAAGACTCACGCGTAGCCGCACCTTGAGCGACCAGCTGACGTAAAATCAAAGCGGAGTCATAGGCTTGGATTTCAATCAGGGAAGGCTCTTCGTTATAGAGCGCTTTATACTCCTGAACGAAGCGGGAATGAGTCGCCGTCGCAGGGAGGAAGCTATCTACAAAAATAAGGTTATTAACGAAGTTCCCGGCACGTTTAGCTAGGCCTGGGGTATTCCATAGGTTGGTCCCCATGAGCTTTACGCCCTTAACGCCTGAGAACGAAAGGAAGGCGGCGATTTGACCCATAGCCTTTGCGCTGTCTGGAATAAATACAGCATCAAAATCTGTAATGGGTGGTAAAACTTCTTCTTCGTGAGAGGTCCGGACGGATTTCTTTTTCTTGTCAGAGTCTTCACTCATTTTAGCGAGACGGGCTTTGTACTCATCTACGCGGCCTTCAATGTAGTAAGTGCCGACAAGACGTTGAATCACATAACGGAAGTCTGTTTCTTTTGGATTGTAAACCTGTGCAGAAGCAATCGTTCCACCACGTGCAAGGACTTCATCCCAGAATAAGTTTGTGTACTCAATGCCGTAAGGATCGTTTGGATAAACGATGGCGAAACGTTTCATCCCGTAGTCTTCCATCGCGGTGCGAACGAGATAACGTACCTGCATTTCGCTCGTTAGTGCGTTACGGAAAACAGTTGGGCCGAGCTCAGTCAAACCGGACTTTTGTGAAAGACCGATGGTGGGAACACCCAACTCATCTGCTTTAGAGGCCACGGCTGGAGCGGTTTTGCTGAGAAGGCTACCGACAATTGCGATCGCATTATCTTCTTTTACCAGGCGTTCCACGCCACGGCGTGCGTTGTCGGGATTGCCTTCGCTATCCATGACAGCCAGACGGAAGCCCGAGCCTGGGTTGTTGAGGCCTAGACCCATTTCTACGCCACGCAAAGCTTTTTGACCAACCGAGGCGGCTTTGCCCGTCAAAGGAAGAACCACACCGATAGTTTTAGATTCTACAAATTTGCTGCTTTCAAGTTGAGATAAAATATCCTGAGCGCGAAGAGCAAGATCACTGCCCGGTAAGAACTCGCCAACGTTTGAGAAGTACTTTCTAGCGCGCTCTTTGTCGCGGTCTTCAAGCGACATTTCACCCAAACGGAAAAGAGCGTAACCGCGAGCAAAGCCAAAATCAGAATCGCGCGCGACTTTTTCAAGTTGCTCTTGATTCAATTTGCCTTCAACGATTTCAACACTTTTGAGTCTGAAAGATTCTTGTTCTTGAGGAGTGGTTGCGCTGACAGAAAAGTTCACGCTCTCTTTAAGGGCTTGCATATAATCGCCGGCTGCTTCGAGCTCACGCACACGCGCAGCGTTTGTGCGTTGCTGCTGCGGAAGCTGCTGGCCCATGCCGCCGACCTGCTTTCCGCCTGGAGCAGGCACCTGTGTCATCACCGGCATTTGGCCTGGGCGACCTTTTTGCGGTGGTTGCTGTTGGCCTTGAAGTTCCGGTCTTTTGGTTTGCACACCGGCACACGCTGCCAAGCTCAGCGCAGAGAGAATTAGAAATCCTTTTCTCATTTTTTATTCCTCATGATGTTTGCTGCCTTCTCTTTAAAGGCCTTTACCAACGGCGTTTCATCGCCGGCTTTCGAAAGTTCTTCGAGCAGTTCTTTTTGTCGATTACTAATTTTCTCTGGCGTATCGACAATCAGGCGAACCATCATGTCTCCGGAACCAAAACCACCGATTTTAGGGAATCCTTTGCCCTTTAACCGGAAGGTCTGTCCTGTGTGCGTTCCCGGAGGAATACGAATCACCGCTTTGCCAGACAAAGTCGGGATTTCCACAGAAGTCCCAAGAATAGCATCCGTGTAAGTGACAGGAAGATCCATCAGGATATCGTTTTCCTGGCGCTTAAATAGCGGATGGTCTTGGATTTTGATTATGACATACAGATCGCCGGCAGCGCCGCCGCCAGCAGGACTATCGCCCTCGCCTGCGAGCTTCAGACGTTGGTCCTCTTTTACGCCGGCAGGAACATTGACCGCGAGCTTTGCAGTTTCGTCTTTGCCATTGCGCTGACGAACAAAGCTGATCACTTTCTCTGTGCCGAGAGCAGATTCTTCAAAGGCGATATTCAAAGTATAACGAAGGTCGGACCCTTTTTGCTGACGACGGCGAGGACCACCAGTGCCAGCACCAGGGCCGCCACTGTAACCGCGAGCTCCGAAGATCTCGCTGAATACGTCGCCGAAAATATCTTGGAATGGATCTTGGCCTTGGCCTGCACCGCCGCCACCACCGCCGAATCCGCCAAAGCCACCGGCGCCCCCAAAAGGACCGCCAGCTCCACCGAATCCACCTTGTGCGCCGGCATGACCGAATTGGTCATACATCTCGCGCTTTTTGGGATCGCTGAGCACTTCGTAAGCTTCAGAGAATTCTTTAAACTTTTCTTCAGCCTTTTTATCGCCGGGATTTTTATCCGGGTGATATTGCATCGCGAGCTTGCGGTAAGCTTTTTTGATCTCATCCGCAGTTGCTGAGCGGGCAACGTTTAAAAGTGAATAGTAGTCTTTTTTAGACAAGAGAGAGCTCCTCTTTACTCAGGTTTCTTCGCAACCACCACTTGAGCAGGGCGAATCACCTTGTCGTGAAGTTTGTACGCTTTTTTGAAAACGCGGGCGACATGGCCCGGAGGAACATCATTTGTTGGCTCGGAACTGAGAGCCTCCATGAAGTTCGGGTCGAAGGCAGTGCCCTCACACTTAACCTCGGTGACGCCATTGCGCTGAAGAACGGCCTTCAATTCGCTGGCCGTCATCTCCACACCTTGAACAAAATTATTAAAAGATTCCGGAGTGACTTTGGTTTGTAGTGCGCGCTCAAAGTTATCTACAACACCAAGAACGTCGTTCACGATGCGCTCAGAACCATACTTCAAAGCCTCAGAACGTTCTTTAATTGCGTTGCGTTTGTAATTTTCAAATTCCGCACGCAGATAAAGATAATCATTTTTGTATTTTTCGCTTTGCTCCTGAAGTTTTTTGATCTCAGAAGAAACGTCAAAAGAAGTGGCTCCATCAGAAGCTGGTTTATCGTTTTGATCCGCTGGATTTTGATCAGACACAAGAGACTCCTTTAAGTACAATATACATCAAACTAAGATTGTGTACTCATTGGGAAAAGTCAATGTGACAGAGCTAAATCTCGTCCTCTAAAAACGTCAATTGAGCGAAGATTTGGTTGCTGATAAGAACGCCCTCTTTTGTCAGGGACCAATGCCCATTGTCATTGATCTGGAGCCAATTATGAGTCTGTAAACGACGCAGAATTTTCAGCACTTTGTCAGCGGTTTCTGTGGAAAACTTGGTGGTTAACTTGACCGGATCAAGGCCACTCAACATACGCAAAGAAGTATGACAGAAATCCGTCAATGATTGATGTTTATCGAGGCGTTCATACTGGGTGTCAGGCAACTGACTGTCGGGACTTGTGAATGCCTTCCCAGTTTGTGACAGGATCTGTTTTTCATACTCGTTAATATTCGAAAGATTCCAATAACGAAGGCCCCAAGGTGCGTTCTTAGAGTAAGAGTGCGCACTGAGTCCCAATCCCCAATACTCTTCATCTGCCCAGTAGAGAACGTTATGGCGAGATTCGTAGCCGGGCAGGCTGAAGTTCGAGATTTCGTATTGATGGAAGCCACGAGACTGCAATCTTTCAGAAATAATCTCAAACATCGAGACCTGATCGTCTTCAATCGGTCGGCCTTTTGACAAGGGATGCCCCTCAGGCACGGTTAGGCAATAGGGGCTGATGTGTTTTGCACCTTGCTCAATTGCAATATCAACGTCGCGCTGAAGACCTTCGACAGTTTGTGAAGGCAGGGCGAAAAGAATATCGAAGCTGAAATTCAAATTGTGCTTACGCAGAAGAGCTAGGGTATCCAACGTCTGCTGAGCATTGTGTTCGCGATGAACCATCTTTAGCAAACGGTCGTCAAAGGTCTGAGCGCCGACACTAAAGCGGTTGACGCCCGCGCTAAGGTACATGGCGAGTTTCTTTTCGTCCACAGTAGCTGGGTTGATCTCGATCGTGATTTCGGTTTGAGGTCCAGTCGTGAAGCCGTGCTTTGCGAGTTCTTGAATAATGGCTACAATAAGCTCTGAAGGAATAAGGCTGGGCGTGCCTCCACCGAAGTACAAAGTATCAAGTGGGCGAGCTGGGTAGTAGGCCTTCTTTTGGCGGATTTCTTCAAAGAGAAGTTCGACATACTTCTGCGGCGGCAGGATTTTAAACTGCTCATAGGTCGCAAAGTCGCAATACGTGCAACGCTGGATACAGTAGGGAATGTGAACGTAAATTCCAAAACTCATAGGAGCACTACTTAGGTTATGTCTAAAAAATTTCAACTAAAAAACGGCCTTAAAGTACTTTTGTTAGAATCTCATAAGTCTCCGGTGATTTCAGTACAAATGTGGGTGAAAACCGGAAGCGCCGATGAAAAAAAGACTGAAGAAGGCATTAGTCACTTTATCGAGCATTTGGTCTTTAAAGGCACTCGTAAATACAAAGTGGGCGAAATCGCATCGGTGGTGGAGGCCTCTGGCGGGGAACTCAATGCCTATACGTCTTTTGACCAAACGGTTTTCTATGTAACTATTTCGAAGCAGTTTGCAGATGTGGGTTTGGACGTGATCAGTGAGATGATGGGCTTCCCGACATTTGACCCGCAGGAAATTGATAATGAGCGCGAAGTCGTTATCGAAGAAATCAAACGTGGCCAAGACAGCCTAAGCCGTGCGGGCAGCCAAATGATGTTTTCAAGCGTCTTTAAGGGACATCCATATGCAATCCCCGTAATTGGTTACGATAAAAACGTTCGTAAGTTTTCAGCTAAGAAAATCGCAGACTTCTTTCACTCGCGTTACGTTCCGCGCAATATGTTCCTCGTTATTTCCGGTGACTTTGAATCGGCGGAAATGAAAAAGAAAGTGCAAAAGTACTTTGGCGACTTCAAAGACTACAAATTACGCCGTTCGACTCGACCGAAAATTAAGCCAGTAAAGAAAAACCAAATCAAAGTTCAAGAGTCGACGTTTGAGCAAACAGTGGCCTATCTTGCTTGGCCGGCACCGAATGTTAAACACAAAGACGTACCGGCATTAGAGGTTATGAGTTTGATTCTGGGCCAGGGTGACAGCTCGCGCTTAATGCATTCATTGCGGCTGGAAAAGCCACTGACAAACTCCGTGGGATCTTATGCGTTTACTCCGCAAGATGCTGGAGTTCTTGCCGTTTCTATGGGCCTTGATAATGTGAACTTCGAAGAGTCTCTGACGAAAATTCGTGAGCACATCGTTGAAATCGTGAACAACCCGCCAAGTGCCGCCGAGATGCAAAAAGCCGTGACGAACTTAGCGAGTGAGCAAATTTATTCACTTGAAACAGTGGATGGAATTGCCCGCAAAGCCGGAACGCTTGAGTTTTATATGGGCGATCACGAGTATTTTAAGAAATACCTTAAACAGATCTATGCCCTGAAGCCTGAAGACATCTCGAAGGTTGCGAAAAAATATTTCACGGCGGATCAGTTGAGTATTTGTGTGTTGACGAAAACAGACGTCAAAAAAGTTGAAAAAATCTGCCAGCAGTTTGCTAAAGATTTAAAAAACTCGTTAAAAGCCAAGCCTGCTAAAAAAGCAAAGCCAGTGAAGTTTACGCCGAAAAAGCTGTCCCTAAAATCCAGCGGGGGAGCCGCGACCGACGTTGAAGAAGTCACAATTGCGCCAGGAGTGACTGTTCTATTTAAGGCTCAGAAAGAAACGCCGACAGTCTCTGTCCGTGCGGGTTTCCTGGGCGGTTTGCGTGCTGAACCAGAATCGCAAGCGGGTTTGACTGAGATGTTCTCGCGCGCGTGGACAGGTGGCGGCAAGAAGTTCAATGAAACTGAGCTCAATCTGAAAATCGACGAAATGGCCGCGGGCCTGGGCGCTTTCTCGGGCCGAAATTCTGTCGGCGTGAGCATGGATTATCTTTCTGTCTATGAGAAGCCGATGTTTGAAGTTTTCTCAGACGTGTTGGCAGCGCCACTGTTCCCGTCTGAGGTGATTGAACGTGAAAAGCAAATTCTGAAAAATCAGATCAAGTCTCGCAATGACAACCCGTCGCAGATTGCGATACTGCAGTTTATGAAGACACTTTTTAGTGGTCATCCATATGCTCGCGATATGATGGGCACGCAAGAAAGTATTTCACAAATTCAGACCGACGCGCTTCGCGCGTATTATGAAAAAATCGTAGCGTCCCGCAACTTCACTATTTCAGTCGTGGGTGATTTCGATAAATCGTTCTGGATGGAAAGTCTTAAAAAGCTGGCTTCTGAACTGCCGAAGGGCGAGAAGTTTGAAAGCACGTTCTCGCTCGATCCTATCAAGCAAGAACATTACCTCTATCAAGAATCTAAAAAAGAGCAAAGTCACGTGGTTATGGGTGTTCGTGGCTTAACCATCACCGATGAAGAACGCTATCAATTGGAAGTGATCCAATCGATTTTGTCGGGCCAGGGCGGCAGACTCTTCATTGAACTTCGCGATAAAAACTCACTCGCATACTCTGTAGCACCTATGCGTATGGAAGGGCTCGAGGCCGGATACTTCGGTGCGTACATCGGCTGTTCGCCTGAAAAAGTGAAAAAAGCGATTGCAATGATGAAGGAAGAATTCCGTAAGCTCATCGAAACAAAAGTCCCTGAGCAGGAACTGTTGCGTGCCCAAAGATACATCGTTGGGCGCCATGATATTGACCTCCAAAGAAAGAGTGCGATCAGTAACAGCATTCTTTTCGACCGTATTTACGGGCTAGATCCACGCGAAGGTCTAGATGTTGCCGATAAGTACTTCGCCGTGAAAGCCGCGGATTTACAGGCTTTGGCGGAAAGACTCTTTAAGCAGCATTTCGTGATCAGCGTGGTAGGACCACAAAATCCGTTTTAAGCCCTAGGTCTTGGCTCGTTTTGAGAATTTGGCGCCGTTCCAAAATAATCTGATATAATGAAAGTCAGAGGATAAAGCGTGTCTCAAAAAGAGTCGAAACAACAGAACGCAGGTGCTGAACTTTTCGTATCTCCGGGGGATTTTTTTAAGGATCTCGTGCGGCAGGGTTTTGCTCAACGCAAGTTGGAAACTTATCCCCATGTCGAGACTTACCTTGTTGATCTCCTTCAGTATTACCTTGATGCCAAGAATCTCTTTGATCCTGACTATGATGAACAAGGCCGCAAGGTTCCTAAAACTTTAGCGGAAATGTACCTTCACGCCAACAACGCTCAAGACCAAATTGTGAAGGTGGAGTTGCTTAAAAAGTTAGGTGATCGCTCACTCTATATGAGTGGGTTTTTTGGCGACTCCCTTCAGCGTAAAATTGTGGATGTGGATTACTACGTGAATATGGGCGGAGTCGCGTATGCGACACTGGCAACATGTGTGCGCGAGGACACCACAGCCAAGGTCTACTCAACTATTTCTCGTCGCTTTATTGATTTCGTGGACGTGCTAACCTATATCAGCCATAGCTCCCTTATTAAGAGCAACGAGAGTGTTCTGCGGCTATACGACCGCTATATGACGACCGGCTCTGAGCTGGCGCGCGAAAAATTGACGGAAATGGGCGTTCTTCCTATGACCCAGGACCAAGCCAAAAGAGGCCGTCAGTATTAAACGCGTGACTGCGCCGGGCCCTTTCGCTATGTTAAAATCATGCTAGGTTTGAGTTTGCCGGAAATTATATTTTTAGCCATCTTGGCTCTCGTGGTGATTGGTCCAAAACAATTGCCAGAGGTTGCAAGAACTCTTGGTCGCTTGCTCAATGAGCTTCGCCGCGCTTCAAATTCTTTTAGTGAAGAACTTCGTGCTCAAGTAAAAATCGACCCAATTCGCCTCGAAGATAAGCCTGAACAAAAAGCTCACAAACCAAATGAAGGTGGCAATTACGCTCCCTCTGAGCCTTTTGCCAAAGACGAAGCAATCCAAGAGGTCAAAGAAGAGGCCAAACCTGCCGATTCTTCTGAAACGAAAAAATCATGATTGAAACCAACGATCAACGCGACGAAAAGTATCAAAGTCTTGTAGAGCATCTGAGTGAGCTTCGCGTTCGTATCATGTATGCCGGCTATGCACTTATTATTGCTACAGGCATTTGCTATGGTTTCAGTGAGAAGATTTTTAACTTCGTTCGCTTGCCGATTGCTCCTTATTTGCCGACAGGCGGTTTGGTGTTTACAGCACCAATGGATAAATTCATTGCGCATTTAAAAATCTCTTTTGTGTGCGGTGTGATTATTTCTTGTCCATTCTGGCTTTACCAAGTTTGGTTGTTCGTTGCTCCGGGTCTTTACTCTAAAGAAAAAAAGTACGCTGTTGGATTCATCGGTGCAGGTTCAGGCCTCTTCATGCTGGGCACGGCGTTTTCTTATTACGTCGTTTTACCAATGGCTTTTCACTTTTTGATGACCTACGGAGGCGATGTCGACAAACCGATGATCACGATTGATCACTATTTGGGCTTCTTCACTCAAATGTGTTTGGTTTTCGGTGCGGCGTTTGAGCTCCCGTTGATATTGATCATCTTGGGCCTGATGGGTGTTGTTACGCAAAAATTCCTGCGTGATAAACGACGTTATGCGATTATGACTCTGGCGGTGGCTGCGGCGATTATCACTCCACCTGATTTGCTCAGCATGATCATGATGTTGGTACCTATGATTGTGTTATATGAAATTGCCGTGTTCTTTGTCGGTTTCTTTGAGAAGAAAAAAGCCCTCGCGGCAGTTAACGAACGGGAATAATAAATTCCCTTTTGCTGAATTCATCTCAACAAATTCAAATACATTTTGCATTCCTTCTCTAAGCTTTTTAGCGGGGAGGGGATTATGGACAATCTTCGAAAGTTATTATTGTTACTTGCCATCGTGGTGACTGCATCTCAGGCAAAAGCAACTTTGTACGAAAGGGATTTCACCAGCATGGGCCGAGATTATCTGAAAAGTCTTGGCCGACTCGATACAGACAGGTTAGACCGTCTACCGGCCGCCCAAAGAGATAGATGTGTCAGTCGATACAATCGGATGATCAACGACGGAGTTCTCGATATCCGCATAATCATGGGCTACTTCGATTGGACAACCGGCACAGAAGTAAACAAGGATGGCACAAATTACGGCTATAGTCCATCGATCGATCCTGGCGCGTATCAGGCAGTGCGAGGTATTCTAACCGGAAGATGCCCTGGCGATGCTGAGTTCTGCGGGTTCAACCAAGACAGCACCTATCAGTTCACAAAACGAGTTAACATTCAGGGTAAGAGCGTTCTTGCGAAAATTCAGATGTACTACCCTTCGGTGTCTGAGTACTACAGTGCAAATATCGGTAGATATGCTGGCGAACAAGCGGATCGTTCCGCGGCATCACAAGCCCAGTTCCGGGATGCGCTTCAAAATGCGGATGTTGTTTTCTATTTTGGACATTCTCGCAATGGTGGCGGGCCTGATTTCAATCCGCCGATTCTGATTAAGGGAACGAACAAAGTAAATTACAACGGTTACTATAAACCGAATCGCCCGGGCTTAAAGAGAATGATCTCGGGACTGCAAGGCAGTCATAAGCCTTCTATTTTAGGACTCATGTCTTGTGATTCCCGGGATCACTTTCTGTCGAGTCTTAGAAAAGTTGCGCCGAATATGGGCGTAATTACTTCTTTAAATGTGCTTCAGGTCGATGGTGTTTACACAGCAATGATTGGTGCGGGGGACGCGGTTCTTCGTGGCCAATGTCAAACAGGTTTCATGGAATCTATTCGCAGAACGAGCTTTAATGCTAAGAATATCACCATGGACGGTGTGTTTCAGTAGTGCTAATGGCGAGGCTTGATGATCAGGGATGCGATCATCGAGCCGCCAATACAGAGTGCGATGATGATAAGCGACCAGCCGATCGGGAACTTCCCATCATAAAGATCATTGAGCCACACCATCTTTAGCCCCACAAAGACCAGAACGGCGGCGAGGCCATAGCGGAGCAGATGAAACTTCGTGATGACCCCAGCGAGCAGGAAATAAAGAGAACGCAGCCCCAAAATTGCAAAGATATTTGAAGTAAAGACGATCAAAGGTTCTTTCGAAATAGCAAAGATAGCGGGGACTGAGTCGACCGCAAAAACGATGTCTGTCATTTCTAAAAAAACCAACGCAATAAAAAGTGGCGTCGCATAGGTCAGTCCCTCGTGCTTCACAAAGAAATGATCATCTTCAAGGTGATCAGTTACGCGCAGTCGCTGTTTTAGAAACTTAATCAACCAATTCGAGGAAGGGTCTACGTGGACTTCGTTCTTAACGGCCATGCGGACGCCCGTAATGATCAAGAATACTCCAAACAGAATCACGACAGCATGATATTGAATTAGCAAAGTTCCAAGGGCGATAAAAATGGCTCGAAAGACAAGAGCGCCAAGGATCCCGAAAAACAAAACCCGGTGCTGATACTTTGCTGGGATTGCAAAGAAACCAAAGACGACGACGAAAATGAAAATGTTGTCGATCGAGAGTGATTTCTCAATCAGGTAGCCAGCTAAGAACTCCAAAGAGACTTCTTTGGCAATGGCCGGATCATGAAATGTGTCGAGAGAGATATAATAAAGACCGAGATTGAAAAGAAGGGCGAGAGAAATCCAGGTAAGAGACCAGAGCAAGGCTTCTTTGAATCCAACGGTGTGTGAGTGTTTATGAAAGACCCCCAAATCAAGGGCCAACATCCCAATCACAAAACCGACAAAGGCTAAATATAGCCACCAAAACTCTGCAATGGGAAAAAGCAGAGTTTGGTTCAAAGAAACCTCCTAGGGAAAGTTTAAGAAGGCTCCTCGAATTTAATCATAACAGCACCTGTTTCGACGCTATCACCTTGTTTAACGAGGATCTCCTTGATCTTCACGTCACGAGACGCACGCATCTCATTTTCCATTTTCATGGCTTCCATAATAAGAAGTGGCTTATTCGCTTTCACGACATCGCCTTTTTTCGCGAAGATTTCGATGATTTTTCCAGGCATACCGGCCTTGAGTTCTTCATCGCCACCGAAACCGCCACCTTTCTTCAGTGATTCATGCAAGAGCATTTCATCATTGAAGATTTTGATAGTACGGAACGAGTTGCGCGCGAAAACTGTGTACTCAGTATCTTGTCCAACAACATCGATCAAATAAGACTTACCTTCGAAAAGGAAGCTCACGTACTCCTCCGCGAACTTATAATCGTTCTTAGAGATATCGTAGTGCTTCCAGTCTTTACCCTCTTCTTGAAGGGAAATTTTCCAGCTAGATCTTTGCTCGGTGACGTCGACTTTGTACTTGCGGCCTTTAATTTCTGCTTCGAAATACATAATTAAGTCCTCAATTGAAGCTTACGGCCCGTACGCTTCCAGTTAGAAGTAATATTGAGCTGGCGAACGTCTTTCGACTTGCGGTCGTTATACGCCGTAATGGCAGCAGCAATTAAGAACATCGGATCGTCGATCTCTTTAAAGAGTAACGGTTCGATAACTTCGAAGTTCTTTTCGATAAACTGAGTCGTGTAAGAACCATCACGGAATTTCGGATGATCCAAGATCGTCTTGTGAAGAACGATGTTGGTTTTAATTCCCGTTAATACAAACTCAGTCAAAGCACGCTGCATACGATCGATGGCCTCATCACGAGTCTCACCAAAAGTAATCACCTTCGCGATCATTGGATCGTAGAAGATAGGCACTTCGTAACCAGGATAAGCATAAGAGTCGATACGCAAGCCAGGACCTTGTGGGTGACGGCAGGCACGAATCACACCTGGAGATGGTTTGTATGTGATAGGATCTTCCGCACAGATACGCGCTTCAATCGCATGACCCTTCTGGCGGATATCTTCTTGCTTAAAGCTCAGAGGACGGCCGGCAGCTACAAAGATCTGCTCTTTCACCAAGTCGAAACCACATACGATCTCAGTGATCGGATGCTCTACTTGAAGACGTGTATTCATCTCCATGAAGTAGAATTCTTTCGTCTGATTGTCGAAGATGAACTCGATTGTACCAGCACCAACGTAGTTGATTTGCTTAGCCGCGCGAACAGCTGCCGCGCCCATTTTCAAGCGAACTTCGTTCGGAACTGAAGGAGAAGGACACTCTTCGATGATCTTTTGATTACGACGTTGAACAGAGCACTCACGTTCAAATAAGTGAACATGGTTATTGTGTTTATCGCCGAAAACCTGGATCTCGATGTGTTTTGGATCGTTAACGAACTTCTCGATGTAAACAGTCGGGTTTGCGAAGTAGTTCTGACCTTCAGAGCGGCAAGCGCGGTAAGCACTTTCAAGCTCGTCCATCTTACGAACTACGCGCATCCCTTTACCGCCACCGCCGGCGGTCGCCTTGATGATGATCGGAAGGCCGATTCTTTCTGCGATCGAGAGTGCTTCTTCAACTGTCTCAACGCCGCCGTCAGAACCAGGAACTGTCGGAACACCGGCTTTTTTCATCAGAAGCTTCGAAGAGATTTTGTCTCCCATAGCATCGATGTTTTCCGGAGTCGGGCCGATGAAGTTGATTCCTGCATCGACGCAGGCCTTAGCGAAAGTCGTGTTCTCAGAGAGGAAGCCATAACCAGGGTGGACAGCGTCGGCACCGGCAGTTTTAGCGACCTCTAAGATTTTACGATAGTTCAAATAGCTTTCTTTCGAAGGGGATGGGCCGATGTGATAGGCCTCATCCGCCAGGAAGACGTGCAAGCTGTCTCGGTCTGCATCACTGAAGACCGCTACAGAGGTGATTCCTAGCTCGCGGCACGCACGGATAATGCGGATCGCGATTTCCCCTCTGTTTGCGATGAGAATCTTATTAAAAGGCTTCTGCATACCAAACTCCTACAGAGGAATGTTGCCGTGTTTTTTCGCCGGCATAACGTCACGTTTATTTTTAAGCATTTCCAACGAATCAATGATGCGTTTACGAGTCAACGCAGGTTCGATCACTTCGTCCGTGTAGCCAAGCTCTGCAGACACGTATGGATTGCTGAACTTCGCTTCGTATTCAGCCGTCAAGCGTGCGCGCTCAGCTGCTGGATCTTTTGCCTTCGCAATTTCTTCACGGAAGATGATGTTTACCGCACCATCAGCACCCATAACCGCGATTTCCGCAGAAGGGTAGGCGAGATTCACATCAGAACGAAGAAGCTTAGAACCCATAACGATGTAAGCGCCACCGTAAGCCTTGCGAGTGATGACAGTGATTTTTGGAACTGTCGCCTCGGCGTAAGCATAAAGCAACTTCGCACCATGAGTGATAATGCCGTTCCATTCTTGGTCTTTACCAGGCAAGAAGCCCGGAACGTCTACGAAGCTCACAACGGGAATGTTGAAAGAGTCACAGAAGCGGATAAAACGAGCCGCCTTGCGAGACGCTTCGATATTCAAGCAACCAGCCAAGATATTTGGCTGATTCGCAACGATACCAACGCTGCGGCCGTTAAAGCGCGCAAAGCCTACGATCACATTCTGAGCGTAGTGTTTGTGAACTTCCAAGAAGTAACCCTCATCCACGCACTCAGTGATGATATTGAGCATGTCATAAGGTTTCTTAGGGTTGTCTGGAATCAAAGTATTCAAAGCTTCAACCAAGCGATCTGGACGATCTTTGGTTGGCAATGTCGGAGCATCGTCCAAGTTGTTTGAAGGAACGAAGCTCAAAAGCTCACGAATCATAAGCAAGCAGTGCTTGTCATCGTTCGTCGCAAAGTGAGCAACGCCGGACTTCGAAGAGTGAGTGGTTGCGCCACCCAATTCCTCTTTAGTTACTTCTTCGTGAGTTACAGTCTTAATTACATCAGGACCAGTTACGAACATGTAGCTCGTGTTTTTCACCATGAAAACGAAGTCCGTGATAGATGGAGAATAAACCGCACCACCAGCGCATGGGCCCATGATCGCAGTGATTTGCGGAACGAGGCCAGAGCACATTACGTTGCGAGTAAAGATATCAGCGTAACCACCGAGAGCTTCGATACCCTCTTGGATACGAGCGCCGCCGGAGTCATTCAAGCAAATAAAAGGCGCACCGTTTTTCGCTGCGAGATCCATCACTTTGCAGACTTTGTTAGCTTGAGTGCGAGACATTGAGCCGCCAATGACAGTGAAGTCTTGGCTAGAAACGTAAACCAACTTACCATTCACGCGGCCGTAACCAGTGATGATACCGTCGCCAGGAACTGCGGTTTTATCCATACCGAAATTCGTGCAACGATGAGTAACGAAACGATCCATCTCAACGAAGCTGCCTGGATCCAAAAGGATATCTAAGCGCTCACGAGCAGAAAGGCGTCCGCCTTGTTTGTGCTTTGCAACCTTGGCAGCACCGCCACCTTGCATTGCTTGCTCGTTTCTTCTGTCGAGGTCAGCGAGTCTTTGCTGAAGAGTATTTGTTTCTTCCATGTATTCTCCAATAAGAGTTTAAGGATAAGAGCGACCGTACAAGCGAGGGAATGGAATCGTCTCACGAATGTGAGGCAAACCACAGATCCACGCCACTGTTCTTTCAAGGCCCAAGCCGAAACCGCTGCTAGGAACTGAGCCATAGCGACGGACATCGAGGTACCAAGCAAAATCAGCTTCTTTCAAGCCGTGTTCTTTGATTTTACGCAAAAGAGTTTCGATGCTCTCTTCACGCTGACCGCCACCGATCATTTCGCCGTAACCCTCTGTTGCCAAAAGGTCCGAACCCATCGCGTATCCTGGATCTTTCGGATCTTCTTTCATATAGAAAGCTTTCACCGCAGCAGGGTAGTGATGCACGAACACAGGTTTGTCGAATTTTGATGAGATAATGGTTTCGTCAGGTGCGCCGAAGTCGTCGCCCACAACGAAAGCAGGATTTTCTTTCAAGATGATTTCCACAGCTTCTTTGTAGTGAAGCTTAGGGAATGGAGCGATGATCGGAGATAATTTGCTTGTATCGCGCTCAAGCGCCTTCAACTCGTCCGCACGGTTTTTCAAAACACGCTGAACGATGTACTCAACGAATTGCTCCGCGAGCTCCATGTTGTCGTACATGTCGTTGAATGCCACTTCCGGCTCAACCATCCAGAACTCGATCAAGTGACGACGAGTTTTAGATTTCTCTGCGCGGAAAGTAGGACCGAAGCAATACACTTTACCGAAGGCACGCGCCGTTGCTTCCATGTAGAGCTGACCTGATTGTGACAAGTAAGCTTTTTCGTCGAAGTACTGAGTTTCGAAAAGATTCGAAGTTCCTTCACACGCAGCCGGAGTAAAGATCGGAGCGTCTGTCAGAGTGAAGCCTTTGCCGTCAAAGAAATCGCGAATAGCCGCGATAATCTCCGCACGGACGCGCAAAATCGCGTGTTGGCGTTTTGAACGGATCCACAAGTGACGGTTGTCCATCAAGAAGTCTGTGCCGTGCTCTTTCGGAGTGATTGGATAACCCTCAGCTTTGCCGAGAATTTCTGCTTCACTCACGCCGATTTCGAATTCACCTTTGCGCTTAGGATGTTCACGAACCACGCCGACAACGCGAACGGAACTTTCTTGCGACATTTGGTCAAACAACGCATAGGCGGCGTCGCCGCAATCAGCTTGGAAGAAGATGCAAGGAACTGTGCCTGTGCCATCGCGAAGTTCAAGAAACTTAACTTTACCAGATGAGCGGGTGTTGTAGACCCAACCTTTGAGCTCTACTTTCTGACCCACATAATCTTTTAGATCAGAGATATAATACCTCATGAGAAACCCTTTCCAAAAGAACTTGAAAGAGGGTTTTTACCATGGGTCGAGGCTGAATCTCACTCGAAATAGTGGACGCGCAGCAATGGCTTACGGCGCTGCGCTAAGGAACCATTTGGCGAAGAGTATCGAGGGCTTTTTTGACGTTCATGCGGCCCATCGTTTGAACTTTAAATTCGTGGGTCGCAGTGACGTCGACGGATTGCATCAAGGCGCTCTTAATCTGTAATGCCGTTGCTTGAGGACGGTCACTCCAGAGGAGAGCCGCGGCGCCAGTAACAAATGGAGCCGCCATGGAGGTTCCGCTCATGTAACCAAGGCGATTTCCCGGCAAAGTACTGAGAATGTCTGCGCCCGGAGCCGCCAAGTGAACCAAACTAAAACCGCTATTTGACCAAGAGGCCATATAGTCCGCCGCCGTCGAAGCCGCGACGGTCAACTGGTTTGGCATGTTGAAAGCGGCAGGGTAGTCCGGAGAATAATCAATATCTGTCCCGTCATTACCCGCGGCAACCACCACAAGGATCCCTTTGTTGTTGAGATCAATGAACGCGTTGCGGAGAGAATCCATGCACGGAGCTCCACCCCAGCTGGCGTTGATGATCTTTGCTCCACGAGAGCTCACATATTGTAGAGCTAAGATCGCGTCACCGATCGAGCCGCCCTTGGCGCTATCGATGAACGGCGCAGGAATCAATTTTGCCTGCGGAGCCATGCCCTTCATGTAACCCTTTGTCGAATCAGCTGCAATGATACCTGAAACGTGGGTTCCGTGTTCGCTCACAGCAGCGCCCGGAGTGGGATCTGAAATAAAGCTATAGCCGGCGTAATCATCAACGAAGCCGTTGCGATCGTCGTCGACACCGTTGCCCGGAACTTCGCCGGTATTGTAAGCAATTCGCGGAGCGATCTGAGTGCCCGTCGTATCGACGAAAGAATCAACCACACCGATGATCACGTTCTGACCGTAAACACCTTGGCTCCAAACGCTGCCGGCTTGAACCATGTTCTGTCCCCAGTAATCGTCGGGGTTCAGATCATTCGTATTTACAGTGCCGGAGTCGGTACTGCGCTCAAACTTCACGATGCGATCGTATTCAACTTTGCGAATTTTATCTAAGTTTGGTTCGAGGAAATCTTTTTTGAAATGATCGAGACTCGCGGCCGTTTCAACCGAGAATTTTCCGTCTTCCCACTGCACGATGTAGCGTGTAGTGAGCGCTTGGCCCGAGCAGCGAGAGCTTGCGTAGTTGCCACTCTCTGGAAAAACCGAAGTCGTCGTTTTTGGGCTGCACGCGGAAATAGAAACAGAGGCAAATGTAAGAGCTATGATCGAGCGAAATCCAACGTCCATGTTGTCTCCCGAGGAACCTTGCTGGTCCCATCAGTGAGACAAGCGAAACGAAGTACCTCGGTTAGCTCATCGGCTGGTTTTGCAAATTATATAGTCTTGAAATGGGTCAACTAGACCTAGGGCGCGGCCTCTAAACGAGGGCCGCTTGCTCAATACAAATCAGGGCGCCGACCTTTTTATTTTTGTAAAGGGGGCCAATATATTTCATATAGAAATCCATCTTGAATTTATCGCGGGAGATAGATTCCACAACTAAGTGTTGTGGGAGCGGACCGCTCACGCCGTTAGGATACTTCCTTTGAAAAAGATCACTGACGAGTTGAACGATGCTTTTGGAAACGGCTTCATCACGGCGGAAAAGTCTCCACCATTGGATACAGAAAAGCTCTTCAATTGTGTAAGAACAAATATCGAAAAACTCGAGGTTGCGGAAAAGCTGAACCTGCTCTTCGTTATAAAGTTCCACAATATCGCCGCTTTCAATGCGATCCAAGAAGTCAGATTGTGGACTCAAACCCAACTTTACAAGCGCCCGCCAAGTAAATTTCTTGCTGTCGCGCAAAGGCTGACCTTCATCAACCTGATCGCGGCAAAGATCATGATAAAAACGCAGGCTTTCAATAGCGACTTTTTTGTCGTGAAGCTCGAGGTTGTCAAAATGAGGGAAGCCTTCTAAGCCTGCCTGAGTTTTTGTACCAGCTTCGTTGAGCATTTTTGCTAAACCTATCGCCAGCGCAATGAACTCGGTTCTTAGCCTTTGTTCTTGCTTCGATGTGTTCTCATTTAAAACCAACATAGATGCCTACCTCTAGATGGACTGAACAAACTCTTTCAAGAAGCCTGTAAATTGCTTCTCAACTTGCTTTGCAGTATCAGTCACTTCTTGGTGAGAAAGTTTCTGACGAGAGATGCCTGCTGCTAAATTCGTAATGCAGCTTAAAGCAGCCACACGCAAACCCAGATGATTTGCCGCGATCACTTCAGGCACCGTGCTCATACCTACTGCTTTGCCGCCAATCAATTTCAAGTAGCGAACTTCTGCCGGCGTTTCGTAAGTAGGACCACTTACGCCGCAGTAGATGCCCTTATGATAGCGGATATTTTGCTTTTGGAACGTTTGTTCCATTTTTTCGATCAGTTTTTTATCATACGCTTCCGTCATATCCGGGAAACGAGGACCCAATTCTTTAATGTTTGGGCCCATGAGTGGGTTTGTGCCCATCAAATTGATGTGGTCTTCAATGATCATGAAATCACCAGCCTGCATTGTTTCACCGAAACCGCCGGCCGAATTTGTAAGAATCAAAGATTCGATACCCAAAAGCGCTAGAGTTCTTGTCGGAAACACAACGGTTTCCATATTGTGGCCTTCGTAGTAGTGATTGCGTCCTTGAAGAACCACCACCTGCTGAGAGCCGACTTTACCAAAGATCAAATTGCCTTGGTGGCCTTCAACCGTTGGGGGCATGAAATAAGGAATTTCGTGATAAGGAATCGTGTGTTCGACTTCGAGCTCTTTAACGAAAGCACCTAGGCCGGAGCCCAATGTAATTCCGACACGTGGCTTGCTGGCAGAGATCGAGCGAATGTATTTTACAGTTTCAGTCAGCTTTTGAAATACCATAGTTTCCTCTAAACAAGAGTTTTAAGTATCAAACTCGGACTTGCCGGTTTTTGCAAGGAGATAGTGACTGAGGATTTGAGCATAGGAACTGCAGATTCTAAGAGCTGTAAATCATCTCCGTGAAGAGTGTAAATAGGCTCTCCTGCCTGAATAGAATCCGATACTTTTGCATGGAACTCAATACCCGCCGTTGGAGCAATCACATCTGTTGTCACTGCACGGCCGGCTTTAATCAAGATACCCGCAACACCGATAGATTCTGTGTTAAATGCACTCACAAAACCGGATTTCTCTGCGGGAATAGTGATTTTGTATTTTGGTTTTGGCAATGCCGATAGGTTCCCGCTGTGGATCGAGCACAGTTCTTCAAATTTTTTATATGCTTTACCGGAAACGAGCATTTCAGTCGCAAGTTTGTAACCATCATCGGCGGTTTTTACTTTTCCAGACATGTGCAGCATATGTGCCGAGAGCCACAAGCTCAGTTCCCGAGTATCATGGTAAAAGCGATGTTCTTTGCCCTGCATGATCTCCACGCACTCTTCCACCTCAAGAGAATTTCCGGCGAAACGGCCGAGCGGCTGATCCATGTTTGTAAGCATTGCCACAACTTTTTTGCCGTAACCTTGAGCAATGCCCATAAGTTTTTTTGCAAGCTCTTCAGCGTCTTCCGGACGCTTCATAAACGCGCCCGAACCGTATTTGACGTCGAGAACAAGGCCATCAATACCTTCGGCGATCTTTTTTGACATGATACTTGCGCAAATCAGCGGCAAGCTTTCAATTGTCGCCGTCACATCGCGAAGAGCATAGATTTTCTTATCGGCAGGACAAATTTCTTTGGTCTGACCGATAAAACAAATTTGATGTTTCGCGATCATTTTTTTAAATGTCTGCAAATCAAGCTGAGTATTAAAACCAGGAATGCTTTCAAGTTTGTCGAGCGTTCCACCGGTATGACCGAGGCCGCGGCCTGAAATCATGGGCACAGCAATTCCTGCTGCGGCCACAACGGGTCCTAAGATCAAACTGGTTTTGTCGCCGACCCCGCCGGTAGAGTGCTTATCAACCTTAAAACCCGGAATATCCGAGAAGTCGACAATCTCGCCCGAGTGAAGCATGGCCTTTGTCAGTGAAAGCGTCTCATCCGCGGTCATGCCTTTAAAGTAAATCGCCATGAGAAGTGCTGACATTTGGTAATCAGGAATGCGTCCGCGAGCATAGCCAAGAATAAATTCTTCGATCTGCTCTGGCGAAAGAGTCCCACCATTACGTTTTGCTTTAATAATTTCTGCTGGAAGGAAAGACATCAGTAAGCTCCAGTAACATTTTGATTTTTAACCAGCTGCACGCCCGAGCTTGTGCCGAGGCGGGTAGCCCCGGCTGCAATCATTGCTTCAGCCGTGGCCTGATCGCGAACGCCGCCGCTGGCTTTAACTTGCAAAGCATCGCCCACAACACTCTTCATCAGTTTCACATCATCAACCGTGGCACCGCCGCCGCCGAATCCGGTACTTGTTTTCACGAAATGCGCTTTAGCTTCTTTGCTGAGCTCGCAAGCTTTGATCTTTTCATTTTGCGTGAGCAGGGAGGTCTCGATGATGACTTTTACAGTGCGGCCTTGAGCGGCTTCAACCACCTTGCGAATGTCTTCGCGAACGTAATCGTAGTTTCCGCCTTTGAGTTCACCAATCTGAATCACCATATCGATTTCATCAGCGCCATTTTCAACAGCCCACTGAGTTTCGAAAGCTTTTGCCGGAGTGCTCATAGCACCCAGAGGAAAGCCGACAACAGCGCAAACTTTTACCTGCGAACTTTTCAACAGAGTTTTACACAGAGGAACAAAGCTTGTGTTCACACAAACGCTAAAGAATTTATTATCGAGAGCCTCTTGGCAGATCTGTCGAACTTGTGCTTCGGTGGTCTCAGGCTTGAGAATTGTATGATCAATGTATGAGGCGAGATTTTTCAAAAGGACCTCCCGGTTTCGCTCATAGGGAGGTTATCGAGTCTTAGCTATAAAGTCAAAAAGCTAGCAAGTTTTATAGAGGCACAAAAACTTAGCGGCTCTTTCGAGCCGCCAGGGATTAACCAATTTTCGTTGCGCCACCAGGACCGGCAACGGTCGTGTCGCCCTCTTTGCCGAGGAACGTTTTTGCGTCGTGTGCAGAAACCTTTCCTTTTCTAACCAAATCTTCAATGTATTTTTCGAAAAGAATCATACCACTAGAAGATCCTGTTTGCATTGCCGAAGGGATTTGATGGATTTTGCTCTCACGAATCAAGTTACCAATCGCTTTGGTATTTCTCATGATCTCGTAGGCGGCAATACGGCCTTGACCATCCGCGCGAGTAAAGAGTGTTTGCGCGATAACTCCACGCAAGCTCTCCGCGAGCATCGTTCTGATCTGCTGTTGCTGGCCAGAAGGGAAAACGTCAATGATACGGTCAATTGTTTTTGCCGCACTGTTGGTGTGCAGAGTTCCGAACACGATGTGTCCCGTTTCCGCAGCCGTCAATGCAAGAGAGATCGTTTCCAAGTCACGCAACTCACCCACGAGCAAGATATCCGGGTCTTCGCGGAGCGCGGCTTTCAACGCATTGGCGAAAGACTTCGTGTGGCTACCAACTTCACGTTGGTTGATAAGAGATTTGATGTTTGGATGCACGAACTCGATCGGGTCTTCAACCGTGATAATGTGTGCTTCACGAGTGGCGTTGATATGATGGATCAATGACGCCAGAGTCGTCGACTTACCAGAACCCGTAGGACCTGTCACAAGAATCAAACCTTTTTCGCAATCGATAACGTCCATGATTGCCGGTGGCAAATTCAACTCTTGAGCTGTTTTAATCTTCTCTGGAATGATACGAAAGACGGCACCAAGACCTTTACGCTGCATGAAAATGTTGCAACGGAAACGGCCAACGCCTGCGAGTGTATAAGCGCAGTCGAGTTCCCATTTTTCGATGAAAGACTTTTTCTGTTTTTCGCTGAGAATTTCAAAGATCAAACCTTGAACGTCTTGGCTAGAAAGTTCGCGATAATTCAAAGCAATCATGTTACCATGAAGGCGAAGATATGGCGGGGCACCACTTGTAATGTGAAGATCCGATGCGCCTTGATCGACCATCAGTTTAAATAGTTCGTCTATCGTTGCCATGTTCACCCTTTCACGCAGGTTTTCACTTATCTTTTCGGCGAAAACCCCTTAAAATTTAAATACTCATTGCATTTGTACGCCGAACTGGACTAAGGACAGGTGAAGAGGTCTTAAGTATGTCAGCAGAAATTCTCATCAATGTTAAACCGCATGAAACTCGCGTTGCCTATATCGAATCTGGCGTGTTGACGGACCTCAAAATCGAAAGAAAAACCTCCCCGACCTTGGTCGGCTCAGTTTATCGCGGACACGTGATTCGCGTTCTTCCGGGAATGCAGGCTGCGTTCGTAGACATTGGTCTAGATAAAGCCGCATTCTTGTACGTCGGTGACATCCGTGAAGATGTCGACTCTGGCGCATATCCTTTCGCGGATTTAGATCGTGACGACGTATTGGGTGCGGATGCAGACACTGAATCACCACCACCTACTTCGCATCACAATAAAACTCCGATCCAAGATTTGATCAAAGAAGGCCAATCTATTCTTGTTCAAGTAGCAAAAGATCCTCTTGGCACGAAGGGTGCGCGTTTAACGACGCATATTTCTTTGCCGGGTCGTTTCGTCGTGTATTTACCAACCGTTCGTCACTTAGGTGTCTCGCGCAGAATCGAGAGCGAAGAAGAGCGTGAGCGTCTTCGTCACATCGTTCAGAAAATCAACCCGCAAGGGGGCGTGATTGTTCGTACAGCGGGCGAGGGTGCGGCTGAAGAAAGCCTTCGTTCTGATATCGAGTATCTTGATCGTCTCGGCAAAGAAGTTTTCAAAAACTACGAAAAGAAGAAAACTCCTGGCTTGATTCACCAAGAGCCCGAGGTTGAACTTCGCGCACTCAGAGACCTGATGAGCGAAAACGTTTCCAGCGTGTGGGTGGATGACGTCGAAATTCACAAAAAAGTTGCGAAATTCGTGACTCAGCTGATGCCCAAGTACAAACAAAACATCGTCTTCTACGAAGAGAAAAAACCTCTCTTTGACCTCTATGATATCGATATCGAGATCTCTCGTTCGATGGAAAGAAAAATGTGGTTGAAGTCGGGTGGTTATATCGTGATTGATGAGGCGGAAGCGCTTGTCGTGATCGACGTGAACACCGGTAAATTTGTCGGCAAAAAAGACCTCGAAGATACGATTTTGAAAACCAATCTTGAAGCCGTTCGCGAGATCGCGCATCAGCTCAGAATTCGTAACTGCGGCGGGATTATCATCATCGATTTCATCGATATGGAAAAAGAATCTCACCGTGAAAAAGTTCTCGATGCTTTGGCCGAAGAACTTCAGCGCGACCGTGCTCGCACCAACATCGTTTCGATGTCGCAGCTAGGTTTAGTTGAAATGACTCGTAAACGTATCCGTCCAAGCCTGATTAAAACCTTGTGCGAGCCATGCTCCTACTGCGAAGGCAAAGGCTACATTAAACGCAAATCAACGATCGCAAACGAGATCTTCCGTGAGCTTGAGCGCGACGCCGGCATTCTTGAAAACAAAAAGACCAACATCGTTGTTCACTGTCATGCAGAAGTGGTGGATTGGATCTACGAAATGGAAGGCGAAAGCCTTGAACATGTCGAGAAAAAACTCGGCCGCTCCATGGCGTTTAAAATTGAGCCAAACTACCACATCGAGCAGTACGAGATCTTCTTCGTTTAAGCCAAAAGTCCCGTCTTGTAACCATGGAAGAACGCCGATACGTTGTCCATGGTACGCTGGATACTTACACTAGCTATATTCTTCTTGGGAGCAACAGGACTCGCTGCCGATACCTGCAGTCCTTACGATAGCCAATTTGCTTTAACCCATTTGGATCAATTGCAGAATCATACCTGCGAAGAAGTTAAAAAATCCCAAGAGTGCCAGCAGGTTTACACTCAAATCAAAGCCGAAGGCGGCGACCCTAAAGACTACGAGCTTCAATGTAAAGATCGCGGGCAACTCATGCGCGCTTTGGAAAATTACGCGAACATTCAAGCGGGTTGTGCACTCGGCGGCTGGAACTTCGTAAAAGACACATTCGTCGGTTTAGGTACGGCCATCGGCGAAGGCGTTGCGAAGATGGTTGTCGATGCTCAACAAGAAAAAGCCGACAACGAAAAGTGCGACAAAGATCCAAAGCTCAAAAAAGCCATCTACACCAGTTACAACTCAACAGTGCCAAAGATGTTGCAAGTGGAAGTGCCGGCAGACGAAGTTTTCAGCCGGGTGCCATGCGCTCAACTCAAAGCGGGCTTACGAATGATGCAAACTCGCCAAGGCTTTGTGGCAATGGACAAAGTTCGCTCTCGTATCACAGATACAAATGCCAAGTTTAATCCTGAAGAGAAAGAATACGTCGACTGGATTAAGAAGATGAACTCGCGCGAAAGCAATGGGCCGAGCGCCGTTGAGCTCGCAAAAAAGAAGATTCATGAGCTGGGTGTAAAGTACGAATGCTATAACACTCTTCGTGCAACAGCGATGATCTGCGAAGGAATGCTTTCAGTAGGCACGATTGCAGCAGGTGGCGTTGGTATCGCGGCAAAAGTGGCCCGCATTGCAGGGGTTGCTAGCAAAGCGGAAAAAGTCGCAGCCGCTTCAAATCTCGCGAAGGCCGGAGAGGCCGAGAGAGCTGTTCAATCCACTGGCAAAGTCGAAGAACTCGTCAGCAAGGTCCAAGCGGCGGATCGCCGGGGAGCAGGTGGCGCGGGCCAAGCTCTGACAAGCCAAGCACAAAAAGAAGAAATTCTAAATATTGCGGGCTCAATGACCAATCAAGAGCGTGTCTCTGCATTTGAAGGCATCACAGGTCGCAAACTGACAGTCGATGAGGCCAACCAACTACAGAAGATGCACGAAATCGGCACTGTCGAAGGCCGCACCTATTCGACACTGACAAAGAAGGACCTGGAAGCTAAGGCAAAGCTTGCTTCTGAGATCAACCCGGCAACGGGCAAAGCCTATTTCACCAAAGAAGAAACTAATATTTTGATGAGAAATGGTATCACCGGTTGGTCTGAGGCCGACAAGCTCAAGGCCTATACCAAATATTCGGAGCTTGCGGCAAAGAACGACTATTCTCAGTATTATCGTCTTCATGCGGAAGCTTCCAGTGCTCTAGGTAAAACGCAAGAAGCTCAAGCCGCTTACAAAAAGGCCTACGCCGCTTTAGTTAAAGAAAATAAGGTAGATTTTTCAAATCCAACGGCCGCTCGCCAGAAGCTCTCTTCGATGAGCGAGCGTGATCTGGGGGAGCTTGAGAGCCTCTCGGCCTTTTCCGGAAATACCGAAAAGCTCGCCGAAGTCACAAAAGCTAAGTGGAACGCCATTGAGCGAGACATCCGCAGCCAACGTCAGTACAGAAACGGCCCAGGCGCCTCCCAGGTGATGGAGTCGACGGTCCATGCGAGCTACCAGGAGCTGCAAATGGCCGCTCGGAGCGCAGATCCGATGATTAAAAAAGCCGCAGAAGAGAGGATCAAAGCCATGAAAGTGGCCTTCCCTGGTTTGAAATAGTCCAGCAAATTTCGCCTGACATGTCCGTCACAAAAGCAGGCTAACCCACCGAAATCACAACAGCATTGTCCACACGAAGGCGCCGATAAATTCGGTTGCTTTCGCGGGGCACCCAAGATAATCTCTCCTACTCTCCGAAGTTGCCTAAAAAATAGATCTAATCAGTTGACAAAGACTGGTGCAAGGTGGCATTTACACATGGCTTATTTCGGGTAGCTGGAGGTTATTCATGTACGCAATTATTCGTACCGGCGGAAAACAATATAAAGTTCAAGCAGGTGATGTTCTTCAAGTAGAAAAGCTTGAGCAAGATCTTGGTAAAGAATTCGATATCACTGAAGTTCTCATGATCGGCGGCGATGCTGCTGTTATCGGTCAACCAGTAGTTAAGAATGCGAAAGTAACTGTTGTAGTTACTAAGCAAGCTCGCACTCGCAAAGTGATCGTATTCAAAAAGAAACGTCGCCAAGGCTATCGCCGTTTCAACACTCATAAACAAGATTTCACAGAAATTTTCGTTAAGGCGATCACATCTCCAGACGGAAAATCTGTTAAAGCTGAATCAACTGCAAACGTAACTGACATCGCAGCAGCACGCGTACAAAGAATCGCTGATAAACAAGCGGATCGTAAAGCACGCGCTGAAGCAGCAGTAGGTGGCGGTAAAGCTGCAGCTGAAACTTTGAAGACAGAAGCTAAAAAAGTTGCTAAAAAGAAAGTAGCTAAAAAGGCGACAGCTAAGAAAGCTACTAAGAAGCCAGCAAAAGCCGGCGCTAAGAAAAAAGCAGCTAAAAAAGCTACTAAAAAGTAATTTCTAATTTATTTGAACGAGGTATAGGTCATGGCAAGTAAGAAGGCCGGCGGTAGTACGAAGAATGGTCGCGATTCACAGAGTAAGCGACTTGGTGTAAAAAGATTCGGTGGCGAGCAAGTTCTCCCAGGTACAATCATCGTTCGTCAACGTGGTACAAAGTTCCACCTTGGCAACAACGTGAAAATGGGACGTGACTACACTATCTATTCAGTTATCGATGGATTGGTTAAATTTGAGCGTTTCTCTAAAGAGCGTTTCAAAGTTAGCGTTTATCCTAAAACTGCGTAATTGATACAACTCGTCAATTAGGTTTGTACAAGCAAAGCTAATTCCAGTAGTTAAAGAGGGGCCGATGTTCGGTCCCTTTTTGCATTTGAGCCCACTTGATTTGGGCGCGGTATTCCTATGAAGTTTATTGATGAAGTTACAATCACAGTTTCCTCGGGTCACGGTGGCCCAGGCGCCGTTAGTTTCCGTCGCGAATCGATGATGCCACGTGGTGGTCCTGATGGTGGTGACGGCGGCAAGGGTGGTGACGTTGTCCTCAAGGCTTCAAAGCACGTAAATTCTCTGATTGATATTCGTCATAACAAAAAATATCCAGCTGAAGATGGTCATCCAGGCACGGCTTCAAAAAGTTCGGGCGCCAATGGACAAGACATGGTTCTTGTTGTTCCTGAAGGAACTCTCATTCGTAATATGGATGGCGAAGTTCTAGTGGACATGACTGGCATCGAAGAATACACGCTCCTTAAAGGTGGTCGTGGCGGTAAAGGAAATCATTTCTTTAAAACCAGCACGAACCAAGCTCCAGAGCACGCTCAACCTGGCGAAGACGGTGAAGAGCTTGAAATTAAACTAGAGCTTAAGCTGATCGCTGACGTGGGTATCATCGGTTTTCCGAATGCAGGTAAGTCGACTTTAATCTCTCGTATTTCAGCGGCGAAGCCAAAAATCGCAGATTATCCATTTACCACGTTAACACCAAACTTGGGTGTTGTGAAAGCGGCGGACTTTAAATCCTTCGTCGTTGCCGACATCCCAGGACTGGTTAAGGGCGCGCATCAAGGCGTTGGTTTGGGAATTCAGTTCCTAAAACATATCGAGCGCACTCGGTTCTTTATTCACTTGGTGGATGCATCCGGCTTGTCTGGCCGGGATCCAGTTCAGGACTATGAAGATATTAACTATGAACTTGAAAGATACGATGAAGACAGTGCGGATAAAGAGGGTTTCTTCTCTTTGCGCGATCGTCCTCAGCTCGTAGTACTTAATAAAATTGATACATTGAGTTCCGATCAACTCGAGAAATTAAAATCCACTTTCAAAAAGAAAACGGGCGTTGAGCCGTTGGTGATTTCTGCAGTGACCGGAAAGAATATTAAAGAACTAGTCATTGAATTGACTCGTAAGGTTTTCCAAGAGGACAAGTAGTATGAGAGTCGGTATTTTCGGCGGAAGTTTTAATCCACCACACATGGGCCACATCAACAGTCTTTTGACTGTGCAGAAAAAAGCGGGTCTCGATAAGATTCACGTGGTTCCTGCGGCTCAAAACCCGTTGAAAGTTCCGATTGCGGGCCCTTCTAACGAACAACGCTTGGAGCTCGTGAAACTTGCTTTGAACACCTACGGTAAGCAGTTCTTCGTTGATGACCAGGAAATTAAACGTGGTGGCTTAAGCTATACAATTGATACGGTTCAAAATCTTCGTAAAGACGTCGATCCTGAAGATTTGTTCCTTATTATCGGTGCGGATCAATTCGAAGAATTTAGCCAGTGGAAAGACTATCAAAAGATTCTTACTGAGGCGAACTTGATCGTCACAACTCGTCCAGGCTGGGATATCCCAAGCGAAGCTGATGAGTTGCCTGAGTTCTTAAAGTCTCTTGTTGCTGAATACGATTTCAACTTCATCGAGCTCACAACTGGCCGTAACGTTCAGTTCATCCGTCTGCAAGACGTTGAGGTTTCTGCGACTGAAGTTCGTAAGCTTTTACGCACGGGCCGTCCGGTTGAAAAAGTATTGCCGTTGTCAGTTGAAAACTACATCAAGGAACATAAGCTTTATCGTCCGATCGGTGAAAAAGTCGGCGACTTCGAAAAGTTCACTGAGTTCTGCGGCCGTGTTCTTTCTGAAAAGAAAGCGATCCAAGTTCGTGGGTTTGACCTGACGACATTGGCAGCTCCTACGGAATACTCTTTGATCGCTTCTGGTACGAGCACGCGTCATGCGGTTTCATTGGCTGAGAATGTTGTCGAAGCTGTAAAAGACGAATACAACGTCCTTCCACTCAGTGTGGAAGGTATCGAAGAAGGCCGTTGGGTTCTTGTGGACTATGGTTCTTTGATTGTTCACGTGTTCTATGATTTCGTTCGCCAAGAATACTCTCTGGAAAAGCTCTGGAAAGATGGCCGCGAATTGAGTCTTAAAGACGCTGCTAACTAGTCTATGAAATTTGTCTTATACAACCTTGCCACTGCTAAAGAGGCCTGGGCGGACGAAGCCGCGAGGTTGTATACGCAAAAGATATCGCACTTTAATCCCTTTGAAATTCTAACCCTCAAGCCGAAGAAGTCCTCTCGTGACGAAGCGGCTGTGAAAAAGAAGGAAGAATCCGAGTTGATTCTTTCCTCGTTGAGCAACGACGACTTTGTGATCTTGTTTGATGAGCGGGGAAAGTCCTTTAACTCGATTGAGTTTTCCAAAAAAATTGAGAGCGTTCTTTCAAGCTCTAAGAAACGCGCGGTTTTCATTATTGGCGGTGCCTATGGTGTTTCTGATGAAGTTCGCAGCCGGGCCCAGCTGGTTGTGACACTTTCACCGATGGTAATGAATCACCTGTTGGCACAAACAGTGGCGCTTGAGCAAATCTATCGAGCGTTTACGATCATTAGAAATCTTCCTTACCACAACTCTTAGGAACCATTTTTGCTTCTGACAGAGGCATGTTTCTCAGTGAAAAACTGCTTTGGTTTGGTCTTCGTGGTTGTCTGTATTGCGGATCTCTAGATCGCGGACCGGACGGGCTTTGTGCGTTTTGTTCAGAAGACCTCTGGAATTGGCAGCAACAGGATGGTGGGCTTTTCCACCAACACATCCACAAACTCCCGGTCGAAGCCTTGTTCAAATGGATCCCTGGCAAACAGGAAGTACTGTCGAAACTTATTCGCGCGTTGAAAGGGTCGGGTGGGAAAAAACTTTGGCAGCATTATGCCGAGGAATTTCTTCGCAGGCACTGGAGTGAAAAGGCGTCTGGCAAACAGTATCTGCTGATTCCAGCACCCTCACGGAACGGCTGTGAAGATCACGCCCATTACTTTGTCCAAGCTCTTGTAGACGGGGGCGTAGGCTGTGAGCTCTACAATTGTTTGTCGAGGGTAGAGTCCACCGGATCGCAGAAAAAGCGCACGCGCTCGCAGCGTGAACGGACCGCTATGGAGTGGGCTGAAAATTTTACACAGAGGGACTTCAACGCTAAAAGTGCGGGAAAGCACGTTATATTCGTCGACGATGTCGTGACCACCGGATCAACAGCGCGGGCTGCGTGGCGTACTCTCGGGAAGCCTAGAGATTTTGCAGTCTGGGCCTTGGCGCAGAGGGGCCTCTCTTGCGGAGCGTCCAGGGATTTGATATAAGAACTGAATGTCTAAATTCCCCATTTTACTCTCTATTTTGGTGTTCGTTGGTATGGGCCCTACTTTCGCGGCCGTAGCAAAGAGCAAAGAGAAAAAGCCCGCATCTGCTGTTTCAGTTCTCAAAGAAGTTAGCAAAAAATATCGCAACAGCAAGCTCGTGAAAATTGAAGCGGATAAAAAAGTAACGTCAGAACTTTTAGGTAAGACGACGAACTACGAAGGCGAGATCTACTTGTCGCAAGGAAAGTTCCGCTGGGAAAACGAAACTCCTGAGCAAACATTGTTGCTATTCGATGGTGATACAATCTGGAACGTTCAGTATCCACCGAAAGATCTCGGCGGCCCTGTGCAAGTTGCGAAAGCAAAGTTGGATAAAAACACAAAGTCGCAAATCTTGATTTCAACTTTGATCGGTAAAGAACCTATCGACAAGAACTTCAAAGTGATCAGCGAAAAATCTGACAAAGAAACTCTGAATGTCGAGCTTCAGCCGCTTTCAGGCGATCTGCGGGTGAAGGGCTTAACCCTTGACGTGGATTTGAAAACTAAGCAGATCAAAAAGATCTCGTACAAGGATGACGTCGATAATACGACGGAAATTCAGCTGAAGAAAACAGAATTTATTTCTAAAGAAAACAAAGATCTCTTCAAATACAAAATTCCGAAAGACGCTCAGGTAACAAATCTATGAAGCAGGAAATTACAAACGGCACTAAAAAAGTTCACTTTATCAGTCTCGGTTGCCCGAAGAATCTCGTCGACTCTGAGATCATGGCCGGCACGTTGCTAAAAGATGGCTTTGAAGTTGTAGGTGACCACAGCGAAGCTGACACGGTGATCGTCAACACATGCGGTTTCATCGAGGACTCTAAAAAGGAATCCATTCAAAGAATTTTGGAAATGGGAGAGCTCAAGAAGTCTGGCCAGTTGAAAAAGGTTGTGGTCGCGGGCTGCCTTACTCAGCGTTATAAAGATGACTTGGTTGAAGGTCTGCCAGAAGCCGATCTTTTCGTCGGTTCTGGTGAATTCCAGAATATCGCTAAGATCTTGCGTAATAACGATGCTGGCGAGAAGAAAAAGACATTCTTTAATCTTCCGACCTACCTTCAAGAAGAAGCGACTCCGCGCGTGAATTCTCAGCCGGGTCACAGAGCTTATTTGAAAATCTCTGAAGGTTGCATGAAGCGTTGTGCGTTCTGTGCGATTCCTTTGATCCGCGGTAACTTGCAATCTCGTACAATCGCTAACGTTGTGAACGAAGCAAAACTTCTTGCTGCGGGCGGCGTGAAAGAACTCATCATCATTAGCCATGACTTCACAGACTATGGCTGGGATCTTCGCCGTAAGAACCCAGAAGCAAAAGAAAGCCCAGTAGAGCTTCTTCGCGCACTCACTGAAGTTGAAGGCATCGAGTGGATCCGTCTTTTGTACCTCTATCCAGATGGTATCACTCCTGAGATGATCGACCTTATTAAGAACAACAAGAAACTTGTTAAGTACTTCGATATGCCTTTGCAGCATATCAACGATGCTGTTCTGAAGTCGATGAATCGTAAGATGACTCGTAAAGAGATCGAAGAGGCTTTGAGAATTATCCGTACGGAAATTCCCGATGCTGTGATTCGTACTCAGTTCATCGTTGGTTTCCCTGGTGAAACAGAAGAGCAATTCGAAGAGCTTCTTGAGTTCATCGCTGAGCAACAGTTCGATCGCGTTGGTTGCTTCCAGTATTCTCCAGAAGAAGGCACTCCGGGCGGTAAGATGGATGCCCAAGTGGATGAAGAGACAAAACAACAGCGCTTTGAAGCTGTGATGGAAGTTCAACAGAACATTTCTCGCGAAAAACATCGCGCGTTCATCGGTAAGACGGTGGAAGTTCTGGTTGAAGGTTTCTCTGAAGAGACAGACTTGCTCTTGCAAGGCCGTACTTCTCAGCAAGCTCCAGACATCGACGGTGTTGTTTTGATTAACGACGGCGAAGCGAAAGTCGGCGACATGGTGAAAGTCCTTGTTACTGACAGCATGGAATACGACCTCATCGGTGAGATCGTACCTCAGTAATTAATATCCCGAGCAGGCTTCAGAAGCAGTCTCAAACTGCTTCGTCCAAGTGGCCTCTTTTGTATTTCTTAGGGCCGTGGTGGCTTTTCTAAAACTCACTGCGGTCTTATTGTCGAGCTTGCAGGCTTTTTTGTAAGCATCCAAAGCCACATCATACTTGTGAATTTCAAATGAAGACTTTGCGTAACCCAACCAGCAACGCGAGGATTTTGCGTCAGCAACCGTGCAAGCTTGATAGTACTTGCTGGCTTCGAGATAGTTCTTCTGAGTTTCGATGAGGTTCGCGTAAGTGTACTGCGCGAGTTCAGACTTAGAATGCGCGTCTGCAGCCGATTTAAGGGTCTTCTTGGCCTCGTCAGTGTCACCAGCATGCAACTGGGTCACGCCTAAATTAACGTAGTTGTCGGCGATTTTAGGGTCTTTTTGAATGGCTTCCTTACAATCGGACAGTGCTTGGTCTTCTTGATTGTCTTTGGTGTTTATATCGCACAACTTTGTAAGAAATTCTGCCTTACGGCCGATATTCACGAGCATATCTTGGTACAAAATCCGAAGCTCGTAGTTGTTCTTCTTTTTCTCGTACATTTCAGCGAGTTTTTCGTAGGCCGGCTGATATTTTGGATTGATCTCGAGAGACGTTTTTAAAGCCTCCAGAGCGTCGCTGTCCTTCTTATTCATCATAAGATAGGCGCTTCCAGAGAGGTAGAATGCCTCGTAGTCTTTTGGATTCTTGCCGGTCAGGATGTTTGTCACCTTCAGAATGTTATTCGGCTCTTTCTTTTTCTCGTGGGCCACGGCGAGAAGCAGGAGCTCTTTTCGCTCAAGCTTATCGATATTTTTCCACAATAAGTCGGTGACCTTGTCGTACTCACCCTTCTTAAAAGCGGCTTCAGCCGTCGCCAGCAAATTAGCTTCTGGAGCCATTGCCGGAGATGCGGCAGGGGCTGGGCTTTTGGCGGTGTTCGCGGCCCATGCTGTGATTTGAATTGAGACGGCGACCGCAACAAAGGCTAGTCTTATCAAGCTTTTGTAAACTAGGGGTGTATTCATATGATATATTATTACCTAAATGGCCCTCTCAGACATAGTGCAGAAATATAAAAAGCAGTCCAGATTATTCCACAGCCGAGGGCAGGCGTTGGTGGAGTACGTTCTTCTTCTCGTCGTGACGGTTTCCATACTCTTAGCGGTCGTTTATCAGATCTTCCGTCCTTTCCAGAGCTTCGTAAAAAGTTATATGGGCGATTACGTTGCTTGTTTGCTGGAGACAGGGGAGCTACCAAGTTTAGGTAACCCAGATTCGGAAGCACTCTTGTCTGACGAAGGTTGCGATTCCAAATTCGAGGCGGCCACTTTGGCAAGCGGGCGGCCATCTAAGTACGACTCTCAAGGCACTAACACGGCAACAAAGTCTGACCCCAGCAGCTATGAAAGTTCTGGTAGCGGCGGTGGCGGCGGAGGTGGTGGCGTTTCGCCATCTTCGGCAACAAACTCACGAAACAATCTTTTGATTGCCTCGATGAAAAAGAAAACTGCAACCGAATCTGGTGGCGGTGCAAATGACAAAGTGACAGACATTCCAATTGAGAATGGCAGTAAGTTTTATAATCGCAAGGATTCCTATTCCCAAGATGGTGTCACAAAAGATGGGAAGCGAACATATGTGCCGATTACCGGACTAACTGAAGAAGAAAAAAAGAAAAAAGAACGTCAAGAAAACACTCGTAGGACAGTAGCGAGTGGAGAAAATCTCGAGGGGCCACCTAAGAAAACTGCTGTGAAACCTCCTGCTCCGAAAGTGGCGAAGGAGGCGGAAGATGAGCCAATGACGTTTGGTAATTTCTTCAGATTTTTGTTAATTGCCGCGATTGTCATCGCCATCATCGTTGTGCTCGGATCGCAGGCACTTCGAATCGCAAAGAGTCAGGAAAAATAAGCTCAACACACTGCAAGCATAATTGTTTTCCGGTGCTTCGGAAATTTCTTCACGCGACATCTTAACTTGTCTGTAATTTTCGATATTGATTGCATGGAAAATCCGTTTGCTACATATCACTAGCTCTGCAAGACAATCCGGGGGGAAATCGGTGGAGAATGTGATTGAGATCAATCGCAAAAAAGTATTTATGCATCATGAGGTGTCACAACTCCTCCCGCTGGTTTACCGTTTGACTGAAGAAGCTCAACAAGAAGTTCGTAAGATCATCAATTTTATCGATGCACATACTGATAAAAAATGCCGTGCGGTCCATGAGCTCGAAGCTCGACTCAATGAAATTGTCACTCGTTGGCAAATTAAGATCGAAAAGCTGGGCGGGGAGCCAAAAGGCCTCTGGCTTGCTGACTTTGACAGCGGAGACGGGTACTTTTGCTGGAAGTTCCCGGAAACTGAAATTAATTATTGGCATGGCTACCAAGATGGATTCACCGGGCGTATACTGATCAAAGAGAAAAGCAGGCCCGAACTATATGAGAATAGCAATAGCTCAAATTAATCCGACTCTTGGTGATTTCGCTTACAACTACGAAAAGATCATAGAATTTATCAAACGCGCACAAGAAAAAGACTGCGAAATGGTCGTCTTTCCGGAGTGCGCTCTTTTCGGCTATCATCCCTACGACCTCTTAGAACGCACGAAAGTGGTTCTAGAGCAGGAAAAATTCCTTCAGAAAATTCACAAACAAATCCCAAAAGGAATGGGCGTATTTGTCGGGGCATTCACTCGCAATCCGGCGAAACTCGGCCGTCCTTACTTTAACTCTGCAGCCTTTATGGTGAAGGGTGAAAAGATCAAGTTTTTCAACAAGCAACTTTTGCCGACTGGCGACGTTTTCGATGAAGCGCGTTTCATTCAACCAGGCTCGATGAAGAACAACTATCTGACGTTTAAAGGCAAACGTTTCTTCGTGACGATTTGCGAAGATATTTGGGCGTGGCCGGACGCAAAGGGACGCTCACCGTACGTTAAAAATCCGATCACGGAAGTGCCGAAGAAAAAAGTGGATATGGTGATCAACTTGAGTGCCTCTCCCTTCTTTCCAGGAAAGCTGAAGCAGCGTGAGTATGTCACTTTGAAGACGGCGCAGTACTTTAAGGCTCCGATCTTGTATGCAAACCTTGTGGGCGCCCAGGATGAAGTTATTTACGATGGCGCGAGCTTCGTATTAAGCCCTCAAGGCAAAGCGCTTATGCGCTGCCATGAGTTCGAAGAAGATCTCAATGTCATTAACGTCGATACTTTGCAGGCTTGGTCGCAATCAGAAATGATCAAGGGACCTGAGCTTCTTCGTAAAGCTCTTGTTTTGGGGATGCGTGACTTCTGCCGCAAGATAGGCATACAGAAGATTCACATGGGTTTGAGCGGCGGCATTGATTCTGCAGTGACGGCGTGTTTAGCGGTTGAAGCTTTAGGCTCAGGCAATGTTTCTGCAGTCGCAATGCCGGGACCATTTAGCGCAGCAAAAAGTTTGAAGCTCGCTGAAGAGCTCGCAAAGAACTTGATGATACAGTTAACGACGGTTTCTATTAACGACACCTATCAAACAATTACAAAAGATCTCGAGAAATCTTGGAATTTGAAAGAGTTCGGAGTGACTCAGGAAAACATTCAGGCGCGTTTGCGCGGAATGATTCTGATGGCTTATTCGAACAAAGAGAATTCGCTGCTTATTACGACGAGTAATAAAAGCGAGTACGCAGCTGGTTACTCGACGATGTACGGTGATATGTGCGGAGGCCTTGCGCCGCTGGGTGATTTGACGAAAAAACAAGTTTACCAATTGGCCGATCTTTACAACGCACAAGCGGAAGTTATCCCACAAGAGATCATTGATCGCGCGCCAAGCGCAGAGCTTCGTCCGAATCAAAAAGATCAAGACACTTTGCCGCCATATGATGAATTAGATGCAGCGGTAGTAAACCTTGTTGAGCATTCAGCAGCGGCGAAAACAAAAGCTGAAAAATGGCTACTACCTGTGATCATGCGTACGGAGTTTAAGCGTTGGCAGGCTCCGCCGATTCTGAAAGTGTCAGAGCATTCGTTTGGGCGCGGTCGTCGCTGGCCAATTGCTCATAAAGCGAAAGAGGCATAAAAAAAGGCACCACATAGGTGCCTTTTTTTATGCCTTCAATTTTTTATTGTCATCAGAGCTAAAGCAAACCGCCGAAGAGATCCATTTGCTTTGGCTGTCTCACGATTTGCGGGAAGCGAAGTTCTGGCTTACCAGTTAAGGCTACCAAGTTTGCAACTTGAGGAGCTTGGCCTGCCACAGAGATTCTTTTAATCATGTGGAAGAAAAGCTGACCGCAATAAGAAGCATCCTCTTCCGCTCTATGGAAGTCTGTGCTTGGGATTTTCAAGTACTGAACCAACGTTCCTAATTTGTAGTTTGGAAGGCCAGGAAATACTTTTCTTGCGATAGGCAAAGTATCCAAGATCACGCCTTTTGGCGCTAAGGCTTCATACTTCTTAATATCTGCAGTCAAAAACTGAGAGTCGAAGGGTGCATTGTGCGCAACCAACATATCTTCACCGCAGAACTCTGCAAAGGATGGCAATACGGATTCGATCAACGGCTTTCCTTTAACCATGTCGTCAAAGATACCATTTACTTTTGAAGCTCCTGCAGGAATAGGCCGTTGAGGGTCAACGAGGGTCGCAAAGATGGCCTCAGGAGCACCGTTTACAAAGCGCACGGCTCCGATTTCAACGATTTGATCAACACCAGGAACTGTACCAGTAGTTTCTAAGTCAAAAGCTATGAATCTCATAAAATCATTGATACATATTTGGTATGCCGATTTCAATAAAGTTCCTGCCAGAAAATAGGCTTGTCGATGCGAGTCAAGACGAGAGCATTCTTGAGGCAGCTTTACGTGCAGGCCTTGAAATATCGCATAGTTGCGGGGGCAATGGCACCTGCGGAACCTGCCGTGTGTGGGTTCGTGAGGGCCTGAGCGCCCTGCCAGCGCGCAATGAGGTCGAACAGGAGATGGCCGAGGATCGAGGATTTCAGCCTCAGGAGCGGCTTTGCTGTCAAAATCAGCCCATTCCTGGTCTTATATTAGAAATTCCTGTCACGGACTTCGAAGAGTAGATTGTAAAATCTAAATAAACTAGGGCGTTACGTAAAACGGATTTGCATAAATCCAGCTGATCCAACGATTGGCATCCGGCAATGGCATGGAAACGGCGATACGCACCTGTACACGATAAACACCAGGTTCTGTGATTGGCACACTCACTTCAGGATCATTGAAAGTACGGAAGCGCTCACCATTTTTATAGATCACGATTTCGAAGAAATTTTTCGGAGGTCCTGGAATATGAACATTGAGGCTCATACCTTTACTCAGTTTTACTTGCGAGCCCATTAAGTACGAACGGCCGCGATCTTCAATGGTTGCAACAAAACCTTTTGGATCACCTAGCGCATCGAAGGCTAAATAGAATTGCCCTTTCTTAAGAGCCGTTAAAATCTTCTGGCGATCGCTGTTCAAATTGCCCGTGAGCTCTGACGATAAAAGCACGTGATTTGTCGCGATTTCAAAGTTGCGCTGATAGCTTGGGAATCTGATCAGATAATTCGCCAGAGGAATCGCCCGCGCAGAGGCCTCGGCACCGGCAAAGCCATAGATTTTTTGATGTGTAGAAGTTTTGTCAAACAATGAGATCTCTTCACTGGGCTCCAAGAAAAGACGGGCGAGGGCGAACTCTGGATTAAACGGATAAATCAAGAAGCTCCAAATAACCGAAGCCTTCGAAGCCTGCCATGCTTGAACGGAAAGACTTTTGACGTTGATGAGTTCCATGCCATCAAGACCTGGCGGCAGATCTCCGTTCCAAGTAAAACCCAAATGGTAAGGATGCGCTAAAATTGAAAGAGAATCCTTATTGCCGGCCTCTTTCTGGGTGAGCATATCGGCGAAACGAATTTGTGCTTCGCCCAGATTTTTGCCAATGACGTCCTTCACTGGAGAATAGAAGATCAAGCGAGAGTCCAGATAGCTGTATTTACCGCCGTTGAGAAACAATACATTTTGTGAATAGCTGTCGTTGTGAACGTTCTCTGCAAAAGCATTCAGATCCGTGAGGATCACAAAATCAATTCCGGCTTGCTTGGCTGCGGTTGCAATTTGTTGCGGAGAAGAAGACCCGATACTGATATCAGAGTGGACGTTGATCACTCCGCGATAGTCAAAATAAGCTGCCGGCGTCTCGCGTTTTAATTTTTGCGGGATGACGCTGATTTCATATGTCGAGATATAAAACCCGTACACGAAGTACGAGATCAGCAAAAATGTAATGCCGATGATAAACTTGATCATTTAGAAACCTTCACGACTAAGAAAAACGGCTCAATTTCTTTTACTACAGAGATTTTATACCCTGCTTTTTCGACCCAGTCAGGTATCTCGCTCCAATTTTCTTGGACAAGATAGAAACTGTCTTCCTGCGGCAAAGATTGCGGGAGAGAGTCGTAGAAATCGTGGCGGCTCATGTCGCGAAGTTTGTAGATAGGTGTCTTGTTTTCGTACCAAATAGTGGAAGCGATCTGATAGGTGCCTGCATAAAGGGGTTGATATTCCTGCTGCAGACTAGCGAGCGGCCGGAAACGGAATTGCTCGCGGAAGGGTTTTGCCACCGGATTGTTCTTAGGCAGCAAAAGAGCAGATGAAAATCCGAAGATATAAAACGCAAGCCAGAATCCTGAGGTCCATAGAGCAACCTTCTTGGCATTCGGCGCAAAAAGGACCAAGGCAAAAATCACCGGGAACGCCGTATTTGGCCAATTGAGCTCCACAGTTCCGCGGAAGGATGAAAGAAAGAAAAATAAAAGCGGACCCCAGCCGAGATACTGCAAGAATTTAAAATCCCGCGGTGGTTTTGCTCGAAGGGCCGCATAAATCACCGCTGGGAAAAGAAGAATAACTTCAGCAGCGACGTATCCCAGCGTCCAATCCGGTGTCCAGTTGGCTTTACCAAGACCGTGGTCAATCTGAAATCTGAACGAAGCAAAATCGTTTTGAATATTCCACATAATCACAGGGAGCGAGCAGAGCAGTCCGCCCGCCACTGTCAGCAAGAGCTTCTTCAGAGAAACTTCGCGCCAGCGCTTTTCAAATAGCAAATAGGCTAAGATGAAAGGAACAAAAAGGACGATGTGATACTTGCTGCAGAAACCTAAACCAAGTGAAGCTCCAAGCAGGAAATAATCGCGGGCTTTTTGGTGGTACAAACACTGCTGAAAGAAATAAATCGCCAGCGACCAAAAGAGCAAAAGCGGTACATCCGGCGTTCCCACCATAGAGCCAAAGCCTACGAGGGGAGAGAAGAAGGCAAGTGCATACCAGTACTTATATTTATCCCAGGAAAATTGCGGTTTTAAAATATAATACCAGACCAGAAACGTCAGATGACCAATGAGAACCGTCGGCAAGCGTAATAGCTGACCGTAAGGCTCAAGCCAATGTCCTAAATAAAATAACCAAGCGACAAATGGGGGGTGGTCGAAGTAACTGAGCTGCATGTGGTGCGACCACATCCAATAGTAGGCCTCATCGGGACTCAGCGGGAGTAAAGCCGCGAGTCCGATTTTGAAGAGCAAACTGAGGATCCAAATCTGTAAAAACTGTCGCACTTTAGAAATTTAATTTTACCGGTTTACCGAGGTTTCCTGGAATACCAAGATCTTTTCCGTTAACGATGACATTAACAGCGCCACCATTGCTGATGTTGAGTTTGAGACCCGTTTTACTTTTGAAAGTATGTACTTGCTCTGCGCTCAAAGTAATTTTCTCTGTTTTTCCATCTTTTGTCGAGACTTCCACCTCAACGTTATCCAAGGCTTCGAGGATAACTTCAACCGGTTTGTTTGCCGGAGTTGGTGAAACTGTTGGCGACGCACTTGGTGATGGACTTGGAGTCGGTGTTGCGGTCGGCGTCGCAGTTGGTGACGGACTTGGTTTAGGAGTCGGCGTCGGAGTTGCTGAGTGAACCGGTGTAGGAGTTGGCGTCACTTTTGGCGTTGCTGTCGCGACTGGTGTAGCTGTTGCTGCTGGAGTGTGAAAAGGAGTTGGTGTGCTGAGTGGAGTGCTCATTGCGGTCGCCATTGGTGATGGAGACGGTTGAGCTAAGCCCATAGCTGCTTCTGCGGCAGGAGCATTTGGCTCCGGAGTCGCCTCAGAAGGCGGCAGCGGAGTCGTGACTTCGACCTCCGAGACAGCACCCTCTTTTTGATACTTATCAATCATCTTCTTAGTGAAAACAATCAAACCAACAAGAACCAAGCCAAGCGCTGTAAACGTGACTGTCTTAGAGTTGCTATTTTTGTTGGCGAGATTGCTATAGGTTTTCTCCTGAGCAGGAGTAGAGCCACGAGGAGTTTGTTGCGTCGACTCTGAGCCCTTTTTATCTTGTTGCATGGATTCCAATGTGGAATCTTGCTCAGGCATTTGAATCAATGGGCTCGGCTTTGTAGTGCCCATTTCATCTTGGAAAATGCGCAAGACTTCGTTCACGTCCAGGCGCAGGTAGTTCGCATAACTTTGCACGAAACCACGAAGGAAAGTCTTTGCAGGAAGTTGATTCGCATCACCGTCCTCGATCGCTTTCAAAACCTTGCTGCTGATTTTCAATGAAAGGGCGATTTCATTGATTGAAAGTCCCTTTTGTTCTCTGGCTTTCTTGAGGATCTCCCCGGTGCGTTTCATTATTCTGCCTTCCTTAGCATATCAAGCATCGCCTTAGATTTCTCTCGGTATTTACCTTCCGGATACAGCTTCACAATTTCAGAAAAACGCGCCATTGATTTATCCTTATCGCCCAAGCGATAGTAGGTCAGAGCGCTGTAGTAGTGAGGTTCATCGTAAAGAGCGCGCTGGCAGAACCCAATGGCAGTATCGAGTGCTGGTGCGGCTTTGTCGTATTCTTTCATTTCGAAAAAGGAACGCCCGTAATAAGCGTTTGCAATGCAGTTGTCGCGAGAAGCGTTGATCGCGTGTAGGAAGCTCTCTTTCGCATCTTTATAGTTTTTTTGATTGAACTGAGCGAGCCCCATGTTGACGTAAGCCTTGTCGACGGACGGATATGTCAAATCATCGATCACGATCTGAACCTCTTTTTCCGCTTCGGAAAACTTTCCTTCTTCGATCAGGACGCGGCTTAAGTTGTTACGCGCTTCGCTGTATTTGGGATTCAGACCAATAGCTTTACGCATGTGTTTCTCTGCAAGATCGTAACGTTGGCGCATGAAGTACACCAGTCCGAGATTATTTTGAATTGCAGGATTTTTTGGATCTAGCTCCTCGGCTTTTAGTAGAGCGCTGAGTGCCGCAGGATAGTTGCCATTGCCAAATTGTGTACTACCCATCTGTAAGAAGAGTTCAGCTTTTTCTGAGTCTGATGCGCTGGTAGTTGCACAAGCAGCTAAGATAAATAGTGAGAAAGTCAGGATTATTTTGGCCATGTAACCAAGTTAAGCACTCACTCACAGAGTGTCAACGGCTAGCTCTGCTATGGTCTCGACGTGGTCGGTTTGCGGAAACATTTCGAAGCATTGGACTCGGCGCAATTTGAGTTTGCGTGAGCTAGACGTTTGTTCTTGAGTGGCGAAAAAATACTTCAAATCGCGCGCAAGGGAGGCCGGATGACAACTAATATAGATAATTCGCTCTACACCGGCGCGTGCAAGCGCTTGCATAACGGCTTCATCCGCTCCCGCACGAGGAGGATCTAACAAAACCAGGTCCTTCGGCTGGAACTTTGTTTTCTTCATGAACGATTCGACATCAGACAAATAGAACAGCACTCGTTTATTGAGAGAGTCGTCCTTTTGAATTTTATCTTTCGCTCGTTGAACCAGCTTGGAGTCTAGTTCCGCAGCGGTGACCGGAAGATTCGGATATTGAGCAGCGAGGGGGAAAGTAAAATTTCCGCTGCCAGCATAAAGATCAAAAATACGTTCATATTGAGGGCCTCGACTCCAGTCGAGCGCCGTTCGCAAGAGGTCTTCATTTTGAAAACGATTTACTTGTGAGAAGCCAACACCTTCTTTTTCTTCGCCCATTAAAAGCCACTGAGGCTTCTCGTACTGATCCAAATAAATTTCAAGACGCTGAATATCTTTGGAGTTCGCGTACTTCTTATCCATTTCAGATTTAATACGGGCAAACTCGTTGGTGATCTTCTCTTCAGTGATGGGGCAATCTGGGGCCTCGACGATTTCGTGGCTTCTTCTTGCGAAGAAACCGAATTTACCACGATGGTATTTCGGCTGAATACGATTGCGATAACGGAGTGAAGGACTTTTCTGAATCGGGAGGTAATTGAAATCGTGGCCCGGTAAAAATTTTTTTAAAATCTCTTGGACCATGATTTGTTTTTGCTGACGCTGTTCGGACTCTTCAAGGTGTTGCCAGTTACATCCACCGCAACGATCTGCGATCGGGCAAGGAGGAGTTCTGCGTGAAGGACCGGGTTTTAAAACCTGAACGATTTGAGCTTCAGCGAAGTTTTTCTTCTTCAGGGTGATTTCAACGAGAAGTTCATCGCCGGGGGCGGCGTCAGGCACAAAAACAACAAAGCCATCGTGGCGGGCAATGCCCGAACCGCCGATGGCCAGTTTTTCTATCGTGACAGTGATCTGTTGTCCCCGTGACGACATCTATTCCGCGACTATACGTTGCAGATTTCTTGTTTTTCGAAGAACAAAGCAAGCTCACGAGCTGCAGACTCAGCAGAGTCAGAACCGTGAACAGCGTTTTCACCAACGTTGTCACCGAACTTAGCGCGAACTGTGCCAGCGTTAGCTTTTTTAGGATCAGTTGCACCCATGATTTCGCGGTTTTTCAAAACTGCGCCTTCACCTTGCAAGCACATAAGCATTACAGGGCCAGAAGTCATGAAGCTAACCAATTCACCGAAGAAAGGACGAGCTTTGTGTTCAGCGTAGAACTCTTCAGCTTTAGATTTTGACAAGATTTGGATTTTCGCAGCAGCGATTTTCAAACCGTTTGCTTCGAACATGCTAACGATATCGCCGATAGCGTTTTTCTTCATTGCGTTTGGTTTAATGATTGAGAATGTTTGCTCAACAGCCATTAGTTGACTCCTTGTGTTAAATTGAATTTAAGATCACTGGGTTTTAACCAAATAAGCCCAGCCTGTCCATGGAATTTCATGGATCTTTCCCAGTTTTGAAATCTTCCCTCGAGACAATATTGGGGCCTTAAAACCCAATAGAGGAGATTTTATGAAATCATCTTTGAGTTCTCTGATAGTCGCGGCTTTAGCCACGGCGATTTTTGCAGCCGGCGGTTGCTCTTCGAAACCCAAAGTTGCCAAAAACCCGGATGATATCCGGCAAATGGCGAAAGAAGCCTATATCTATGGCTACCCACTCGTTTTGATGGATGCTTCTAAGGATGTAGGAACCGGGGTTGCGAGCCCATCCACGGAGCGCTCTGGAGCTAAAGCTCCGATCAACCAGTTTGCTCACTTCAGGGAGTCGCCTGACGACACGTTTACAGACGTTGTTTCTCCGAATGTGGATACGCTCTATTCCATGGCTTGGTTAGATCTTTCTAAAGAGCCTCAGGTCCTTTCGATTCCAGATTCTAATAAAAGGTATTTCCTTGTGCCGATGCTGGATGCTTACACGAATGTCTTTTTCTCTCCGGGTTCAAGAACCACTGGAACGGGAGAGCAAAACTACGTGATCGTGGGTCCTTCATGGAAGGGTGAGCTTCCTAAAGAGTTAAAACGCGTCGATGCACCAACGAATATGGTGTGGGTGATGGCGCGAATGGCTTATAACGGAAAAGCTGACATAAAGAATGTTCAAGCATGGCAGGATAATCTTTCCCTGCGACCGCTCAGTTATTTGGGAAAAGACTATCGTCCGCCAACAGTGGAGGTTTCTCCGAATGTGGATACGAGAACAGCCCCTGCAAAACAGGTTGCTAACATGAGTGGAGCGGCATTCTTCTCGAGAATGGCCGAGCTCTTTAAAACAAATCCACCGGCAGCTGCTGATGGCGACACTTTGAGAAGATTTGCTGGCCTAGGAATTATTCCAGGCAAAACCTACGACCCAAGCGCGCTTTCTGAAGAGGGACGTCGCGCACTGGAAGAAGGTGCTCGTCAAGGGATGGCAGAGATCGTGGCCGAAGGCCGTGATATGAACGGCATCGAAAAGAAAGATGGCTGGGCGTACTCTCGCCATGTTGGTTTGTATGGAACGGACTACAAACATCGTGCAGTTATTGCGATGTTTGGGTTGGGCGCGAACTTAGATGCTGACGCCCTTTATCCGCGTGCGACGACAGATGCGAATGGCAATCCGCTCACCGGAAAAAACAATTACAGAATTCACCTCACGAAGGAAAATCTACCTCCAGTGAGTGGCTTCTGGTCGTTGACGGCGTATACACCTCATCAAAGCCTAGTGAAGAATCCCATCAATCGCTTTGCGATCAATGGCCATGACAAACTGAAATACAATGCCGACGGGTCCCTGGATTTGTATATTCAAAACAAATCACCAGGCAAAGCGAAAGAGGCCAACTGGCTCCCAGCCCCGAAAGATCAATTCAGTCTGATTGCGCGTCTGTATTGGCCAAAAGAAACGGCCTTAAACGGCACATGGAAGATGCCGGGCATTGAAAAGGTTAGCCCCGCACCACGAGTGGGTAGAACAGCCTTGTTAGATCAGCAGTAATAATTCAAGAGATTGAAAATCAAAACCCCGTTATGAGCGGGGTTTTGATTTTCAATCTAAGCTCACAAAATATTTATTTGAATTGCGAGCTTAAATAAAAATATGGGAAGAACTTGTACTAGATGAAAATCTAGTTCGTCAGTCTAATGGTCCTATAAACTATATAAATTTATAAATAGCATTGACCACATAAACACAAAATCTAGAGACTATCAAAGTTCAAACTGTTCGTTTCAAAACCTACAAGAATTCGAAAGATGTGGTTTGTATGAAGATGGTCTTTATTGCTGTTCATTTTTTATTTTTACCTGCAGCCAATGCTCAGTGGTCCACGAGTGGATCAAATGTTTATTATAATAGTGGAAATGTTGGGGTAGGTACCTCGGCTCCCGCTGCAAAGTTCGAAGTTGTTGGAGGTGATGCGATTATCAACGGTATTACCGTTGGCATGGGCGCGGGTGAATCAAATACTAATGTTGTTTTCGGAAATGATGCCTTTACTAGTAATGTAGATGGCATAAGAAATACGGCGGTTGGGTCGTTTAGTTTGAAAGTAAATGATATCGGTAATACCAATACCGCGGTTGGTAATTCAGCTTTGTATGCCAATACCGCGGGATCTAACAATACTGCAGTGGGTGGCGCGTCTTTGCGCGCTAATACTACAGGAGCCTTCAATATTGGGGTCGGAGCATTTAGTTTATATAGTAATACAACCGGTGTTGGTAATGTCGCATCTGGAGGTAACGCCGGCATATCTAATACGACTGGTTCGTACAATGTGGGGCTCGGCCACTACTCTTTGTTGAGGGGGACAACAAGCTCATTTAATATTGGCATTGGTGGATATTCCCTTAATGGCAATACAGTTACGTCTGGCAACATAGCGATAGGTTTCAATTCTCTATACGACTATAGCAGAACAAGTGATGGTGATGGATACAACACTGCTATTGGATATGCGACTGGCTTGGGAATTACCACTGGTAATAACAATACGATTATTGGTGCGAGAGTTCAGGGGCTTGATCCAAATTTAAGTAACAACATTATAATTGCCGATGGTGCTGGAAATAGACGTATCAATGTTGATTCGGCCGGTAAGGTGGGAATAGGCACTAATACACCAAGCTCTCAGCTTGAAGTGGCGGGCGCTATTCGAACGGATTCGATTTGTGATCGCAGTGGAGGAAACTGTAAGGTTCTATCTACGGGTTGGCCAGCGAGTGGAACTGTTACAAGCATTTCTGCAGGTAGCGGTTTGGCGGGTGGAACTATTACCACTGCGGGTACGCTTTCTCTTGCTAGTACAGGAGTATCAGTAGGCACTTATGGTTCTGCGACGCAAGTTGCGACTTTTACAGTTGATGCCCAAGGACGAATTACCTCAGCTAGCAATGTTGCAATTGCGGGCGCAGGTTCTGGAGGTACTGCCGGAGGTGATCTGGTTGGAACATATCCAAATCCAACGCTTACCACAACCGGAGTTATTGCCGGAACTTACACCAAGCTAACAGTTGATGCTAAGGGAAGAGTAAGCACTGGGACAAATTTAAATATTGCCGATATTCAGTCTTCAGTAACAGGGAGTTGGTTGTCAGCTTCTGGTTCGTGTATGGCGGGACAGCAGCTGACATATTCAACCATTTCAGATACGCTCTCTTGCCAGCAGTTTGCCCTTACTGCTGCTCAAATTACTTCTGCCCTTGGGTATACCCCAAGTCCTAGTTCGAATGCTAAATCAGTAAGAACCGTAACTTCAGCTGCGACACTAATTTCAACTGATGATGTGGTTGAGGCCGACGCTTCATCAGGAGGGTTTACTATTACATTGCCGTCAGCGTCTATTGTGACTGGTAAAGAGTTCGTAGTTAAAAAATCAGACAGTAGTACAAATCAAGTTACAATAGTTAGAGCTGGTTCAGATACTATCGATGGATCTGCCAATAGAAAATTGAACATTCGTTACGAAGTAGTGCGGTTGGTTTCTGACGGTACAAATTGGCTGGACGTTTCGCAAAAGACTAACCGTACTCCTACAATTCAAAAATTTACTTCTGGATCTGGTACTTATACCACTCCCGCAGGAGTTACTTACATCCGAATTCGTATGGTCGGCGGCGGTGCCGGGGGCGGGGGCGGCAGCACGGGTTCGCCTACGGCCGGAGGAACTGGTGGGAATACTACTTTTGGGACGAGTCTTCTCGTTGCTGGTGGTGGCGCTGGGATATTAGGTGGTGGTGCGAGTCTCGGCACCGGACCTATTGGAACTGCGATCAGTGGAGCTAACGGTCAAGGTACTACTATTTCAATTTCCTATAGCTCCGTCTATCCGTATGGCGGTATGGGCGCAGGTACGCCATTTGGAGGCGGTGGTGCTGGTGGTGAAGCAAATGCTATAGGTGGGTCTGCCGTTGCAAATACTGGCGCTGGAGGCGGCGGTGGTAGTACTAACGGTTCGGCAAGCACTTACTCGGGAAAAGGTGGCGGTGCGGGCGGCTACGTCGAAGCTCTTATCTCAAGTCCTTCATCAACCTACCCGTACTCAGTTGGTTCTGGTGGGTCAGTTGGGCCTGGCGGAACTAACGGACTGGCTGGTGGCTCGGGTGGTTCGGGCTATATTGAAGTGACTGAATACTATCAATAATTTTTTTGTTGAGAGTGCAATTGGGCGATAGCAACTTAAAAAACGACTTTATATTATGATTTTCTATCAAAATAGAGATTGAAAAGTAAAAACGATTAGAAGGATTCTATGTCGAAAGTTATTAAGTTTTTTGTATCTTTAGCAGTTTTATCACTTTTTTCTTTTTATTCTTATGGCTTTGATTCGGTTTACTTAAAAGGTGAATATACTTCTAACCAAATGGGTGCGGCTTCTTACTCAGTGCCGTTAGAAATTCCGAAAGGTGCAGGAGGTTTTCAACCGTCATTAGTGTTGTCGTATTCGAGCCAAGGGATTAATGGCTTGATGGGAATGGGTTGGTCTATTTCTGGGCAGTCATCAATCTCGCGCTGTTCTGCCACATTAGCTCAAGATGGTTTTCAAGCAGGAATCACTTTAAGTGCAAATGACCGATTTTGTCTCGATGGAGCAAAACTACTAGCTATTAGCGGTACGTATGGTGCGAATGGAACAGAATACAGAACAGAAAACGAAGATTTTAGTAGAATATATTCTTACGGAACTAGCGGCACAGGCCCAAATTATTTTGTTGTGTATTCAAAGAACGGAAAGAAATTCACTTACGGCAATACCCTAGATTCTAAAATTAAGGCGCAGACGAATCCCAATGTTGTAATTTGGGCGCTCGATTCAGCGACGGATATCAATGGTAACTATTATACCATTCAATATCAAAACGATCCTACAAACGGTCAATACTATCCGCTAGAAATTTCTTATACTGGTAATGTTAATAACGCTGTCTCTCCGTCAAATTCTGTAAAATTCTTTTACGAGAGTCGTCCCGATTTGTCGCCAGTTTATCGTGGCAGTATTAACTTAAGCAGTCTCGTGCGCTTAAAAAATATCAAGACGTATGCAAACTCGGTTCAAGTTTACAACTATCAATTCGGGTATCAACAAAGCGCTCAAACCGGCAGATCGCTATTGATGAGTATTAACGTAAGTAGTGCTGATGGTACAAAATCACTCTTGCCGACTTCATTTAATTGGAATGGACCAGGGGCCACTTATAGTTCAACAGTTACTCTTCCAGTGCAAACAATGGGAAGCGGAGCTTCAGTTCCGGTAAATTATATTGGTGGAGTTGGTTCGGGGAACAGCGGGTCTGGTATCTACAACAACAGTAACTCGGAATGGTTGTCTGGGGACTTTAATGGCGATGGCATTTCTGACTTTATTCAGCCCACGCCAAATGCGACATCAGTACCAGTATGTTTTTCTACTTTTGGTGGAGGCGCCTTTAATTGTACTAACTATGCTCTCTCTACGGCCTTATCTACTGGTGACTTTATCACAGGTGATTTTGATGGAGATGGAAAGACAGATTTTGCTCAGGTAAATAGTGGCGTTAACACAATGACCGTCTGCTATTCAGTCGGCGATGGTAATTTCTCTTGCGTTCAGAAAACTATGCCAGGCCTAGCTCCAATCGCCTCAGGTCTGACTATTAAATGGCAGGGGAGGGGCAGTCCAAATGTTTCTTATCGCTTTTTTAGTGCAGATTTCAACGGAGATGGGCGAGCAGATACATTTGAGTTAGCCACCAATGGTGCAAACCCAGAGGTTTGCTTATCAAATGGAAGAGCAGTTGATAATAATTGCTACAGCCTTAGTATGCCTGATTTTAGTCCCGTCAATGTTATAGTTGGTGATTTCGATGGAGATGGACGAACAGATATTGCATACGCTATAGAAAATCCCGCTTGGACGGGACTGCCTGGAAATCCAAATGCTCCGATGTTAGAAGGAAAAATTAAAGTCTGCTATTCAGACGGCGGCGGAGCTTTTACTTGTGAAACCAAAGATACTCTAATGGGATCTCATGGGAAAACTTGTGATTTTAGGAATGTATGTTTGGGACCTTATTTTGCTGGTGACTTTAACGGTGATGGCATCAGTGATATTGCCGAATTCGGCTCTGATGGTACCATTGCGATTAACTTTGCTGCTGGAAGAGGTTTAGCTTTCTCGAGTGTTCAAAATCCAATTGCAAATATGAGCGGGTGGAAAAGTTCTCCACTGTTGGTTTCGGACCTAAATGGCGATGGAAAAAATGACATCATTACTAAAGATGGCACTGCGACAGAAATATGTTATTCACGAGGAACAGGGGTTTTTGATTGCACTAACGGTCCAACTATTTCTGAAACGAATATTCTATTCGGCAATTTCACTGGCGATGCGACAACGTCTATTTTAGGAGGTGAGATTACCAACTCAGATGCAAAAGTGTATGTTAACCCCACAACAATTCCAGATCTAATGACCTCTATTTCAACGGGAATTGGAGGTAATTATAACATCATATATCAGCCACTGACTAATCCGGCTGTTCATACAAGGTCCGCTACTTCGGTTTACCCAATACAAGATGTTCAATTTCCTTTTTGGGTTACCTCTGTAGAAAAAGAAGATGATGGCAACGGTGGCCAGAGAGAAAAGTCGTATCAGTATTTTGGAGCAAAAACTGATTTGACTGGGAGAGGATTTCTTGGATTTGCGGAAGTTGATCAAAATGACTTAACCGCGAATAGATACTCAAAATTAAAACTAACACAACTTTTTCCTCTCACTGGTCAAGTTTTTGAATTTGCAAAGTATGCTTATAATGCGGCCTTATCAAAGTTCGTCATGGCAAGCCAGACTCTTTCTAACTATGGTGCCAAAAAAATTGATGGAACTCGCTATATTCCATTACTTCTAACTCGTCAGGATCTTTCTTATGATATTAATTCTGAGCAATTAATATCAAATGTAGGTTTGTATAGGAAATATGATTCTTATGGAAATTTAGTGTATGAAGCAAACGTAACTAATGATGGATACATAACTCAAAAGAATTTTGAAATTTCAAATTTCACAGGATCACCGATTGCAAGTCAGGCTAATTGGTACATCGGGCGAGTAGGCAAAATATCTCAAAAAAACATTATGCCGGATGGATCGAATACAACTCGAACTAAAGCATATACTTACGATTCAAAACACCGGCTGTTGCAAGAGCGATTAGAACCCAATAACAGTACCACATACGTAGCGACAAATTATACGTATGATGTATTTGGTAATATGCTTACAAGAAGCATTTCAGGTTCAAATCTGCCCGCGAGAACAGAAACATTTGTATTTGACTCTGTTGGAGTATATCCGATTGTCAAAAGCAATTCATATTACCATACTAGAAACTTTACTTACGATAGTAGATTTGGTCTTCCGAACAAAATTATAGACGAGAATAATCTTAGCACCTTTTTGGTCTATGATGTTTTAGGAAGAAAAATAAAGGAGACAACGCCAGACGGAATACAGACAAACTTTGGATATGAAGTTTGTAACACGACCGTGTGCAGTCCTAACCTTAGTTTTTTCACCACCATGAGCAGACGAGGATCCCCATCAAAATATTTATACTTTGACCACCTTGGAAGAGATGCTGTTACTCAAACAGGTGGATTTAACGGCCAATGGATTTATAGCTACAAACAATATAACCAAATCGGAAATCTTCAATCACAATCCAGAAACTCAAATGGACAGTCTAATTATAAGACTGAATTTCTATATGACCCTTTAGATAGAGTGGTTTCCGAAACTTCACCAGACGGTAGCCAGAAGCGAATTACCTATACAGGGTTGACTACAGTTATAAAAAATAACAAGGGGCAATTACGGACGACTATTAGAAATAGTGTAGGGCAAGTAATCTCAATTAAAGATGATTCTAATAAGATCACTTCTTACAAATATGATCCATTTGGAAACCTAGTTAAAACGATTGATCCCGCTGGCAATCAGATTTCTACAACATACGATGTTCTAGGATATAAAACGAGCAAAACTGATACTAATTCGGGGACAACAAACTTCGTACATAATGCCATTGGGGAATTAATCTCTATAACCGATGCAAGGGGTGGAGCAATATCAACGACGTTTGACAATCTTGGACGGGTTAAAATTCGGACAACATCAGAAGGCACCAGCACGTGGGTTTATGATTCTTCGGCGAATGGTATCGGGAAGATTGCAAGTGTTAGCCGAGATAACGGTTATAGCAAAATATATAGTTATGATTCTTTAGGAAGACCTACGAGTACACAAATTACCATGGATACAAACTATAACTTTTCAGTTAGCTACAATGCCGACGGAAAAGTTGGACAGGTAAATTATCCAACGGGATTCGCAGTAAAATACAAATACGATGTAAATGGTTTTATGACTGAGGTAGATAATGCGGCGACGAACACTCTCTTATGGAAGGTAACAGAAGTAAACGCAGACAATGATCCCATAAAAGAAGTCTTTGGTAACAACATTCAAACTGAAAAATCATATTACGCAGAGACCGGTCTTCTGAAGTCGGTGATTGCGACACCTAGTTCAGGTAGTGAAGTTCAAAACTTAAGTCTTTCCTATGATAAATTAGGTAACTTAACTAGTCGAGCAGAGCTCTACAATCAAAGTACAGGAGCAACGATTACTGAAAACTTTGACTATGATGGGCTAAACAGATTGGTTTCAGTAAGCGGTCCAAATTCAAAGTCATTTTCTTATGATGACATAGGGAATATTGTTAGCAAATCAGATGTTGGAACATACACTTATGGCAATGGATCTGCTGGCCATCCAATTAATGGGGTTGCTTCTGTAGTAGGCGCCACAAGCTCGAGTTATACCTACGATGCTAGTGGAAATATGTTAACTGGTAATGGACGTACAATCTCCTGGTCTACATTTAATAAGCCGCTAACTATTTCGAATGCTAGTAATACTATTAATTTTTACTATGATACAGATTTAGAAAGATTTAAAGAAGTAGCATCCACATGTCGTGACCACAATGGCACTGTCAGTAGCACTTGCATCAAGTATGTAATTAACCCGGGTTTTGGGACCGGATTTCAGTTTGAAAAAGAAATCAATGGTTCGATTACGACTTATAGAAATTATTTGTATGCAGGACAGGCAAACAATTTTGGTGTGTATACGACTACAAGTGATGGCCAAACTTCCACGCGGTATTTTCATAAAGACCATTTGTCATCAGTAACTTTAGTTACTAATGAATCAGGCGCAGTATCAGAACGCTTTTCTTATGATGCTTTTGGTAAAAGACGTAATTTAGATGGTAGTGATGATCCGTATAATGCCTTAAGAAGTTTAGTGACCCATCAAGGTTTTACACTTCATGAGCATCTTGATGATGGTGGTCTTGGGCTTGTTCATATGAATGGGCGAGTTTACGACCCACAACTAGGAAGATTTATGTCAGTGGATGCTGTAGTATCCGATTTAACAAATATTCAAACTGCGAATGGATTTTCATACGTGAGTAATAATCCATTAACATTAACGGATCCTTCTGGATATTGGTCTTTAGGAAGTATAATTAGTGACACAGTTAACGGCATTGGCGACTTTTTAAGTCATAATGTAGGCAATATAGCGGCGGCTATTCACGACACGATTAAATGGTATTCTGAAAATGCACAGACCATCATTGTGACAAACATCGCAATTGGCGCAGCTATATTGACATTTGGATATGCAGCTCCTTATTTAGCCGGATCTCTTGGAACGATAGGGGCTGGAGTTGCGGCTGGTGCGGCAGCAGGCGCCGTTGCAGGTGCTATTTATTCCACTTTAACCACAGGATTTAGCTGGGCAGCAGTTGCAAAAGGGGCACTTTTCGGTGCAGCAATTGGAGGCTCGATAGGTGGCTGGCAAGCTGCTGGAGGTTTTAGTGGATTAATGCCAGGGATAAGCAGCGTAGGTGGATCTGCAGCTGTAGAGGGGACAGTGACATGGTTGAATGGTAATAGGTCATGGGAAGCCTTTACACAAGGTATTGAGGTCTATTTTAGGTATCCTGAAACGGCGTTAGCTACATATATCGGTGGAATGATCGCTGGCCCCCTTACTGATGCTATAGATAGCAAGTTAGGTGATATAGGATTTAAGCTTATTGATGTACAGGGCCTTAACTCGTGGATTGGTGGATTTATGTTGGCCCACACTATAGATAAAAAAGTATCCAAACATAGGGCTTCTACAGATGAGAAGAACTTTTTTGGTCTATTTTATTTTATTCTTCCCCCCGTGCTCGGAATGCCGTCAGAGTAAGACTTGATTTTTATGAACAAATTGCGAGCAAATTTATTGAATTCAAGAGGGATATCTGTGAAAACTTTTTTTAAAGTTAGAAAATTAAAATGGGTGATTAGGAATACTATTGTTTCCGTTATTTTGCTTTTGAGTTCAAATGCATTTTCACAGTGGAGTACAAATGGCTCAAATGTTTATTATAATGCAGGCAATGTTGGGGTGGGTACCTCCGCTCCGGCGGCAAAATTTGAAGTTGTCGGAGGCGATGCAATTATTAATGGTGTTTCCATAGGCGCCGGAGGGGGAGCATCTACCAGTAACGTCGCTGTGGGATTTGGGTCATTTATAGGCAACACAACCGGTATGTGGAATACCGCTATTGGCTTGCACACGCTGCGGTCAAGTAATGCTAATTATAACACGGCTCTGGGGTCAGCAGCGTTATTTTCAAATACTACTGGAACAATAAATACTGGCGTTGGTTCAACCAGTCTCTACAGTAATACAACGGGGAGTAATAATACGGCTTTTGGTACGAATGCCTGTATGTACAATACCACGGGTTCGTACAATGTGGGTGTTGGTATTTACTCATTAGCACACGGAACTACAAGTTCATACAACATTGGCGTTGGTGGCTACTCACTTAATAGCAATACGGTAACTTCTGGTAATATCGCTATTGGCTTCAACTCTTTATATGACTTCAATAGAGTGAGTGACAGCGAAGGATACAATACGGCGGTTGGATATGCGACTGGCCTAGGAATTACGACTGGCAATAACAACACAATAATTGGCGCAAGAGTTCAGGGATTAGACCCTAATTTAAGCAATAATATTATAATTGCGGATGGTGCTGGTAATAGACGTATCAATGTCGATTCAACAGGAAAGGTCGGCTTGGGCACCGCCACTCCCACAGCATCTCTAGAAGTTGTTGGAGAAGTACGTGCTGATTCCATCTGTGACCGGAGTGGTGGAAATTGTAAAATTCTTTCGAGCGGTTGGCCAGCCAGTGGTACAGTTACCAACGTAAATACGGGGACCGGTTTAATTGGGGGACCGATTGCTACCTCAGGAACTATTAGTCTGTCTAATACGGCAGTAGTTGCAGGAAGCTATGGTTCGGCCACTCAAGTCGCGACATTTACGGTGGATGCTCAAGGGCGAATTACATCAGCAAGTAATGTAGCGATTGCAGGTGCAGGATCTGGAGGAACAGCTGGAGGGGATTTAATAGGCACCTACCCAAATCCAACACTTTCTACAACAGGAGTTCTCGCTGGTACATATACGAAACTGACTGTAGACACAAAGGGTAGGGTGAGTTCAGGATCCAATTTAAATATTTCTGACGTGCGGTCTGCAGTTATAGGTCCATGGATGTTAGCCTCTGGATCGTGCCCGTCCGGTCAGCAGCTTACGTATCTTCCGATTTCTGATACATTGTCTTGTCAGTCATTCTCGTTGACATCTACACAAATTACAGCGGCGTTGGGATATATACCATTTAATAAAGACGGAGATTCTTTAGCTTTAACTTCTTTAACGGTGGGTACAAATCAATTAGTAGTATCTAACGGTAGCGTTGGTATTGGGACTACGACACCCACTGCAAAATTAGATGTTAACGGTGATATTAGACTCGGAAGCACTGGGGCTTCTTGTTTGTCAGCTAATGAAGGCACACAAAGGTATAATTCAAGCACAAAGCAAATGGAGTTTTGCAACGGAAGTGCTTGGGTTTGTATTCCTACTGGTACTCCATACTTTCAATTTTCTAGCTGTAGCAATGGGTTCGCCTCTGCACCATTTAGAAGATGTGCCTATCGCGTTTGCAATAGCTGTGGATGTTCTGCGCTAAACTCTAGTGGTGATAACGGAATTATTTTAGCAGCTCCGGGGTACTAGTACTCCGAGCTTTATTACCACGCCCAGTATGGACCAGTACCGAGTGGCGAAGATTTTCCGTCGATACCGTGGAAGATGGTTCGCCCGAAGTAGAATGGCAAGCCCCAGTCGTAGGACGACGTCATATCACCGGCGCTGCCGCCGATATTATTAAACATAAAGTTCGGGCTCGTTGTGACAGCGTAAGCGGCATTTTGAATTTCAAATGAAACGGCGACTTGTGTATTACTGCCGGATCCAGATTGGTAAGCAGTATAGGTTGTTGTTGTCGTTGGGCAATAGAAACCAGATGCACCACTCCCCGAACTACAAGAAGGCAAATTAGCAGGACCTGGGAAGAAGAGCCCATTTGAACCGCTATCGATGAACGATTGGACGAGTGTCGTGCCATTAAAGGTCGTTTTAAAGTAGCCGTTTCCATCTGCTTTGAATACGTTAGCACTTGTTGGAGTATTATTGGAACGAGTTCCAATTCCCAGAATCACATATCCCGAAGCGGTGGTTGATCCTGCCGACGGAATTGATGGCAGTTGGAAGATCACACCGTTATTGTCGCTTGGTAGGAAGGAAATTGGATTTGAAACTTGTTGAGCAACAGGCACAGCGGTGTATCCGCATGTGCTACCACTACAAGCATAATATACTCTGTTGTTGGTAGTATTGGCGCATCCGATACCGCAATCTTCGGTAAAAATTCCAACGCCCAGAATTCCATTATAACCTGCTGCAGTTGGGCTAGAATCCGGAGTACCACATTCCGTAGGAACGGTTGCATAGCTTGCATCTATTATTTGGATTGGAATGCTAGAAGCCTTCAGCGATCCTAAGACCACATCTGCAGTTTTAATTGGCCCCCAGTTCGAACTATTATCTGCATATCTAACGCACTCAGTGAGATTGCCACCGTTGATAGTTCGTTGTGTGAGATTCACAGATACAAGACTCGAGAATACACGTAGCCCAAAGCTACCAGTATCAATAAGAATCTTGTCGATTGTTTGGCAATTGGAAGTGCCCGGCTCACAGATCGTCACGCTCACGCAGGGCTGATTGATATAATTGCAGCTAATCGTGAGCTTCATAACATTGGCTTCGTTGCCAACGATAGTAAGAGGGCCGCTTGCGTTGCTCGCAATAGTGACTAATGACTCGCTGATATCGAAACCTTTATTAGAACAGTTATTATATGCAAAGATCGATACTACACTCAGCGTCGTTAGAAGAAGTGCGCGCCATTTACTCATTTTAGCTCCTCGACGTTCACTCCTTCGGGAACGAGTGATGGAACGCAAGCAAAACCGCGCAAATCGCGCATACGACCACCTCGACGGATGGACATCTTGGTGGTTTTTAAGGAAATGTTTTTAACACCATACTGTTTCGGGACAGTTTTCAAACCATCAAGATATTCTTGATAATAAGACCCGAAAAGAGCTTGGAGATCAGGTTGGGAAACTCCATTCCAGCCAACTGCGAAGACAAGACCTGAAGAGTCTGCATACTCCCTGACAGTATTACCTCCATCTTCGTACTCACGAACCGAGTACTTTTCAGTAGAGAGTTTTGCTGAAACGGCGACTTTTAAAGAAGATAGATTTTTGGCTGAGGAGCTGACCTGTTCGCCGAGTGTCGCCATGGAAAAACCTGGCAATAGAGAAACAATAATTCCTGTACATACGACGGCGAGTGTTTTCATAGACCCCTTTGAGAACTTATCGGCTCTTTTAAAGAGTTTAACAAGGTCGCGAGGTGCTCGCAATTACGAGTGACAGTATTCTTTATCAAAGACGTCTTATTTTGAGACGTGTACAAAAGTATGTAATGAGTGTTGAGTGACTATGGAAAAGAACAAACTCAAGCTACTTTTTAGAGATGAAAATGTACCCCGAAATGGGGCCGCGTTTCACCATCCGGATCTGTTTGGTAGCCACAAGCTTATTCAAGAATGGATGAAGAGCTTGTCGCGAAACTTTAAACTCGTGACACAGTATTCGGGTTGGCACAAATGGCTCCATCGCAATCCTTGAAAGGATCTCTTCTTCGCGCGTGCGTTTTGTGTGTGGTTTTTCCGTGAGTTCTTCACGACTTAGTAAAGTAAACGGACTTAGTGATGACTGCAGAGAGTAAATCGCTTGATCGCGATCATAAGAAATCTTAAGCCCACAACCTTGAAGCATTTCACGAAGACGCGAGATCTGCATTTTTGCAGCTCCGGCGTGAAGCTCCTCGCGATAAGTGCTGGCGTGGCGAGTCTGATGAATCTCGGGCAGAGTTGCGCCACGTTCTTGGTTTTGAAAGGCATTCCAAAAGAGTCTAAAGGTTGATAGCAGCTGTGGCCTCTGCGAGAAATCCGCAAGCTTCATGCGATAACCGCTGTGATTAGCGAGTAGGATCTGTTCTTTTTGAAACCAAAAGAGCCCTTCCTCTGAAAACAACTGACGGCGCAGATCAGCCTCAGCCAGAGTCTCTTGGCCTCGGCGGGAAGATACAGCTAACGTAACACTCGCGAGCAGGCTGTAAGTTCCGAGATAGTACTCAAGCTCAGGTCCGATTTCCTGACGGCGCACGAGGCTGAGCAGTGCATGTCCGCTGGATTGCTCTTGATCCATGACCTCAGCAATATAAGAGAAGCAGGCAAAGCGCGCTCGCAGTCCAAGCTCGCTCGAGAGGCGTTCTCCGCGATGAATATAGAGTTTTGCCTGCACCGGATGGCCCGCTGCCAGTGAAATACCCGCACCATGAAAGAGCGCCCAGCTGAGTGCCGGCAGATAACGGCGTTTCTCTGCCTCGGGCATGATTGCAGAAACTTGTGCGTAAGCTGACGAGTAATCTTCTTTGAGGAAATGCGCTTGGGCTTTTAATAGAGAAAGACGAAATAAGAGATAATGGTCTTGGCGCGTTTGTTCAGCTTCGAGATTGGAAATCCCGGTGAGCGCCTGATCTGGACGGCGAGAGCGGAGATTCCACTCGATCTCTTCAAGACGGAAATCCAAAACCCCTTGAGGGATTTTCTGAGACTTCACGAGACTTCTGAAGTTTTCTAATATTTGCTGAGCTTCTTTGAGCTCATTCCGTGCAAGATGTAGGCGTAATTTCAAGTGGCGTAAGAAAAAGCCATTGATGGACTCTTCACTCAGATCTTCGAGAGCGCCGGATAGCTGTTCGCTCGCCTCGGCGAACTCATTCCGTTCAAGTAGCAAAAGGATTTCGTAGAGGCGCGTACCAAACTCGAGTGTTGGTGAAATATTGGTTTTTAGAATGTAGCGACGTTTTCTCAGGGCCTGCTCGGCCTCACGGAAGGAGCCTTTTTGAATGAGTGCCAGGCTAAGGCCGCCGAGTAAAGTACATTGCGAGTATGGGTCAAACGTATCTTCACTTTCAGCGAGGGCTTTTTTAAATAACGTCTCGGCCTCGACGATCTCACCGAGATTCAATTTTCTCAGGGCGCGCTCGGTATCAATCTTTGCGCGGAACTCTTCCGGCAAAAGCTGAAACCAAGATTCAGACTCTGTGATTTTGCCGAGGCGGCTGAGCGCAAAACCTTTTAGAAAAGCGCGCTCATGCCAGAGCGACTGTTCTTTGGGGGCTTTTGGCATTTGTGAAGACAAGCTTTCAAGAGATTGCAAAAGCAAAGCGGGACGTCCCAGAACTTGAAGAGTTTTCTCGATCAAAAATGAAGATTCCTCGGAACTCAACTTTGTGAACACGTCATTTGGAATGGCTTTTTCACTCTGAATCTTGCCAGAGAGAATAAGTGCCTGGAGCGCGGCCGTTTGCCTTTGGGAAACAGGTAAAAATGACAGCCAATTCGTCTTGACGATTAATTTTTGTCTCACTTGACGATTATAGCAAAAACTATGTGATTTTAATAAGTTGTATATAGTCTCGTCGAGGTCACGAATCTGTGAACCATATAAAATACAATAAATTCAGTACTTTGTAACGTTATCAAATTGATCTGTTGTTTTAGTTTGAACCAGCTTAAAAGTCCTCTCATCAAAGTTCAAAACCCTCAAGGAGAAAGACAATGAAAAAGACGATCCTGGCTTCTGTAGTTATGTTGGCCTCTATCACAGCTTCAGCAGCGCACATCCCTTCTAAAGTTCAACAAGTTGCCGCAGATATCAAAGCGAATGAAGTTCGCACTGTTATTACACCGGTAGATAACAAGAATGGTGAAAACCCATGCTTGAGCGAAGGCATCAGCTATGTCATCGATGTTCAAGTAAAGAAAGCTTACTGGAATGGCTTGAAAAACAAAGTTGAATATAAATGGGAAACTGCAAAGACAGTTGTCTCAGAAGCCAACGGCCAAAAAGGCGAAGTTTGCGCGGAGTAATCGATGAAAACATTATTCGTACTATTCACAACAACACTTATTTCTTTAAATGTTTTTGCTGGTACCGGAGATGTTGATTCATCTCAAGGCATTCAATCTGTTCGTAAGAGCCTCTACACAGATTTATCTAAAGACTGTGTTCAGATCTCCTCTTCAACGGACCAAGCTCCGATCGACTTCTATGAAGGCGAGTGCAAAGCATTCGGTGGCTATCGTTTAACTATCGAAGGTGGCGATCTTCGCTATCATCCATCACTTTCTTTCGGTGGTAAGAAGATCGATATCGAAACACCGGGCTCTTTCCATGATATGCCTTCAAATAAAATTGAATGGGTCTACAAGCACAGCGTGGATAAAGAGGGCTCTGGTAAGCTTCAATGGGTTGGTTTGATCTATCGTTTGAGCCAGGCAACTGAAGACGGCGAAAAAGACACTCAGGTTCTTTATGTTGTTCGTCTTGATGGCGCAAAAAGCTGCCTTGTTGGAACAACTCAAAGCAACGTTCAAGCTCGCGAGTTGGCCTACAACTCAAAACCTGGCTGCAAATAATCCGAATCCCCCCGAGAGGCCCGTACTTAGAAAGGGCCTCTCTGCGTAACAAAGGGAAATGTGGAAGATACAATGAAGTCCTACCTCCCACGTTTTGCAGCAGTGAATATCCATGTTGGAATGTTATTCTAAAGCTTGTGAAGGCTTTGGCGTAAAAATATCCTAATAAAACAGCATCCTAACTTTACTTTAACACACGGACCCCTTTAGCATTTTACTAGGGGGGATTATGGTTCGTATATTTGCTGGTTTAGCAGTGTGCAGTTTTGTGTCTTTGGCTCAAGCTCAGCTCTGTACTCAATGGAGCAAGCCACAAGAAGTCGGTCTTCTCGATACTGCTTTGCTGAAAGAGGCCAGCGGTGTTGCGGCTTCAAGGCAATTCCCCAATAGGCTCTACCACCATAATGATTCGGGAGCGAAAGGCGTTTTCTACGTCACAGATCTAAACGCTCAGAACATCAAAGAGATTACTTATACATACTCGCAGGTCACAGATGTTGAAGACATCGCTGTCGGTCCTTGCAGTAGTGGTCAGTGCGTTTTTCTCGGCGATATTGGCGACAACTACAGAACTCGCAAATCCATCAATTTATGGATTGTTCCAGAAACCCAGGCCTTCAGTAACGTTTCTAGCACGGCAAAAAAGATCGTTCTTCGTTATCCGGATGGCCCTCATAATGCTGAAAGCTTAGCGGTGCATCCGGTGACGGGTGACGTGTATATTCTGACAAAAGAAGATATGTCGGGCCGAGAAAAATATCTTCCTGGAAAGCTCTACCGTTTGCCCAAAGCAGCTCTGAGCCAAGCATCAGCCACTTTAAAATATCTTGGTGAAATTGATCTGCATTGGATGCTTCAAGCAAAAAGTAAGTACGGTGACATTGCCACGGGAATGGATATTAGTCCGGACGGTAAAACACTTTTAGTGCTGACCTATGAAAACGCCGTTGAGATCAAATTTGATGACATGGCAAAAGAGTCCTTTGGCACATATAAATGGGATGAAAACATCGACTATCGTATTATCCAGATTGACGGCCTGCTGTCTCAGCAAGAGGGGATAGGTTATAGCGCCGACGGCAATTCCTTCTATTTCGATTCTGAGTTTAACGCAAAAGAAGGCGATACCGAGTCGCCTTTATATAAAGTCGACTGTTTAAAACGCTAGATCGCTGAAAATAAAAAACCCACGCCTCATCAGCGTGGGTTTTGTGTTTCTAAGTAAGCTTAGAATTACTTAAGCATAGATTTCAAAGTTGTTCCCATATCCGCTGGGCTGCGAGAGATCTTCGCGCCTGCAGACAAGAGAGCTTCGAATTTAGCTTCCGCTGTGCCTTTACCGCCGCTGATGATCGCGCCAGCATGACCCATGCGTTTACCTGCTGGAGCTGCTGCGCCCGCGATGAAAGCCGTTACTGGCTTTTTGAATTCGCGTTTGATGTATTCAGCTGCTTCTTCTTCAGCAGATCCACCGATTTCACCGATCATGATCACGGCGTCAGTGTCTTTGTCTTTGTTATACATTTCGAGAACGTCGATGAAGTTCGTGCCATTTACTGGGTCACCACCGATACCAACGCAAGTCGATTGACCAAGACCCAAACGAGTCAATTGACCAACAGCTTCGTAAGTCAGAGTGCCTGAGCGAGACAATACACCGATACGACCTGGCATATGAATGTGACCAGGCATAATACCGATTTTGCATTGTCCAGGAGTGATCACGCCAGGGCAGTTAGGACCCACCAAGCGAGTCTTTTTACCCTTCATGTATTGTTTTACTTTCACCATGTCCATCACTGGAATGCCTTCAGTAATACAAATCACGAGGTCCAATTCAGCTTCCACCGCTTCAAGGATAGAATCCGCAGCAAATGGAGGTGGAACGAAGATCATAGAAACGTTGCAACCAGTTTTTTCTTTGGCCTCATGAACCGTGTTGAAAACCGGAAGACCGATGTGCGTAGTTCCGCCTTTACCAGGAGTCGTACCGCCCACCATTTGAGTTCCGTAAGCTTTACATTGCTCAGAGTGGAAAGTCCCTTGAGCGCCAGTGAAACCTTGGCAAATAACTTTGGTATTTTTATCAATCAAAATAGACATGATTACTGGCCTTTCACAGCAGCAACGATTTTCTTAGCTGCATCGGTAAGATCATCCGCAGGAGTGATATTCAAACCACTCTCTTTGAGCATTTTTTTACCAAGTTCAACGTTAGTACCTTCAAGACGGCAAACCAACGGCACTTTCAAACCGAGCTCTTTAGACGCTGCGATCACGCCTTCTGCGATGATGTCACATTTCATGATACCGCCGAAGATGTTTACCAAGATGCCTTTTACGTTTGGATCTTTGAGGATGATTTTGAAAGCTGCAGTTACTTTTTCTTTGTTAGCGCCGCCGCCAACATCCAAGAAGTTTGCAGGCTCTGCACCGTGGAGCTTAATGATATCGAGAGTTGCCATCGCAAGACCGGCACCATTCACTAAGCATCCGATGTTGCCATCAAGCTTAATGAAAGCGAGGTCGTACTTAGACGCTTCGATTTCAGACGGCTCTTCTTCGTTCAAGTCGCGCATCTCTACGATGTCTTTATGACGGAACAAAGAGTTGTCGTCGAAGTTCATTTTAGCATCGAGGCAAATGATATCGCCTTCTTTTGTCAAAACGAGTGGATTGATCTCTGCAATTGAGCAATCAGTATCTACGAAAGCTTGGTAAAGACCTTGGAAGAACTTCACAGCTTTGTTGACGTTTTCATTCGGGATACCGATTTTGAATGCCAATTCACGAGCCTGGAACGCAGCCAAGCCGATTGTTGGATCGATATCAGCTTTAATGATTTTCCCAGGGTGCTTTTCAGCAACTTCCTCGATATCCATACCGCCTTCAGAAGAAGCCATCATTGCAGCTCTGCCTGTTGCGCGGTCGATCAAGCAAGCAACGTAGTATTCTTTAGCGATGTTGCAACCTTGCTCGATGAAAACTTTCTGAACAACTTTACCTTCAGGACCTGTTTGGTGAGTCACCAAAGTCATCCCGATCATCTTTTTAGTAAGGTCAGAAACTTCGTCCAAAGTTTTTGCGATCTTTACACCGCCACCTTTACCACGGCCACCCGCATGGATCTGAGATTTTACAACCCACAATGCGCCACCGATTTCTTTTGCTGCAGCCACAGCCTCCTCAGGAGAGTGAGCCAATTGACCTTTCAAAGTGGCAACACCGTATTTTCTGAGGATGGACTTGGCCTGATACTCATGAATATTCATGTCTAAGAGCCTTTCAAATAATTACTGAACGTTTTTCAAACCAGCTACAAGTGCACGAACAGCATCAACGGATTTAGCAAATTCCGCTTTTTCGTCCGCGTTCATTTTGATATCAACGATGCCTTCCATACCTTTGCCGCCGATTTTCGCAAGCACGCCAACCATCATTTTGTCAGACACGCCGAACTCACCAGTGAGCTCAACTGCAACAGGAAGAATGCGTTTTTGATCTTTCAAGATAGCTTCTGCCATTTCAACCGCACCACGTGAAGGAGCATAGTAAGCAGAACCTGTTTTCAAGTGACCACCGATTTCAGCGCCAGCTTGTTTTGTGCGAGCAACGATCGCCGCGATTTTATCTGCAGGCAAAAGATCCATCAAAGGAACGCCAGAAACTGAAGCCATGCGAACCATCGGAACCATCGCATCACCGTGGTTGCCAAGAACGATACCAGTCACATCTTTCACAGACACGTTCAACTCTTCAGCGATGAATGCGCGGAAACGAGCTGAATCCAAGCAGCCACCCATACCGATCACGCGCTCACGTGGGAAGCCCAAGATTTGTTTTGCGTAAACAGCCATAACGTCCATTGGGTTACAAACAACGATGACGAAAGAGTTTGGAGCGTGTTTTTTAACGCCTTCACAAACGTCTTTTACGATTTTTGCGTTGATACCGATAAGCTCATCGCGGCTCATGCCTGGTTTACGTGGCATACCTGCAGTGATGATCACAACGTCTGCATCAGCGATATCTTCGTATTTGTTAGTCCCTTTGATTTTTGAATCGAACATTTCGATTGGAGCTGCTTGAGCCAAGTCCAATGCTTTACCAATTGCTGCGCCTTCGTTAACGTCAAGAACGACAACGTCGCCCAATTCTTTTTGAGCTGCCCAGTGAGCAGTTGTTGAACCTACGAAACCCGCACCAATGACGGCGATTTTATTTCTTTTGTGAGCCATGACGTCCCCTTAGATTGTGAGTGAGATCTGATTTAAAAAATTAGATTGCTTTCAAGGGCTTATTCAATCTTAAATCGAGTATTGAGACAAGTCCGAGTGAGGTGAGTCATCGCAAATATGTCTTTGCAACTCCAAGAGATCGAAGTCGCCTTCGACTCACAAGTTGTTTTAAAAAACATAAACGTGGAAATTCCACGTGGCGAAGTCTTCGTTTTGATGGGTCCGAGCGGCCAGGGAAAAACAACTCTTTTGAAAACCATGGCGGGGTTGATAACTCCGCGAAATGGCAAAGTTTTTATTAACGAACAGGACTGGTCAACGCTTGGCGGCAACGAGCGTTTTGAGACCCTTAAAAAGCTCGGAATGCTCTTCCAGAAAAATGCTCTGTTTGATTCACTCACATGCGGAGAAAACATTGCGTTCCCGCTCCGAGAAACCACGGACCTTAGCGAAGAGGAAATCCAAACGAAAGTCGATGTCTTCCTCGAGGCTGTCGGGATCACACATGCCAAGTTTCTTTACCCCGATGAGATCAGCGGTGGAATGCAAAAGCGTCTCGGCATTGCTAGAGCATTAGCTCTGAATCCCGACGTTATTTTTTATGATGATCCGACCGCAGGATTGGATCCAATCACTTCACGAAAAATCATTGAACTGATTCTTGATTTACAGAAGAAAAATAACTCCACAGTTGTCGCAATTACCAATGATGTGAATCGGGCTTATCAGCTGGCGAACAGAATGGCGTTGGTTGTGGATCAAGAGCTTGTCATTACAGGAACTCCTGAGCAGACGAAGAAACATCCTGATCCGCGCGTTCAGCAATTTATCCACGGCGCTCTTCACGGCCCACTCACTGAAAGCCTTGGCCCTTAAGGCGCCCATATAAAAACTAGCGATCGATAATCGTCTTACGTGAGTGAGGTGTTACGTTGCCTTCGCCAGGGTATAAAAAGGGGCTTTGTAAAAAGGCTTCGACGTAAGCGCGTTTGCTGACGAGCAAATCTGAAGCAAAATGTCCCGTGAGATCAAAAACATTTCCGTGCGTTTCAACGTAGAGCTGAAAACCGCGGGCTTGAATCATCGTGTAGTAAGCAAAAGTTTCGGCCCAATCATCTGCCATATTTGAAGCCGCATAAGTACTAGCGAAGTTAGAGCCTAAGAGACCGCTGAACATCGCGGTCGAATCTGCTGCTGGCAAATAATGACCATTGCAAAAGTAAAAACAGGTTTCTTTGCGGAAAGGATAGTCGTTTGCAGGTGTTGGTGATGTGGCCCCTTGCCAACTCAAGGAGGACCACGATCCCGGCATTGGAGTGCAAGCTCCTACAAGATGGCCGCCGTGATCGTCTTCTTCCCAGCGACAGTCGACGAGTTGATTGAGTTTGTTGGTAAAGTCAAAAAGATGACCAAACTCGTGCGCGAGCACAAAATCTAAGAATAAATCATGTGTATTAATGTTTGCTTGATAGTGAATCAAATCTAAACTTGGCCCTGTCACGGTCGTGCTGCCACCGAAAGAGGTTTCTTCTTTCCACGAAAGCCATTGGGGATAAGTCAGTGGATTATCTAAGACCTCTTTGCGAATACCGATCGCACCGCCGGTCATTTTTCCGCTGGGGTCAACAACCTGAGAAGCATAGGCCGTTCCTTGAAACCCAACCTCAACGAAAATCTTTTCAAGATGGCAATACATGTTTTTAATCACATCCGGCGAGCGATCATAGTGGCGTTCGAAAAAGCTTTGATAGTCTTCGCTTCCAGGTTTGCAAGGTCTTTTCAGATATCCGGCCTCTGGAGTGGAAGGATCTGCGGGATCAACAAGGCAAACAATCTGAGCAATATGGCTTTTGCAGTCACCTGGCTGAGGATATTTCTGCGCCATTGCTGGAAGTGTTAGAAGTAAAGAAAAGCTTAAGAAGAATAGTTTTGTCATCGAGAACCCCATAGTTGTTCAAGCATATCGAGACTGATTTTCGAAATGCAATCAGAAGTCAATGTTACGAGAGCGATTTTAGTGTGCTCCCGCCTTGCAATCCTGCAAGAAGTCTATCTATGATAACGGAATGATTAGTTTTAAGAATCTCATTAAGCGCTTCGGCGAGCGGACCGTCCTGAAAGGACTGAGTCTGGATATCCGTGAAGGTGAGATTCTTTTTATTTTGGGAACTTCTGGTACCGGCAAATCCGTTTTACTAAAAAACCTTGTGGGCCTCCTTCGTCCTGATGAAGGTGAGATCTGGATTGAGGGACAAGAGGTTAGTCGTCTTAGCGAAGAAGAATATCTGCCGATTCGTAAGAAATGCGGCATGGTTTTCCAACATCCGGCTTTATTTGATTCACTCACAATCTACGAGAATGTCGCTTTTGGTTTGCGCCGCCATTTTCGTCTTGAGGAAGATGAAATCCATCGGCGCGTTACAAAAGCTCTCAGTCTGGTCCATTTGAGCGGGATCGAAAATAAAAAACCAGCAGAGATCTCGTACGGCATGCAAAAGCGTGTGAGCCTCGCAAGAACGGTCGCTTTAGAGCCAAAAATCCTGCTTTTTGACGAGCCCACCACAGGCCTAGATCCGATTACGACCAATGCCGTGAATCAGCTTATTCAAGATCTGTCGCGCACACTCAAAACGACGTCACTCGTTGTCAGTCATGATATGCAATGTGCCCTGAGCATTGCAGATAGAATCGTTGTCTTAGATCAGGGAAATATTGTTGCATTGGGTACTCCTGAAGAAATGAAACATTCCAAGGTTCCCCTGGTAAGAGACTTTATGGCTGAGGTGCTTACATGACGGTTGCAATCCGGGGCCTGATTAAAATCGCCGACGAAATTGGCCAAAGTATTTTGTTCTTTATGGAGATTATCACGACGATGATCCGCCGGCCGAGCCGTGCGCGTCTGATTCTTGAGCAGATCTGGCATGTCACAATCGAAAGTTTTCCGACGACAGCGATGGCGGGCTTCTTTGTTGGCGCTATCATGACAGTGCAATTTACTTTGCAGATGAAAGAGTTCGGCGCGCTGGGATTCCTCGGCGGTCTTGCCACAAGTGCCACATTTCGTGAAGTGGGCCCGCTTTTGATAGCCTTCATGCTGAGCGGAAAAATCGGCGCCTTTACCTCTGCGGAGCTGGGAACAATGCGAGTGACTGAACAAATCGATGCAATTCGTTGCTTGGGAGCAAATCCGATGCAAGAAATCATCGTCCCAAGATTCCTTGGCATCGTTATATCGAGCTTTTTTCTGCTGTTTTTGGGTCTTTTCATGTCTATTTTGGGCGGAATGTTCCTGGGATTCTTCTTCGCGGGAGTTAATCCCGAAGAATACATGCGCCATGTGCCGACAATTATCTCCATTCCATCTATTATTAGTGGCCTGACAAAATGCTTCGTCTTCGGAACGGTTCTAGCGACAGTGTGCACGCAAAAAGGTTACTTCACCACGGGCGGAGCCAAAGGTGTTGGTCGTTCGGTGGTTTCTACAGCCGTGATTACTATGATTGCGATTGTTGTGACGGATTGGCTGACAAGTTTCTTAGGCGAAATCGTTCTGCATATGGTGAGAGGTTTTTAGATGGCGGCAAAAGCACAGCAATTCCGCTGGAAAGAAACCTTTGAGCAGCTATATTTCGTCGGCAATGGCAGCCTTATTATTATTGTTTTCTGTGTTTGCTTCGCGGCGATGGTGACGATTCTGGAGTCATCATTCCATATGAAACTTGTCATTCAAAACGATTCGATGGTTCCAGGCTTTGCGGCAATGCTGATTTTGCGTGAGCTGGCGGCTGTCGTCACAGCATTGCTTTTAACTTCACGTGTGGGGGCGGGGATTGCTGCCGAAGTGGGAACTATGCAGGTCACAGAGCAAATTGACGCTCTCAAAATGCTTGGCATCAGCCCGACAAATTATTTAGTTATTCCAAGACTAGTGGCATGCATCCTCGGTGCCGTTTTGCTAACCATAGTTGCAAATATGACGTGTATTTTCAGTGCGATGGCAGTGAGCAGTTCGTATCTTGGTTATACGCCGGCGCTGTTCATTTCGGGAATGAAACGCTTTGTTCAGTTCAAAGATTTGATTTTTGCGATCATCAAAGCGGCATGTTTTGGCGCGGTTATTCCACTCATCAGTTGTTACTTCGGTTTTCGCTGTGAAGCTGGCGCCGAAGGAGTCGGCCGAGCAACGACGAACAGTGTGGTTGTGGGATCAATGGCTGTGATCGTGATTGATTTTCTTTTGTCTTATGCCTTCAGTTATCTATACTAATGGAGATTTAAGCCGGATGCTTGAATCTCATGGAGACTTGTTATGAAGATTGAAACCAAGGTTGGTTTGCTGGCACTTGCTGCGATTATTCTTATTGTCACTTTTGCATATATGATGGGACTGGTTTCACCATTTTCGAACACTCGCGAACTCAACGTCATGTACAACTACGCTGGTGGTATTGAAGAAGGCTCTCCTGTGCGCGTGATGGGCATTAAAGTCGGCAAGGTGAAGAAAATCAGTTTTGAACCTGGATATAAAAGCCCTCAAGGCGAAGAGGTGAAGCTTCGTCTTGAAATCACGATTGATAAGAAGGCTTGGCCGACAATTCGTAAAGACTCTAAATATTTCATCAATCTTGCAGGCGTGATCGGGGAAAAATTTCTCGAAATTTCGCCGGGCAGCACAGATTCAGCAGAACTCTCTAACGGCGACTATGTCCGTGGCGAAGATCCTCCTCGAATTGACCAGTTGATTTCGCAAAGCTATGGCTTAGCAGGCAAAATTATTGAACTTGTTGAAAAAAATGAGGGCTCTGTCAGCAACGTGATCTCGCAGGTGGACCGTTTGATGACGAACTTCAATAAGACTTTGGCGCTCCTAGACAAAACGTCGAAGAACAAAGACATGGGAAGACTGCTTGATAATGCCATCAAGATAAGCGATGACATGGCTTACTTAACGGGTGAGCTACGCACGAAAAAGTCCCAAGATACTTTCAACTTGGTTCATAAGCTTCTCTTCCGTTTGGAACCCTTGGATGGACCGGCTCTTAAAAAGTTTTTCCAAGAAGAGGGTGTGAGAGCTCGCGTTTTATAGGGGGTTAAATGCGTTATCTTCAGAGTCTATTCGCTATCGCTGCATTTTTGGCCATGCCTTTGTCTTATGCCAGCACTCAAGATCTTGATGAAACAGACTTCAGCTCCACAGCTGCGAGTGTCTTTAAAGTAGACGAAAACAACAACTATGCTGACAACTTGGCTCTTCGCGAGGCCCGCAAGATCGGATTAGGTCTGGGTTTGGGCGGTTCTTTGGGCTTTTATGGCTTCAATATCGAAATCAACTTCGAAGATGCTGACGGCGCGATGGCGGGAGTTGGTGGCGGCGATGGTTACAGTTCCTTCAACCTTTTGTGGAAACATACATTCTTGGGCGACACGGTCGCTCCTTATACAACATTGGGCTACTCACGCTGGTACAACGCGAGTGGTGGTGGAAATTACAAGAATTCAGCCGTTTTGGATCGAGTTTTGACAGATCAGGAAAAAGCCGACGGCAAATTCGCCACAGATTTCCTTTCAGGCTCCGTTGGTTTGCAGTACACCACCTTGCGTGGTGAGCTTGCTGGCACGTCGCTGTTTGCGGAGTTTGTCCTGCTCGGCGATGTTCATCATGGCAATATTGTTCCGACAGGGACCGTGGGCGCTGGGTATTACTTCTAGGCCGCTTTTTTTGTGATTTACTAATCTTCTTAAGTACTCGTCACAGCAGATTCGGGCACACCGAAGTCCCTCCATCCATGAGAGGGCCTTCCTGCCGGCCGTCCTGGCCGTCAGGGAAAAGAACTTTAATACAAGTACAGACCTCAATATCAGCGAGAGCTATGAGGTTTTCTATTTCCTATGGAGACACTAGGAGGTCGGCCACGATGGCCGAGCTCTCGGGGGTTCGGGGCGCGAGCCCTGATTGCAGGATGCAGGAAGAAGTGCGGAGCCAGTAATTAACGGCGAAAAAAATAAAGCCTGTTCTTAAGACAAGAGTCCAGCTCTCAGAGGGAAAACACAGAGAGAAAAGCATTTCAGGCATAAAAAAACCCCCGGTTTTCACCGAGGGTTTTAAAGTACTGTATCAGTACCAAAAAAACTATTTTTTAGAAGCTTTTTTAGTAGCTTTCTTTTTAGTAGCTTTTTTTGTAGTTTTTTTAGCTGCTTTTTTAGTAGCTTTCTTTTTTGCCATTTGCTCCTCCTAGGATGCAATCGTTGTTGTTGTTAACTGCTTCAATAAACTTCTTACCCTAAGTCTTCACAATTCGACTTGCGCCGTCAATAAAAAAATTCATGGGCACCTTTTTTGCGAGAACTCTTGGCATGGAGGTCACGCTCATGAATGTTTCTATCCTGCTTACGAGTCTCGGATTCGTGTTCGCGCATCGGATTCTGCGCTCTTCTCTGCAAAAAATCGGCCTTTCGAATCTTCACACGCGCATTTTTCTGGTTTTGGCGGCGTTGATGATCGTTTTCTTCGTCATCTTGGCCCCGCACCCGAGTCTTCTGTGGATTTTCTTCGGCATGGTTTTTATTTTGCTAAAGCTTTTGCCACAACTTTTTTCTCGTTATCAGGAAAAACTGATCCAATCACACACGCTGCGAATGTTAGATCATTTGATATTAAGTGTTCAATCCGGCCATTCTTTGCGCGCATCTTTGGTGATGTTGTCGCGACAAGAGCCAAGCCTACTGCGGGTTTCGTGGGAAAACCTTGTTCATGCAATCGCGGTGGAAAACTCTCCTGCGAGTTTGAAATCCCCCTCTTTGAAAAAACTTTTTGGAGAACTCAGCCGCATCGAGAAGTCTCAGGCGAAATGCGTCGATCAACTGCGCTCGTTGCGCCGGAATTTGAAAACGTTGGAGGACTTTCGACGTAGGTCTGGACAAGTGAGTTTGCAAATTCGCATGCAAGCAGCCATTTCGACGCTTCTTTTTGCCGGATTGTTGCTTTTTATGATCACTCAATTCGGTTTTTATCAGCATCAGACACTGATTTTGGTGTCAGGAACTTTGTTTTTTATCGGGGTGGTGACAGTTTTTGTCATCGGCAGGAGACTTCAATGGACCACATAGCGCCACCGCTGCAACTCATCGCACATGTGAAGCGGTCGATCGAAACGGGCCATTCTACCCGCACGGGTGTGCTCAGTTATGTAAGGGCCGAGCGCTCAAGCTTTGCTAAAGACGTTTCAAAATGGCTCGGGCACTTGGATCAGGGGTTGCCGGTGGGTTACTTGCTGGTACGGCATCAATCGCAATACCGGCGCAGTCTGCTCGAACTACTGGAGCGGGGAATGCGCGGTGAAAGTATTTATGTTTATCTGTGTCAGCTGGAGCAGGAAACGATCGAAGCCTGCCAAGATGAAATCAATCGTAAACTGGCGAAGCTACCCTTTCTACTGCTCGCTCCGCTGCTTTTGCTGCAGTTTCCAGCGTTTTTGATGCTTCTTTTTGGCCCACTCCTTGATAATTTTTTTCACTCTTTCGGAGGTGGGTGATACAGTGGGGGTGTTGGAGGATAGCAATGACAAGAGTCTGCACGAAGCAACAAGATCTTGAGATGTTGGTTGATGAATTGATGAAGGATCAACCCAACAAGAACACGGTTAAGAAGCTTTCGACGAAGCTTGGCATGAACTATTCTGTCGATCCATTGACTCAAATGAATACGGTTCTGCAGTCGATGAACACCGTTTATTTGCGCCAGCAAACCAAAAAAGAACTCGAAAACTAGAGAAAGTCCATTTCCCACATGTCTTATAATAAAAGTATCCTCGAAACCGTCGGGCACACGCCTATTGTTCAACTCAAGAAAATCTTCCCTAACTCGAAACATAATTTTTTCGCGAAAGTGGAATACCTCAATCCAGGCGGCAGTATTAAGGATCGCGTGGCGATCGCAATGATCGAAGAAGCAGAAAAGCGCGGCGATTTGAAGCCAGGTGGCACAATTATCGAAGCAACTTCGGGTAACACAGGGGTTGGTTTGGCGCTCGTCGGGGCAGTGAAGGGCTATAAATGCATTTTCACGATGCCTGAGAAGATGAGTGAAGAAAAAAGAGCGATCCTTCGTGCTTATGGAGCTCGCGTGATCATCACTCCGACGAGTGCTGCTCCAGAAGATCCAATGTCACACTATTCTGTGGCTCAAAAGCTTGCAGATACGATTCCAGGCGCGTTCCTCGTGAATCAATTCCACAATCCAGACAATCCTAAACGTCATTATGAGACAACAGGACCTGAAATTTGGGAACAAATGGAAGGCAAAGTCGACATGTTGGTTGGCGGAGCCGGCACTGGTGGAACACTTTCAGGTTGCGCAAAGTTTTTGAAAGAGAAAAACCCACATGCAAAAGTGATCTGCGCGGACCCAATCGGCAGCATTCTTTACGATTTGTATTATCACAATAGAGTCGTAGACCCTCCAGGCTCTTATAAAGTCGAAGGCGTCGGCGAAGACATGTTGCCGGGAAATGTTCATTTGAAGTTGTACGATGGCTTTATTAAGGTGTCGGACCAAGAGGCTTTTGATATCACGCGCGAATTGGTAGCAAAAGAAGGTCTGTTGGTAGGTCCATCGAGCGGTTTAGCACTAGTTGGAGCAGCAAAAGCAGCAGAAAAATTGGAAAAGCCATCTAACATCGTCGTGATTTTTCCAGACAGTGGTCGAGCTTACCTCAGCAAAGCGTTTAACGATCAATGGATGGTTGAAAACGGCTTGATGAAGGCGGCAGATTTGCAAAACACCTTCAATCGAGTGATCTCAGCAAAAGAAGCTCTCGAAGAACTCGCAAAGAAATAAGGATTCGCCATGAAAAATGATATGAGCAAACTTGGTTTCGCCACTCGCGCGATCCACGCAGGACAACAACCTGATCCAACAACGGGGGCAATCATGACTCCGGTGTATTTGACATCTACTTACGTACAAGAATCTCCGGGTGTGCACAAAGGCTGGGAATACAGCCGTACTCATAACCCGACTCGCAGAGCCTACGAAGATTGCTTAGCAAACCTTGAAGGCGGCAAATACGGTTTTGCCTTTGCTTCTGGTTGTGCCGCAACGACAACGATCCTTCATTTCTTGCAGCAGGGCGATCATGTCATTGCTGGTGATGATATGTATGGTGGAACGTTCCGTTTGTTCAATCGCGTTCTTAAGAACAACGGCCTTGAGTTCTCTTATGTAGACCTCACGAACCCAGAGAACTTCGCGAAGGCGTTGAAGCCAAACACCAAGATGGTGTGGCTTGAAACTCCGACAAATCCGACTTTGAAGTTGGTTGATATCAAAAAAATTGCCAAGGTGGCGGCTGAAAAAGGTGTGATCACAGTTGTTGATAACACGTTCATGAGCCCTTACTTCCAAAGACCTCTGACTTTGGGTGCGGATGTGGTTGTTCACTCGGCTACGAAGTACATCGGTGGTCATAGTGATGTGGTTGGCGGTATTGCCGTGACCAATCGTCAGGATTTAGCTGAAAAGCTCGCGTTCTTGAGCAACTCTATGGGGGGCGTTCAAGGGGCCTTTGACTCTTTCATGTGTTTGAGAAGTTTGAAAACTTTGCCATTGAGAATGAAAGCTCATGCGAGCAACGCCCAAGCCGTGGCGGAGTTCCTTGAAACTCATCCAAAAGTACAAAAAGTCATCTATCCGGGCCTGAAATCTCACCCTCAGCATGCTTTGGCGAAAGAACAGATGCTTGGAATGGGCGGAATGATCACGTTCTACATCAAAGGGGGCCTTGATGAGGCTCGGATCTTCCTTGAAAATGTCCGCGTTTTCGCGCTGGCAGAGAGTTTGGGGGGAGTAGAGTCCTTGATTGAGCATCCAGCGATTATGACGCATGCGTCCGTGCCACCGGAAAACCGCAAGGCTCTGGGCATTGACGACACTTTGATCCGCCTTTCTGTGGGGATCGAGGATCTCGAGGACCTTTTGGCCGACTTAAAATCAGCTTTTGATAAGGTGAAATAGTTGACACTAAGCCTATCGGGAAGGTAACTAATGGACCTTCCTGATTTCGAATGGCTCGGTAGCTCAGTCGGTAGAGCAGAGGATTGAAAATCCTTGTGTCGGCGGTTCAATTCCGTCCCGAGCCACCATTTACTTCTCAATATTCAAATTTTAAAAACTAAAAATTACTCTACGTCGAGATACGCTTGCAGATATTTATTTGGCAGGCGGGTTTTGAGCTCTGTGTTTTGGGCCTGGTCATGAGCGACGTCATGGCGGAAGCGGACAAAGATATTTGCGAGTCCGTCCAACATCTTCGCGAAGTCAGACTTAAAGAAGATGAACTTCTCCGACATCGGAGCGCTTGAGAAAATCAACCAAGCCACATCACTTTGCTTTTTCACGTGCTGATGTTCCGGCGAAAGCTTATCAATTAAAGGCATGTCGTTTTGAAAAGGCACGAATTGGGTCGCTTGGTAGACACCTTCAGGCAAATCGCCATAGAAGGCTGCCAAAAGAATATCTTTGAAAGACTCAGCCACTGCCTGGCGCGGCAGCGCAAGAGTAGGGTCCAAATCTGTTGCAAAAAGATTCAGATGCCCATCACCACGGGTCATCCAAACATCACCGCGGGAGTTCTGTACGCGAAGACCTTCTTCTTTCCGAGTGCGAAGGTTCAGACTTTCAGTATTATGCAAAAACATCGATAGCAAATCACCGCGAGAAGAGCGGAGAGTTCCCGGCAGTTCGTCTTTGGCCCATTCTTTAATCTGAATGCGCGGAACACGAATATGGCCGGAAGCAAATGCATCCGTCAGATAGTGATCGGCATAGGCATTAAAGATCATAGCTTTATTAAGATAAGCACGGCTTTGCACCGAATCTGAGGATCTCAAATCATAAGAGCGTTTTGCAAACTGCAGAGCTTTACCGTGATATTCAACGTAAGCAACCATATTGTTCCAACCGAAGTGGTTGTAGTTCTGCGATACAACTTCGAGATAGCCAGGAATTCCCAATACGCCGGTCGAATCACAGCTCGGATATTCGATGTCTTCAGTGCGTTGTTTTGGATGTACGCTCTTTTGCTTGTAAGCGCATTTTACAATTTTGACGATCGCCGATTTCTTATCTTGGGCAAAGTCGGTAGGATTGTTGTAGTAGTCCGCCGATGTCACAATTTCACCATACTGAAAAGTGTATTTGCGATCATCGCGAAAGATACGCTGATTCGGGCATTTCTCTGCCGAAATACCAAGTGCCTTGCAGGCTGCGGTAGAGCCTTCAATGCCGAGTTCGAGGTGCTCACCTTCAGACCACTTAATGCCAACTTGCTGGGCCCACGATGGCTGACCGATGAATAATATTAAGAGTGAAAAACCAAGCTGAATCATGCCTGTTCTAGATCGGGAACTCTAGAGCCGGACTTAACGGGGATTGTTTATTTGTCGAGTTTCTAGATTAAGGCCGTGAGACCCAAAAACTATCTTTGAGGTAAAAACGGAGCGGCCAAGCAGCAGCTGCACCCGCATAGTCGACGCCAATTCGTGGAGCACTCACGATTTGCTTGGTTTTTACTTTGAAACCATCATCCTCAACCCAAAGTCCGGAGCGTTTTTTCCAAAGCTTCAGGCCATCTTGCTGTTTAGTGATACCAAAATATTTGCAGAGCTTGCCTGGACCATTGGTATGTAGATCCTTCTTCGGCGGCTTTTCTCCAGAGTGATGGAGTGGCTCCAAAGCGCGAATCAGCACGGCTTCCGGGTCATTTTTACGAGTCACAAAATTCAAGCAGTAGTACATGCCATAGATGAAATACACATAGGAGTGACCGCCCTCAAGATACATGGATTTGGTGCGCTCGGTTCGGCGATCTCCAAATGTGTGAGCTGCGGGATCTTTGATTCCCGTATAGGCTTCAGTTTCAACAATACGGCCCGATAAAATTTCTTTATCTTCATTTTGAAAGTAGAGAACCTTACCTAAGAGTTTCTTAGCGACGTCCTCGGTTTTCTGAAAATAGAAATCCTGTTCAAGAATCATGTGGATAACTTAGCGGATTGCGGGGATTGAGTCACCCCTGGATTGGCAAAGCCGCACCAGGGGATCTAATATAGACCGCAAAGCAAGGGTCTAAAAATTAATTGATGAAATAACAGGGGTCAGGTTCACGCGCTGAACTCGCGGCAAAGTATACTTTCCTTCAATGACGTCGGTGGTAGGATTGTACATACTCATCATGATGTAGAAATTTTCTCGAGGAACGGGCAACCAGTTTTGGGTGAACCCGCGCGGCTCATTCGCGGAAATGTAAATATCCAAAGAGCCATCCGGATTGTAATTGAGTCCTCTTGAGTAACTACCGATGGCATATCGATGCAGGCTATTTGTGATAAGACTTTTTTGAGTTGCATTATAAGGAGTTACGGACCACAGAGCTCCGACAGGCGGCAATTTACCTTTGGCAAAACGAAGGACGTAAGTCGCATTTCCGTTCAAACGCGTGTTGTAGTTATCGACATAAGAAACCGGATGTAGTGATTCGAGCGGAATGGATTGGCCAAAATAAACTTTGCTCATTGCCGCTCGCAGAGTGGGATTGGTTTGAACTTCAGGCGTCGCGATAACATAGTTCCATCCGGCACGATTGGTAACGAGTTTTGTTTTGATCGCGTTATCGATATCAAGTTCCGCCGAGGCGATGGCTCGGATATAAGAGTCGCGGGTTTCGCGATTGTTTATGAAGCGTGTTGTTTTTACCCCGGCGCCGATATTTGCGGAGCGGAATCTGTTCATCATAGGGGTATCGAGGGTGGTTGGCTCATTTTCTCGAAGGGCGATGCCAAGCTCGTCAAAGAAACCAACTCCTGCATTGGCAATCGTGCGGGGATCTACCACACCAGTGCTTTTTGCACTCAGGATAGGAGCTTTTCCAGATCGCTGCTTTCCGAGATAGACATTGTAAGGTTTTAAATCGTATTTGCGAATCAGAATCAGAGAGCTGCGCACGGCTGATGGAGATTCAGTTTGAATTCGTCCATTAATCCAAGCGAAATTTGTCGGTACACGAATGTGCTCAAATCCAGTTGGAGTTGCACCAATGTATCTAGGGCCCGTAATAAAAAACTTACCTGCAGCTTCGCCGCGTGTTCTTGATGAAATGGTAGAGATATTGTTATTAAAAGCATCGAAAACCTGCAGACTATAGTAACGATCCTTAATTCGCGGTGTTTGCAGAACCATGGGCTGTTCACGCAGATCCAAGAAAGCAGAAGAATAGAGACTATCAGGGATTGGATTTGCCACTGAGCGGTCCTGGGGATTTGGCAACTGACTTGCGTGAAAGAAGTGGTTCATAGGCGCGTGACCGTAGCCTGGGGTCGTTGTCATGAGTTTCTTCGTGCGCTCGAAGCGCACGAGTGGGTAACCCCAAAGATAAGCGTCCTTAGCAATACTCTCCGTAATGACAGATTTCTTCGCATTGACGATGGGCAGAGATTGCGAATCCCTCTGTGCGAAGGACGTGCCTGGAAGAGTACAAACAAAAGCCAAAAACAGGATCATTTGTTTCATGCAAGCCTCCCGGCATCTTAGGGGTTTTGCCTGGAATGCTAGCATGCGGGGGATTTCAGAACTTGGTTAAACCCTGGAAGAATTCACGAAACCTGTTTAGCCGCAGGAATTCATGCTCTTAGAATGACAGCGCAGGGCCTCTTGAAACGCCGGCTGAGAAAGGAAAATCTGCTCAATACGGTTTTGAAAGTTTGGGTGAGTCTGCGCCCAATCCGGCTTTTTTTGCGGCTGACCGCAAGCCAGGCTCAAGAACAGTAGCTGTGATTCAAAAGCTTGCTTACCGGCGGCTCTTTTATCGCGCTCAAGCGCAATTTTCTCGGAAAGCACTTTCGATGCAACCCAATCAGCAAAGATCTCATCGACTTGTTTTTTCGGAAAGTCTTTAAAACACGGAATGTGATTCTGTAGCTTTTGAATCACGTGACCCAATTCGTGCGCTAGAATTTGCTTCAGCGTTCCTTGTGGGTAACTCAGTAAGCTAGGACAGACGTAAACCTTATGCATGCCGGCGATATAGATAGCATTCGGGCGATTGCAGGCGCCCGGAAAGACCTTTCTAATTTTTGGATCTTCGAAGTTGCCTAAAGTGACCGTGGAAATTGCTTTTACCAAAGAATCAAAAGTCGACTGAGAAAGCGAAGACTTTCTTTGCGCGAGCAATTCAAGAATCGCCGCTTGATTCTCGGCAAAGAGAGGCTCCAAGCTTTCAAGAGACTTTTCACTGTTCGTATTTTCAGGAATGTCAAAATTCAGAACCGTGTTGGTGTTCCTCATCTGATCGCATAGCAACTGCATAGAGCACACGGGGCGTGACGGATTCGCGAAAAGAGTTGTGCTGAAAAAAAGACCTGACAACAGACTTGCGACAAATAACTTCATTACTAAATGATAGAGGTCATTTAATTTCGAGATACAGTGATTTCTGCATTGTCGTGGGTCTAGTTTTTACAAATGAAACTGATTTGACGTCCCGATTTCTCTTTATCGCGGCGATAAGAGTGAAAACGTGGATCAATAAACGTATCAATGTGGAGATTATAAAGATTATCAAATGCCACCCCACAATTTTGTAGTTGAGTGCGCATCACTTGGTTGAGATCGACCAGCGCTTTTTCTGCACTGATATTTTTGTGATAAATACTATCTTCATGGACCGCGCCAAAATCAATGCTGGACAGGATTTCATCACGCACATTGTGATCTACTTCAAAACTATTCATTTGAATATGCGGCCCCACGATGACGTGCATATTTTCGGGAAGGCACCCCATAGTTTGCAGACGTTTAAAAGTTTTTGGCACGATTTGATTTGCAACTCCACGCCAGCCAGCATGAACGCCGGCGATGATTTCCGTTTTTGTATCGTAGATAAAAACTGGAATACAATCCGCTGTTGAGATGCATATTGCGGTTTTAGCAATTTCGGTGAAGTGAGCGTCGGCTTCAACTTTATAATCTAGTGTCATATCTTTTGAGTGCACGACGATATCGCTATGGGTTTGCTTAACACGCAGAAACTGGAAATCGGGAAATGAAGCTTGCAGATTTACTAATTGGGCTTTTACGCCGCCTAGTAAAACCGTGATCTTCGGAGTTTCAATCAAATAACCGAGATTCGTTTCGGTGACCTTCATTCGAGCCCCCATTCTTGAATTAATGTCTTAACTTCCGCCGGCCAGTCTTTAGCAAAGAAAAGCTCTTTGCCCGATACGGGGTGGGTAAACCCTAGTTCGGCCGCGTGAAGCAGAAAACGGTGGAGGTTTTTTAAATCTGACTGAATCTTTTTAGAGGCGATGTTTTTAATTTTCTTATCCGCACCATAGAGGTCATCGCCGGCAATCGGTGTGCCTTTTTCCGAAAGATGTACGCGGATTTGATGCGTACGACCCGTCTCGAGCTTCATTTTGCAGTAACTGAGACCGCCGTGGTTATTCAGCATCTCATAGTGGGTAACGGCCCACTTTCCGATAGAAGGTTCCGGTGACTTCGTCGTTTGAATTTTGCGGTCTTCGCCAAGAACGGAGGCGTAGCGTTTGCGGTCTCCGGGGTGGCGAGCCAGGTAAGAATGACTGGTGCCTTTAGGGGGCTTTGGTACGCCAATGCAAACCGCATAGTAGATACGATGAATGCTTCGGTCTTTAAACTGCTTCGTTAGCAGTTCGTGAGCTTTATCATTTTTAGCAACAACGAGGACACCGCTGGTTTCTTTATCGAGACGGTGAACAATTCCGGGACGTTGCTCGCCGAATTTCATCGAGAGATCTTTTGTATGATGAATGAGTGCGTTCACCAAAGTATCTTGTGCATGGCCCGCCGCCGGGTGGACCACAAGACCCGAAGGCTTATTGATTACGATAATATGCTCATCTTCAAAAAGAATATCGAGAGGGAAGTCGTAAGCGACAAGCTCCGTTGGCTCGGGTTCTGGCAGTTGAATCGAGATTTCATCGCCGGCTTTCAAAGCAAGAGATGACTTGGCCGGACGGCCGTTCACGGTGACGCGGCCATCATCAATCAGATGTGAAGCGCGCGAACGCGTTTCTATCTCGGGTCGCAAGGCCAAGGCTTTATCGAGCCTGAGTCCTAGCATTTCTTCAGTACAGGTAAATGAAAGAATCATTTTATCGAAGTGTTTGCTTTCAACACTTTCATATAAGAGTCGGCGACCTTTTTCTCGTCAAGGCCGAGCATTTTTGACATCTGAACTACATAACCACGGATGAAAACAGGTGCCGGCAGGTTTTGCGGATCCATTTTTTCAATAGCAGTGATGTAATAGGAATTGATCTTAGTCTTTTCGCTCATTTTCTGAACGGTGATCTTTTTGTATTCGCGGACACGTGTGAGGAAGTCGCCATTCCACTCATCACGGGCTGCGATTTCTTTTTCAAAAGCTTCGTCTTTTTTGTACTCAGCTTTTCTTTCTTCCTGTTTTGGCTCAGGAAACATTTGTTTGCTGGCAACAACGATGGCGTCGTAAGACAAGTCTTCCATTTGGAAGCGCCCACTGAGCAAACGCTGATCATAAACACTGCGAAGATTTTTATTACCAAGAACAGAGTAAGCTTCTTCGATGAGAACCAAGAGTTCGCGGGCCTCTTGTTCAGAGAAAATAGTATAGATCGCTGGATTATCACCAGAATAAGTGGCTTTGGCTCTTTCGTAAGCCTTAGTCACTTCGTGTTGGGCTGAATTCGCATTCAGCTCCAGGATATCGTAATAATTGTTTCTCGATCCTACATTCATCATCCGTATATTATATTACGGCGCGAAGTTCCTTAGGATCAATAAGATGTTTGCATGTTGCCAAAAATTGACCCGCAAGCGGAGTAAATGGCTGAGCGATCAAAACAGGTTCGCGATTGCGAATCGACTGCCACACCGCATTGTCATAATCAATGGCGCCGAGGAAATCGACTTTAAAATCGTAGTATTTGTAGCAAACACTCTTCATTGAGTAGCCAAGTTCTGAGTTAGCTTGGCTACGGCATGAATTCACGATGAGTCTCAAAGGCTTCGACATGAGGCTTTCGAAATAGTCAGGTTGAATGCCGGAGTTTTGTTTTAGATAAGTTCTAAAAGAGAAGTGCTTTTCACCTAGACCATGACGGTTCTCGCGCAGAGTTTTGATCATATGATCGTATGCTTCAGGAATGCTGTGCTCTTGCAGTGAATAGCAAACAAAGGATTCGATAAAGCGATATGTTTTTTCAATGCTCGTAGGTTCAGGTGAGGACACCAGAATCTTTTCATCGGTAAGCTTCAACATTTCAAGGTGGCTTGCAAGAGCACCGGCACCTAAATCAACAAGCACGATATCTGCGTTAAGCTTTCTGATCTCTGGAGCCAAGTGTTGGATTTGTTCGACAGAGATATCTGTCGGAGCCCAGGCGTCCCAGAAGCCTTGAATATAAGAAACGCGAGGAATAGAAGTAGGAATCACAAGGTCTTGCAAAGTTTTAGAACCTTCGAAGAAGTGACGGATGCTGTCTGAGGAAGGTGAAAGACCGAATGTTGTATGAACGTTGGCACCACTCAAATCAAGATCTACGATGACAACCGTGTGGCCCATTTTGCTGAGGCAAATGGCCAAGCTGGAAGTTACGAAGGTTTTACCTACGCCACCTTTACCTGAAGCCACTGTCCAAATTTTTGCGGGGGCCTTGTCTGAATTTGAAGGTTTCAGCTTAATCACATCTTGCGATTCATTATCCAAGTCACGTTCCATGGGACCTACTCCGAATTTACTTGAGCGGGGAAATCACTATCCCCTTTCTTTGCTCTTCGGCTTCGGAGGCTCGGATATAAAGGGGCACAAATGAATTCCATTCAATAGTCTTGTTAAGTTTTGCACGCTTCTCTGCGAGCAAACCCAAGGTTTCAGCAAGCGGCTGATCGCTGAACTGTGCATCCCTGTGAAATTTTCTTTTCAGATCTTCTGGCAAGTACTCTTGATAAGTTTCATAACCATCGCCGACAACGAGAACATCTTGCGTGATGAGGCTTCCCAGTTTTTGCACGGGAACAGCATCAGGGCCGATGATGTAAGTGGGCTCTGGACCTTTGTTCAGGTCGAAGAGGCCCAGGTACACCATGTTCTTGTAAGCATTGATGATTGATAAAACTGGTAGTTGGGTTTTTACGGCGGCTGCGAGCAAAACCAACGAGTCGATTGTGACCAGGGGCTTATTGTAGATATAGGAAAAACTCTTACCCGCATTGGCAGCAACGCGAATGCCGGTGAAACTGCCGGGACCCTGGCCGACGGCAAAGACGTCGACCTCTTCGAGCTTGATATTAGATTTATCGAGGCAGTTATGGATGAACCGATTGAGGACCTCGCTATGGGATTTTTGACGGAGGGAAGATTCCATTGCTAGAACCTGTCCGTCTTTTATTACCGCAACCCCGCCGAGCTGGGTGCTGGTTTCCATAGCGAGAACGATCATGAATTAGTTTCCAAATAGACGAGTGAAGTCGTTAAATAGCGCAAAGACCATCAAACTCATCAACAGAACTAGACCCACTTGTTGTGCGATCTCCATTTTCTTCATGCTGATCGGTGCGCCCTTCAGTCCTTCGATGGTATAGAACAAAAGATGTCCGCCATCAAGAACTGGGATTGGCAACAAATTCAAAATAAAGAGATTCACAGAAATCAAACCCATCATTCTCAAGAACGGGCTGATACCGATTTTGAAAGTCTCGCTTGCTGCCTGTCCGATTGAGATCACGCCGCCAATATTTTTAGGTGAAACTTTACCTTCAAACAAGCGAACGAAGCTCATCACTGTCATCACTGAAACATCCCAAGTACGCTGAACGCCGATTTTGATCGCTTCAACGGGGTTGCTTGTGCTGATTTTTACAAGTTCAGGCATCGCAAAGTTGATGTAAGGAGCGACACCGATCGTGTAGCGCTTATCTTCAACGCCACCTGGAGTCATTTGTGAAATCATCTGTGGAACGATCGTCATTTTCAAAAGCTCTGGACCGCGCATGACTTGAAGTTTCACGCCTTCTTTGTTGCCGTCGTAAGACTTCACAGAAGAAATAACGTCATCCCATTTTTCGATCTTCGTATCGTTGATCTGCATGATGCGGTCGCCGGGCAAAAGGCCCGCCGTTTTTGCAGGAGTGCCCTCAAGGATCGTACCAAGATACAAATCCGAGCTTTCAAGTTTCAAAGTTTGGAAGTCGTACTTCGGAAGAGCCATCGGAGCTAGCGTCACGCTCATCGTTTCTGTATTTTTATTTTCAGCACTTGGGCCACGTTCGACATCGATTTGCAAAGCTTGCTTTGGATCTTGTTTTGCCAAAGTCGCTTCAAGATCACGCCAGTAAGGAACCGCCTGGCCGTTGATCGCCGTTACGCGGTCACCGGTTTTAAGCCCCAACGCTGCCAAAGGAGAATCCTTTTGTACGCCGATCAAAGCCGCCTTCGACATTGGTGAAAGGCCTTCGATTTCTCCGACAGTAGGATCCGTGCTAAGAACGTTTGGATTTGGTTTGCCAGTAATATCCACTTTCAAAGAGGTTTTCTCAGTGCCGCGTTGGATATCCACCATGGCTTGAGTGTCGTGGATGTCTGAAAGCTTGCTTTCGAACTCTTCCCAAGTATTTACATTGGCGCCGTTGACAGAAAGGATTTTATCTCCGGATCTGAAACCAGCTGTGTAAGCTTTCGAAGTCGTTTCCAAATCGCCCACTCTTGGTGCGCGATAATCTTCACCGATAAACGCCACGACGAAGAAAATGAAAATCGCAAAGAAGAAGTTCATCAACGGGCCGGCGAGAACTACAGCGATTCTCTGCCACACGTTTTTATGTGTGAATGAATATGGCTTGTCCGCTTCAGCGATTTCAGCACCTGGTTGGTCGCCAAACATCTTCACATAACCACCCAATGGGATGATTGAGATGCAATATGTAGTATCTCCACGCTTGTATTGGAAGATTTTCTTTCCAAATCCCAAGCTGAAAACTTCGACGCGCACACCGCACAAACGAGCCACGATGAAGTGACCAAATTCGTGAATGAAGATCAAAATTCCGAGGAGGATTACGAAGGGAACTGCTGAATTAAGGACGCCTTTAAGTAAGCCGATGATAATTTCCATATCCCTCTATTTTACTAATAGAGGCACTGTATCAGCTAGGAAATTTGCAGATTGGTGTGGTGAATTACGGGTACCTAGACGTTCTACCTGATGCTTTTTTAATACTGTGACTCAAAAAGAGAAGCCACAAGCATTAAAACAGGACTGGCAAACAACACGCCGTCGATTCTGTCTAAGATCCCGCCATGGCCCGGCATCAAACTGCCAGAGTCTTTGACGTCTGCAACACGCTTAATCAGTGACTCAAAGAAGTCACCGAATTGAGCGACGAAGCCTGCACAAACAGATGTGACGAGGATCGCATTTAGTTGAATATCGGGAAGAAAACGTGAACAAACATAGCCAGCAACCAATGAGCCGATAAGGCCGCCGATGGAACCTTCCCAGGTCTTCTTCGGGGACAAACGCGGGTTTATTTTGTGCTTTCCAGCGAGGATTCCAACAAGGTAAGCGCCCGTATCGCCAGCAAAAACAACGGCCAGCAGAGTCGCAAACCATACGAGTCCGTGAGTTAAATCTAAGAGACGGTAAGCGTAAGAAGGCAGAAGACCCAAATAAACGAAGCCCATTACAGCCTTGGCTTGATAGCGAACGAGTCCGTCAAGTTCAGGGAACCCTTGGTGAGTTAGAACACTCAACACCCAGAAGATCACAGTGAGCACTGAAAACGCCACCACAGCAAAAGACGGGTAGTTGGCGGCCACGTGGAAGATCATCAGTAAAATGACGTAAAAGAGGCCTTTATGAAATTTACCGGTGCCCTTAGGAAGCAAGATTTGAATGAGTTCGTAACCGCCGATCAAAACCGCGGCATAACAAATGAGACGAAGACCAGTGAGTTCCAAGAAATAGTAGATAGCAAAGAGAACACCAAGAGCGACAACAGCAGAGATGAATCTAGTGAGAAAGGTTTTCGTCATTTTGTGCAACAGCTCCGAATCTTCTTTGACGGCTTTGATAATCCTGCAGGGCTTTATCTAGGCTGGCCTCAGTAAAATCCGGCCACAGCGTAGAAGTAAAGTAAAATTCGCTATAAGCCGCTTGCCACATGAGGAAGTTCGAAAGACGAAGCTCGCCACTTGTGCGAATAATCAAATCCGGATCCGGAGTAGGATAGGTGCTGAGAGCCGCATTGATCGTAGATTCATCAATTTCACCGGCTTTGATTTCACCAGTAGCCACTTTCGCAACGATGGTGCGAACCGCTTCCGTGATTTCCTGACGAGAACCGTAACTGAGCGCAAACACCAACTGCAGACCCGTGCATTTAGCAGTAGCTTGCATAGATTTAGTGATGGCATCGCGAACGTCAGCAGGAATTTTAGAGATATCACCGATGATTGAGAAACGGATGTTTTCTTTCACCAGGTTTTCAGTTTCTTTTTTGAGGTAACGACGAAGGATGTTCATCAAGAACGACACTTCGGTTTCAGGACGCAGCCAGTTCTCGGTGCTGAAAGCATACAAGGTCAAATGTTTGATCCCTTTACGAGAGCAGGCTGTGATGATGTCTTTGGCGACGCGAGTCCCTTTGACGTGACCAAACACACGTGGCTTACGGCGGAGTTGGGCCCAACGCCCATTTCCGTCCATAATGATTGCAATGTGTTTAGGTAAAGCCATGTATTCGGACTCCGGAAAAAAGCTCAGCTACCGAGCTTAGATGGTCATGATGCTTTTTTCTTTTTCGTCCGCGATCTGATCGATTTTTTTGATGAAATCGTCAGTCATCTTTTGGATTTCAGTTTCAGATTTTTTAGATTCATCTTCGCTGATCGCTTTATCTTTCAAAGCCTTTTTGACTGCTTCGTTAGCATCACGGCGAATCATACGAATTGCGACGCGAGAATCTTCAGCAACCTTCTTTACTTGCTTCGCAAGGTCTTTACGGCGTTCTTCAGTGAGGTCAGGAACCTTCAAACGAATCACTTTACCGTCATTCATTGGTGCCATACCGAGGTTGCTTTTAATGATCGCACTTTCGATTTCTTTCAAGATGGAAGTCTCCCAAGGAGCGATCAAGAAAGATTTAGCGTCTGGGCAAGAAACAGAAGCCACCTGAGACAAAGGTGAAAGGCTTCCGTAGTAATTTACTTTAACACCGTCAAGCATAGACACTTGGGCTTTGCCTGTACGGATCTTGTTAAGCTCTTCAACGAGAGCTTTTGATGATTTATCCATTTTGTCTTGAGCGGACTTTTTTACATCTGCAAGCATGTCTATCTCCTCTTTTATTGAACGAGAGTACCGATGTTTTCACCCATCACAGCTTTCAAAACATTCCCTTTGTGGGTCATATCGAAAGTGATGATCGGGAGTTTGTTATCCATGCAAAGGCTGATGGCCGTAGAATCCATCACATTCAAGCCTTTGTTCAAAACATCGATGTAACTAATTTTATCGAACTTCTTTGCGTCTGCAAACTTCTTCGGATCTTTATCGTAGATTCCGTCGACCTTAGTGGCTTTCATAATCACTTGAGCGCTGATTTCCATCGCGCGAAGTGACGCCGCTGTGTCTGTTGTAAAGAACGGGTTCCCGGTGCCTGCACCAAAGATAACGATGCGGCCTTTTTCAAGGTGGCGGATCGCTCTGCGACGGATGTAAGGTTCAGCGATTTCAGCCATTTCGATAGCTGTTTGCACGCGGGTAGGAACATTCTCTTTCTCAAGAGCGTCCTGGAGAGCAAGGGCATTGATACAAGTCGCGAGCATTCCCATATAGTCAGCACTCGCGCGGTCCATGCCTTCAGCAGAAGCGGCAACACCACGATAGATGTTACCGCCGCCGATGACGATCCCAATTTCCACACCTGCTTTGAAAGCCTCTGCTACGTCTTGGGCGATTTGCTTAATGACTGTATTGTTGATGCCTTGACCTTGACTGCCCGCCAAAGCCTCACCACTCAATTTTAGCAAAATTCTTTTATAAGCAGGTGACGCCAAATTAGTGACCTTTCATTTGCGCAGCAACTTCCGCTGCGAAGTCTTCAGATTTCTTTTCGATACCAGCGCCCAACTCGAAACGAGTGAAACGTTTGATAGTCAAATCAGCACCCACTTTTTTGCCAACTTCTTTCGCCAAATCACTGATTTTGATATCTGGATTTTTAACGAAAGCTTGGTCAACCAAGCAGTTTTCAGCCAAGAACTTACGGATTTGGCCTTCTACGATCTTATCGATCATGTCAGCTTTTTTACCTTGTTCGATGTTTTTAGCTTTCAAAACTTCTTTCTCTTTTGCAACGACATCCGCAGGGATTTGTTCAGAAGAGATTGCCATTGGGTTCATTGCAGCGATGTGCAAGCAAACGTCTTGTGCGAAAGTGCGCATTTCAGGGTTGTTTGTAGCAGCTGGGTTAGAAGCAGCAACTTCAATCAACACGCCGATTTTGCCTTCACCGTGAACATAGGTGTGAACGATGCTGTTAGGAGCGGCTGTATAGCGCTCGAAACGGCGAATAACGATTTTTTCACCGATAGTCGCAGTTGCCTCAGTCATCATTTCGCCGATTTTCTTAGCTGGATTTTTGTGGAAAACTTGTTCCAAGATATCACCAGTTGCATTAACAGCGTGAGTGATGTGGTGAGCGATATCTGTCACCAATGCTTTGAAACCATCGTTACGAGCTACGAAGTCAGTTTCAGAGTTGATTTCTACAACCATGCCAGTGTTGCCAACTGTTTGTGCGAAAACAACGCCTTCAGCAGCGATACGGCCAGCTTTTTTAGCAGCAGCAGACAGACCTTTTACGCGCAACCATTCGATAGCTGCATCGAAGTCACCTTTAGTTTCTTCGAGAGCCTTTTTGCAATCCATCATGCCGGCGTTAGTTCTTTCTCTAAGTTCTTTTACGAGAGTAGCGGAAATTGACATAAGGAGATCTCCTTTAATCTAAGAATTAAACGATATAAAAATCTAGGACACAGAACAAAGCAGCTGGCCTCTGAAAGAGAACGCAGCTGCCTCATTTTTGGGGAAGAGCTGATTACTCAGCGTCTTCAGAAGAAGTTTCGTTGTTCTCAAGCTCAGCTTGGATTTCAACGTCTTCAGCAGTACCAGCAGCAACAAGCTTACGAGCTTTAGTTGCTTTAACAACTGCAGGACCCGCAGCAGGTTTAGCAGCTGCAGTTTTACCAGCAGGAGCGCCACCAGCGCGTGGAGCGCGTTTTTTAGGAGCTGCTTCAGCAACTTCGCCTTTTTCTTCTTTAGCCAAGTCAGATTGCTTGTCAGTCATAGTGCGAAGTTTTTGTTCCCAAGTTTTAGCGCCTTCGAGGTAAGCATCAGCTACCATGTTAGCGAACAACTTGATGGAACGAATAGCATCGTCATTGCCTGGGATTGGGTATTGGATCAATTCTGGGTCAGAGTTTGTATCAGCGATACCAACTACTGGGATGCCCAAACGAGTCGCTTCAGCAACTGCGATGTGTTCTTTAGGAAGATCCACAACGAACATAGCTGCAGGCATTTCCTTCATTTCACGGATACCGTTCAAGAACTCAGACAAGCGTTGGTATTCTTTATCCAAACCAGCGCGTTCTTTTTTAGTGAGGTATTTGTCTTCGCCTTTTTCTTTCATTTGGTCGATTTTGCGAAGGCGAGCTACAGAAGACTTGATAGTCTCGAAGTTCGTCATCATGCCGCCCAACCAACGCTTAGTAACGTAGTATTGACCGCATTTTTGAGCCGCTTCTTGGATAGGTTCGATAGCTTGCTTCTTAGTTCCTACGAAGATCAAGCGACCGCCGTTAGCAGCGATATCTTTTACGAATTCCGCAGCTTTTTGAGCGCGTACAACAGTCTTTTGAAGGTCAATGATATGAATGCCTCCACGAGCTGTGTATACGTAGTTTTTCATTTTTGGGTTCCAACGCTGTGTTTGGTGTCCGAAGTGAACGCCTGCGTCGAGCATCTCTTTCATGGTTACTTGAGCCATGGTCTCTCCTTTTATCTGGTTAGCCACCCTTTCGACAGAGCCTGCATCTCGTGAGAGGAGCTACAGGTATTTCCCTTTTTATTATGCGGGACCAGTACTTATCGAAAAGTGAGTTATAGTTGGCCATAGGGGATATCACGCTGCCCCATCCGGGGCAAGCAATATTCGTGAGCAATTCTGAGGGTTTTGCACAATATTTGGGCGCCAATATTGGAGGACCTATATAGGCGCACAAGTGTATGGATATTTAAATAATATCAAATAGTTAGGTTAATGCATTTTCTAGCAAAATTAGGACAATTCCGATGATAGAACCGCCCGCAATCACGCCGGCAGCCATCGTTTCTTGATTCTCGACGAAGGCGCGGTAGCCGAAGCTCTTTTGATCTTTGAATTTCTTGCGAGCGAGCCAGAAGAGCAACGTGCCCAAAGCCATTGACCAAGAATCGGTAAAACGGAGAACGAAGCCCAAACCGAGACCTACACCCGACAGCGGGAAACGGCCGCGTGTCTTCTTGTTGAGGAACTCAATCAAGATTCCAAGGAGCGCGCCGATCACCGCGGCAGCTTGAGCCGACGGATGCAGATTGCCCAAACCTTTTGTCAACGCCTCTGCCACACCTTTCCAGATCGCCGCGCCCGGAAGTGGCAAAGCATCTGAGGTCAGGAGGGAAATATCGCCGTGGAAAAGTGAGTAGAACACCGGAACTGCGACAAACGCGCCGGCAAAAATTCCTAGCACGTGGCCGACAGCTTGGTGACGTGGCTTTCCGCCCAGCATGTAGGCGGGCTTAATATCCATCAACAAGTTGCTGGCGTTCAGAGAAACTTCAGAGGTAATTCCTGCCGTCATCAAGTTTGTCGTCACATTGCCTGGAGCTAGAATGCCGTAGGTGATTTGCGTGAGTTTACCCAGGGCGCTGCCTGGAGTGATTGCCGTCAGGCCGGTTGCAGTCACGGCAATCAGAGTAAAGACAAACACGAGCGGAATCGCAAGCAGGCCGAGCCAATAGTGCACACCAAACCAAATGTGGCCAAGGTATACGACAATCGCGCCCACAACCGGAATGCCGATAGCGAAAATCCACATTGGTAACTCGATTTTAGCAAGCACGTCGTGGTGTTTGTGCTTCTGGCCTTTTTTAAAGCTTTTTGAGAAAGCTTCAACGATCATTTGCGGTTTAGAGAAGAATGAAAACAGAGACGACGTCGTCATGATCGAAGCTCCACCCCAAAGCGCCCACATGGCAATCGCTTTGAATTTCGCCTCTGGAATCACACCGGCTTGAATCAAAAGCGGCGCGCACAAGAAATAGTTAATAAGGCCGCCGATCAAGATCGACATGGAGGTTTTCATGCTCATCAAACCGCCGGTTCCGAGCATCACGATCGAAGTGTCCCACTGAACCGTGAGGTCTTTGAGCGGAGTATTGAATATTCTCGGAGTGACGAATTTGTAAATGAATTCATCCCAGTACTGAGGCAAGGCCAAGAATTTTAGTTTCAGGGCCGTGAGGATGGGTTCCGCACGTAAAAACTCGATGAGCGCAGAAAGGCCTGCGCCGCCAACGAGAAGTTTTGCTTTGAAAACACCCGAAGCGCCGTCATCCGAATGAAGACTGTCGAGAACCACGCCGGAAGCATATCCTTCTGGAAAGGGCATTTGTTCATCGTTGATAAAACGTTTTTTCAGAGGGAAAGCAAACAGAACTCCAAGGACCGCCAGGGCAATAATCCACCAGATTGTTTGATACATCGGAATTACTTGGCCGGTGACCATCATGTACGCCGGGATGGACGCCATCATTGGAGCTGTCATGTAACCAGCGCTGGTTGCGATGGATTGCATGGCATTGTTTTCAAGAATCGTCATGTGGCTGCCGATTTTCATCTTGTCCATCGCTTTGAAGAACGCGAAAGACAAAATCACCGAAGAGATGCCCACACCCAGCGTCCAGCCGGTTTTAATGCCGATGTACAGATTTGTCAGACTTAAGATCCCGCCCAGAATCACGCCGGTTAAGGCTGAACGAAGGGTCAGTTGTGGCATGTCGCCTTTGTAGACGTTTTTTAACCACCACTCGTCCTTCTCTTCGAGGGACATTGTGTGAATCTGATCTTCATTGAGCTCTTGAATGGACATGAAACCTCCACAGGTATCTTCAAAGAATATTCTCTTCTTATGATACCGGTGTGGAGGAGTGTCAACGCGATTGGGGGAGCGGCAAATTAATTCATAAGGTGTTTTTTGAAGAAGTCCATCGTGTGACCGATCTCGAGGATCTGGTTGGATTTCTTTTCTGATCCGTGGCCTTCATCGGCAAACAAGATCAAATTCGATGGAATGCCTTTTTTCTCGAGAAGCTTTTGGATTTGCAGCGCTTCACCTGCCGGAACGCGCGGATCATTCGCGCCTTGAGTGATCATCAATGGCGACTTCACCTGATTGATGTAAGTAATTGGCGAAAGCTTTACGAGGGCGTCGTGGTCTTTGTCGAGATCGCCATATTCTGGCGTGCGAAGGGCGCGGCGGTAAGGGGCGGTGTTTTGCAAGAAGGTCACAAGGTTACTCATGCCCACGCTTGCTACGCCGGCATCATAAGCGCCCGCGAATTTTGTCATGGCCATCAATGTCGAGTAGCCACCGTAACTTCCACCCATGACACCGATCTTTGTGACCTTCCAGTTTTCGCGGATGAATTTTGCGGCATCTTCAATATCTGTGATGACATTGAGGCGCTTGGCTTGGTCGTCAGCATGCAGCCATGCTTTGCCGTAGCCTTCGCTGCCGCGAACGTTTGGTTCAACGAAAATAAATCCTGCATCGACATAGAGTTGCGCCACGGAGTTGAAGCCTGGAACGCTTTGGCCTTCGGGGCCGCCATGGAAGTGAACGATCACAGGGCAGGCTTCAGAAGCGCATTTTGCCGGACGGCGAACAAACATCGGGATTTTTGTCGCATCACGAGCTGTGTAATACTCGAGCTTTGCTGGAACGAATTTTTTGAAATCAACTCCCGGAGCGCTTGGGAAGACCCATTGTTTTAACTGTTTAGTCTTCCAGTTATAAGCAAAACTTTTGCGAGGTGTATTGTAGGATGAAACAGAGAACATTGTGACGTCGCCGTCCCAGCTGCTCATGCCAACGTATACATTCTCGCCATTTGGTAATGCCGGAAGCTTCATAGGACCGTAGGAAGTCGAGTCAAAAACGTAAGATTTTGCGTAGCCGTCTTCATTGGTAGTCACGAAGATACGCTGTTTCTTGTGATCCATGCGAAGGTCTTCCACGTCGCCGGTTTTTGGCGCGAAGAGCTCCGTCCATTTTTTATTTCTATAAAGATACAGTTTTTTGAAGTCGCCGAATTTTGGCGTCACAACTAAAAGATCGCGTTCATTTTTAGCGTAGATCGCGCTGTAGTCTTCTTTTTCCTCTTGGCCGAGAACCGGCGTGAGGGCTTTTGTTTTCAGATTGTATTCAGAATATTCGCGATAAATATTTGTCGTCGCCTTGGCCATGAGCCAACGGTTGCCGTCGCGAGAATAGTCGGCCAAGAACCACTGGCCGTCTTCGCGAAAGATTTTTTCGCGCTGACCCGAGCTGATATCATACTTATAAAACGTGTAGCTATCCGGTTTTTCGTCATTGGCAGAGTAGACGAGATATTTAGAATCATCAGAAATAAATGCAACACCCGCACGCACCTTAGGGCTCTCGAAGATCGTCTTTCTTTGCAAACCATCAAGGCTTAGCAAGTAAATCCCGGGATTCTCTGCGCCATCTTTGTCTTGGGAAACCACAAGCCATTTTCCGTCCGGAGTCACATTGTCGAGGCGGGTAGAGTCTTTGCCGGCCGTGAGTTGAACTGGAAATTCACGATTCGATTCCAGGGACCAGATTTGGTAAACGCCCGTGATTTTCCAAGTGAAGAAGAACTGCTTTTGATCCGGAGTTAAAAGGCCGGCTCCCGGGAAAGAAATATCGAGCATTTCGCGGATGTTTCTTTCGGTGGCAGCGCTGAGAGGAGGTGGCGCGTATTTTTGAAGATCTGCTTCGGAAATAGAATCTTTGCCGAGGCCGGTATAAGTGCCACCGCTGCTGCTGGAATCTGTTTTCGTCGAAGAGTGGCTGCACGCCAAAAGGAATAATGAAAGGATCAAGATATTCTTCATAGTAGCCTCCGCTAAATCCTATGAAGAATATCAAATGCTAAGACGGCAGGGTACCGTCTTAGGGTCTAGGAATTACATTTCAGCAGGAGTCTCTGAATCAGTTTCTGCTTGTGTTTCAGCTTCAGTAGAAACTACTGGAGCAGTCACATCGAAACCAAGAGCTGCCATTACCAGATTTGCTTGTGCAAGAGCGCCGATGAGGTTCTTCTGAGCGTTCACCGGACCAGAAGCGACCCAAAGGTTATTCAAGCCTGGAAGGGATTGATTCCCATTGAGTTTCAATTCGCCGTCACCCGCGATTTGGGGGGCTACCACGATGCGCTCAAGCTTAACAGACTCAAGAGCTTCAGGGTATGCACGCTTGATTTGACGTTTGATTTTTTTAAGAGCCGCACCAACAACTTCGCTGTCTTCAGTCACTTCGTCTTCAATGAAGGTCATCCACTGAGAAGCCTGCAAAGTCTGTTCGCCCTCCGTCACAGCTGGAGAGAAGCGGCCTACGCAAGGTCCGATTTCGTCTTCCGTAGTTCCGTTAAGAATGTGCATAGAAGCAACATCAGTCACTGCACGAGTGTGGCAGATATCAAGACACAAAGCTGTCCAGTAAGTATTTTTGCTCAGTCTTTGGCGAGCACGGATAGAAATAGCATCTTCAGGCAACAAGATAGCAAGGTCTTTCACGGAGCCACAGAAGATGAAATTATGTGCGCTCAAAGTTTTCGCGCCGTTAATAGTCACCTGAGTCACAGTTTCGCCAACGGCGTTGAACTTTGTGACATAAGAGCGCGGCATGAACTCGCCTTTGAATTTTTCAAACAACAATTGCGTCCAAGCATAAGGCTCAAGCTTCAAGCCAAGAGTTTTATTGGCCGTGAAATAGTTGAGTTCTTCGTAGAATGGCGGAGGGTTTTCACCGAAGCCGACAAACGGTTTGAAGGTGCCGGAAGCATACGTGATCGGCGGAAGCTCTTGGCTTTCACCGGCGATTTTAAGTCCAAGAACGTTTTCAAGGAAGTCGATCGCATTGCGTGCGCTTTCAGTGTCAGGGACATAACGAAGACCGTTATTAGTAACACCCGTCGGGAATTTAATTGCGCGGTTCATACCACCAGAAACATCGCCACTTTCAAGCAAAGCGATGTTGTCGGTGAAGCGGCTCAATGCCGCTGCGATACTCAAGCCACTGAGTCCACTTCCGATAATTGCATAATCATAAACGTGATTTTGAGATTTTTTCTGAGCCATATTTCTAACATCACCGCCGACGGGAGGCTTTGCAAGCGCAAAGATGACAGAAACTAACTAACGCATTTAATCAAAAGGCGCAGAAGGCCGCGGACCGCGGGTTTGGCCCAAGAGTGCTTGTCGAGTAAGCAAGCGATCTGAGGAGAAACACGATAATACCATTTGGTGAAAGCACGTCCCCAGATATGTTTTTTCAAATGATGATCACGGAAAAAGCGCAGTTGTTGCACTTCTAGAGCGTAAACACTTTCAAACGCAGACGTCGCAACAAAGCACCGTGGGCGGCTTTCAGAGGACATCTTGAGGAACTGCTTAATTACAGCAGGATTTTTAGCAGATCTTTGGAAGATCTCTGCTTTGCGAATGATATCCGGGTAAATGGGTGTGAAACGAATAAAAATCGACAGCTGTTTTGCAGCGGCTGACTGGCGCTCGGCATAGCGCTCGCTGGTGTCGTAAATTCTCAAGAGATCCCAGTAAACAGAGGCTACCACAGTGAGTTCCGTATGACGGGCGCTTTCTTTGAAAAGCTCGGGTTTGAGTTCGCCTTTTTTGCAATCAAAGACGATCTCCATAATCTTGATATATTTTTCGTAAGCGGCCGCCGCTTCAGAATACATTTTCTGACCCATGCAAGTGCGAGCTTGCTTAATCAATTGCACGCGATTTTTCCAAAGATTCAATCGATGTTGTTCTTTCGCTCGCTCTTGCGCCATGAGGACGCCACCACTCGAGGCAGCAACACTTCTTTGCATCTCGGTAATGCAACCCACGCAAACCTGCCCGGGTACGGATTCACCGGACGCCTGCAGTTTCATTGCAATATCACCAGGGACTGGATGCAATTCTGTTACTTGGATTCCACAACGGGGGCATTGGATCATTCTTTAATGCTACTAGAGTAAATTCATAGGGTCTACATCAAGAAGGATTTTAATACCTGTTGGTAGCCACTCTTCGTTACCCATCGTTTGTCGAGCAAACGCATTGATCACATTTGCTTGCGGTCCTTTTAGGAGCAAGTGAAAGCGGAATTGCCCTCTGAGTTTTGCCAGAGGCGCTTCTGCCGGCCCGAGAATTTCAACGAGTTCGTATTGAGGAAATTGAGCTTTCAAAGCCTGAGCACGTTTAGCCAAAAGTCGAGCTGCATCTTGAACCGCTCTCAAGTGATTTCCTTGAATGCGGAAACCAATAATTTTTCCCGCTGGTGGATAATTCAACTGGGAACGGTTTGTTAGTTCTTGTTGTGCAAATCCTTCGAAGTCATGTTTTTGCGCGTAGATAAGGCTTTCATGCTCAGGATTGAAAGTCTGAATGATCACGCATCCTGGGCTTTCACCTTCTTTAACGTGACGGCCGGAGCGTCCGCTCATTTGAGTAATGAGCTGAAAACTTCTCTCTGTCGCACGGAAATCCGGTAAATTAAATCCGACATCGGCAAGTACTAATCCCACGAGTTTTAACTTCGGGAAATCGAGTCCCTTGGCGATCATCTGTGTCCCCACCAGAATATCAATCGTGCCATCCTCCATCTCAGTAATCAGATTTTCGAGATCCGCACGGTTTTGAATTTCATCACGATCGGCGCGAGCAACTTTTTTTCCGGGGAAAAGTGCGGTCAGATCTTTTTCTAAAAGCTCTGTCCCTAGACCCATCGCTTCGAGGTGCCCTTCAGAACAATCCGGGCATTTTTCTTTGAAGCTCTCGTGATAATCACAGTAGTGACAAACGAGGTGTGAATGATGATGCAAAGTCAGATTAATATCGCAATTCGGGCATTCACGCGTGTGACCGCACGCTGGGCAGATCACCATTTGCGCAACACCACGGCGATTCAAAAAGAGAGCGGCCTGGTCACCGTTTTCAAGAGTCGCTTTCATTTTTTCAAACAGCAGGGGGCTCATCCAGAAAGGTATTTCAGAATACTTTTCTTGTTTTTCTTTTTGGGCCTCTTCAGACGCTTTTTCCCCACGCAAATCCACCACCAGCATTTCTGGAAGGGAACGATTTGCGACACGGTTTCTGAGAGTGTGAAGATGATATTTTCCTTCGGTTGCGTTCTTCCAAGTTTCAAGACTCGGAGTGGCCGAACCCAAAACAATCGGGCAGTTGGCTTGCTTTGCCAGCATCACCGCGGCGTCGCGGCCATGGTATTTTAGCTTCTCGTCTTGCTTATACGAGGGCTCATGCTCCTCATCGACAATGATGAGGCCCAGGTTTTGAATCGGACAAAATAGAGCGGAACGTGCGCCAATCAAAATGGATTTGCGTCCCTCGATAATATCCCACCATTGAGTCGTGCGTTCACGATCGGTCAATTGTGAGTGAAGGGCCGCGATTTTATCGCCGAAGCGACGAACGAAACGCTGGATCAGCTGCGGCGTCAGAGAAATTTCGGGAACAAGAACGATCCCGGTTTTACCTTGCGCCAGAGTTTGCTCAAGAAGATGCAAATAAACTTCGGTCTTACCCGAACCCGTGACACCAAAAACCAAGTGCGAAGAAAACTTATCGAAGCTTGCAATGCTGTCGACGGTTTGTCTTTGCTCCGGTGTTAACTCCGGTGGGGTGTCCGCCTTCATATCCGGAATCACCGGCGGACGCTTAGATTTGCGAAGTTTTTCTTTTCTTTCAAGCGGCGGGTAAGTCAATTGAACGACTTGGCCGATCGGGTAAATATAGTAATTCGCCAGCCACTCCAGCCATTTGATAAAATGCTCCGGCAAAGCTGGATATTCTTCATCCAAACTCGCAACGGCTTTTAACTTAATTTCTGGATCGAGAGCGGCTGTTGAAGGACCAAGAACAAGTCCCTTGGTGACACGTTTTCCGAGGGGAACGTTCACCAACTGACCTCTTTGCAACGGCGGAAGTTCCGGCGCATGCAAGTAGGTCAGGGCCTCTGGAAGTGGAGCATCAACAGCGATCTTCCAGAGAGATGTTTCGGTCATCGAAACCTCGAGTAGAAGTCGAGAACGACATCTTTCGCCGGCTGACTGTTTAAGCCATCAAGCTTCATGTTTGTATCAAGTGCGGATGCTTGGAAAGTGTTTGCTGGTAAAGATCCGCGGTGAGAAGTCACGCCGATCAAACGAATCGTCACCGTGTTTTGACCCCAGCGGATCGTACGCACTTTCGGATAATTGAGGCCACGAGCGTATTGATTGTAATTATCAGCCGTCACTTCTACTTGGCTTGGCAAACGGAACTTACGAACTAGGAACTGATCTTGTTCAATCCAGAAGCCCGGGTTGCCGTTGCCATCCACCGGAGATGGGACGCCAAAGGCGTAGTTCACAGTGCCGCCCGCGCGAGATAAGCGAACGAAATCATCTGGCTCGTACTTGAGCGTCTCGAGATTTTTTGGCATTGGCTTTTTCGCAAAGGCATTTGTCGGCAAAATTTTGAGATTCATCAAAGTGCTTGCCAGCTGATCCGTCGAGCGGAAGTTAAAATACTTTTCGAGGAAGTCTTCTGAAATGCGAGAGTTCTGTTTGCTGCCGTTGTAAGACCAGCGCTGACCGCCGGCATAGACGAACTGCATTTTGATCTGATCTTTCAGATCTTTCGTTCCGGTCACAGTCACTTTCATGGTGCGATCGTTTTCAATCAACCATGTTTCTTTCAAAAACAAAGAATCCTGAGCGTTGTTGAACTGAACTTCTTGCTCGATAGAATAAACACCGCCGCCAGCATTTTCAGCTGTTCTTTGCAAAATCATGCGAGCTGGTGGGATGTACGCAAAAGCCGCCGGAATAAAAACAACCGGTGAAACCAACAGAATTAAGATTTTCTTCATCATGCGAAAGTTCCGTTCTTAAGTTTTTCTGACACTTGCAGAATATAATCCTTAAGCCCGGCTTGCAATTCTGGATTTCGCAGGCCCAGCTCAATATTGGCCTGAAGATAGCCTAATTTATCACCCGCATCAAAACGGCTGGCTTTAAACGTCATTGCGTTGAGGCCTTTTTGATCACAAAGCACCTTCATGCTGTCCGTGAGCTGAATTTCACCGCCCAGAGAGGGTTTAGCGTGTTTTAGAATTTCCATGAGTTCGCCATCAAAAACGTAGCGACCAGGCAGAGCCCAGCGGCTTTTCGTCTCTGTTGGCTTTGGTTTTTCAACCAAAGACTTCACTTTGAAGAAGCCTGATTTTTGCTCTTCCACTTCAGCGATACCGTATTTGGAAACGTCCTTTTCAGGGACTTCCATGATCGCGATGGTTGAGGTGTCGGTTTCATTGAAAGAATTCACAAGCTGCGCTGTAACGTTGGGCTCGCCGTGGAAACCCATGGTAATTTCATCACCCAGCAAAACTGCGAAAGGATCTTTGCCGACAATCGGCTGACCCATCAAAACAGCGTGACCCAAGCCGAGAGCTTGCTTTTGGCGGATGCTGATGATGTTCGCCATATTGCGGATTTTAGTCAGACGCTCCAGCAAATGACTTTTCCCATCTTTTGCCAAGCGGTCTTCAAGTTCATAAGAGGTATCAAAGAAATCTTCGATGGCATGTTTGCCACGTCCAGCAATCAACACGATGTCTTCGATGCCGGCTTTGACGGCTTCTTCGACGACGTAGAAAATGATCGGAGCGTCTACAATCGTGAGCATCTCTTTCGGGACTGTTTTAGTGGCTGGGAGGAAGCGAGTTCCTAAACCTGCGGCTGGGATAATTGCTTTTTTTACTTTAGACATGTTTAATAAATCTCAGACGTTTCATTTTAAGACAAGTCCTAAACCTGCCTGTCTCAAATTGTAATAGCAGCTGCTTTTTGGAGCAGTGCTCAGAACGAATGTGTTACTCTGAATTTGGGGGATTCTATGAGGACCGACGTGCGTAGTAATCTGTTAAAGTCCTTGTCTGCCGTTTTCGCGTGCGGACTCCTTGTTTTCGCCTTCCAAAACTGCGGAAAAGCGGGTTTCGATTCGGCCATTGATACAACCGAGAATCTAGCCTCTGTTGGTTCAGACACAGCAGCTCCTTTCGCATTCAATGCAACATTTGATCAAATTACTTACAACTCTTGCTTTGGCGCAGGCCTCAGCACAAATGCCGCATATTTCACAGTCAAAGCTGGTTCCTATGATGGCGGCGGTGTGAATTTAACGTCAAACTTCATCACCTATGTGAACTCGAAACTCAAACCACAATATCCTTCGACCACTGTCACTGTCGAACAGATGAAGTCCTATGTTGGTGAAACTGTTGAAAACAACTCGGCAACATTGCAAATGGCACTGCGCACTCGCGGCGCGCCACAACAAGTGCGCAATCCAACCGGTTCAAATCCTGCTTTGAACGTGGACTATGTGAACTTGATGACCGATTTGACTGATGACCGCATCATGGAGCCTGTGTTCAGATCTTTGGGCGGAGTAGTGAACTACTTTCCACTGGCGGCGACAGCGGCTCAGCGTGTGATGGAAGCTAAAATCACTTACAACAACGATGAAGGTGTGGCGTACAGCCTGCGTAATGACTTATCTAACAACGGCATGCTTGCCCTGACTTACACAGGTCCTACGGGAACTTCAGCGTTTGCGGCAAGAATGCCTTCTTCGACGACAGATACGTCAATCGCTTACGGCCGTGGCTACACGATGTTGTTTGCAGCGGATATCGCTCCTTTGACTCAGGCGATCGCTCAAAGCACAACGGTGGCTCCGAACTCACGCAATCCGAACAATATCCTTGTCGGCATTCAAGAGACAGATCTTGCAAATCCAGCGGCAAATAGCGGTGCGACTTGGAGCTGTGCTCAGGGGCGCCGTTATGCGATCGTAAAAGCTGCGGACTCGGCAACTTATTGCCCAGCAGATTCGATTGACCGTATGGGTGATGCGAACTATCGCCGCGAACTTGAAATCGTCCGCCGCCATTTGCCGGCTTCTCAGTGGGATGTCAGCATAGATCGCCGTTGTGTCGTTCCGAAGTCGGGCACATGCTACAATAATGCGGCTGGTACTGCTGAAGAAGCGGTTGAGTACGATCAAAGAAACGAATGCTATCAAGGCTTGCAAGGTCTTGCGAACCCAGCGATTGCAAAACGCTGCGCTCAGTATATTTCAATCTGTCTTCGTAACTAAGATGCGTTCTCGCTGTTAGAACTGCGCGACTTTCGCATGCAATAAGTTTTCTGCAAAAACAGGATAAGGGCGTAAGAACTTGAGTGGATCCACCATGCGTCCTTTTTGTCTTACGGCAAAGTGCAAATGCGCTTTCGTGCAGTAGCCGGTACAACCGACTTCGCCAACACGGTCGCCGGCGTTGAGTTTTAAGCCAAAGCGAATGCGCGAATCCAGTTTACGCATATGATTGTACGATGTTTCGACTCCATTTCCATGCATGAGCACAACGTAATTCCCGGCAGCTTTGTTCTTGCCGAAGCGAACAACGGTGCCGTTACGAGCGGCGTAGATCGGAGTTCCTTCTGGCAGTTCAAAGTCGACGCCTAGGTGTGGCTGCACTTTGCGTGTGATCGGATGACGACGGTGAGGTTGGAACAAGCTTGCCACGCGCAGGTAGGTTACCGGCGCATAGAACGGACGATTCTTCAGTAGATCACTTTCAGCAATGAAGACGCCTCCGCCCTTTTCGATCTTTACGAATCGTTTTTGAATGTTATTGCCGCGAATTGCGAGAGAAGTCTGCAGAACCTCGCCATAGCGAATGAAGAATGGGCCGTCGTATTTTTTCTCGACCGTGAGCCAGAACTTTGCGCCGCGCTCAAGACCACGATTGAGATTATAGTCCATAATGTAGGCGTCCATAAAACGCGATGCCACCCAGTTGCTATTCACTTTGTCGAGAATATTTGCCATCAGTGAACCGCGAACTTGTCCGTCGTAACGAGCCACAGTGGTTTTGAAAATGGCGCGGGCTTTTCTGGCCTCAACACCCTGAGCAGACTTCTTAATAACAAACACGACCGGCTCTTGCGGATCATACAGGCGCACTTCGGTTGCGCCCCCTTCACTGCGAACCAAATAACCCACGTCGAGTTGTAAATATAAATGACGCAGGTCCGGTGCTAACGTCAAAGCGCGGCCGCGCTCAGTTTCGCTAAAGCCATGGAGTTTTAATAAAGAAACAACATTGTCACCGGTCCGTACCTTTTTTGCGATAAAGCCATTGGCTCCGGCGAAAGCTCTTTGATAGGATAACAGCGAAAAAATCATCCAACTCGTGAATACGAAACGGTAGAGGTACTTCAATGCTCAATCCTTTAAGCGTGTTAAAACATCCTGTTTTACTGAGCCTTTATTTTATATCTAGTTTGGCTCACGCCCAAAGTTTTTCTAGTGCTGCTACTGATGGTGTGGCCGGTGCGGGCCGGGCTGCGGTCGAGGCCGGGGACGTCAACTACTTGAATCCAGCGGGATTAGTCCACTTGAAGGGACGATATATTTATGCGACCGGAAGCAAAGACGATCTGTCCTTAAGTCTAAGCGAATCAAGCCGCGAGGTCGTGGTTCCCGCGAGTCTTTCTTATTTACAGCGAAAGGCAAAAGACAGCACCGATCAAGATGTGAAGTGGAAAGACACGCGTTTGTCGCTCGCTGATTTTGTCGTCGACAAACTCTCGATGGGGATTACCGGGACGATGAGTACTGTGGATTACAAAACCAGTACATACAATCAGACCAACGGGCACTTGGGATTGTTTTATACTCCAACCGATCACTTCGGTTTAGCGTATGTTTTTTATAATATGTTTGGTGGGAAGGACACGGTCCCTGAAGAGGTCCGCGAAGAATCGCAGATGGCCGTGGGGCTGAATTTTATTTATAAAAACTTCGTTCGTTACCGTTTTGATGTGCTTTCTGCCAAGAATAACAACTTCGGCAAGCCGGCTTATATTATGGGGCTTGAGACCCTATTAAACGAGTGGCTGATCTTCCGTATTGGGTACAAGAACGACATTTTAGCCAGCCAGGAGCTCTTTACCCAGGGGATTGGCTTTCATGGGCCGGTCTTCTCGGTGGATTATGCCCACCAGGGGTCGGTAAAAGGTGCTAATTTTGATCGCCACTCCATTGACTTGTCCTTTTCCTTTTGATACCTAACACCATCCGTTAAACTTGGAGATGAAACATGGCTTCTAAAACTAAAAAGACTGAATACATTCGCGAAAAGAAAAGAACTACTAGCGGTACTAAACGTAAAGCTGCTCTTCGCAACAAAGGCACTACTAAATCTGCAAAAGCCCTTTTTAAAGACTAAATCATTGATTTGATTGATCTTTTAAAGAAAAAAGCCGGTATATCCGGCTTTTTTCGTTTGTCTAAACTCTATTGTCCATTATCCAACTCTATTTTCTAAGCTGGCCGCCGGCTTCCAGAGCCTCCCCATTCAGGGTCCATTTAAACGGCATTTCCACCCAGCCTTCTTGTCCCGGATAGAACTTCCATTTTTTCAGAGCCGCCAGGGTTTTTGAGTCCAAATTGCGATATCCCGTGGATTGGCCGAGCTTAAACTGCGAAAGACTGCCGTCTTTGTTCACGTAAGCATAGAACATTGTCTGACCCTCTTGACGGGCTAAACGCTCTTCTTGCGAATATTGAGGAAACTTATTGCCCGGCATTTGACGGAGTTGTTCGAGCGAACGCACGCCACCTGGAATGCCTGCAACTTCCTTCGTGGGCGCTGGAGAGCCGGAATTGCCGGTCCCTTCACCCTCATCTGCAGTGCCTTTGCCATGAGCTTCTTTCAAAGCGGCAAGGCGGGCATTCGCTTCTTCACCTTCACGGGCGATTTGTGCTTCACGAGCTGCGGCCGCACGGGCTTCAGAAGCTTCGCGATCTGCTGCTTGTTTGGCTGCAAGACGGGCTGCTTTATCAGCGGCCGCTTTTTCTTTGGCTTCGGCCGCGGCAATGGCAGCGACATCGGCTTTGCGACGAGCTTCTTCGGCTTGGGCGGCAGATTTCGCCAGAGCTTGGTTTTCTTGTTCAACTTCTCTCAAGGCGTCGTCGCCATCTTGGGCAGCTTTATCGGCGTCGCTTTCGATGGATTTTTTAGCGGCGATCACGGCTTTACGATTTTCGCGGTCGACTTTTTCGAAGTCGTCTTGAAGATCCTTTTCATCCATCTGAGCGACAGCGACTTCACCGGTGTCTAAGGTTTCAAGATCAGGAGTGGAGATATCATCTAAAGTCGCTGGTGCTGCTGCTACTGCTTTCGGAGCTGCGGCCACGGCCTTGGGAGCCGCCACAACGGGTGCTATCTTGGGCGCCACAGACTCAGCCGGTTCTGTCGGAGGTGCTACAGGAGCGGCTTTTGCGACAGGTGCGGGAGCTGCTGGTGGCTCGACAGGAGCTGGGGCCGGCGCTGCTTCGCCTTTAGTTTCAGGAACGTTGGTGCCGTCAGCAATCGGCTTCGCAGCCGTTGTTTCGCTTTCGACTTCAAACTCGATCACTTCTTTTTTCGGGAATTCAATCGGCGGTACGCTCATGAGCGCCACGGTGGCGACCAGAGCTGCGTGAAGCATCACTGACAATGAGATAAAACGGCCCGACTTATTCTCCGTCAAATCAACGGGCATCGGTGGCAATTCGTTCTCGGTTTGTTGCAAGCCTTTAAATTCCATGACGGACTCCTAGATTATTCAGTAACTACTCAGCCTGAAGAATGGCGATCGAAAGGTCCATATCAGAAGATTGCAAACGAGGTCTTTCACGACGGATCAGAGCCAGAGCACGCTTTAAGTCTTCGCCACGAACAGCGCCGTCAGAGAAAGTAAATTCGGCAGCATCACGTTCAGCAAGTTCGAACACACGGCGGTTGTTTTCAGATTCCTTACGAAGCTGAGTCACGGCCTGGAAAGTTTTTGATGGCGTTGAAGAGGCGGCCATAGCGGCGTCAGTCATCATGACAGCGGCAAGAACTGCGAAGAGAGTCTTTTTCATTGGGGGCTCCTATCCTAAGAGATTTAATCCATTGGGAAAGGAGCAAAGTCCTTGCCAGGATTTTGCGCCTTGAGAGGGCGTTCTTTTTCAGCTCAGGGAACGGGGGTGTTCCGGTTTTTGTCAGTGTTCCGGCTTTCATGAAGCTTTTACAAACAGCCCTAGGAGCCCGTTTGCCACCAGACCAAGGCTCGGAATTGTGGAAAACAGAGGGCAATGAGCGGGGTTTTCTGTAAACTAAAACCACCGAGAAAAGGAATGAATCATGATTAAAAACGCATGTGTTTTAGTATCTTTGATCTTCGCTGTGAGCGTTGGTTTTTCAGCAGAGAAATCTTTAAAAGATCTCGAGGCTGCAACTGGTGCGGTTAATGCAAAGAACAACCAGTTCGCTCAAGACTTGGCGACGCTCGCAAAACAGCAAACAGAAGCGGCGAAGAAAGTTCAAGCTTTGCAAAAAGATTTCGATGTTGCATCTAACCAGTGGAAAGACACGGCGGGCGGGATTTTTGGAATTGGCCGCGGTGCCGGTGACAGAGAGTTGAAAAAGAAAATGGACGATGCAAAGGAAAAACTCGACGCTGCGAAAAAAACGGCGGGTGAGCTCGATGATAAGGCAGAAAGTTTAAATCGCGATAAAGTGAAGCTGCTTCAAGAGTCCGGCAAAGAGATCTATGATTTGAAGTCACAAAATAAAGCCATCACGACGGCGATTACGACTCAAGGTTTGCTGACAGAGTTTGCGACCTTGCATGGCAAAGTGGGAGATACAGATATGGCGCTTGAAAAAGTATCTAACGCTTATGATAAGTCTCTCATCGGTGCTTATTTGAAAGACAAGTTTGGTCTTCTTTTGAATTCGCAAACAATGTGCGAAGGTGTCGCTCGCTGCCGTGTTCCCGAGCGCAAAGAAGTTTCAGCTGAGACCATCCAAAAGACACTTTTCCCGGGGACTGAGAACTCTACTCGCAAAGGCAATCTGTACGATAAATCTCACGGTAGTAGCAGTGAAAACGGTACTGCTAAGTAGTTGTTAAACTTCTAGTCAGTTTGAATATTATATCTGAGTGAACCCCGCGAAAACCGCGGGGTTTTTCTTTGAGGCCGAAAATTCTGGCAAGGGAGTTGCTTTGTTTTCTCTCTATGAAAACAAAAAATATTCTTTTAGCGGCATTGACGGTTCTGACCATTCCATTTTCGTCTGCTTTTGCGCAAGAGACCGAGCTCATTTCCCTGAGTGCTTATGCGCGTATTGGCAATGGAAGTTTTAAAAACAAACTTCCAGTGGATATTCGCGATAAAGATATTAACTCGCCGAAGTCGGTGCGATTCTCGGCTGATGCCAGAAAGATTTATATTAACTCTCTCGAGGGCGGGAAGACGGTTGTGTATTCTTGGCCCGAGTTGCAAAAACTAAAAACAATCGTTCACAAGTTCACGGAAAAAGATGCAGGCCTCTTTGAGGGTGAAGTCAGTGCGTTTGATTATAAGTTTTATTCTAAGCCACCAACAGGGGATGTGAATCAATTCATGGGGAAACCTGTGGAAAGCGAATTGTCTGCGGATGGTCGCTATCTTTGGGTTCCTTACTATCGCCGCGATTGGGATCGCTCTGGCCAATCACCAAGTGCGATTTCGATTATTGATACCCGCACAGATGAAATCGTGCGGGTCATGCAAACGGGGCCTGTGCCGAAGTTTGTTGTTGCATCGCCGGATGGCAACTATGTGGCTGTGATGAACTGGGGCGATAACACGATTGGTTTAATTGATACTTCAAGCAGAGATCCTCGTCAGTACCGCTATGTGGCTCACATGGTGGTGGAAAAACAGTTAAGCCAAGACGGACTCGAAGGCACAGACCGCGATTCAACCTGTGGCTTCTGTCTTCGCGGCAGTCTCTTTACTCCGGACAGCCAGTATTTACTGGTGTCACGCATGGGTAAAGGAGGTATTGCTGGATTTCATATTCCAACGCGCACTTATTTGGGCTCGATCATGAATATTGCCTCGACACCAAGACATATGGTGCTGAGTCCGGACGCTCAAACGATTTACGTGAGCTCGAACTACGCAGGGGTTGTTTCTAAAGCTCCTTTGACAGAAGTTGTAAAAGCTTTGATCTCTGCAAAGGGCAAAAGAATCAACGGGCCAAAATGGAAATCGGTTTCTGTCGGTCAAGGGGCGCGGACGCTGGATATTTCTCCGAAGGGCCGATTCCTGTTTGTGGCGGTGAACAATTCAGCGGAGCTTGTCACTTTGGATGCACAAACGTTGCAGGTGCTTTCGCGTATTAATGTGGATCCATTTTCAGTGGGCTTGGCGGTGGCGCCAGATATGTCGGCTGTGATCGTAACAAGTCAGGGCCGTGCCGGAGAAGGCGGAGGCAACGCCGTTAACATCATTCGAGTGCGTGCTAACGACGAGCCTGTTCTTTCGACGATTAAGCTTCAATAAGTCCCGGAGGAACTTCACCTTTGGCAAGAGCTTGGGCCACTCGCTGGTGATCTTCGCTGCCAACGATCTTCAATGCTTCGTCTAGTGGCATTGGATCTGGGTGAGGGATCTTATCTTTCTTAACTTCCATGATTTGCTTATAGCTTGCTTCGAGGTCCGCTTTTTTTAGCGTGCCTTGAGCAGTCGCTTCTGTAATGCCTTCGATGGCACGTGGTGGTGACAGCGGCTCATTACAATAGAGCAAGATCTGAGCTCCAGCTTGCAGGGCGCGAACTGGGATCTGCTTTGGATCGTAGTGCTTCGCCATGGCTTTCATATCAAGATCATCTGTCACGATCAAACCACGATAACGGCATTGTTCACGAAGGATTTTCTTTAAGAAAGTCTCTGACAAAGTCACAGGCCATTCTGGATCGATATTTTTAAAAAGAATGTGCGACGTCATCACCATATCTACGCGCGCTTTGAAAGAGCGCTTAAATGGAATGAGTTCCAAACTGTCCAAACGCTTCAAATCAAGTTCTTCCACCGGAAGATCTTCGTGGCTGTCGACAATCGTATTGCCATGACCAGGGAAGTGCTTCGCGCAAGAGATGATATTTGATTTGATGTAACCACGAACTAAAGCGGAAGCGTGTTTTGCCACCATTTCAGGATCGCTGCTGATGGAGCGGTCGCCAATGACTGTGTTCTTTGCATTCGTAAAAACATCCACGCACGGAGCGAAATCCAAGTTGATACCGACCGCATTCAGTTCCAATCCCATTTTATTAGAGAAGTGGAAAGTCACTGTGGCGTTGTCAAGATCACCGAGCTTCTTGAGTGGTGGCCACTGAGTAAATGGCGCTTTCAATCTTGCAACACGGCCGCCTTCCATATCGATGCCGATAAAAAGCGGAGCTTTGTCTTGCATTTGGTGGCGCAAAGACTGGATTTCTTTGCAAAGCTCATGAACCTGTTTTGGTTCAGAAACATTGCGGCCCATCAGAATAATGCCGCCGATATTATTGTTAACGATGAATTTCTTTTCGTCCGCGGTCAGGGATTGCCCGGCAATCCCGATAATCATGTGTTGGCCGATCAGTTTATTCATAAGTAGATCCCCTTTTATCGTCCTTATTTACCAGCTGGCTTTGCAGCAGGTGGTTCTGCTTTGATTTGAATCCCTTGTCCTTGAGGAATGCCCTCTTGTTTTCCAGGATTTGCGGGTTGCATAGTCGAACTTTTTGAAACCATATTTGTTTTGCCAGCAGGAACATCGCCAAAAAGACTTTTCAAAATGCCTTGGCTGACAGGGAAGTTTTTGGTTGCCGCGGCCGGATCAGCCACAAGCTCCGTTGAAACACCTTGTGCAACAGATGTTGTGCCGAGAACTTCACCGCGTTCGTTCACGTAACTTAAGAAGGGAACATCTTTAAATTTGTTTTGAACTTTGAAAGCTTTCAAACCCAAAAATGCTTCCTCTTTGCCGACGGAAGCAAGACCTTTGTATGACTCTGCATCTTCTTCAGCGATCGCAGTGTAATCATATGTAGAGTCTGTCTTTAAGCCCTCTTTACTTTTGAGCATGACGTAAACGAGAAACGTGCTAAGAAAAGTGTTCTTTGCGAGATCCTTGCGGATTGTTTTTGTTTTACCAGCTTCTTTTACTTCAGCGGTCATTTTTAAACCGTTGAATTTTGCATCGATCGTTTTAGTCTCTTTACCAACGATGCTCGTATAAGAATAAGAGATAGGACCTAAATCAGCGCCGGCAAAAGCTTTGAGGCTCTCCGTAATTTCCGCGCCTTGGCCCGTTGTCTTTAAGAAGTAAGTAGAAATAAATTTTTTGCTTTTTGCATCGAACTCATATTTCGAAATTGTGTAACCAATGGGATTACCCGCAGACATAATTTTATAGTAACCCTCGAATAAAACCTCTGCATGAGCGAATGAGAAAGAGAATGCGCAGAAAATTGCAATAAACTTAAGTGGTGAGAGTATGCGGACCATGGTCTGGGACCTCCTTGGGGGTACGGCTAAAAGTCTCACTTGGCCGCAGAATGAAGTCAAAGAGTTCAAGGTCGAGTCCTCGACGGAAGTTGCTCATGGGCAAAGAATCAGCAACAATAATAAGGACACGATGATGAAATCTATTTTACCACGCATTCGTAATCGTAAAGGCCAGGTGGCCATTTTTATCGCACTGATATTTCAAGTGCTGTTCTTATTTTTTGCGATGATCATCAACGTGGGCTTGCTTGTGCATCATAAAATTAATCTGCAAAACTCTGTGGATCTTGCAGCTTACTATGGTGCTATGAAACAAGCCGAGATGATGAATGCAGTTGCACACGTGAACTATCAAATTCGTCAAAGCTGGAAACTGCTCGCGTGGAGATATCGCCAGCCTGGAACAGCCGGCGATTACCAGATCCATCCATATAAAAAACAAGAAAAGAAAATTATCGATGATTATGAGGGTGTACCCACGGGGCTGAGTACCACGCAACAGGACTATTACGACATCCCTGCATTCTGTATTGCGTATGCTCCATTTAATCCTATGCCCTCAACGACGGAAAGTACCTGTAAATATCAGAGTGAGTTACGAACCATCAATCTGTTTAAACCGCCACCAGTCATTGCAGGCTTCTTAAATATTAATACTGCGATCCATGATGCAACGACGAGAGCCCTTGAAGAAGCGACGAATCGTTGTAGATACGTGGGACAGTTTAATTACATGGTCCTGGCGCGCTTTATTGCTGCCTATAACATCGATCAAGGGGAACGTAAGCAGCTGATCAATATGTTATCGCGCGGTTTAAGTGAAAAGCCTGATGATTTCAGAGATATTAGTGGCGACCTCGTTAGCGAAGGCCTAATTAAGACTTTTAGAAATAACTTAACAGAGGCAAATAAGAACTCTATCAAAGATGATCAGATTAAAATCATCAATGGCTTGGGACAAAATGACTGTAACGCTGTAGGAGTTCCCAATACTGATCCTGCGAAATGGTTGTCTGAAGTTAAAGTGAAACCAGCCTTTGCATACATGGATTTCCATTGTGAAGGTAACGATAGCGCAAGTCCTCGTGTTCAGATGAGAGCCCGCGAGTTCAATAAGGCGAATTTGCCAGAAAATATTAATGAACTAAGAGATGATATCACGTACTTATCTCAGTTTGCAGATCCTCTCGAAGCTCCCTACAATGCTTCGGTCGGCGTTGAGAAAAACCCATGGTGTATGGCTTATGTTGGTGTGAGTGCCGAGACTAAACCAAGCATCCCTTTTGCTCCTTTGGGTGGCGTGACTTTAAAAGCGCGCGGTTTTGCTAAACCGTTCGGTGGTAAAATCGGCCCATGGTATTATTCGCAATGGCCGCGTGGTTCAAATCAGTCTTCAGGCGGTAAGCGCATTGATCCACTTCTGCCATGGCGTGAAGGTGATAAGACAAATCAAGCAGATCCAAAAGATCCTACACGTGCAGCTAACTATAGCCGTTTTCCTGGCGACAAGGTTGGGATGAAATCTCGAGCCGTGCAAGGTCAGTTTGGACGTGCGATCTATAACCTCAGCACTGATTGGAGCAAGCGACCCGTAAATACGGTGACTGACGATACGTTGCCCTACAACCTGAGTCGTTCTGCAGAGCCAAATTTTTATCACTGGAATCACTTGGGCCAAACGTTCAAAGCAGAAAAAAGCGGGGATATTCTTGCGTGGGATAGCGTGACGGATACTTATCCACGCATGCGTGACTTAGAGATCTTAGCTATTTTGCCGGATTTATTTGATATTACTTATTACTCAATCGACCCTGATTTCTATCACAACTATTATCTAAAAATTGCTAATGAGTATATTAAGAAAGCCCCTGGTAATTTCAAATATACGGTTCGCCCAGATCTCGGTGTTCGGATGAATAGCAATGATAAAAAACTTTCAGAGTTCAGCATTCGTGACCAGTACAAGGTTCTCGATCGGGTCAAAACCACTGATCCGCAAATCAACGAACCGAAAGTGGAGTTCGATCAGAAACTCATTTACGTAGCGATGTCGGTGTACAACACTTTGACATCGTGGATTGGTAAAGACTTGATGGATTACTCTCTCGACGCCGAGAGATTCGGCAAATGCCTCTCTAAACCTGAGGACCTCGACAAAGGCGGACCTACGAGCGGTGACTGTATAAATGGTGGACGCACGGGCTACTCAGTGAAAATGGTTTCGACAGACTATCTTCGCTCGCAAGATCTCGATCTCGGTGGCGATGGTGGTGCGACGGGCGGAATTTTGAATCCGCCAGACAAGGATTTCTAGAGGGGAATGTCTCACTCTGAGACACACAGTTTTTTAATAACTTTGCCTCAAGACAGCCCGACCATTGTCCGATAAGATAAATACTGGGGATGAATCATGAAAAACCTATCTAGCTATACGGTCATCGGACTTATTTTGTTAAGTTCTCTTCCAGCATTCTCCGCCGACGGCGATGCGAGTAGCGGCCAGAAAGATACCCAAGTCGTTATGCCACCGGGCATTGCTCCTCCTGTGATTGATAAGTCACAAGAAGAGGGAAAAACTCCGGAGGGTGTGGGTGGTGTAGCTAACGACCCAAAAAAAATCGTCGAGCCAATTAAAACATGGAGATCAGCTCTTTCTACTTGTCCTGCTGCACAGAAAAGTGCGGAATCAATATTGGCTGATATAGACCGAAATGCGAAAAAGTATCAAGAGAGTCAGGACGCCTGTAAAACCCGCGAAGATAAGGCCAACACTTTCTGTATGGAAAGTCGCAACCCAGACATCAAAAATTTTATTTCGATAGCCCAAGTTTTAACTGCGGGTCTTTCGGGGATGATGGATGCGTGTAGTAAATTTGGTAAAGTGATGGACGTTGGGAATAAAGCACTGACGGCTTATCAAGCACTTTGTAGTTCATGGCGCGGGTATTGCAACGCTGCTTGTGGTGATGCTGTGAACGGCGTTAAAGCAATTCAAGCAAAAAAGAAAGATCTCGTAGATACTGTAGTTAAAGTGGCGACTGCAGAAGGGCAAAAAGGCGCAACAAGTACTGATGCCATACCCTGTATGGCATTAGCGAAAAGTTATCCAGAGACAGTTCAAAACAACGATGAAGCTATCAATGCAGAATTAAAAGTCAGCGGTGACTACAAGGCCGTTGCACAAAAATTTGAAACCTGCAAAAGCTACGGAAAAGAACTCGCGACCGCGGCCCTTGGTGGTCTTTCAATGCTGAAGTCTTTGGCGACAGCTAACAAGTGTGAAGACGATACTAAGAGCACGACAGCAGCTGCCACGCCAACTCCGGTGGATTGTACAATTGCAGCTAATAAGCAAAACAATATGACGTGTATCTGTCAGGATGCGCCTCGCACTCCTGGTTGTAATAATGGTTTGGATTCTGCGACTGTTGCTAAAAACGGTGATGCTCTCAGAGCCGCGAGCTCGGGCAGCTACACGCCGGGCACGACGGGTTCTAATACTGGCATCGACGGTAGTACCGGTGACGGGACGGATCTGTCTAGCAAATCGCCTGACGGTGGTGGTGGATCTTCGTTGCCAGGCGCCCCTTCAGGTGGTGGCGGTGGCCTTGGTGGCGGCAGTGGCGGTTTCGGCGGCGGTGCCGGCGGAGCTGAAGCAAAGAAAGCAAACGGTCTCAACACCAACATCCTCGGCGGTGAAGGTGGTGGCGGCGGTGGTGGCAGCTGGGGTGGCTATGGCTATGATAAAGACCCAGCGTTGCGCCAGTATTTGCCAGGTGGCGCGAAAGATCCAGCAGCAATGGCTGGTGCGGCGGTGAGCAAGCAAGTGACTTCTCAGGGTGGTAAATCCAACTGGGAAAAAGTCAAAGAACGCTATCGTGACAACAAACCAAGCTTGTTGGGGTACTAATTATGACAAAGCAACTTAAGGTCTCCTTACTTGCAGTTATGTTCACTTATACTTCAACGGTATTAGGTGCGGCGACGGAGTCTGGAACTTCGAAGACGACTCCAACTCCGACACCAAAGACATCTGCCCCTTCGATTACGGACTCCTCTAAAGGAGCTGCCAAAGATAATAAGATGGGACAGATTTTGAATATGGCGGTTGGAGGAGTGAACTTAGCGACTGGCGCATACTGTGCAAGTCAATGCTCAGGCGCCGGCGGCGGTTGTTGCGCGATGGCTCCTTTGTTCTTTTTGATGGGCATGCAAAACATGATGCAGTCAGGGGCTCAAGGTAAATCCGGCGGACAAGCAGCAGGAGCCGTCTATTCAACAGACGTTGGCTTGGACTACGCAGGTTATGATCCAAATGCAGCGAACCCACTTGCGGGCGACCCAGAAATTAAAGCGGGTAATGACTTCGCGGCTTCTGTAGCTGCGGGAAAAGCCGGCTTTACTTATGATCCAAAAACTAACAGTGTGACGACGGCAAAGGGCAACACCATCAAAGGCAGTGACTTAGGCAACTCGGCGGCACTGGCTGCTTCGGGTGTTCCTCAATCGGCCATCGATATGATGAAGAGCATGGAAAACGACGTTCTGGCAAAAGCGCAGAAAAAAGTCGATAAGCTCGGAATAAATACCAATGTCGCTTCTGGTGAAGAGAGCGGCGGTGGTATGGGCGGTGCCGGCGGAGCTGGTTCAGGCTCTGGCCACGGTGATGGCAATCCTTACGGTGCCATGGCTGGTGGCAGAGGTGCTGGCCTTGGCATTGACCGTGATCCTGCACAAGTGGCAGGTATGCAGAAGAACTACAACGGCGAACCTATCGGCGTATCCGGCGACAGCATCTTTAGAATGATGACTCGTCGTTATAAGGTAAAAGAAAATCAGAGCACCTTCTTAGATGACGCTGATATTATGATGCCGAAGTAGTTTTAATTATTTTCTAAGAAGATCAAATCAGTGGCTGCCGTATTGGCGGCCACTTTTATTTTGTCAGCTACGACGACGTTTTCAAGATTCGAACCCGCAAGAACTTGCGCTTGCGATCCAAACACGCCAAAGCCTTTCAAGGTTACTCCGGATTCAATCTTGGTGCTGGCAGTTCTTAAAACTGTGGCACTGCCAACGGTTTCAAGCACGGGGGCTTCTTGGCTAAAGCGTTCTAAAGCACGGCGAAGATGGCTTTGCTCGTAGGTTTCAGTTTTGCTTTTCAAAATATCTAAGCAGCTGGCGGTCGCCTTCAAAAAATCCTGGGCGTTACCGGTTTCATACCAGTGACAAGGAACTTTGTAGCGTTGAACAAGGTGTCCTTCTTGAATCCCCTTAGTAACCGCATCGTACAGGATGTTGGCCGGAGTTCCATTTGGCAGGTAATCAAAGATCTTACCTGACAGAATTTGAATACCGATAAAATGCTCGGCCTTCACACACTCAGCACCGGGCGCGGTCTTACCAAAACCACGAACGCGGTCTTTACTATCAAGCCACACGCCGCCGAACTTCGTTCCGACGCCTTCGTGTTCCATTGTCAGTAAAGTGCAAAGAGCTTTATTTTTCTGATGAAGCTCAATAGCTTTTGCAACAACACCTTTTTCGGTCGGCAAAATCACTTCATCAGAGTTCATCAAGATCAGATCTTCAGCTGGTTTAAAGTAATCACGAGCAGCCCCAAGTCCGCCACCAGTATCTAGGATTTGAGTAATTTCATGGGAGAAGTGCAGTTTTCTCGCGCCATGATTCATGTGGATAAAAAGATCTACGACCTTTGTGGGCAAGTGGAAAGTATTGACGATGAGGCGGTCGATTTTGAGGTCTTCAAGAAAAGCCAGAGGATAAGAGGCAAGAGGAATATTCAGAAAAGGAATCGCCGGTTTTGGCCGGATCAATGTATATGGCCGCAGACGGGTGCCTTCACCCGCTGCGAGGAGCATGACATTCATAAAAGCTCGTACTTTCTCTCCAAGGCTCCCGAATCGATAAGTACGTCAGCAAATGGTTTGTAGTCAGGAAACTCAGTTAAACTTTTGAGAACTCTTCTCAGAGTACCCGATAGATATTTTAAGTAGCGCTTGTCTTCACGAAGATGATAGAAGCTCGCGAAGCTTCCGCAGGCTTTAAAACAGCGCTGAATACTTTGCAGTTCATAGATTTCATTAAAATGATCGCGTGAGAAATCTTTTGGCAAAAACTCGCGGGAGCTTTCTAAGTAATATTCCATTAGAGTTTTTGTCATCTCGTCGTTCATGTTCACATAAGAGTCTTTGAACAAGCTGACGAGGTCATACTGAATCGGCCCCAGACGTGCATCTTGGAAATCGATCACTTTCATCTCATCAAGTTTGATCATCAAGTTGCGCGAGTGATAATCGCGGTGGGCGATCTTTTTAGGCTCGCGATCCAGCTTGCTGCAGATGTCCGTGAAAATTCTTTGGATTTCATTTGCTGTCTTATCAGACCATTGGAATTTAAGAATGCCGGAAATCAAATTGTCTTTTCCGTAGTTCATTTCCCAAAGGAACTTCTCAGTATCGAATTTAATATTGAAAGCCGTGCAGGGTCCTGGAGTCGCCGTGGCTTTGTGGTGGATCTTTACGATCTCATCGACGGCCATTTTGTAGAAATCTAACGAAGCTTCTTGAGTTTGGCTTTCCCAGAATTTTCTTTCGAGCGTCAAGTCACCTAGATCTTCGAGCAAGACAAGGCCGTCCGCTGGAGTCATCGCAACAACTTCAGGAACGTGAACGCCAGATTTTGCAAAATGTTTTAGAACACTCAGAAATGGATAGTTGTCTGGATCGAATGGTTCCCAACGCATGAGAACCCAAGATTGGTGATTCAAAACCACACGATAATAACGGCGATTTGAAGCATCACCAGCTAACGAGTAAACTTTGAAGTCATCACTTTTAAGAGATTGTTTTAAAAAGTTTTGGATGAATTCTTCCATAGAATTCATCCTTACAGACTAGACTTTAAAAGGCAAGACCGCCTTAGTGGAGGTCTTGGTTCTCGTCTTTATGAAAGAACAGGTCCAACAATTCACGCAACATCTGAGAATTGAGTGGAGCACGCTCGACTTCTAGATGGGAAGTTTGGATATCCTGATTAAACGTAGAGTTGACTAGGCGAGTGCTCAACTCGGTCATCGACAAAGTAGAGCTCGTCAGAATCAAAGGTTCTGACAGCGAACGCGGAGATTTTAAATAGTCCGCAAGCAATGCTTGATGTTCGGCAGAGAGGTTTTCCACATTCTCTACGAACAAAGTCATTCCACCCAAGTTGCAGATATCGAGATCTGATTTAAGTTCTTTAGCAACGTCCTCGAAAGGAATGAATGCCCAACGAGCAGAGAAATCGTGGATTTGCAGAGCAACCTTCTTGATCAGCGAACTATCGCGACCCTGAAGGTGCAATAATGAAGTGATCATGTGAGTAGGTTGAGTAGTCACTTCTGCATGCAAATCTGAATCGTCATCACCAAAAAGAGTGACGTTCGTTGCAGAGAAATTCAAAGATTCAATAGTTGCCAAGTTGGTTTCACGACGCTCGAGGTACTCATTATAAAGCTTTGGTTCCAAGACCATGCGAACCAACTGAGCGACACTTTTCTTCTTATCAGAAGAAAGTTCCCATCCATGAGGAATCACTGCTGTACCTAAAAACTGTTCTTGCACAACAATGGGAATATAAAGGTCATTCCCCTGAACAACCGGCTCAGAATCATCTCTGAGCTTCGAAAGATCCATCATACGACGGAGCTCCAAACCCTTCCCATAGCGACTGCTTAACAACTGCTTCAGTTTCATCAATGCTGTATCCATCTATAATCCCTCTGGTCCCCATTTATCGACCGTTCGAAGGATTCCATATTACAAGTCTCGTGCCGTATTTTGTCGCTTTTGGCGGGGCGGGAAATATTGAAAGAAATCAATACTTTGTAAAAAGAAAAGGGCTCTTTTCGCGATCGAAAAGAGCCCCTATGTTTTGGTCACTACAGTAAATCTTTCAGAGATTTACAAGGTCCCGTTAGCGCGCAATTTTACGCTTATCGAGACCGTATTTTTCAACTTTCATGATCAAACCGGCACGGCTGATACCCAGCTCTTTTGCCAATTTAGACTTGTTCCAGCCAGTGCGGCGCAAGCCCTCGCGAATCATTTCGCGTTCGAGGTCTTCCAAAGCGTCTTTCAACTTACCTTGGAGGCGAGCCCCTTGAACTTTGTTCTTATCGCCCGACTCAAGAACCTTTGGTGACAACAATTCAGCCATCAACTTTGTTTCTTCGCCAGACAATACAACCAATCTTTCAATTTCATTTTGCAATTCACGAACGTTACCTGGCCAAGCGTAGTCATAGAGTTTTTCAAGAGCACGCTTAGTTAGCAGACGTTTAGCGCCACCAGAAGTTTCGGAGATTTTACCCAAGAAGAAATCCACCAAGTATGGGATATCTTCTTTTCTTTCACGGAGAGGTGGAACGCGGATGTTGATAACGTTCAAGCGATAGTACAAGTCTTCACGGAACGTCCCTTGCTCAACCATCTCTTTGAGGTTTCTGTTTGTAGCGGCAACGATACGTACGTCCACTTTACGTTGCTCAGTCGCACCTACTGGAGTGAAAGTGCCTTCTTGCAATACGCGAAGAAGTTTTACTTGCATAGTTGGTGAAGTATCACCGATTTCATCCAGGAAGAATGTGCCTTTATCTGCCATTTCGAAAAGACCTTTTTTATCTTTCAAAGCGCCAGTGAAAGAACCGCGGACGTGACCGAAGAGTTCTGATTCCAAGAGATTGTCATTGAACGCAGAACAGTTCTGGATAACGAACGGTTTATCTTTACGGTTGGAGTTGTAGTGGATTGATTTCGCAATCAACTCTTTACCAGTACCGTTTTCCCCTTGAACAAGCACTGTAGAATCAGCACCTTTAATTTTATCAAGAAGAGCGTACAAAGATTGCATTGGCTTAGATTTACCGATCATGTTGTCGTATTTAAATCTGTTACCAAGTTCTTTATTGAGTTCTTTGATTCTGTTTTCACGAGACGTGATTTCCAAGTGAAGAGTTACGATCTCTTGAGCAACGAGTTCGCAAACTTCGCAGAAATGTGTACGGTCGTGATCGTCAAGGTACTTCAATTTGCCGAGAGATTTCTCGATAGTGTCTGCACTCATGCCGAAAGCTGCCAAACGCTCGCGAATTTCTTCTAGACGAGGCGCTGCAGTTTGCTCACGGAAGAAGCCAGTTGCGACTACTGTCCCTACGAAATCATTTTCAATCAAGATAGGGAAGACTCCGACATCGAAACCGACCATGTCCCACTTCTTAAGTGCATAGCGGTTTTGAGAAGTTCTCAAATCGTCGATCGTTTTAACAACCATTTCGCCGATGCTGCTTTTAGCAGTTTCTTTTTGCATCAATTGCGCAACAGCTGGGTTGTTGAATTGAGTTTTCTCGTGATCAAAGCCTTTGATTTGGCCACGTTCATCAGTAAAGATAACGTCGATATTCCACCAAGCGCCAAGAATCTGTTTCAACTTTCTGATTACATGTATATGTTCAAACTCATCCCAATTGATCATAACGAATGCTCCTTCGTAAACTGTCTAATCTTTCAACTTTCATATCGTCAAAAGATTGGACAAACTTGAGAGCTACTGTCTAAAACCTTGTCTAACTAGACCTTCGTCCGGGGAAATCTCCAGCAGAATACGCAAACTAAATGCGGTGCTGGAGACTGTAGAAGCGGAAGTATTCTCCTTTGGAATCAAGAAGTTGCTGATGGCTTCCGATTTCAGCAATCTGTCCAGATTTGAGAACAACGATTTTGTCCGCATTTTGAATGGTCGATAGACGGTGAGCGATGATGAGTGCCGTGCGGCCCTCCATTAAATGATCTAGACCTTTCTGAACTTCAATCTCGCTGGCGGTATCGAGGGCACTTGTTGCCTCATCGAGGATCAAAATGGGCGCATCTTTAAATAATGCACGGGCAATACTGATTCTTTGTTTCTCACCACCGGACAATAAGTTCCCGCGATCACCGACCAAGCTTTGATAGCCGTGAGGCATACGCATAATAAAGTCATTCGCGTTGGCCATTTTAGCCATAGCAGGAACGTCGTTTAAACTGCGCTCAAAATCTCCAGCCTGAATGTTTCTTTCGATAGAATCGCTAAACAAGAAGACGTCTTGATTAACGAGGGCCACGTTCTTGCGCAAAGCTTGTAGGTTGAAATCGAGAATATTGGTGCCATCGACCAGGATTTCGCCCGAGGTCGCATCAAAGAAGCGCTCAAGTAAGTTCACGATCGTCGATTTACCACTACCACTTTCACCGACCAGAGCCACTTGTTCGCCGCGGTTGATGGTCAGGTTCACGTTTTTAAGGATCAAATCCTTCCCATAGGCAAAAGAGACGTCTTTATAAACAATCTGTTTCCAGTCCTTAGGGAAGGGCAGATTTTTTTCGCTTTCTCTTACAATATTTGGATTGTCGACAATTGCATAGACACGCTGAGCGGAAACAATCACTTCTTGAATACGAACATAGCTTTCTTGGAATTTCTTAAGTGGCATATTGAGTCCGATCAAAGAAGCCACATAAGTAATGAAAGAACCCATCGTCGCTCGGCCACTGCCGATTTCAGTACTAATATATAAGAGAACACCGAGAATTAGTAATGTCGCGATCAATTCTGAGACCGGGCCCATAGCCTCTACCCGAGCATGAATTTTCTTACGAATCGACAAGTAATCTTGAGATTCATTTACAAGCTTGGTTGCCATGGTTTTTTCAAGATTGAAAGATTGGATGACTCGAACTCCGTCCAGAGACTCTTTAATTGTCGAAGTCATCTTCTCAAGCGTTTCCTGGCCAAGAGGTAAATACTTACGTAGGCTGCGGGAAATATTTTTCTGAAAAATACCGATAATAGGGACAACAACCAGCAAGCAAAGAGTCAGCTGCCAGTTGGTACGGAATAAATTGAAGAATAGAACCAGCATCAGTAGCGGAGAGCTAAAGATATCTGCAATCATGCGTAGGCCGTCTTGAATCACTTTAACGTCATTTAGAATGCGCGAAATCAACCCGCCTGAACCAGAAGAATAAGTATTGTGAAAAGACAAACTCAAATGCATAAATTTCTGTTGCAAGCGCTGACGGATATTTTGGGTAATGCACTCAGCGACGTAGTTCATCAGGAAGATATGAAAATATCGACTGACGGCGACGATGACGGCTAATCCTAAGATCTTGAAGCCGATGTTCACTGCTCCATCGATATTTTTCGCGGTGAGGGCATCAACGAGATATTGCAGCTGTGCAAGGGTGGTCCCTGAGCAGATCGCATAAGCGATACCAGTCAGGGCGACAATGATCAGGGTTTTCTTATACGGCTTTGCTTCTTCTAAGATGCGCGAGATTTCAGACTTCATTCTACTTCTTTCGGCTTTCTTCTTTGCCGCTGTGTTCAGCGATGTAACGCTTCAGATATTGGCCTGTGAGGCTTTTCTTTTCAGCCATCACGTCTTGTGGAGTTCCGTGAGCGACAACATTGCCGCCTTTTTTGCCGGCCTCTGGGCCCATATCGATGATGTAATCAGCTCCGCGGATCACGTCCTGGTTGTGTTCAACCACGATCACGCTGCCGCCAGCTTCAATGAGTTTATTTAAAACCTTCATCAGCATGTCCACTTCACGGAAGTGAAGACCTGTTGTCGGTTCATCAAGGATGTACAAAGTTGCCTTTTGATTTACGTTTGAAAGCTCTTTGGCGATTTTCAAACGCTGCGATTCACCACCGCTCAAGCTGTTTGCTGGCTGACCGATCTGCAAGTAGTCGAGGCCGACTTCTTTAAGAACGCTCAATGGTTTACGAATATTCGGATGAGCCACGAAGAAGCCCATCGCTTCTTGCACGGTCATCGACAGAATCTCGTGAACGTTTTTGCCCTTGTACTGCACTTCAAGAATTTCAGGGCGGTATTTCTTTCCGTCGCAGACATCGCAAGGGATAATCACGTTATCCATGAACTGCATGTCGATTTCTTCGTAACCGGTTCCTTTACAAGCAGGACAGCGGCCGCCATCGACGTTCAAGCTGAACGTGCCGGGTGTGTAGCCACGAACTTTCGCTTCTTCAGTCGATGCCATGATATTGCGGATAAGATCAAAAGCTTTCAGGTAAGTAATCGGCGAGCTACGTGCGGATTTACCGATCGCAGACTGGTCGATCAAAAGAACGTTCTTAATGTTCTCAACACCTTCGACTTTTTTGTATTCTTGAACTGGAAGATATTCGATATCCAAAGCTCTTGCGAGCGCCGGGTACAAAGTCTTCGTGACCAGAGTTGATTTGCCAGAACCGCTGACGCCGGTAATAACCACAAGACGATTCAACGGGAAAACAACATCAAGGTCTTTCAAGTTATGGCCTTTAGCACCCTTTAACTCGATTTTAAATTTATAGTTAGAAAGATCCACAGGACGAGCTGTACGCAGCGCCTGGAAATCTTTTGAAGGCATCAAGTAAGGAACAGTCACGGACTTGGTGCTGTCGTAGAATTTCTTCGTCGGACCGGAGTAAACGACTTCTCCACCGAGATATCCAGATCCAGGACCCATCTCGATAATGTTTTCGCTGTTTTTAATCACATCGTGATCATGCTCAACAATCACCAGAGTATTGCCGAGTTCTTTGAGGTCTTTCAGGATCTCAATCAAGCGGTCATTGTCGCGTGGATGCAAACCAACCGTTGGTTCATCTAGGACGTAAAGAGTCTGTGACAAACCCATACCGAGCTGATTCGCGAGGATCAAACGTTGATACTCACCACCCGATAAAGTCCGCGTCTCACGATTCATTGTAAGGTAATGCACGCCCACACGCACGAGGAAGTCCAATCGCGCACGGATTTGCTTCAAGACTTCGCCTGAAACTTCGATTTGCGTCTGAGACAACTCGAGCTTTTTAAAGAACGCACAAAGATCTTCAATTGTTTTGCTAGAAAGATCTTCGATATTGGTTCCATCGATGAACACATTCAAAGCCTCTTTACGCAGACGGGCTCCGTGACACTCAGGACACAAGAACGGGCTACGGTAACGAGCGATGAATACACGCACGTGCATTTTGTATTTAATTTGATCAAGGTATTCGAAAAGACCTTTCACGCCGAAGAAGTCACCATCGCCATCCCAGATTTTTTCCTTCTGAGCTTTCGGCAGATCTTTCCACGGAGTGTGCGGATCAATTTTAGCTTTCTTCGTATAAGCCATCAACTGACGACGTTCGTGAGCTGCACTCGGCATTGTGAAAGGATGAAGAGCGCCCGCCGCCAAACTCAAGTTTGGATTTGGAACCACTTTCTTTTCATCAACATCCAAGATATTTCCGAAGCCTTTGCAAGTAGGACATGCGCCGATCGGGCTATTGAAGCTGAACAAGGCCGAAGTTGTCGGCGGAGGAGTGTAATTACAAATCGGGCAGGAAGCCTCTTCGCTGACCTGCATTTTTTCTCCGTCGGTCGTTAAGATCGTCGCGCGGCGGGAAATCACGTTTGTATTGTACTTGATGCTAGCTTCGTAAGCGTTCGTCAAAGAATCGGCGATACGGCCTTTTTCATCCTCTTTGAAAGACATACGGTCAATCACGAGGAAGAAGCGATCCTTCGGCAGGCCTTTTTTAATGGCTGCCGGCTCGCTGATCTCAATGATGTCACCCATTTCCTCTTTCAGGATCGTCGAAGCAGGTTCTGCAAGAGTCGCTTCAGGAGCTTTTTTCTTAGGTGCGGCTTTTGTAACGGCTGCTTTTTTGGCTTTGCCTTTTGCAGGCTTGGCTTCAACTTTGTCGCCACCTTTAGGAACATAGATGCGCAAGTAACCGTCTTGCAAAAGCAAAGAGTGCAGCTTCTTGCCTTCGGCAACGCGCCCATCGGTGGTGATTTCTACCAAGATGTAACCGCGTTTGCTATTAAAGAACTTAATTACTTTGTCAGTCGCTTCAGTAACGCTTTCCTTTTCACAAGGAACTTTGTGAGTGGGGCAGTAAGGTGTGCCGACTTTTTCATAGAACAAGCGCAAGTAGTCGATCACCTCTGTGGTAGTACCCACAGTGGAGCGGCTGCTTTTCACAGTATTTTTTTGCTCAATCGAAATGGCCGGAGGAATATTATTGATGCCTTCAATGTCCGGCTTTGGCGCTTTGTTCAAGAACTGGCGCGCGTAGTTAGACATACTTTCGATAAAGCGGCGTTGCCCTTCGGCAAAGAGAGTTTCAAACGCCAGGGAGCTTTTCCCTGAACCCGAAGGACCGCAAACCACCGTGAGTTGCCCCACCGGAATTTTGACCTCAATGTTCTTCAGGTTATTTTGTTTAACCCCCCAAAGATGGATTTCCTTCATACGACTGGTTCCCGTGATTTTTAGAGGTTGAATCAACTTATCGAGAGTACTCTTGCCCCGGGCAAAAGTCATCTAAGCAGGGAGCAGTTTTGATGGGGGTCGTCTTAGATCGTCGAACTGTGAAAAGTACGACAAGTCTACAAATTACCAAGTATATTCATTAACTTAGAGGGTGATTGTCGGGTTCGCGTAATATGTCAGGTGAACAGCAAATGCGGCTTCGGGAAATAAAAAAGCCGCCCTGGAGGCGGCTTTGAGGCTTAGTTTGCTAAGTCGTCTTTCAGGAAGTCCGTGGCTTCTTCGGACTTATTGCCCGCCGCTGTCGGCTCAGTGCCTTCAACGAAGGCCTGTCTTAAAACATTCTTCGTCGTGGCTGTTGCGAGTTTTCCTGAATCACTATCGATATTCGCAAACACGATTCCGTCTGGCACTGGGAAGGTTGTTTGTGGCAAACCTTCGTGGGCGGCTTTCATATAATCCACCCAGATTGGCAAAGCAGCCCGTCCGCCGACCTCACCTTTACCGATACTACGCTCTTTATCAAAACCAACCCACACTCCAGTGACGATTTGAGGAGTGTAACCGATAAACCAAGCATCGTAATATCCATTCGTTGTTCCAGTTTTACCGGCAACTTCGCGGCCGATAGAACGAGCGCGGCCACCGGTCCCGTTTTTGTCTTCAACAACGCCTTTCAAAAGAGTGGTCATGACGTATGCCGTTTGAGGTTTGATCAACTGATCTTTATCTTCAAAAAAGAAGTTATAATCGGCGCGTTTTTTCTTATCTTCAGCCAAAGCTTCCGGCGTCATGTTCTTCACTTTTTCTGCCAAAGCTGTGCGACGATCTTCAAACTGTTTATCTAAATCGGTTATCTCTTTATTGAAACGGGTGTCGAGAGTGACTTCATCAAGAATTTTCTGACCTTCTTGATTCAGAACCTGTCGGACAATGACTGGGCGGAGGCGTTTACCCAAGCGGGCAAACTGGCCGAAGGCTTTTGTCATTTCATACAAAGTCACGCTACTCGTACCGAGCACCAACGTAAAGTCAGGATTGAGCGGGCTAAAGATCCCCAAGCGTTTTGCATAGTCTGAGGCCCAAGGAACACCAATATCTTCAACAATTTTAACCGAAGGAATATTCAAAGACTTCACGAGCGCATTACGGAAAATAATATCGCCGCCAAAGCTCTTCGAGTGATTTGATGGTTTCCAAACCTTTGGATCCTCTTGTCCTTCGCTATCGTCTTTATTTGGATCAGATTCTTCAAATACAATCGGAGAATCCATGATCGGAGTCGCCGGAGTGTAGCCTTTATCGAGGGCCGAAGCATAAACGATGGTTTTAAAAGAAGAACCTGTTTGGCGTGCCGCTTGAAGTGCACGGTTAAATTCGTTACGTGCGTAGCTATAACCACCCACCATGGCGAGAACGTCTTGAGTTTGCTCGTCGAAAGAGATCAAAGAGCCCTCTACGATGGGCTCTTGATCCAAATCCATCGCGAGAAACTTACCAAACTCTGGAAGGCTGCCAGGTACGATCGGCTTTTTACTGTTCTTGCTTGGATTGCTCAGGCGAGAAGAAGCGAACACTTCGCCCTTGATTTTCACAAGAATTACGTCACCGGCTTTAACAGCTTCTGACGGTTTCTTAATCGTATCAATGTCCCAGCGTTTATCCGTATTAGGCTTACGTGCCCAGATCATATCTTCGAAATCAATCAAGCCGCGAGCATCACCGACGCGAACATAGACAAGGCCATTGGCATCATCGACTTTTTCCACAAGGCCTTCCACAGCCTGGCCGACTTTCAAATACGACGGCAAGTTCGGAGAAGATTTTTTACCATCGCTTTCCGGCGTGATTTCATCAAATTTTCCGTCCGGCATAATGATACGCACGGGAGTCGATTCAGCGATGAGCTTCTTGCGTCCTTCTACTAGGAACTTTTCGATCTCTTCTTTAGAGTCCAATTGTCTAAGAGCTCCGCGATAGCCTTGGCGCTTATCCAGTTCTTTAAGGCCATTAACGACAGCCTCTTGAGCAGCTAATTGCTTATCAAGTTCAATACTTGTGTAGATGCGAAGACCTTTATCCAAAACTTGCTCTTCGCCTAACTGAGCCACAAGCAACTGACGAACAGTTTCCACCACGGAAGGAGCGAACTGTACGTAGTTTTCACGGACATAGACTTTCACTGGTTGCTTCACGGCTGCTTCAGCTTCTTCTTTAGGAACAAATCCTACTTCTGCCATGCGGTGAAGTACGTAAGTTTGACGTTCCTTCGCGCGAAGAGGATTTGTTACCGGAGAATAACGGGCCGGAGCCTGAGGAAGGCCGGCAAGGATCGCCATTTCAGCAAGTGTCAGTTGATCTACAGATTTGTGGTAATAAGTTTGCGCGGCCACTTCAACACCGTACGCACCTTGACCGAAATAGATCTGATTCAGGTAGAGATAAAGAATATCTTCTTTCTTGAGATTTTCTTCCATCTGTTGAGCGAGCATGGCTTCGCGGATTTTTCTCAAGAATGTTTTTTCGCGGTCACGAAGAAGCAAAGTCTTTGCAACCTGCTGAGTGATCGTCGATCCTCCTTGCACCGTGCGGCCGGCACGAAGGTTGGCAAGAGTGGCGCGCAAGATCGCTTGGTAGTTGATCCCGCCGTGCTGGAAGAACTGATCATCTTCCGCTGCGAGGAAAGCTTGAACCAAATGCTTCGGCATCTTTTCGTAAGGAACAACAATACGACGTTCTTCACGAGAGAGCTCACCGATTTTTTTATTTTTGCGGTCGTATACTTCGGAGACCAAAAGTGGCTGGTAATCTTTGACGGTGATGAGTTGCGGAAGGCCCGCCTTTACATGATGGATCAAAGCGAAGACGCCTGCGATACCGACAATGACTAGAACGACACCGGCAATAATTAACTTTTTCAACACGGAGATGGCTCCTTCTAACAGATTAAAATCAGCCATCATTTTAGCAGTGCAAGAGAGGAGGGTCTAGCAATGATAAAAAAAGCCCCCCACGAAGTCGAGCTAGGCTCTGGACCAGGGAGGCTTATTAGAAAATAGAGAATGAATAGTGGAAAATCGGGCTAAATAAACTTACTTCGCAGCGCCCGTCTTGCTGGAAGAGCCACCTGTGCGGCTTGGGCCCACAGACTTCTTGCCACCGGAGGTACCAAAAACGAGGTCGTCGTATTTGCATTCGCCCTTATTGGCATTATCACGAGCGTCGGTGTACTCACTCGCTGCGACAGCAACTTCAGCTCCGCTGGTCGTACTTTTTCTGCCACCTTTTGGAGCTGCGCCTAAGGTAATTAACTGGTTTGAAAGCTCGGTGTATTGCTTTTGTAATGCCGTGGAATCGTCGTTCACCGCCTGAGCTTTTTGTTGGGTAGATTGTTGCAAACTTTGCATCTCGGAAGTCGCGTTTGAAATCTTTGTCTGCAAAGCCTGTTGTTGCTGGGACATCTGAGTTTGCTCATCGGCTTGGGCTTGTTGCTCCAACGTCGCTTGTTGGCTCAACTGTGTCTGAAGGTTATCGCTTTCAGATTGAGCGTTACGAATCTCTTTATCAGCCATTTCAATTTTAGCATCGGATTTGCGGATCAGGTTCAAACGAGCGGCATAAAACTTCGACATACACTGCTTAAACTGGGTATTGAGCCAGTTACTGTTGGAACCTCCGGCACTAGCCAGTGATTTCAAGCTGGATTTTTGATTGGCTAATTGCAGATTCTTTTTGCGATCAAGATAAGCTTGGCGAACCGTATCCATACACGTGCTATTCGCAACATCTTCAGTCATTTGCGCTAAAGATTGAGCTTTATCAGCATAGATATCGTCTTTTTCTTGCTGCTTTTGCAAGATTGCGGTTTCATTCTTTTTAATTTGTGCTGCCATATCAGCGGCTTGCTTAGCTTGTTCGGCTGCACGCTCACGTTGCTCTTTTTTAATATCAGCTTGCTTATCCTGAAGCTCTTTTTGCGCATCAGCGATATCTTTTTGGATATCTTTGATTTTCTTAGAAAAATCTTCGTTAATATCTGCGATCTCTTTTTTATTATCTTTTAATTGTTTTTGAATATCTTTGAGCTTGTCATTAATACGGTCTTTTTCTTCGTAGAAACCTTGGCCATCATATTGAGAACACTGAGAAGTCGCCCCAGAATTTTGTGGAACACCCAAGGCTGAACTAAACGCTGTCAGCAACTCAGCGCTATTTCCGTACTCATCATCGCCACCGGCACTTTCGCAGGCTGCTTGTTGTTTTTTACAAGATTCAATGCCCATGCCAGAAGATTTGCAGGCGCTAAAGAAGGCTTCTTTTTTATCATCGGCACGACGTCTGGAGTAATCGCAGTCTGTTCCTCCAGAACCGCTTGTGCCGGAACCAAGTAATAGGCGTCTACATACGTCCTTCTGGCTATCGTCCATAAGATTGACCGCAGCTGAGTTATTACATTGCTCTTTTGTAGGGTTCGCTGCTTTCGCAGATTGCGTGCTAGTTGCAATAAATAGGAATGTAAGAATGGAGAATAATTGGGCAAATGAACGGAGTCTAAACGCTCTATTCCAATTCATAGGAGTCCTCCCGGATAAGAGTATCAATATGCAAAAACGATGCAAAAAAAATGATTCTCTTATTATGGAGGTAGATTTTCCGAGAGCAAAGGGCCGTATCAGTATGATACGACCTTTGTCGGGCTAGATTTGCTCTGGTTTATTCCACAGTGCTACCGCAGTGGGAACATTTCGTCGCTTTAAGAGGGATCGTCGAAAGGCAGTATTTGCACTCTTTTGTTGCAGGAGCTGCGGCTGGTTTTTGAACCTTTGCGGCCATTTTAACGATCAAGAAAACGGCGAAGCCCAAAATAATAAAGTCGATCACGCTATTCAAAAAGACACCGTAGTTCAAAGTCGGCGCTGCGGCCTTTTTTGCCTCAGCCAAAGTTTCGTAATGTTCGCCGTTCAATGAAACAAACAAGTTACTGAAATCGACCTTGCCCATACCAAGGCTAATGACCGGCATCAAAACATCGGCGACAAATGAAGAGACTATCTTACCGAAGGCCGCACCGATGATAATACCGACTGCCAAATCAAGAACGTTTCCTTTACTAATGAAAGCCTTAAATTCACTCCACATTTTTAAACCTCCCTTTTGATTTCAGTAGGAATCTTATGCTAGACTTCGGCATATGCAAAAAGGTTTTAATTCAGACATAACAGTCCGCGGCCAAAAGTTTCATGTGCAAACTGAAGACTGGGGCGCTCGCAATCCATTTTTGGTCAGTAGAATTTTCTGTAATGGTGCTGTCATTAAAACCGTAAAGACTCCCTATGAAACGGCTTTGAAAGCGGAATCGATTCGCGAAGAAGATGCAATCAAAACAGCTCTTCGCCGTCAGCATTCAGACATCTTGGATGTTTTGCTTGCTGGCAAAATGCCCTAGGGGCTGAGCTCTTTTTGCCACTGCTCTAATTTCTTTTTCATGTCTTGAAAGTGCGTCCCTTGCCAATAAATTTTCTGGCAATCGGGGCAAATAAAAAACTCATCATAGGACTCGGCCACACGGGCAGGAATTCGATCAATCACGCGGTCTTTGGCAATCTCTACCACAGGAGTATTGCACTCAAGGCACCTGGCGCAGAGGTCGGTCGAATGAAGCAAATCAAAGCGTCTTAAAACCTCGAGAATTTGCTGTGTCGGGTGACGATTTCTTAAGTAATACCCATGATGAACATTCTTTCTTTTGAGCAACCCGAGATCTCGGGTCAGCAAAATTCGATGCTCTTGTTCGGAAATCGCGGCGAGAACGGCATCCTCGTACAAATCCGGATGATAGACGACATCAAATCCCAGCATCCGTAAGAAATGCGCGAGCTTTCCTAGGTTCACATCGACGACAAATCGAAGGCCATGATCCGTTCTTTGCCGGAGGGGTGCTTCACGCAGTTTTGTGACAGAGCTAATATCAAAGGACTCAAACATCGGAAAGACACTGACTCTATCTTGGTCTTCAAGAAGCTGATCAAACTCCACACTCTCGCCATTGATCAAGATCAAATCGACTTCTGTGTGCGGAACTCCCATAGATTCGATCACATCTTTCACTGTCGAGCGCTGTTTGAGATCCAACTCAATCAGAGTTTTTTGTTGCGCGGAGGGCAAGAATTGATTGAGTTCTTCATAGAAGCGCAGAAAAACTTTCACCGGAATCCTCGCCTGGCTGGTCTCTCGTCGAGACTGGACCTGAGTATTCTAGGAAACAGCTCCTTCATTCCCTAGAATAAAAGGATGATAGAATTCTCTCACGTTTACAAAACATATCCGGGTCCGATCCATGCGCTTAAAAACATAGATCTGCAAATTGGCAAAGGGGAGTTTGTCTTCCTAACGGGGCCCAGTGGAGCTGGCAAAACCTCGCTCTTTAAAATGATCTCCGCCTTTGATACGGCGACCTCGGGTTTAGTGACAGTGTCAGGATATAACATCAGTCAGCTCAGCGAAACCAAAGTGGCTGAATACCGCCGTCGCATCGGCGTTGTTTTCCAGGATTTCCGACTACTTAAGGATCGCACGATCTTTGAAAACGTGGCTTTACCATTACAAATTCGTGGCGATCGGCCGGCTTCAATTCAAAAGCGTGTGCAAGAAGTGCTTGAGCAAGTGGGTTTGACTCATAAATACGATCAATTCCCAGAATTCATTTCAGGTGGTGAACAACAAAGAACTGCGATTGCCCGCGCGATTGTTCATCAACCCGGCGTTCTGATTGCGGATGAGCCGACAGGAAACTTAGATCCCGAACTCAGCGAAGAAATCATGGATCTTTTAGAGCGAGTTTGTTCTCAAGGTACCACCGTGTTTGTGGCGACTCACGATCACGAGATGGTGAAGCGCAGAAGCAAGCGTGTGATTCAGTTGAAAGACGGCCTTATCGTGGGGGATCAGTAAAATGGTTCGCACCCTCTTTCAACAACGCATCGGTAGCCTCAAACGCAATTGGACTTTGCAGTTTTCAACACTCATTGTGGTGACCGCTTGTTACATCGTCGTTTGTGGGTCTTTTTTGCTTTCGCAAAACCTGCAAAAGATTCTAACGGTCTGGGGTGAAGAACTTCAGATGACTGTTTACCTGTCGGAAAATACAGAGTCTTCGGATGTGGAGGCGCTTCAAAAGAAAATCGAATCAAATCCCGGCGTTGGCAAAGTAAAGTTTGTCAGCAAGGATCGCGCACTTGATGACTTCCGCGCACAGATGGCAAGTTATGCCCCGGACATTATGAATGAAAAAGATTTGCTCAGCCTCATTCCAGCGAGTTTTCAAGTATCCCTCAGCGAGTCGCTAAAAGCCGTTGACCACTTGAAAGTACTTGATGGTCTGGCGGGAAAACTGAAGACAGAAAAATCCGTTGCTGAAGTGAGCTACGGTCAAGAATGGGTTCAAAAATACGGTCAGTTTCTTTATTATTTTGAAAAAGCCTGCCAAGCATTGGGGATTATCATCTTCTGCGCCGCCCTGTTTGTTCTTTCAAATGTGATCCGTGCATCTGTGCAGTCCCGCCGTCAAGAAATCGAAGTGCTGGAACTGATCGGTGCGACGCCGGCAATGATCCGTCGTCCTTTTATGGTCGAAGGCGCTCTGATCGGCTTCGTTTCTTCTGTGATGGCCGTTGGGATTTGCTATTTCTCTTATGCGAATGTTCTGCGTTTCTTTGAGAATGAACTTAAGTTCTTACAACTTTCCCAGCATTTGCAATTTTTGGGAATTGGTTTGCTGCTTGGATTCTGCTTGGCGGGAACTCTCTTAGGTGCTCTAGGTTCTTACCTGTGCGTTCGTCAGATCAATGATGGCTGGGCGGCAAGCAGCCTATGAAGAAAATTTTAGCGATGGTTTTCATGTTTGGATCAATTGCAGGGGCGGAAACGCCGCCTGTAGATCCAAATTTGGAAAAGATCGCAAAAGACCTGCAAATCGCCAAAGAGAATCTTGAAATCCAAGAGATGAAGCAAAAAAAAGTTCTGACGGCACTTTACTCTATCAACAAGAACATGAAAAAACTCGTCACCGAGAAAGCCGACCTCGAGCAGCAGCGCAATCTGACCGAACTTCAGATCCAAGGTCTCAATCAGAAAATCGAAGAGAACAATCAGCAGACCTCAGCACAGCGAGCTCAACTGACAGAACGCTTGCGAGCAATCTATAAACTCAAAGGCCCCACTTTGGCGCGCTTCCTTTTTGCTGCGAACAGTTCCTCCGACTTAGAAAGAAACCTCAAAATTCTTGGAATCGTGGCAAAGCGCGACGTGGATCTGATAAAGTCCTATCGTGAGTCGATCAAAGATTTGCACTATCGCCGGGAACGTCTGGAACAGAAATTAGCTTCTTTGCAAGAAGTCGAAAAAAATCTCAAAGTGCATGAACAGAAACTGCAAAAAGAGATTTCACAGAAGAACAGTATCTTGGCCGGCATTCGCCGCACGAAGATGTTCACGCAAGAGCAGATCAAACATTTAAAAGACAAATCACTGAGTTATGATATTGCGGACTCAGGTTTGATGGATTTGCTTTTGAAACCTTCTTTTGAAAATCAGAAGGGCACGTTGCCTAGACCCGTCGAAGGTCTAGTGGTGAAGAACTTCGGTCTCATCAAAGTTCCAGACCAATCCTATGTTTTGAGTAATAAAGGTCTTTTTATCTCCGCAAATCCGGGTGCACCCGTGAAAGCAGTGTTTAGCGGAGTGGTCTCATTTGCAGGAAGTTTACCTGGCCTCGGACAAGTTTTAATACTCGATCACGGAGATCATTATTATACTGTCTATGGGAATAATGCGAACTTACGCGTCCAATTGGGGCAAGAGGTTGCACAAGCTCAAGTTATTGCGAACAGCGGACGTAGTAGCTTTGATCAACAAAATGGATTATATTTTGAGGTCCGACATTTTTCAGAGCCCTACAATCCAATGGAATGGGTGAAAGGATTCAGCCGATGAAGGCATTCGTACAAAAGTGGAAAACTCTCTTACTGGCACTGATCTTGTTCTTGGCCCTCTTTGTAATGGCTGAGACAGGTTTTCAGATCAAAGCCTTCGCTCAGGATCGCTACGCGGATCTCCAGAATTTCACCAAAGTGTTGAACCTCGTTGAGCAATATTACGTTGAAGAAGTTGATACAAAGAAACTGATCTATGGTGCGATCAAAGGGATGTTGCGCGAACTCGATCCGCACACGAACTTTATGCCACCGGATATCTTTAAAGATTTCGAAACTGAAACAAGCGGTGAGTTCGGCGGCCTCGGTATCGAGATCTCTGTAACAAACGGCATCCTGACTATTATTTCTCCGATTGAAGACACCCCAGCTTGGGAAGCCGGTATCAAGGCGGGCGACAAAGTGATCGCAGTTGATGGTCACAGCACAAAAGGTTTGAGCCTCGTTGAAGCCTCTCAACTGATGAAGGGCAAAAAAGGTTCGAAAGTTGTTTTGAAGATCGTTCGCGATGGTGAAGATGAGCCCCGTGACATCGGCATCGTTCGTGGCAGTGTAAAAATCAAGTCTGTGAAATACACGAACTTGGATGACGGTTACGCTTACATCAAAATCACAAGCTTTATCGAGAACACGGCTAAAGATCTCGAAAAAGCTATCGATATGCACATCAAGAACAATAAAAAAGTTGAAGGTATGATCATCGATATGCGCCGCAATCCAGGTGGTTTGTTGGATCAAGCGGTGAAAGTCAGTGATATGTTCCTTAAAGATGGAACGATCGTGAGCACTATCGGTAGAAATAAAAAAGACAAGGAAGTTTCTAGCGCGTCTAAAAAAGGTCGTTTCACGGATTTCCCAATTATCATTCTCGTGAACGAATACACAGCTTCTGCGAGTGAGATTGTTTCCGGTGCTTTGCAAGATAACAAGCGCGCGTTGATCGCGGGTCAACGCACTTTCGGTAAAGGCTCTGTTCAATCCGTTGTGAAATTGGGTGATGGCAGCGGTTTGAAGCTGACGGTGGCTCGTTACTACACGCCAAGTGGTGTGAGCATTCAGGCAGAAGGTATTAAACCTGACATAGAAATTGATGATGTGGATCCAGAAGCATTTGCAAAATCTGTGTTAAAGTCCAAGATTACTCGTGAAAAAGACATCGCAGGACATCTAAAAGGTGACCGCGAAAAAGAAAACGATAAAGCTCAAAAGACATTGGACTTGAAGCCGAAAGATCCAAGCAACGCATTAGCGTGGTGGAAAGATGTGGGTAACAAGAAAGATGAGAATCTGACTACAAAAGAGAAACTATTTAAGAACGACTACCAGGTTTATCAGTGTTTCTCGTATTTGAAAGCTTGGAAAACACTGAAAGCCCTTGCGCGCTGAGCTAGGTGAGATTGCCAATGACGGCAATCTTCATTAGTCTGCGCGAGAACTGAGGCGCTGAATGAAGTACGTTATCTCTCTTTCCTTATTCCTGTTCACTGCGGTGGCTGCACGTGCGGCCACTCCTGGTTTTGCACAGGGCAATCAATTCTTGGCAATTCCATTACAGGGAATGGTGACTGTCTATTGCGGAACCAGTGATTCAGCGACCTACACTTGCTACGACACTGTTCTCGATCCTGCGAGCTACGATTACTTCGTCGGCCCCGATGGAATCCGCGCAGAACAAGTGACTCTTTCATGTCTTCGCCAAGACGGCACTCGTCGCGATCGCACCGAAGACTACGACGTAAAAAACACTCGCAGTGTTCATGCTTACAATCTTTGGATCAATACTCCGTTTCAACGCCCGCTCTTAGCAATGGGTGTGAACAAAATTGATTACACGATGACGAACATGGGAAAGATCATCCAACAGGGAACTTTCTCTGTGAACGTGGCTCACGGTAAAGCACGTACATGTCCTGCGACTCATTACAACTCAACTGACGCGAACGACTGTCAGTCTCCGTACACAGTCTGCCAAAGATACTTTGAGCAGTACGATTATTGTCGGTAGTCTTTACTAGCTCCGCCGACGTTTCTCCATCCATGTGAGTCGGGGCGCCTGCCCCGAGAGCCCCGCTTCCTGCCGGCCATCCGGGCCGTCAGGCTCTCGTAACGAAGACATTCTAAGTTTTTCAGTACTTGTCTTAGGGAGTTCATTCCCTCCTGAGCACGATGCTCAGGAGGCCCCGTTCTCATGGACGGATGCGCTTCGCTGTGTCTCTCACTGGGCGAGCGTGCGAAAGATTAAAAATTACCAGGAGCCTTCTCCATCCGAAAATTCCGTAACTTGGATCAACTCCCGGATACCGAACGCGCCGAAATATCTCATTGAATTACAACCAGGCTCTAAAAATGCAAAAGCGACCTTTGCTTCCGCAAGATCGCTTTTGGATGGACTCGATAAGCCTTAGCCCAAAGGAGTCCTATGAATAGCCTACTACTATCATATCGGCGTTTCTTGAGAAATCTGAAGCAGGTTTTAGGATTAATTCTGCTGATTCTGAAGATCCTTAAAGAACTGCTCTAGTTAAGTACTGAGATCTGTATAAAGCTCTGAAGATGTTCTAGTTACTTCTGCGAAAGCTTTACGAAGAAATTCTGCAACATCATGTAGCTCAGTCCCCAAAGGATCTCGCCATCAGGCATACGGATCGCGGGCAGCTTGATATTTAAACCCTCGCGTACAAATTCATAGGTCGTCGAATTCGCAGTGTCCGTTAGGTAGTCCAAAGAAATCCAGTAAGTCTTATCGACCTCGCTCGCAGACAATTGCAGCGTGGGCTTCTCAGGCAGGTGGAAAACAAAAGGCTCAATGTAGAACTCAAGCAGCATCCCGCGCTTGCGCGCTTGAATGTCATCGAGGGAGCCAATCAGTAAGTCAGTGGACAGCGTATAGCCGATTTCCTCGCGCACTTCGCGGAGGCAGGCTGCCATCAGGGATTCGTCAGCTTCGTCGCGCTTACCACCAGGGAAGGCGATCTGGCCGGACCAGCGGTCTGCGGGATTCACGGCGCGTTTAATGAATAACAGCTCCAGCTCAGAGCTTTCGCCACAAAGTAAGAGGGCCACTCCCGATGCTCTCGAAAAGTCTTTCGAGAGATCGATACGTGGCCCTTGAGAAAGAATGTCTGAGATTTCTTTCTTAGTTTTGCTCATCTTTGAGCTGGTCTGCGCTAACTTCTTTAACTTTTACAGTCTTGTTCAAGAAGCCGATCACTTTCTCTTCAGTGATCATGTAGCTCAAACGGCTTGTTTGTTCAGGACGAGAGTAGAATTCACGGATGCGCGCCTCTTCGATGTGAGTCTGCGCAGCGTATTCTTTGTATTTCGCATCGAGGTCTTCGTCTTTCGCGAACAAATCGTGTTTCTTCGCGATAGCATCGATCAAGAAGCTGGATTGGATCATTTCGCCAGCAGTCTTTTCGAAGTCTGCATCCCATTTTTGAACATAGTCTTTGAAATCAGCAGGAGACATGCCTTGTTCGCTCATTCTTTTTTGGAAGTCAGCGATCAAAGAGTTCTTTTGATCCTTCAACAAAGAAGGAGGAACTTCGACTGGATTTGCTTGAACAAGCTTTTTCAAAAGACGGTTTTTGAAAGCGTCTTCTACACGTTTTTGTTCAGAGCCTTCCAAGTCTTCACGGATTGTCTTTTTCAAATCTTCCAATGAAGTAGGGCCGCCGAGAGTTGCCAAGAACTCGTCGTTCAATTCAGGCAAAACTTTCTTTTTCAAGCCAGCCAACTTCACTTTGAACTCAACTGGTTTACCAGCAAGCTCAGCAGAGTGGTATGGAGTAGGGAACTTCAAGTTCAAAGTTTTAGTGCCGCCGACTTTCATGCCAACGATGCCTTCTTCGAAGCCTTCGATGAATTGCTTAGCACCCAACTCGAGGTTGTGGTTTGTGCCAGTGCCATTTTCCAAAGGTTTGCCATCAACGAAACCTTCGAAATCAACAACGGCGACATCGCCCAATTGAGCTGCACGGTCTTCAAGAACGTCAGCAAAAGTAGCGCGTGAAGAACGGATGTTTTCCAAAACTTCATCAACTTTTTTGTCGTCGAAAACGAGTTTTTCTTTTTCAACTTCCATGCCTTCGTACTTGTTCAACTTCACTTCAGGGCGAACGTCAAAAGATGCAGAGAATGCGAAATCTTTTGTTTCGGTTGGAATGTCGAATTCGAATTCAGGATTGCTGATGGGCTCAAGTTTGTGCTCAGTCAAAGCTTTGATGTAATGCATTTGGATCAATTCTTGAGCAACGTCTTGCTTTACGCGGTCAGCGTACATGCTCTTGATTGTAGCAATGGGAGCTTTGCCTTTGCGGAAACCTTTTACAGTTACTTCTTTTTGAATGTCGTTGAAGATTCTGTTGAATGCTGTTTGAACAACAGCCGCAGGAACTTCGACATTGATTTTGTGATGGAGAGAAGAAACTTTCTCGATATTTGTTTTCATGGGGCTCCTCGGTTTTTGCAGTAGCGTCAAAATGAATCGGGATACTAGACAATTGCCCTCTAATAAGCAAGCAATTGCTGCTATGCATAATGCCTTCAAATCTAAGCTCAGAGACACTCATAGCTATGACTTCAGAGATTCATTTTGTGACTGGAAAAGGCGGGGTGGGAAAATCAACGGTTGCCGCTGCTTTGGCTCATAAAAAAGCCCAATCCGGTCTGCGCACGCTCTTGGTGGAGATCGGCGACCAGTCCTTCTACAAAGACTACTTCCAATTGCCTGAAGTTGGCTTCGAACCGGTTAAAATACAGGAAAATTTTTCAGTCGCCCTCTGGACTGGGCAGAACTGCCTGCGGGAATACATCATTCACCTCATTAAAGTCGAAGCTCTGTACAAGCTTTTCTTTGAAAATGCCGTCATGAAGGCCTTCGTGAATGTGGCTCCGGCGCTTCCGGAGCTTGCGATTATGGGGAAGGCGACCAGTGGACCTCGTCATCACGGACCACCTCTGCCGTTTGATTGCCTCGTCGTCGATTGCTATGCCACTGGCCATTTTATGGCCTTGATGGGGGCGGCCGAGGGAATGGCAAAAGCCGTAAAAGTTGGTCCGATGGGCGAACAAAGTCGGAGTATCGACAAAACGTTGCGTGATCCGAAAATCTGTAAGTACTACATTGTCTGTTTGCCTGAAGAGTTGCCGGTACGTGAAAGTGAAGAGCTGCACGAAGAGTTGCATAAGCACTACGGCGTCAAGGCTCACATGGTGTTGAATAAATTCTTGGACGAAGAGATTTCCACGAATGAATATACAGCGGCGGCTAAAACCGGTTCGCCGGAGTTTGCTGAATTTGCAAAAGATGATCTTAAAAATCGCAGCATGCATCACGAGATGAAGAGTCGGTTGAAGAAATTAGACCCTGCGCTCGTGTCGCTACCGACAGTGTGGGATCATAACGTACAAAACCTTCTCAAGACTCTGAGCCAGAGGTTGCCATGAAGATTCTTGTTTGTGTTGGCAATGGCGGAGTTGGAAAAACCACCATGGCAGCAGCCATGGGTGTGCAAGCGGCTCAGCGCGGGCTGAAAGTTCTTGTTCTGACGATTGACCCGGCAAAACGCCTGGCAACGACTTTGGGAATCGAAGGCGAAAAAGACATTGTGCGCGTACCAAATCAAAATTTTAAGGGCGAACTTTTTGCGTCGGTTGTCGATCATAAAAAAACTTTCGATGATTTCGTTCTACGAGCGGCGGCGAAGTCCGAAGCGGCAAAAAAACTTTTTGAAAATAAACTCTATCAGCAGCTTTCAACCAGCCTGAGTGGCTCCCAAGACTTCACAGCGCTTGAGAAGCTCTATTCCAGTTACGAGTCCGGAGAGTTCGACCTGATTATTCTTGATACTCCTCCGGCAAAGCATGCAATTGACTTCTTAAATGCGCCCCAAAAGCTATCGGTTCTTTTTAACGACAAGGTTGCGCGTTGGTTCCGTGAATCGAAAACCAAATCGGCCGGCGGTCTGTTGCTGAACCTTTTGAATACCGGTACAAAGCAAGTTCTCAGTATCATGGAATCGGTAACGGGCAGTGAGTTGTTACGCGAACTGTCGGATTTCTTCATGAGCATTGAGCAATGGCAAGAGCGCCTTGAAGCGCGCATCACCAACGTTCATCGCATGATGGTCAGCCCCGAGACGCAGTTTTGTTTGGTCACAAGCTTTGATCAGGCAAAATTGCTTGAAGCCGAATATTTTTTGCGCGAGATCCGCAAAGGTGGGTATCACTTGCAAATGCTCCTCTTAAATCGCTCCTATCCAGAGTGGTTCATGGGAGAGAAGGCAACGCTGAAAGAGCAGCCGGCCGGAGCCGAAAAGTTATTTTCATTGTATAAAAAAGAAAAAGCTTTTTACCAACAGCGCGATCAAGAACACGAGGCTTTTGCCAAGAAGTTGGCGAAGGACGTTCGTGTGCTGCGTATTCCTGAAGTGACTGAACCGATTTCCGATTTGCAGGGATTGATTCGCATGGCGGATATTTTGAAAGAAAAAGGGGACTCTAAGTGAGAGGACTTGGTATTTTAGTTTTTGCGGCAATGGTTTCGGCTTGTTCTTTGATTCCAAAGCGCAGTCAAGAGGCCACTCAACAGGCTCCCGACACGCTGGATTTCCAGCGCCTCGAGCAGCAGATGAAATCACAAAACTACGAAGCCGCGTTAGGCACTGCAAAGAATTTTAAAGCGGCATACCCATACTCGCTCAAATTACAAAAAGTCCGTTTCTATGAAGCGAGTGCCCTTGAAGAACTTGGCCGCTGGAGCGAGGCTGCAGAAACTTACAAAGCCATCTCTACAATTTCTGAAAGAAATCAGCCTGAGATTGCGGCGATGAGTATTTATCGACTGTCGTTCGTGTATGAAGCTCTTGGCGATGACCAAAGAGTGATTACGACTCTGTTTGAAGCGGCGAAGTATCATAAAGAACTTCCGATTGAAGTGATTCAAGCCGAAATCCCTTCGCGCCTTGCGATGGTTTACGCAAAAGAAAATAATGCCAAAGAAGCAACCAAGTGGCTAAGTGAAGCCGACAAAGGTTTGAAGCGCACTCTTGAAAACAGTACGGAGCCTTTGTCGAATGCCTACTTGGCAGAGCTTTATTACAACATGGGCTCGATCTCAACCGAGCAGCTGTCTAACGACAATATCCTTACGATCATCCAAGGTCAGGCAGCTGTGCAAAAATATCTGATCCGGGCGCTTCAATATAACGATCCGATTTGGTCCGTGAAGGCACTAAAGAAACTCAAAAGTACTTACCTAGATCTGTGGAAAGCGATTGAAACTTATCCGGAGCCTTCAGGCTATGAACCACTCGTCGCCCAAAAGATGAGAAAAGACTCACAAATTCAACTCGCAGGACCGTATGCGGATCTTATGCGCGATGCCGAACTGTATCGTCCAGGTCCGGAACAGAAGAGCAATCAGTACCAAACAGATTTTTTTAACTTCATTGAAGAGTTGCAGACGCGTGTGCGCACTGTATTGGATAGCGCGGTCTTAACTCCGCTTATGCCGGGTCGGGACAAAGCTCCACAAAAACACAAAACTCCTGTTAAGATAGTCCCTTCGGAAGATCCGAACTTATAAGCTCAATACTCAGGGGAGCCATTCATGGTAAAAGACCTATTACACAAGCAGACACTGGAAAACATGAATGAAATCTGTAAATGGTTTCAAAATAAAACAGGCGGACTCGCGTACCCGATCTACTCGAGCTACGACATCCGCGATGCCGGTTACAAAGTTTCTAATGTCGATGCGAATATTTTCCCAGCAGGCTTTAACAACATTTGTCCTGCGGATAAAGAATCTTCCGTTGCTTTGATGGCGGGTTATATCAACAAGCACTACGGCGCCGCTGTGAAAAACATTTTGCTCGTGACAGAAGAGCATACCAGCAATCCGTTCTACTGGGATAACGTTTACACAATTAAATCTTTGATTGAACAAGCCGGTAAGACGGTTCGTATTGCAATACCTCGTGAGATGGCTGAACCACTGAAAGTTCAAAGTGCCTCAGGCCGCGAGCTGATTGTGGGCTCAGCACTCAAAGGCAGTAGCCTGATGACAGAATTCAAGCCCGATCTGATTATCAGCAACAATGACTTCTCTGAAGCATACGAAGAGTGGGCGAAGACAGTGGAAACAGCGATGAACCCACCGCGCGAACTCGGCTGGTATCAGCGTAAGAAAAGCCGTTACTTTAAATTCTATAATCAGCTCGTGAATGAATTTGCTGAGGTAGCAAAGATTGATCCCTTCTTGTTGCGTGTAGAAACCGAAGAGTATGCGCACTTTGATATTAACAGCGAAGAAAGCCGCAACGACTTAGCAAACAAAGTTGATGCCATGTTGGCTCGTTTGAAGCAGGAATATCAAAAGCGCGGTATTGCACAAGAACCGTTCGTATTCGTTAAAAATAACGCCGGCACTTATGGCTTAGCGGTGATTCGTGTGGGATCTGGTGATGAAGTTCGTCAGTGGAGCTACAAATCCCGTAAGAAGATGAAAGCAGCTAAAGGCGGTCGCGACGTTGAAGAAGTGATTATTCAAGAAGGGATTCCTTCGATTGTTCAATCCGATAATGCTTCAGCGGAGCCGGTGATCTACATGATTGGTTGTGAACTTGCTGGTGGCTTCTTGCGTACGCATTCTGAAAAGAATTCGACGGAAAGTTTGAATAGTCCAGGAGCAGTTTATAAACGCCTCTGTGTTTCAGATCTAGGTGTCCGTGCAGAAGGCTGTCCTCAAGAAAATGTGTACGGTTGGAGTGCGAAGCTCGGTCTTCTTGCGATCGCTTTAGAAGCGGAAGAAATGCATGTGGAGTTTAAGAACTACAACAAGATTCCTTGCGGTGGCTAATCTTAAGTCCATACCGACCTTTTTAAAGCGGTAATATTCTGCGCGCTTGCTAAACTATTTGTAAGCGCAATGAAAATTGAACAAAAAACTTCAGTTCTGATTTCTCTTCTCCGTAGTTTGCCGAAGATTCTTTTCGTTGCGGCGATCTATTTTATTTTCGCGCACTTCAGTCTTTATCTAGCGACTCTTAATAATGTGGCCTCGCCCGTTTGGCCAGCGACCGGTATTGCGATGATGTTTGTCCTTCTTTGGGGACCTCAGATGGCGATCGGTGTATTTATCGGCGCTGTCGTTACAAACACACTCACTGCGGCGCCAATTCCAGTAGTTCTTGGCATTGGTGTGGGGAATGCGTTGGAGTGTTTGGCCGGCGTGTGGATCTATCACAATTTTTCAAAATTGGCTGAACGTTTGGGGCCGCATGTCCGTTTGGTCGTGTATGTGGCCGTGTCTACTTTCGCAACGGCGATTAGTGCAAGCGTTGGGACGACTTGTTTGATTCTTGGTAACGTGATTCTGGTCGACATGGCCCGCGCTACGTGGCTTACGTGGTGGGTCGGGGATACTTTAGGAGCGTTGATTCTATTCCCGCTCGCTGTCAAGGTGAGCAAACAAGAGTTTAAACCTTTTGAAATTCCATTTAAAAGAATTCCTTATTTGGGCTTCATTTTTGCCTGTACTTTAGGTCTCTGCGGCTTGGTTTTCGCGACATCGTTCGGGGCCCCTTATCTATTTGTGATTTTCTTGTCCTTGTTGCTGGCGACGATTTGGTTCAACTCGACGTGGATTTACATGACGTCAGTCTTTATCTGCGCTTTTGCTATTTTTAGTACGCGCATGAGACTGGGACCTTTCTATGGCGGAAACATCAATGAAAACCTACTTCATCTACAGCTTTTCTTGGCGGGAGTGGGTCTTACAGCCATTGTGTTAGTGACTCTCAAGCAAGAGCGATCATTGAAAATTCCCAGTGTGGCTTTGGTTTTTGGCTGGATATTGACGGGAATGACGTTCTATTCTTTTTATCAAGGAAGTGTCGGCAACGATCAAGAGCACTTCGATTTTCAAGTAGAGAGAGCAGAAAAAGAACTGCGCGACAGCTTGGGAGATTATATCCGGTTGTTAGAAAACGGCAGCGGGCTTTTCGCAGCATCAGAAAAAGTAACCCGTGAAGAGTGGAGGGCTTTTACTGAGCGCCTGCGTTTTGAATCCCAGTACCCGGGTGTGAACGGCATCGGCGTTATCGTACCGGTGAATACCAAAGCGGATCTTGCAAAACTGGTGAAGTATGAAAAAGAAAACGGTTTTCCCGATTTCCAATTGCATGAAGTGAGCTCAACCCCGCCTGAAATGAAGGTTGAAAATCCTCCGCTGGACCTCGTAGTTAAATTTGTCGAGCCGATTGAAAAAAATCGCAAAGCGATTGGTTTACTGGCCTCTTCAGAAAAAAATCGCCTTGAGGGAGCACTCAAAGCTCGCGACACCGGCCTGCCTGTGATAACTAGTCAGGTGACTCTGATGCAAGACACGGAATCACGCGCAGGGTTTGTTTTATTCGCCCCGTTTTATAATCGCAAAATGCCTTTAGAGACGGTGGAGCAAAGACGAAAAGCCTTTCAGGGCCTTATCTATGTCCCTGTGATCATGCAGAAGTTTGTGACCTCGAACCTGGGTGATTACGAGCACGAACTAGATCTCAAGATATACTTCGGTCATGACATGGATCCAAAGCGTGAAGTGTATTCCTCGACAGGCTGGACGTTGAACGAGAAGCAAATCACCAAATCTACTACGAGCCTCGGTGAAATGCCCGTGACAATGTTATGGAAGCGGGGCTCCGCTTTTAAGACACAATCAAGTATCGTTGCTTCGTGGGCGGGGTTTTGTGGCTCGCTGATTTCGATCTTTCTTGCAATTATTCTTTCAAGCCTTGAGACCATTACTGAGAGAGCAAAAAAGATTGCAGCAGAGACAACACGTGAACTTTCGATGCGTGAAAATGAGCTTCACGTACGTCAGATAGCGCTTGTCGCTTCGTCGCGCATGTCATCACTTGGCCAGATGGCAAGTGGGATGGCCCATGAAATTAACAATCCCCTCGCAATTATTTCAGGTAAAGCGCAGCAGTTGGAATTTCTCGTAGGTCAACAGCCGTTGAATATCGAAAAAGCACAACAGCATATTCTAGCGATTAATTCTAATGTTGAAAGGATCGCAAAAATTATTCGCGGCCTGCGCTCTATTGCACGGGATGTCCCCAACGATCCACTTCGTGAAGTCGGAGCTAAAGACATCATGCAAGATACGCTGGAACTCTGCCGTTCGCGGTTTAAGCACCATGATGTCATCCTGATCGTGCCGACGGAAATAAGCCCTGATATGAAAATCAATGCGCGTCCGGAACAAATCGTGCAAGTTCTTTTGAATCTCCTCAATAATGCCTTTGATGCGGTCGAGAGTTTGCCAGAGAAGTGGGTTAAGGTGGATGTCGAGCACGCTCAAAGAAAGATCCTTTTTACAGTCACGGATTCAGGCCGGGGTTTGTCAGAGGAAGTCACTGATAGAATTTTCGACCCATTCTTTACGACGAAAGATGTCGGTAAGGGAACCGGCTTGGGATTAAGTATTTCTCGCGGAATTATTGAAAAGCACCAAGGGCGTCTTTACCTCGATGACCACTGTGAAAATACTAAATTTGTTGTTGAACTCGATTCCAGAGGAAATTATGCAAAAGAAAATACTTATAGTTGATGATGAACCGATGATCCGTGAGATCTTTAAAGAGGCCTTTGAAGCCGTCGGGTTTATCGCACACGATGCGCAAAACGGCCGTGCGGCATTTCAATCCATCATGAACGAATCCTATGACTGTGTACTTTCAGACGTGCGCATGCCGGGCGGTGATGGGGTAGAGCTTGCTAAGAACATATTTCATATGTCTGGACCAAAGCCGCAAGTATTCCTTGTAACCGGTTTTAGCGACGTTAACACTCAGAAGGCAATTGAGTGGGGCGTACAAAAGATCTTCGATAAACCATTTTCCTTTAAAGACGTCATCGAGGGCATCTGCGCTTCGGTTCAACAACCGCACGTCCATAGTCCGGGCTAAAGGCAGTTTCCGTACCAAACATGAAAACTGTGTTAGCATTATCTTAAGCACATTCGCGTGCTTAGGACTATGGAGGGTCTTTTGAAAAAGTTAGGAATGACTTTTTTCTTATTCGCCATCTCATTCAGTGTGGGCTATGGAATCATGTACCGCACATCTGCATGGGGTCCGATCGCGCGTGATCCCGCAGCCATTCGCCAAGTTTATGATTTTTCAAATCTAAGTGGTAGCGACTTAACGGCAGCCATGAAAAAGCGGCTGCTTGCAGGTTCCACAGTGATTCGTGAAAATCAAAGCCTTGGTGTTGAACTCGGTCACTTTGCAATGGCAAAGATCACCGGTGAAAAGACTCTCGCTTGCCAAGAGTTCCAAAAAGTTACATTGCACTTTGAAGCTGAAGGCATTGCAACCAGCGGTGAGCGCCCAGTGATGGAAGTGGAAGGGGCCTGTGAGTTCTCTTCAGACATGACGAAGATCAATCCGATCCTGATCCCAGTAGATAAAATCATGGCCGAGAAACCTTCTGACGGTGAAATCCAGTATCGCGAAGGTCACCCAGTGACTTTGCGTTTCCGTGGCATGACCGAAGAATGGCCAACGCGCTGGCTTCTCACCGGCGTTCGTCTTTCTAATCAAGGCGAGCAAAAAGAGCTTTTGATTGATGCTGAAGAGGTCAGTCAGATCCTGGGCCGCCCAATGATGGTGAACTTCAAGTAGTCCCATGACAAAAGCAGAAGCGAAATCATTTACGAAAAAGCATTACGTGGTAATGCTTTTTCTTTTTGTTCTCAGCTTCGCGATTTACGGTGGCACTTTCTATCATAAATTTGTAAACTTCGACGATCCGGCCTTAGCTTACGAAAACAAAGACATCCGCAGTTTTAACCTCAAGCAGATCTTCACGAGCACGGTCGCCGAAGATTATATTCCGTTGACGGTGACGAGCTACGCGATAGATCACGCGCTTTTTGGCATGGATCCCTCGTTCTTTCATTTGCATAACGTGATTCTTCATAGCCTGAATGTGTTGTTAGTTTTCCTGCTGATCCTGATGATCTCGCAGGGGAGTTTTACCGCGGCAACAATCACAGCACTCCTCTTTGCAATTCATCCACTACATGTGGAGTCCGTGGCCTGGGTTGCCGAAAGAAAAGATGTACTTTCGGCCTTCTTCTCACTGGCTTCGATGATCTTCTACTGGAAGTTCTTGGAAAAACGCCGGGTGAGTCTTTTTACTCTGAGCTTTATCTGTCTCACACTAGGGTTGTTTGCAAAGTTCATGGCGGTTTCAGTCCCGGCAGTTTTTGTTCTGATGGAGCTGCAGCGACGTGAGGACCTCAAAAAGGCCGCACTTCGCATGATTCCTTTTGCGGCGCTCGCAGGAGTTTTCACCTCTATCCACATGGCTCTCCACAATAGTACAACAGCCAATGTACCGTGGAGTTTGCAACGCGGAATTGATTCGCTCGCATTTTATCTGACAAAAACTTTCTATCCAGTGGGCCTCAGTGTGTTCTATGAACAAAATGTCGTTCATGTGATCTGGTGGGAGTACCTCGTCGGCGGTCTCACGCTGCTAACATTAGCCGTGGCCGCGTGGAAGTTCAAAAATACTCGCGCAAAAATTCTTTTTGGTAGCGCTTTCTTCCTGCTTTCGATTTTTCCGGTTTTGCAGATCATTCCATTCGGAAATCTTTTCGCCTTTGGTGACCGTTTCATGTATTTGCCAAGTGTGGGGCTATTCTATGCCCTTAGTGCTTTCGCGATCGTTCTAATTGAGCGGCGCTCACGCCTTCAGAAGCAAGCTCTGACAGTTTTGTGGTCTTTGGGAACTGTATTCTTAGCAGTGCAATCTTACGAAAGAACTTCGGTGTGGCAGGATTCAAAGACGCTGTGGACGGATGCTGCAAAGACCTACCCGAAAAGCTCGGTGGCTCTGAACAATCTAGGCCTTGTTCATCTCGAAGCAGCCGACCGTCAGGCGGCGATTCCGTTATTTATTCAAGCCGCACAATTGCGAAATGACTACACCGAGCCTTATGTAAATCTCGGCTTAGCATACTTGGATCTTAAGCAACTCAACGAAGCGTCAGCCGCGCTGAAAGAGGCACTGAGAATTAATCCAAAACTACCGCGCGCCCACGTGAACATGGCTTTGATTCTCGAAGCGCAAAATCAAGTCGCTCAGGCGGGGGAACATTATCTTCGAGCTTTAGAACTTGATCCGGATTTGACAATGGCTCGCTACAACTTGGGTGTCATCTATTACCGATTAAAGCAGACCGACAAAGCTCTGGCGATGTTTCACGAAACGATTCAGCATGATCCCTATTTGTCAGAAGCTCATCACGGCATCGGTGTGATTCTGGCGGAAATGGGCGACACAGCCGGTGCTATTCCTGAATTTCAAAAAGCAATTGAGCTTGATCCTCTCTACGAGGCGCCAAGAATTCAGTTGATCAGTATTTATAATAAACAGGGCCGAACTGATTTGATGGCCCAAGAAGTGGAAGGCCTGCAGCGCGCTCAACGAGAAATCGCAAGCCAGCCTCCCACAAGACCGAAAAGATAATTAAGTTTTACCAACTAAGAAGCACTCTGCAGTGCCGGCATTTAAGCCATCCGTGCGTTTTGCAAAGTATCTTTGAAAAAGATCTTGCGCAGAAACATGCTCGGCCTTCTTGAAGCCAGCTTCTTTCGCCATCGCCAAAATTTCTTCAGGCTTAAACAAGCTTAGGAACGGAGTTCCTGATTCGGCGGCACGTTTCATCACGAATTCCATCAGGCCACGCTCTTTAGGCTCCATCAGCTCTAGCGCCAACATGAAAGTCGTTGCAAAGGTAGAGCCCGGAGTGAGCTTCGCCATTTGCTTAAAGGTCGCCATATTTGTTTCGCGAGTCAGATACATCGTCACACCGGTAGAAACGACAACCGCCGGTTTGTTTTTATCAAAACCCGCTGCGAGCAATTGATTCCACCAAGATTGACCGCCTTCGAAATCCACCGGCACGAAATGCAGCCATGCAGGCGTTGCATAGCCAGTTTCAGCCAGGCGTTTTTGCTTCCAAGCTTGAGGGCCCGGTTGATCGACTTCAAAGATTTGCATATGCGACGCAAGATCGGGACGGCGTTGGGCAAAGGTATCTAAGCCTGCACCGAGAATCACATACTGAGTGGTGCCAAGTTTGAATTGTTCTTCAACGAGGTCTTCAATAAAGCGTGCACGTCCCACGACAGAGGCACGCATCGATTTGGAAAAATCAGGATTCATGTCCTGACGATTGCGCCAGCCTTCTTCAGCCACGAGCTTTGCACCGACTTCATCCACAAAAATATGCGGAGCAGGATCCAGCAACACATGCAGCGCGCGCCACAAGGACACGCGAACGGCTGTATGTTCAGGAGCGACAGTTTTGTTATCAATAGCCATACATCATGGCCTTACTTATTTACGCACACTAAAACTTTGAGACCGACAGCATCGCTGACAGCGGTGCCACGGAGTCTGTAGCCATCCATATGCATAATGCGCAAGCTTGGATCGTCAATCATGGTCAATGCGTAGTTTGTGTTACCGCCGGATTGCGAGGAATTGACCGACCAAATAGAGCCATTTTTCAAACAGCTATCAAGCGGGTTCAGGCTGAACCAAGAACCATCAGACCAGCTTTTGTTAACAGCTTGCTGAGTAATACATTTTTTCGAAGGATCATTGTCGATGAAGGCAAAGACACGAGAGCGAAAGTTAAGTTGTTCGAAAGGAACATCTGTGCCCCCTTGAAGAACTTCGAGTTTTTGATTGGCACTGCAGAATTGCTCCGTGGCCTTTTGAGTTTGATTCGGGTCTAACTTTCCAGTTCCACCTTCATCTAAGCCTGTCACTTTGCCGCAGGCAGCAGTTAATAAAACGAAACCTAAAGTGATAATGATATTTTTATTTGTCATAAACCAAGGCTAAGGTTCGGTCTTAGTTCAGGCAAGGACAAGATGGCTGGGGTCCAGCGCAAAAAAAAAGCCCGATAGCTTTAAACTATCGGGCTTTGATTTTGAAAAACTAAACGACGATTAAACGTACTGTTTCGCGATTTCTACGAAGGTACGAATCATCACACCGCTTGCTCCCTTTTTCGGGCAGTAGTTCAAACGGTTGCCGACAGCCCAGCCAGTGCCGGCGATATCGAAGTGAGCCCATGGGATGCCTTCGCCAACGAATTGCTCCAAGAAAGCAGCGGCCGTTGCAGAACCTGCACCTTTACCAGAAGACATGTTAGACAAGTCAGCGTAAACGCCTTTCATGTCTTTCACGTGGAAGTCTGTCAAAGGCATGTTCCAAACCCACTCGCCAGAAGCGACAGCGGCTTTTTCAACTTTACCTTTCAACTGGGCATTGCGAGTGAAGTAACCAGTGTGGGTATTACCCAAGGCAACAACCATAGCGCCCGTTAAAGTCGCAGCGTCCACGATCATTTGTGGTTCCAACTCAGTTGCGTAGCTGAGAGCATCTGCCAAGATCAAACGACCTTCAGCATCTGTGTTGTTCACTTCGAATGTTTTACCATTGCGAGCGGTGTGAACATCACCTGGTTTCGTCGCAGAAGGGCCTACCAAGTTTTCAGTCGAAGCTACTAAGCCAACAACGTTTACTTTGAGTTTCAATTTTGCAATTGCGATCAATGTACCGATGACGTTTGCACCACCGCACATGTCGTATTTCATTTCTTCCATACCTGCAGAAGGCTTAATGCTGATACCACCGCAGTCGAAAGTCAGACCTTTACCAACGAACACAACTGGCTTCTTAGTTTTCGCAGCGCCATTGTATTCCATGATGATGAAGCGTGGTTCTTGATCAGAACCCATAGAAACGCCAAGCAAACCGCCCATGCGTTCTTTTTTGATACGCGCTTTATCCCAAACAGTGACTTTCAAGCCGGTGCCTTTAGCGCCTTCAACAGCCGCGTTTGCCAAATCCGTTGGAGTCATCAAGTTGCCTGGTAAATCACCCAAGCGGCGAGAGAAGTTCACAGTCGAACCAAGGATCACACCTTCAGAGAAAGCTGCTTTGAAAGCTTTGTCGCCAGATTTAGCAACAACGTGCAAAGTAAGATCTTCTTCTTTTTTGTCTTTCTTGCCTGAAGTTTTCAATTCATCAAACACATAAGAAGCAAGAGCCAAACCTTCAGCTGTAGCTTTTGCAAACGGAGCAGCGTCTTTCTTGTTAGATGACAGGCCTTCGAAGTGAAGAGCGGCTTCTTTAATGCCAGCGCCTTTCAAAACTTCAACAGCAGCAGCAACAGCCTGACGAACAGCCTCGTGATCAAGATCGGAGTCTTTGCCTAGACCAACGACGAGAACGTGACGGAAATTTTTGTAATTCAATTCGCGGTAAAGAACAGTTTCAAGGTGTTTACCTGTGATCGTTTTTTCTTCAATGGCATTTGCCAATTTTTTTCCAAGCTCAGTATGAGTCACTTTAGCTGATTTATCTTTTTGAGATGCAGCTTTAGAGAACACGACCAAGGCCGGGCATGTCAGAGTTTCGATGTCTTTAGTAATGAGGTCGAAGACCATAAACTGTCCTTTCAATAACAACTTAATGTAGCGCGTTAAGCGCCTAAAATCTGATCGCTAAATGACTAACATAATCGCAAATGTCGTCAAAGCCTTTTTAATAAAGTCCTGTATTATAATACCGATAGGTAAGAAGATGGAATTAACCACCAAGCAGGAGACCACTGTGGCACTCATACCTTACGTTGTAGAACAGACCTCAAAAGGCGAAAGAAGTTACGATATTTACTCTCGCCTTCTCAAAGACCGTATTATCATCCTGGGCACTCAGGTGACGGACGAGGTTGCGAACGCAATTATCGCACAAATGTTGTTCCTCGAGGTAGACAACCCTGAAAAGGATATCCATCTTTACATCAATTCACCGGGCGGAAGCGTTTCGGCGGGTTTGGCGATTTATGACTTCATGCAGTTTGTGAAGTGTGACGTAGCGACTTATTGTATGGGTATGGCGGCGAGCATGGGTTCCTTGCTTTTGACAGCCGGTACAGCAGGCAAGCGCTTCAGCCTTCCAAACACTCGCATCATGATCCACCAGCCATTGTTGTCTGGAGGCGGATTGTCCGGTCAGGTGACTGACATTGAAATCCACGCCAAAGAATTAATTAGAACTAAAGAAAAGTTGACGAAAATTTATGAGACTCACACGGGTCAAAAATACGAGAAGCTCGCGAGCCTTATGGAGCGTGATTACTTCTTGGATCCAAGAGAAGCTAAAGAGCTCGGCTTGGTAGATACAATCGTTGAATCTCGTAAGGCTTCTAAAAAAGGATAATCGATGAGCACCAAAGATGCAGGCACATTAAGATGTAGTTTTTGCGGCAAAGGCCAAAAAGAAGTTAAAAAGTTAATCGCAGGTCCAGGTGTTTATATCTGTGACGAGTGTATCGATCTCTGCAACGACATCATCGATGAGGAAAAAGAGCGCGAGACGTCGGTAAAGGGCACCTTTAAGGTCCCTAAACCACATGATATCAAAACTTATTTGGATGATTATGTGATCGGCCAGCTCAAAGCTAAAAAAGCTTTGGCGGTAGCAGTTCACAATCACTACAAGCGTATCAACGCCATCCAAAATGGTAAAAAAGGTTCAGACGTTGAATTGCAAAAATCCAACATCCTCCTGATCGGTCCTACGGGTTCCGGTAAAACCTTGCTGGCGCAAACAATCGCTAAGATCTTGAACGTTCCATTCGCAATGGCGGATGCGACGACTCTGACTGAAGCGGGTTACGTGGGTGAGGACGTTGAAAACGTTGTTTTGAATCTCTTGCAAGCGGCAGATTACGACGTAGAAAAAGCTCAAAAGGGCGTTATCTACATCGATGAGATTGATAAAATCTCGCGTAAATCTGAGAACCCTTCGATCACTCGCGACGTGAGTGGTGAGGGTGTTCAGCAGGCATTGTTGAAAATTCTCGAGGGCACAGTAGCGAATTTGCCTCCAAAAGGCGGTCGTAAACATCCTCAACAGGAGTTTATCCAGGTAGATACTTCGAACATCCTCTTCATCGTGGGTGGTGCGTTCGTAGGCCTTGATAAAGTCATCGAGAACCGTACGACAAACAAAGCAATGGGTATCGGTGCCGATATCCGTACTTCAGCCGAAAAAGATGCTGGCGGTGAATACATTTTGCAAAAAGTGGAGCCAGATGACTTGTCGAAGTTCGGTTTGATCCCGGAATTCATTGGTCGTTTGCCAGTGCTAGCTGTGTTGGATCCTCTCGAAGAAGCTGCTTTGATGGATATCTTGGTTCAGCCGAAAAACGCTGTTACCAAGCAGTACCAAAAACTTTTCAGCTACGAGGGCGTAGAGCTCAAGTTCACCGAAAAAGCTTTGAAAGCAATCGCTCAGATGGCTTTGAAGCGTAAGACGGGAGCGCGTGGTCTGAGAGGCGTTATTGAGCAAGCGATGCTTGATATCATGTTTGATATTCCATCCAAGCCGAATGTCAAAGAGTGCATTATTGATGAAAAAGTAATCAATGATGGGGCCGCACCTAAACTAGTCTACAAGACTGAGGACGAGATGCGGGCTGAGGCCGCGAAGGCCGACAGCGACCCTGCTGAAAGCGCTTAAAATACGAAAGTCAAATCGTGATCAAAAAAACCCGAGAGAAACACTCGGGTTTTTTCTTTTCCATAAGCAAATCTTATTCTAAATATGACCTATCTTTGTGATTTAACTGGTCTGGGTTTTTTCGCTCTGCTTTAGAAAAAATGACACCACACTAATTTACTTCCCTGAAACAGGACACATACTTATACTTAACTAAGAACTGGGCGGGTTGAACGGAATTAACCCCCCAAGGATCTACCGGGTTCTTACTTTTAGGTATCAAGCCTAAGGCTCACGGGGATCGAAAAACCACACAGGGAGGGTCTTAAAATGAGTGAGAGCGCCAAAGGATCTGTTCAACAACTTCCACTTCTGCCTCTAAGAGATCTCATCATTTTTCCGCACATGATGATGCCATTGTTTGTCGGCCGCGATAAGAGTATCAATGCTCTTGAAGAGGCAATGAGTAAACAGACCGACATCGTTCTTGCTGCTCAAAAAGATGCGAAGACCAACAATCCAGAACCAAAGGATATCTACCAAGTCGGTACGATCGCTACGATCATCCAACTTTTGAGAATTCCAGATGGCACAGTCAAGGTTCTCGTAGAAGGTAAACGTCGCGTACGCATTAAAAACTTCGTTCCAAACGATAACTTCTTCCAGGTTCAATGCGAAGAGATCCCAGAGGAAGCAGAAAGCCCCGTTGAAGCAGCCGCACTCGTGCGTTCTGTGAAAACAACTTTCGAAACGTACGTAAAGCTCAACAAAAGAATTCCACCAGAAATTCTAATGAGAGTTTCGACGATCGAAAATCCGGGTGAATTGGCCGACATTATCGTTGCCCAATTGAACTTGAAACTTGAAGACAAACAAAAAGTTTTGGAGATCCATGATCCTTCAAAACGCTTGGAACACTTGCTGAATCTTATGACAGGCGAGATCGAAATTCTCGAAGTCGAGAAAAAGATCCGCACTCGCGTGAAAAAGCAAATGGAACGTTCTCAGAAAGAGTACTACTTGAATGAGCAAATGCAGGCCATTCAAAAAGAACTCGGCGAGAAGGACGATTACCAAGCTGAGTTGCAGGACTTAGAGACAAAAACTAAAGCTAAGAAAATGTCTCAAGAAGCTAAAGACAAAGTCATGAAGGAGATCAAAAAACTCAAAATGATGTCTCCGATGTCTGCTGAGGCGACTGTAGTACGTAACTACATCGACTGGGTCTTGTCTTTGCCTTGGGCTGATTACACTGAAGAAAAGCACGACGTTAAGAATGCTCAAAAAATTCTTGATGACGATCACTGGGGATTGGAAAAAGTTAAAGAAAGAATTCTTGAGTACTTGGCTGTTCTTTCGATCTCTAAAAACATGAAGGGTCCTATCTTGTGCCTCGTTGGTCCTCCAGGGGTGGGTAAAACATCTTTGGCAAGATCAATTGCTGAGTCTTTGAATCGTCCTTTCGCGCGTATCTCTTTGGGTGGCGTGCGTGATGAAGCTGAGATTCGCGGTCACAGAAAAACATACGTAGGTGCGATGCCAGGTAAAATCCTTCAGGCTTTGAGAAAAGTCGACAAAGGTAATCCGCTCGTGTTGTTGGATGAAATCGATAAGATGGCCAACGACTTCCGTGGGGACCCGGCAGCGGCAATGCTCGAAGTTTTGGATCCTGAGCAAAACTCGACATTCCAAGACCACTACTTGGAATTGGAATACGATTTGTCGAAAATCATGTTCATCGCAACGGCGAACTCGCTCCACACAGTTCCAAGACCTCTCTTGGATCGTATGGAAATCATCAGTCTCGAAGGTTACATCGAGCAAGAGAAGTTCCACATTGCGAAGAACTACTTAGTGCCGAAGCAGATCGAAAATCACGGCTTGAAAGAATACAAAGTTTCAATCCCTGAGAAAACGATCCGCGACGTGATCCGCTACTACACGAAAGAAGCGGGGGTGCGTAACTTGGAAAGACAGTTTGCGAACGTTTGCCGTAAAGTTGCTAAAGACATCGTGATGTCTCAAGCAATGGCAGATATGAAAGACACGGGTAAGAAGACTTCTAAGAAAGCCGCTGCGAAAGCAGGAGCTGGTAAAACAACTCCTTACGTAGTGACTCCTCAGAAGTTGGTTGAATTGCTCGGTCCGCACAAGTTCAAGTTCGGTAAGATCGAAGAGCAAAACGAAATCGGTCTCACGAACGGTATGGCTTGGACGGAAGTGGGCGGTGATCTTCTCGCGGTTGAAGCCAGCGTTGTTCCAGGTAAAGGCAAGTTCACGATCACCGGTCAACTCGGTGATGTGATGAAGGAGTCTTGCTCGGCAGCTATGAGCTACGTTCGTTCTCGCGGACCCCTCTTCGGTTTGGATAAGGACTATTTCTCGAATATCGATGTCCACATCCATTTGCCAGAAGGTGCGGTTCCTAAGGACGGTCCTTCAGCGGGTATCGCTTTGACGACTTCGATCGTTTCTGCGATTACAAAAATCCCAGTGAAGCGCACTGTTGCGATGACGGGTGAGATTTCTCTTCGTGGCCGCGTTCTTGCTATCGGCGGTTTGAAAGAGAAGATCCTCGCAGCTCACCGCGGTGGTATTAAGATGATTATCTGTCCGAAAGAGAATGAAAAAGATCTCAAGGACATTCCTAAGGAAGTGATGAAAGAGCTTAAAGTGATCTTGGTGGACCACGTAGATCAAGTGTTGATCAACGCTTTGGACATCAAAAATCCAAAAGAGCTCTTCAAGGTCCAAAAGGAAACAGACTACGGAATCAAGGCCCAGTACACGGGTCAAACCTTGCATCCTCATCATTAATTGCTACTAAAATAAGCGCAATATATAAAGGGGGTCGAAAGACCCCCTTCTTTTATTCATAAAGTGCTCGAAAATCAGGCAACGCTGGAAGTCAGTGGATTGACGTATTATTAAGAATCTGTCAGAAAGTGACCTTCGTTTGGTTATTTTCAACAGGGACCTCAAAACCATGACTCAGCATGATCGCACATTTGAAGTAGGCAAGCTCTATTGCGATCGCGGCGATTACAAGCTGGCATTGGGTCACCTGGAAGAAGCAGCAAAAGGCTATTTTGCTGACAAGAATTTCTCTGATTACCTGAAAACTATGAACATCATCCTCCGTATCTATGCGGAAATGGAGATGTTTGAAGAAATTCATCAAACCAAAGAAAAGCTCCAAGATCTTGTCTTAAAAGAAGGTTTCGAGCTCAATTCAAAGACTTACTACACACTGGCTGTCTGCGCGGCTTTCAAGGATCAAGACGAAACGGCTTTGGATTATCTCCAAAAGGCGCTTTCGATTGCTCTTGCGACAGACAATAAAGAAGACATCTGCCATGCGATCTTCGGTCTTGCGGCGGTTTACTCCCGTCCTTCTATGGGCCGCTATGCAGATGCATTGAAAGAGATCTACAATCTGGAGGTCTTCTTCCAAGTCTACAACATGCCGGACTTGAAGATCTCCTCTCAGATGTTGAACGCGGATATCCTCCGTGGTCTTAAAAAATATGATGAAGCGATTGAAGTTCTGTGGAGAGCATACGACCTGATCAAGGCGACTAAAAACTTGGCTGTGATCGTGAACCTCCAATTGATGCTCGGTCGTTGTTATCTTGAAACCGGCGACAAAGAGATGGCCCGTCTTTACTTGGGATTGGCAAATCGCTCTGTAGACTCCGAAAACATGGTTCGTTTGAGCAAACGTATTGAGTGGTGTCTCCAACAATTGGGTGGCGAACCACAAAATAGCTTCGATTTGATCTTCGATGAAGCCTCTAATTCGGTGACAGAACGCAAACTTGGACGCATTGATTTCAAAAACCAATTTATACTTTTGGATCTTCTGAGACTGTTCATGCAGAATCAGGGGGTCGTTTATTCGAAGGAATACCTGGTTGAGAACGTTTGGAAGCAAGCGTACGATCCAGCGGTTCACGACAATAAGATTTATGTGACTATTAAACGTCTCAGAAAATTGATCGAGCCGGACTACGAAAAGCCGAAATATATTTTCAGAGCGAAGAATGGTTACTACATGAACAAGGGCGCAAGAGTTTCAATTGAACACTAGGTGAGAGGGGCTCCTAATGGTTCGCACAATTAAGTTCATTCAGAAGTGGTTGATCCTCACGAGCATTGTTTTGGGGACGACAGCTCCAGCTCTCGCTGGTGATGCTTTCTATGATTGTCCACAGGCTACTCGTGGTGGCGGTGGCGGCGGCGGTGATTTCCCATGGCCTTGGGGCTTTGAAGTCAAATTCCCTTGGGATGATGTTCAGGGTATCTGGAGAGTCCAAAAGGGCGACACAGTCTTGTACTTCAGCTTCCGTAGAGTTCAGTCTAAGCGTATTAAAATTAAGCAAATCGATATCACGACTTGCGATGTTGTCGGCACCGGCCAAGGCTTGGAGCGTGGTAACACGATTGTAGCTCAAATCCGCGATACTTTGTCGGATGAGACTTACAACCTCACAATCTACGCATTTAACGAAGAGGACCTCGAGCCTCCTGTACTGAGCCAAGTAGGTTCTGAGCACGTGATCGTGGCGCGTATTAATAGCCTGGATCACCAAGCCTCTGAATTTGCCGCTCAAATGGTAAGAATTTCTGACCGCCTCGAGGTTAAATGTGGCGATCAGGACAAAAAGACAAAGTTTTAAAAAATCCTCTTGGCAGGGACGGCGAATGTTGTTACAAAAGCCGTCTCTTACAAAGAGTGCGACATAGGGAGTTAGCTCAGTTGGTAGAGCGCCACCCTTACAAGGTGGATGTCGCAGGTTCGAATCCTGTACTCCCTACCAAATTAACCCGCCTAGCAGCGGGTTTTTTTATGCCCAAAACTCCGAAAAGGTACCTGGTCGCTTTTCAGAATTGACTTCTGTAAGTCGTTTCCCGGGCTCTATTTAAATTGCGAGAAGAAGCTCCACGTATCATTGTTCCAGTTATTTGGCAGACTGTGGCCGCTCACGTTGGTGCATTCGATCAGCTGGCTTTTGCACGAATTGAAACTCACGCAGCCTGTGGGACTGATTGCCGTTGTGGCGGTGTTCGTGCAGCCGTTCCATGACTGATAAAGCTGGCTTGTTGTTGCGAAGAATGGAGCTGGATATGCGCCGTCTTCTTTCGGAGCGTGCGTAAAGCGGATTGGCGGGTGAGTTGTCGTTGCGGGGCATGTATTACCGTAAGTTCTGTAATCAGAGGCATTGCCGAATTCATCAGAGCACGATGCTGCTGCGATTGCGCGGATCTTGCTAGCGCGACAACATGCTAACGCTGTCGAAAAATCGCAGCCCCACGAGAAGCCGCCGACGTAAACGCGGTTTTTGTCGATACAATAATTATTTTCTACATAAGTCAGGATGTTATCAAAGAAAGGCATATCGTAACCGTTACAACCGTCATTCCAACCAACACCATAATTTTGGAATTGAATCCCTTGTGGGTAAACCATGATCGACGAAGCCAAAGCTCCTGTTGCTTGGTTCAAACCAAAAGAGCGGGCATTTGCACTATCTCCTCCAGCGCCGTGAAAGATCAGAGTCAGGGCCATTGGTGTTGTCGACTTGTAAGCAGAGCTCACTTCCAAACCGAACGAACGGCGAGTGTTGTTGCCATCCACCACCGAGGTGACAGTCGTGTAACCAGTGGCAGCTCCAGCATTGCCGCAACCAGCGCTGAGATTCGGACTCGTTGCAGGAGTGGCCGTCGGAGTTGGCGAAGCATTTGTTCCCGGTGTGCCTTGTGAGCCGAGATCTGCAGAGCTGCTTTGTGTAGGTGAAAAACCTTGCTGACTGCAGTTCATGAAGCCCGTCGTAAGAGCTCCACCAATAATAAACAGAAAAACAGAATGCTTCACCCATTCGCGATTGATAGACATAGATTGAATTCCCCCGAAGCGTCGATCGTCTACATTTCATTCTATAACAACCTGAGAGCTGAAGTTAAAATTCATACTCTGAGAGGGCGCGATTCTCGATATGGGTCGGGAGTTCAATTGAACTCAGCAACTCAGCCTCAGCATATGAAATTCTCTTTCCTCGTGAATACTTCCGAAACTCTTTGGCAGCAACTTTGAGTCCTCTACAAAAGGGTGTCTCCAGGTACGGAAAACTCAAATAATACTCAGACTTTTCGATCATTTAGATCGGCCTTCAGTCGAGTTTGTTTCGGGGTATTGGCGCATCGTTCGGCAAACCTGTAAGCTTTAAGAAATCATCTTTCATGTGAGGATTGTATGTTGAGAATTATCATCGTGGCTTGTGGACTTTTAATGGCTCAGATGGCTTCGGCCGGTGTTATGGCAGAGCCGTTCGTGGGTTTGGCTTCCGGTTCAATGACCGGAACAACGACGACAGGGGGAACGTTAACCCCAACTGAGCATACAACGTTTGGGCTCGGTGGGCGTCTTGGATATCGCTGGGGAAGTTTTTGGACAGGCCTTGAGGCGAGTTATTATACTGGAAGCGCGAAAGCCAGTGGAAGCAGCTACACTTGGACAGATACGACTATGGGCTTGTTGCTAGGCTATGACTTCCCAAATAAGTATCGTTTCTTTGTCGGCTACATGCCGTCGTCTGATATTAAGCAGAAAGACGATTCCGGTACTGAGGCAACCTTCAAAGGAAGCGCGGTGAAGGTCGGTATTGGCTACTTCTTCCAACCTCGTTGGACTTTTAACGTCGAACTTTTAATTCATAGCTTCTCAAAAGTAGCGAGTGGCTCGGCGGAGCTTGCGATCTCTGACGTCTATGGGTCTTTGAAAGACACGCCTCTGGCAATTACATTTGGCTACATGTTTTAAGAAAATCTAGATGACAGGTTTATTTTCGAAACCGCCTTCGGGCGGTTTTTTTATGCTTTTTGCAGCCAAGGCCTTAAAACCACAGCACTTTTTTAAATCCTGAAGGATTTACAGGTGCCTCAAAATTAGCTCAAACCTGCCGGGGCTCTCTGTTAAAAAACCCCTTCGTTGTTTTAATACCACTGGGGAGTTTATGAAATTAGTTGTGGCGTTTATTACCGCTCTTTTGACTTCGTTTCTTTTGATTCCGGCTGCTCACGCTGACAACCGCGCCGACGCTGAAAAACGTTTGATGGTGGAAGAACCTTATGAGGCTCCCGCCGGTGTTCTGTTTGACGAAGCCGCTTACTTCGCAGGCCAAACAGCTCTCAGCCAATACGTGAACGTGATCGTCATCAACAAAGCCGCGAAAGCGCAAAGCCTTCGTTTTTATACAAATCGTCAGTTGATCCTCACGACCAAGGTTTCTACCGGTAAAGAAGACGTTGAGTACGTAAATGCCGTGTCGAAGTTCCTTCGCCGTTTCGGCAAGGGCACGACGGTCTCTCACTGGCGCCATACGACTCGTGGTTTCTACACTGTAAAGCGTGTTGAAGGCGCGGACTATCGCTCGGGCGAAAGCAAGTTCCAGATGCCATACGCGATGTTCTTTAACGAGCAAAAGGGCCTCGCAGTTCACCAAGTTCCGCCGGATCTTAAAGGTGGCGAGGCCGCGGGCGAAGCGGCTCTCGGTCACAGAGCTTCTAGCGGCTGTGTGCGTGTGCATAAAGGTGTGATTCAGACGATTCACGACGCAGTTGTGGCTGCGGATCGCGGTCAAATTCCTGTTTTGGACACCCGCACTGGAGCGCCAGTTCTTGATGCTGGTGGAAAAGTAACCTATGACAAGGGTTATAGAACTATTGTCATCGTGGAAGAATACTAATGGATATTATCTCTCTGACTCAAATTGCTGACGAAAAACGTGACCCTCAATGGGAAAATGATTTCTTCATGGAGCTTTCAAAAAGCAACCTGAAGCTCATGTCCCAAGATCCTCAAGTAGGACCCGATGGCTGGCCGTACTTAATGACTGAGACGGGTGCCGATGCAACGGAGCCAGCGCAAAACATTTTGCAATGGCTTGCGACTCGCGGAATGGGCCTCGTTGTAAATCCGAACAAAGATTATCCTGATTATGTTTTCTCATACGGCATGGTTTGGCACTTCCGTGAAACGGGTTTGTTCTATCGCGCGAAGCCTGAGGTTTCTAACGGGTCGTTTGAACTCCGTGACGGGGCTCAGCTTCACTCTGGTGATGCAGACCCTCGCTATTTGCCACAATACGTGCGTAACATTTTGAAAGAGTTCTTCCGTGATCAAGGCGTGTTTGCGCCAAAGATCCTAGTGATGAGCTCAGACCGTGTGAACTATGATTTGGCGTTCTCACTGGAGTCCCTCGGGAATCCACCGGTGAAAGAGCACCAAGGCATCGCTGAAGCGATTAGCTGGTTCTTGCCGCCACATTATTCGATTGTGCTCGCGAGTGAAAAAGGCCTTCCGGCATTCTTTAATTTGTAAGAGAATAGAAAATAGAAAATAGACGGGAATAAAAAAAGGGACCTTTTGGTCCCTTTTTTTATTCCAGCTCACCCGGAATCGGTAAGAGGTCCATCAAGCACTCGCGCCAATATTCTGGAGCGTCTTCGCTATAATCAATAGCGACGTGAAAACCTTTTTTACCCAACAATTGTGTTCTTGCAATGGAACCTGAAATTTCCAAGTTCATATCTTCTAAGTGCATGAAGATGCTTTCACCGACAAGCATATCCAAGTTCAGATTTTTTCTGAGAGAAGATGGCAAGATGTCCTCGCGCTTAATTAAAAGCAACAAACCTGTCGCAGAGGCTTCGACGATCTCGCAGTTTCTGGCGATTTTCGTGAAGTCAGACAGCGACGTGATGTAGGAAACATTGATGGGAGTGACTTCCTTCCGTGGGGCAACCCGTCTATTTGGTATTACTTTGGTCTTAGAGCGGCCCATGGCACACCTTTCATTCTGAGGTTCTGTCAGTCATCGTTGCTGACACTGAACTCATCGGCGGAACCCGACCAAAGTTTAACGATCAACCACAAAAAGATGTTGGCTAATTTTAGAAGTCAAAAAGTTCGACGTAGTTTCTCAAAATGAGACATAGATTTTTGATAAAAAAACGATCCAACCCCTAAAGTCGAATCATGGATTTTTTGTGACGACATTGAAGTCCTCTAAGTGCTGCGAGGGAGATTGAGGTTTTTGATGGCTTCGACGACTCCGGCCGGGCCTTGGGATTGATAAATCTTTGCGACTCTGAACATGCCACTGATCGCGCCGAACTTTTCCCAGTAAACCCCGGTATTGGCTTTAAATAGAAGCTCCTCTTTTTCATCCTCATCGACATAAGAAGCGGCTAATTTCTGTTCTGCCTTCTTCAAAAGGGCCTCGCTCGCAGCCCATTTGTCGAGATGCTTTTCAAGGAGATCGGCGCGGACTCCTGGGAACCCAATAAAGTGGGCGATGCCTTCATCGATCACGATTTTTTCGAGCGCTTCAGGATATGATTCTAACTCTTCATGTGTTTTCAAAGGCGCTGCAAGGAGTCCATGGGACACTTCGTGAAGAAGAATCGGCAGACCATAGCGAGAGATTTCTTCTTTACTCCATTCACTCAGATTAAAAAGCATCACAGGCTTTTCACCGAGGATCGCTGTCCAAGCATCATAGGGAGCAGGGACGCCACTCGTTGCAACAACTTCAAACTCAAAGGCTTTTGAAGCGTGCACAGCGGAGAAAATCTCAGTCAGGAGAGCATCGCCCTCAGCATTAAACTGAGTGATGATATTACGAAGTGCTTCGAGAGTGCCCGCATCCACAGGCACAGACGTAGCTGCCGTCACGCCCTCCGGAAGAAGGGCAGAGTCCAATTCACTCGCAGGCTTCGAAGTAAGATTGAGCGACACTCGAAACGACATAATTTTTAAACGCGAAACTCAGCAGGCCAAGTGACTGGTTTACCTGAAGTGATATCCATCATGCGATCCAAAGACACTTGCGCTTTTTTACGAAGAGTATCGTTCATGCGGATCTGTGGTTCGAAGGTTTCAAGCGCGTGCTTGATCTTCTCCATCGAGTTCATCTTCATGTAAGGACAATTGTTGCAAGAGCAACCGCTATCCAAAACCGGAGCTTGAATGAGTTCCACATCGGGACGGGCTTTTTGCATTTGGTGGAAGATACCAGTTTCAGTCGCAACGATGAATTTTTTCGCAGGATTTTTCTGAACTTCTTCCAGCAAACGAGACGTCGAACCAATCACTTGTGCGTAATTCAAAACAGTCTCATCACACTCAGGGTGAGCAATCACCACAGCATCTGGATGTTCTAGTGTTAGCTCATAAAGTTTGCGAGCATTGAAAAGAACATGCACTTCACAAGCCCCTGGCCAGAGTTCAAACGGGCGGTTTAGTTTTTTAGAAAGGAATCTTCCCAAGTGCTGATCCGGGCCAAAGAGGATCTTACGATCCGCAGGAATGGATTTAATAATCTGCTCCGCATTGCTCGAAGTGATGATCACATCAGAGATCGCTTTTACTTCAGAGCTCGAGTTGATGTAAGTAACGGCTACGCCATCAGGATTTGCCTGGCGCCAAGCCAAGTACTTCTCGTAAGGTGCCCCTTTCACCAAAGAACAGCTCGCACCCATATCAGGTACCAAGACAGTCTTTCCAGGATTGAGGATCTTCACGCTTTCAGCCATGAACACAACACCTGCAAGCAGGATGACGTCTTGCTCAACCTTCTGGCCCATCTTTGCGAGGTAAAAGCTATCGCCAACGTAGTCAGCGACGTCTTGGATATCGCCCTCTTCGTAGTAGTGGGCAAGAATGACGGCGTTCTTCTCTTTTTTGAGGCGTTGAATGTCAGCAGCAATATCGTATGTCATAGGAGGCCTCCTGAAACATCACCTAACAGGATACCACAAAAGGGACCTGCGGATTAGATGTTGGAGCCGCCTTTTAGCACATTCAGAATGGACTTAGAAACGATTTTCAGAGACTCTTCCACGCCCTTACCCTCAGAGGCACAGCCCTCTACTTCAGGGGCATTATAGCGATTTAGAGCCATACGCAGTTCCGCCAGGGAAGCCGCATTCGGGAGATCACGCTTGTTGTATTGCATGACCATTGGGATTTCACGGATATCGTAGCCTTGCTGTTCAAGGTTGCGCTCGAGGTTTTTAAGGGCCTCTAGATTCTCATCCATACGCTCAATCTGAGAATCCGCAACGAAGATAACTCCGTCGATTCCTTTCAGAATGAGCTTTCTGGAAGCATCATAAACAACCTGACCAGGGACACTGTACAAATGGAAACGAGTCTTATAACCACGGATATCGCCGACATTCATAGGCAAGAAGTCAAAGAACAGAGTTCTTTCAACATCGCTATCAATGGCTACGAGTTTGGTTTTCTGATCAGACGCGGTCTTTTGATAGATCCACTGGATGTTGGTTGTTTTGCCGCCCAAAGAAGGACCGTAATAAACGATCTTACAGTGCATCTCTTTGGCATTGTAATTTATAAACGACATTACAGCTCCACGCGGTTTTCTAAGGCCTGACCCACGGTTCTATCATCCACGAAATCAATGTCGCTGCCAATAGGAACCCCATGAGCAAGGCGACTTAATCTGACGCCTTTGCCTTGAAGAGTCTTTGCGAGGTAAAGAATGGTCGTATCTCCCTCGAGATCGGCGTCCAAAGCCAGAATGATCTCGCGGATTTGAGGTCCATCGCCATTAAGCCCCGCGTCAACGCGTGCTACGAGTTCTTTGATTTTCAGATCTTGAGCGCTGATGCCCTCGAGAGGCGAGATCACTCCATGCAGAACATGGTAACGACCGCGGAAAGCACCCGAGGACTCAATCTTCATGATGTCCGAAGGCTCTTCCACCACGCAGATTGATTCATCGGTACGATGAACGTCTTTGCAGTATTTGCACTCATCAGCGTCTGTGTAGTTATAGCAAGTTTTGCAGGTGTGAACTTCCGCACGCACACGAATCAAAGCCTCGCTCAAGCGATCGGTGTAGTTATCCTTCGACTTGAGGATATGATACGCCAAGCGCTGAGCCGTCTTCGGACCGATGCCCGGAAGTCGGCTGAGTTCGTGAACTAATTTTTCGAGTGCGGGAATATTCAGCATGTCTCTAGAATAGACCAGGAATGTTCATGCCGCCAGTAACTTTTTCCATCTCTTTTTGCGAAGTTTCACGAGCGATCTTTACAGCTTCGTTTGTTGCTGCCAAAACCAAATCTTGTACCATCTCAACATCGCCTGATTTGATGACATCTTCTTTGATGATCAAAGAAGTCATTTTGTATTCGCCGTTTACTTTCACAGTAACAACGCCACCGCCGGCAGTTCCTTCGTACTCAGCTTTCGCGAGTTCTTCTTGGACCTTTTTCATCTTACCTTGCATTTGGTTAGCTTGCTTCATCAGCTGAGCCATACCGCCAGAAAAACCTTTCATGTTACCTCCTGCCTTTTTCGGCAATCTCAGTCACGGCTTTGATTTGGCCTTTGAAAGCCTTCTGAGCCGCAATCACCATCGGGTTTTCATCGATTTGTTTACGAATTGCATCCTCTGCTGCCTGAGATTTCTTCTGCATCAGAGTATTGGCAGTTTCGCCTTCAATCGGATCCCGACTGCTTAAAACTTGGAAAGAATAACCAGCCCCCCAGTACGAATCAATAAATCCTTGCAGCTTGGCGCGGATGGCAGAGTCATTCATTTGCTCTTTCAAAAACGCCAGCTTTGGTGGAACTCCGAGGCTGAGGAGAGTTCCTTCTTCTTTCACAAAAATCAGATTTTCGATTTTGGCCGCAAACAGAGCCTCATCCTGACGAACAGCATGGACAAAGGCGAGCCATTTTTCATTGAGATTCGGTCCCGTAACGTACTTCGGGCCTTCAGGAACGGCAGGTTTCGCAGCAGCGGCAGCTGTTTTAGTCACAGTCGCGCGCTTGCCTAGCCTGGCACCACCTCTAAGCAAGCTTTCTAGATCGGTGATCTGAGGAGCTGCGGCCATTCTAAGAAGGCTTACTTCCAGCACAATGCGTGGATCCTGAGCCTTCGGAATATCGTTGCCGCCTTTAAGGGCCATATCAAAGAGCATGTGAAGATCTTCTTCAGAAGTGTTCTTCGCCATTTCACCGAGAGCTTGGATTTCAGAATCTGGAAGTTCGAGGATATGAGCGACTTCCGCACCGGAAACTTTCACCAAAAGCAAATTGCGGATCATCTCGAGCAGATCTTGCGCAAACAAGTGTGGTTCAAAACCAGAAGTCGCAATTTTCTCAAGCACCGCCATCACCGCTTTAGTATCGCGTGAAAGAAGGCCTTGCAGAGTCTCAAGCAGCAAGCTACGGCTCGTCAGACCCAAGATCTCAACCACGTTTTGGCGATTGAGAGGGCCATTCGCGAAAGTGATCACTTGATCCAGCAAGCTCAAGCTGTCGCGCATAGAACCATCACCCTGACGGGCGATCATCCACAGAGCTTCATCTTCAGCGCCGACATTTTCGCCGTCGCAGATTTTTCTCAACTGATCAGTAATTTGCTTGATCGGAATGCGGCGGAAATCATAGCGCTGGCAACGCGACAAAATCGTCTGCGGAATTTTTTGTACTTCCGTCGTCGCCATGATGAACACCACATGCTCCGGTGGTTCTTCGAGGGTTTTTAAAAGCGCATTGAACGCGCTTGTCGAAAGCATGTGAACTTCATCGATGATATAAACTTTGTATTTACCAGAAGACGGCATGTAGCCAACAGAGTCGCGCAGATCACGGATCGCATCGACACCGTTGTTGCTCGCACCATCGAGCTCAATCACGTCAGCACTACGGCTTTGCGCGATCTCAAGGCAAGAGTCACACTTATCACAGGGAACAAAATCAACCGCATTCGGGCAACGAATCGCCTTAGCAAGAATACGTGCTGAAGAAGTTTTACCAGTCCCGCGAGGGCCGGTGAGAAGAATAGCGTGATGAAGGCGATTGTTTTTAAGGGCGTTGGTCAGCGTTTGGGTAATATGGTTCTGTCCAACGACTTCGTTGAAAGACTGCGGACGCCATTTACGTGCTATGACCTGATAAGACAAAGAGACCCCTCGAAAAAACTGACTCTAGCACAAGTAGCAGGAACAAAGAAAGTGGCCGAGCACCCCATATCACATAGTCCCTTAAACGCCGTTGCTTCCTTCCGGACCTAGCGGATTCAGTAAGGGCTCTATTGTACGGGACCCGGCCATGGGTGGATGTATCTCCCTGCAGAGCGTATTTCACCTAATAACGCCCCGCGCACACTAAAAAGTCGTGAACATTTCCAGGGTCTTTGCCTAAATTCAACAAACACAGGAGGAACTATGAAATTCCTAGTAATTAGCCTTAGTTTTATGAGCTCTCTCGCGCTTGCTCAGACGATGGGAATCAAAGACATCCCAGCTGATGGCGACACAACAATCAAAATCGAAAAAGGTCAGAAAACTGACAATAAATTCGAAATCACCGAAGGTGTTGATACCATCGAGGGCGATGCAGCTCCGCTTTTGAAAGAAGCTCGTTCAAACTGGAAGACCGCTTGCACGGACTGGAAAAAGGAGTTCAAAGACCTTAACAAAGGCAACGGCAATCAGATTATTTCTATGAGCTGCGGCACTATGAAATGCTCGACCACAGCAATGGAAACAACCTGCTCATCTGAAGCCAAACACAAAGTAAAAGTCCAAGTAAAATAAGTACTTACAGACACCAGGGTCCCGGGGACAGTGAAACTTCTTCTCGGGATCTTGTGATTTTCAAAGGCCCCTTTACTTGGAATAACTAAAGAGCCCAGGCGATCTTTTCGAGCGCCTCAACCTCTTCAGCCCAGTAGCGATACGTATTGTATTCCGGGAATAGGCGCGGGAAGCTCGGATCTTCCCAGCGCTTTGCGATCCAACCTGCATACGAAATAATTCTTAAGCCTCGAAGCCATGGCACCCACGCCCATTGATGATCGGGGAACTCACGCAACTCTTCATAGCCTTTGATAATTTCATCGCGCTCGCGTTGGCCTTCTTCACCTTCACCACTAAGGAGCATCCAAAAATCTTGAATGACCGGACCATTGCAGAAATCATCGAAGTCGACCAAGAAAAACTGTTTACCGTTGTGAAGTAAATTGCCTTTATGGCAGTCGCCGTGAATGCGGATAAACTCACTCGGATCGAGGATGTCATCCAAACGCTGCAGAATGCCCTCAGCCGCGTCGTTGTAACGACCGCGCACTTCGGGGGCGATCCAGTCTTGCAAGAAGTCTAAGGTGTCCCAGCCGCCGTAATAGCTCGTGTCTAGTACCGGGCGATGAGGAGCTTCTTTGCGCGCGCCCACGTTGTGAACTTGCGCCATCAAGCGGCCGATCTGGAAAAGCTCATCGCCAACAAACTCTTGTGGCATGCGGCCGCGGACTTTCGGAAAAAACGCCGCGTACATTCCATACTCTTCAGCAACGGTGCTGCCAGAGCGAAGTTTCAGTGGTGCGACTGCGGGAATGCTTTCAGCTTGCAGATCCAACAAGAACTCGTGTTCTTCAAGAACCGCTTCTTTACTCCAGCGATTCGGGCGATAAAATTTCGCAATGATGTTTGTGTGATTTTCAAATGAATTTTCGAGACGAATGTCAAAGACCCTATTCTCATAGGAGTTGAGCTGTGAAAACTCACCCGTTGTAAGAAATCCCTCGTTTTCTGCGGCTTGTAGAACCTTTTCGGGATCAAGATTGTAAAAGGAGCTCTTTGAATTCATAATACGAGTGTAAATCTCATAAGACTCCATGGCAAACAAGGCAAAAGAAACAGAAAGCTTTTCATTTTCAAATTGGACGGTTGAAGTCCATCGCCGAGCGTTCCGACGCTCGGTCTCGATTTATTTGTATCCACAGAAGCCTATCAAAGTGGTTGCCGGGAAGCTCACGACGCAGAAGGTGATCTACGAATTCCTGCTGTCAAAGAAAGACTGGATCGAAAAGCACTTCACTAAGTTCAACGAACTTTCTGAAAAGTTTCCCGAAAGAAAAATAAGGTCTTATGAAAAATTCCCGTTTCATGGCCGCAATCTGCCACTGAAGATGGCGCTGACGGTTTTGAAAAAATCTTTCGTCGCGATTCAAGATGAAGAATTGCGTTTGCATATTCCGCACAATAAATGGAGCGCGGATGTGCTGACCGACGAGCATCCGGAACTGCTTGCGGTGATTCGTGATTTCTATAAGCGCGAAGCCATCAAGACCATCACGGAGCGAACTAAACATTGGGCCGGGCAGATGAGTCTCTATCCCAAGACTCTGAAGTTCCGCGAACAAAAAACTCGCTGGGGCAGCTGTTCTTCGAAGGGTGGTATTAATTTTAATTGGCGTTTGATTGTGTTCAAGCCTGAGATCGTTGATTACGTGATCATTCATGAGCTTGCACATCTTCGTCACATGAATCATTCGGCGCACTTCTGGCAACTTGTCGAAGCACACTGTCCAGATTACGAAGTTTTGATGAAAGAACTCAGAGAGTCTCAGTATCTTTGTGAATTTCTCACGCCACAATCTTGAAACTTTCTTTAAAGTCTTAATTCACGTTTGTATTTTGTAGGTTCTCAGGATTTTCCATGGTCTTCGTGGAAGCTGCGGGATTAGTCTGCGGACTTCTTTCCTCTCATCCACACTAAGGAGACTTTCATGCCCAAGGCCCGCTTGAATGGCACTGATATTTATTTTGAAGACTACGGCCCTAAAGAGGCGCCAGCGATTGTTTTTAGTCCTCTTCTATACATTGATATGTCCGTCTATAAACCGCTCCTGGAGCTTTTCAATGATGAATTTCGTGTGGTGACCTATGACCATCGTGGGCAGGGGCAGAGTGCGCGAAATACTAAAAAGTCGGACCTACAAACTTCAACGAAAGACACCATTGCCCTGATTGAGTATTTAAATTTAGAGCCCTGTCACTTCGTGGGAAATTGTCTAGGCGCTTTTGTTGGATTGAACTTGGCTGTGCAACGCTCGGATCTCTTAAAGAGCTGCACGTTAATGGGGGCCGTGCCTGAAGGGGCCACCACCAAAGAGGCCAAAGACATGGACAACTATCTGGATAATTTAAAGAAGGAGGGGCCTCGTCTTGGTATGCAGAGCTTTGTGAACCGAGTTTTTGGCGAAACATTCCGAACGAGCATGGATCCGTCGGTCATTGAGCGGCGTGAAAAGATCCTGCAACATTTGAAAGTAATGTCTGTCGACGAACTTGAAAATGCCCGTCAGATTTTTCATCGCCAGACGATTTCAAAAGAGGACTTACAGAAAATTTCTGTGCCTGTTTTGATTATTGCCGGGGATGAGGATGTTCCAGAATATTTAGCTTCCTATAAGCGTTTAGGACTGGCGATTCCACATGTGACGTATAAGACTCTCCATCACGCGGGTTACTCTCTCGTCGTCGAACAGCCTTATGAAGTTGCACATCTCGTTCGAGATCATATCGAAAAAGCAGAGCGTAATTATGCGGCGATGTTGTCATCCGGCAAAAAATCAAAGGGAAAACCCTCACGACTACGCTCATAAATTAAAACTACATTATAGAGCAATTTAAAAAGAGGCCAGCTAGCCTCTTTAGTGGACCGAAGTGCACGAAAAGGTCCTGGTTTGAAACCCCGCAAAAAAATTTTTACTGGGCCTATCGCTTGATTTTATTGTTCGAGCCAACTCTGGTCTCCTCTTTGAATAAATACTGTTTATAAATGGATTTGTTTTAGGAGGAAGTCATGAAGTTAGAATACGTGATCGTACCCGGTCAGTGGCCAGCGCCGGAGATCAAAGATTTGTATCAAAATGTTTTTAATTGCTGGTGGAATGTTTGGACCGAAGCTTTCAAAGAACTCGGTAAGCCCGATGGATATTTGAAATCAGATGCCTTCACCCGTCAGGATTATGTGGGTGGTATACTTGTGGATGGAAAGTGCCTTGCAGTGTGCTTCTATCGTTGGGCCGATCCGACGATGCCGACGATGGCAAAAGATTCTTATTTTTCAAATTGGGGCGAAACTCATATTCAAAAATTACGTTCGCGCGGCGACAAGATCGTTGTGTGCAGTAACTTCACGGTGGCTCGCGAAGCCCGCGGCGTGAATTTAGGTTTTCCGATGAAAGATCTTTTGATGGGAACTGTGGCGAAGACATTTGCTTGGTTAAACCCTGATGGCATGACTGCAGCCCTTCGCCGTGATCGTAACGTGCAAGGAGTGTGTGGCAAGTGGGGCGCACAAGAAATTGCATACGAGGTTCCATCGGGACACGGTGATACGGTTGAGCTTATGGGTTTCTTTAGCGACGTAATGGCAAAGCATCCACGCCAAGAACTCAGCGATCTCGTCGACAAGCTGTGGAATGAAAGCCCGTATATTCCGTCGACAGGCGATATCGAAAGAAAAATTGCAGTTTAGTTTTAAATATAACTCACGGAGGAGTTGTCATGCGTAAATATAAAATTGAAGACGTAGAGGGTGCTTTTGAAATCGCAGTCAAGAAAATGGCTGATGCTGTTGATGCGTTTCCTTGGGAAGACGAGGCTTGTTATGCTCAATGGTTGGGACAGACTTACTACACGGTCCGCCACACAACGCGCTTTCTGACGTTGTCAGCGGGCTTGATGAAAATTGATCAGGAATCTTTCCATCAATTCTATTTGCATCATCTTCGCGAAGAAACAGGTCACGAGATGATGGCTTATCGCGATTTCGAGGCCATGGAATGGAAAGTCGAAGACATTCCCGAAACAACTGAAGCTCAGTTGATGATCCAAAGTCAGTATCACTTCTTGCACCAAACGCCGTTTGCACACTTTGGATTCTTCTGGTGTTTAGAAAGACTGTCATGTGATCGTGGTCAAATGATCACTCAGCGTGCGCGTAAAGCTCACGGTCCCGAGACCATCAGCTTTATTACTTTGCACGCGGCCGAAGATGTCGGCCACGTTAAAACAATCCGCGATAAGGTGAGCGATATTCCGCCCGCGGACTACGAAGACCTGATTAGAAATATTGAGCAAACAGGTTATCTGTACTCAAAGATGTTGAATGAGATCGCGGTGAAGTACGCGAAAAAAACAAAGGCTGCTTAAAGCAGCCTTTGGGTTTAGATAAAATCGAGTTTCAAGGCGTCGTCGCCGACATTGAGGAGTCGTGCCTCGGAGGTGACGACAAAGCCGCAGATTTCATTGCGGGCATTGAGCGTCGGATACATATCTCTAAACTGAACGATAATAGAACGAGGTAAGAAGGGCTGAGTAGTTCCATCATCATAAGTTTCACGAACAACGTGAGGGCCTACTGGCATCTCGGTGTTTGCGCGGGGAGCTCCGCTCATCACTTGAGCCACGATCGCGTTTAGTTGCTCCATGACTCTGCTAGGGCGCTCCCAAAGGACGTACCATTCGTTCACACACAAATCTAAAAGAGAATAGCCACAAGTTTTAAAGAAGTTGAGGCTGCGATGAAGTTGAACGCCTTGATGGTTGTAGATCTCGATAATGCGGTCTTGAGCTTTTTGTTCCCACGTCTCGTCGGAAACACGGAAACCAAAGCAAGAAAGAGCTTTTTTTGCCAACCCCACTTCGTTAACTCCGTCTTCGATTTCAGTTTCTGGCTCCGGAGAAATTTCAGGCTCCATGGAACTAAGAACACCGAGAAGTTTTTTTGCGTTATCGAGAACTTGGAGTTGCTTTGTCTCGTCGAAGCTCAGAAGAGTTTCGACCGCAGACTTGGTATACGCTCTTGTTGGGTAGCCGCGTTTGAGTAATAGGCCGTGAGCGTGATCAATATGATGTGTAATCTCTAAAGCAAGAGCACTGTTTAGACGAATTGCTTCGGTTTCGAATTTGTTCATCAGCGCAGTGCTTGCCTGCATAAATTCCTACTTTGCTTTAGATTGCTTATAGAACTTTTCAGTCAACTCAGCAGTCACTTGGTCAATTGTCGCTTTCAACATAACATCAAACATATCGTTTGCGGAGATGTTGTAGATCTGAGCGATCTTGCGAAGAGTTGCTACTGGCGGTTGCGAAAGACCGCGTTCCCAGTTGCTTACAAATTGTGGGCTTGTGTAACCAAGTTTCTTAGCTACCGCACCTTGAGAAAGACCCGCTTGAAGTCGTTTTTCTTTTAAAAATTTTGATAAATCCATAAACGTGCCACTTCCGTAAATTGAAAAATATTTATCGCAAATCTACATTTTTTTGTTCGATTTATCAATTGAATAATGATGGAAATTGTTTCGGAGTCACACTTCGGCATTTTTTCTATAGTCGTCTAAGAGTTTGTTAGAGACTTGAAACGTGCAGTGGAAGCGTCTTCTCAAGTGACAACTTTTTTAACAAGGCTGAAATTCTTTCCGCGAAAATCTGATCTAAAGAGCTTCTACTGGCTCTAAATTACAATACAGCCATGACAATTTTTGGCCTACGGCTTGCTCAATGCCTTGCTGGATATAAAAATTGGAGGGCCTATTTATGGGTTCAGGGATTCACATTAAAACAATTAAGTATTTAGCAACAGTATTGGCTGTTGTCGCGCTTTCTGCATGCGGTGAGAAGAAAGAGGTCCGTGGACCACAGCCTCCGCCAGAGGCTCCGAAGACAACAACGACAGTTGATAACATGAGTAACCCAGGCGGCGGCGTCGATTTGCCAGGCCCAACAGCGCCAGGTACAACACCGACGCCAACTCCCTCGGAGCAAGGGGCGCCAAACCCAGATCAAACAATACTCAAGGATCCTCTTGATGATGATTCTGGATACGAACCAGTTGATCCTCGCGCTATCGACAGCAATGATTTTGATAAACGTTATACGGGCATGACCGATCCGGATGGTCTTTTCTATACGGGCTCCTCAACAGACAAACTTTTGACTTATCTCCGTCTGAGAAATGAAGACCCTAATTTGGATGCCAGCGTTAAAGCTCGCAACTTAGATGCTGCGCAAAGTATTCGTTCTGCGCATCTGAGCCGCGATCCTGAAACCGGTGATGTTGTGATCACTTTAAAAATTAAAGAAGGTCAAAACTTGAAGAACTACGTTCTTGCCGGTGGAATCTCTGAGGGTGAAGGCGCCTCAAAACTGCGTCTTGCCAAAGGCAGAAACGGCTTGAAAACAACGGGCGAGCAAACAATCAGCGGCAAAATGAAATGCCTTGATCAAGATGGCGGCTGCGAAACTATTTTTGCACGCCTCGTTCTTGAAGCTCCAGCGCCAGCTCCGGCTCCGGTAGCCTTGGGGAATTCAAGTGGCGGCCGTGCCGCTGTAGCGATTTTGTTCCGTCAATCATTGGCGGATATTCGCGCGAGCATTACGAAAAGTTCTGGCAACCCGGAGTACGATAACATCCGTGACTTCTTTATCAACTCTCATAACGAAGCTAATACTGATATGAAGTTGAAAAAAGTGGTGTTGAAATCTTTCGAGGTTGTCAATGGCCGCTCTGGTTTCGAAGCTCAATTGATTGGTGAAAACCGCCAGTTGATTTCGTTGGGTGGTCCGTTGCTCGCTCCGGATGCGGGGACTTCTGTGGATATTCGCGCAGACCGTACCGCTGAAATGCAGGACTCTCTGGATCTTGATAACTTAGCTGGTTACAAATTTGATTTGGCTAATTTTATTGGCAGCGCGCAAATCGTGAACAACAACGGTTTGGGTCAGGTACGTATTGCGTTGAAAATGCGAAAGCGCGTTGGTTACACACCAGAGCCATTCAAGCTTACTGTTATGCGCATCATTAAACCAACTGTTGAGCCAAACGAAGATAACTTGAATTTAAAGTAAAATTACAAGCTAAAAGCTTCTTTCCTTTGCGGGGCGGCCTTTTCAAAGAGCCGCCCCGTTTTTTTTTGTTGTCAGGCCGAAAATCCCTGTGGTCCACTTATAGGCATAGAAAAAGGAGCTCGATTCTATGCACGGAACACAGCTTGAGTTTGCAAAGACTGCAGCCAATTCGAATACTTCCATTCCTGTCCCGCAGGTTTCAGATTACATGGATTTCCGCCAATACCTGGCGAGTTTCTTTGAATACAAACGTAAACTCACGGCGAGCGATCTTCGCCCTTATAACTACGCGGCGTTTTCTGCCGGCGCGAATATCAAATCACCGAACTATTTAAAAATGATCATCGAGGGCCGTCGCAATCTTTCAGAAGAGATGGTTTTGAAATTCGCCAAAGCTTTGGGTCTTAATAAAGAAGCCACAGAAGATTTCGATTTGCTCGTGGCATACGGGCAGGCGACAGATCCTGCGGATAGGAATATGTTCCTTAAAAAACTTTCGGAACACCGAGTGCAGGCCAAGCTCAAAACCGGCGAGATCGACAAAAAGACTTGGGAAAAGATCCCGAGCTGGGCCGCATGGGTGATCTACGCGATGGTGGATCAAGAGGGCGTGAAGTACGACACAAAAACTCTCAAGGATCTTCTTCGCGGTAAAGCTTCTGAAGATGAAATTGAGCAAGCGTTGCAGAGTCTCTTTAACTCGGGCGAGCTGGTGCTAGATCCAGAAACTCAGGAAGTGCGCAAAGCTCGCGCGCTGATTGAGTCGGCGGAAGATGTTCCAGTAGCACTCGTAAGGAAACTGCAAGCTCAGCTCATGTACTTGGGCTTAGAATCTTTGTATCAGGATGCTGCGAACGAGCGCGAGTTCGGTACGTTGACGTTGAGTATGACGAAGCAAGAGTTTGAAGAAGTGAAGTTCAAGCTTCGTCAGATGCGCAAACAAATCAATAAAGACAATTCGATTGCGCGTTCTTCATCAAAAGGTGAGAAGGTTTACCAACTGAACATCCAACTTTTCCCGGTGACAAACGCCGTTTCTGCTGACAAAAACAGCAAAGATGATTCATCGCACTAGAATTTAAGAATCTTAAAAAGAGGGCCATAAAATCTCCAAATTTTGAGCAAGTCTGTGGATAACTCTGTGGAGACGGTTGATAACTTGGCGATTTGAGTCCGTTTTGTGTCAGAATGTCCCGTGCACACAATCAAAACTTGTAAAGATTTGGACAAAATCATGACAAGTTGGGGATATTTTGCCCCCAGCGAAAAGTGACGTTTTCACTTGAGATCACCAAAATTTCGGACATGATTACTAGTTTTTTTGAATTGAACAGGATTGTGATATACTCGCGATCCTGATGTGGGGGCGACACGGCTTCGACGTGGGTGCTGAAGCATAAGGAGCATACCGGGGAGTATGAGGACCTCGTTAAAAACATACACTTTGTAATTGGCAACGATTACGCACTTGCAGCTTAATTTAATTTAAGCGCACGAGCCCTCGCTAGTGGTGACGCCGCGAGATCAGTTCGTCATTAGTTACCAAGGCTCTAGTGGGTTTCGCAGCGCTAGGGCCGAGATAAAGCTGCGAAAAATGTTGTGTGCGGATTCTGTCGGTAGAAGACGCACAACCAAATTAAATTACCGGCTAAGTATGTAGCGCCTTATCGTGGATCGCTTGCGGACGGGGGTTCAATTCCCCCCGCCTCCACCAACCTTCGCTCTGCGAGCTTCGGCTGGCGGGCCACAGGTTTTTCAAAAGTTAGTGTGGGCTATGTCCGAGAACGCGAAGGTTGTCCGCCGAAGCTTTAGCGTAGGCCGGACCGGTAATTCGCTTTATTTCAATTACAGCTAAGAATAATGTTTGCAATGCGCAAGTCGCATGTATGTTTACCGCTTAAGAAGCATTCCATGTCCAAATCAAATCTACTCAGGCATCACTGATAATCCCAAGCAGCGCTTGGCAGACCACAACGCCGGCAAATCCCCACACACGAACAAGTACAAGCCATGGAAAATGGAACTATGCATTTGGTTCGCAGAAGAATCCAAAGCAAGAGCATTCGAAAAATATCTAAAATCAGGTTCGGGTCGAGCATTTAGCGCAAAGCATTTCTAAATTCACTTGGTCTGAATAATTTCAAAATGTAGAGTGACCCTCATGCCGAATAAAAACGAGATCGAAGTAGTCAAAAAATTCTACGCTGCCCTCAACCAAAACGATGTTCCTGCGGCACTCGAGTGCCTTGATCCACAAATTGAGCGGGTCGAGTTCGAAGGGACTCCGTCAGCAGGCAGGTTTCGCGGTCTTTCTGAAATGAGTGCGCATATATCGCAAGGTCGTTCGACTTGGGCTGAAGGAAGTTGCAATCCTGAGCGTTTCATTTCTGAAGGCGACAAGGTTGTTGTGCTCGTGCATGTGCACGTCAGGCTGAAAAATAAAACAGAGTGGATCGATGGACGCGTAGCCGACGCCTTTACTTTAAAAAATGGCAAGATAATTGAGTTTCGATCTTTTATGAAGGCCGAAGAGGCTTTCAAGTGGGCTGGCGTAAAGGGGTAGGGAACTAAACTCCCTTATTGACGGCACGGCACTCTTATTCTAACTTCGCTCCATCAAATGAATAACTAGTTCCTAAAATCTCATTTTTCTCTCTATTGGCTACGGCATCGTGGTCTGTATCTATTTTTATTAAATTTAATTTGGAGTTAGTCATGGAATCAAAATTTCACGAAGGTCTCTATTCGTTTTCAAAATATTATGACATCGCGTTTGATTTTAAAGATGTCCCGAAGGAATGCGCGTTCCTCGAAGGTTTGTTTTTAAAACACTCGCAGCGTAAGTTGGCGTCGTTCATCGAGTTTGGCGCCGGTCCGGCTCTTCATTGTCTAGAGTTGGCAAAGAGCCTTAGGCAGGTGACTGCTGTCGATCTTTCGCAAGAAATGGCCGACTACGCGAAGATGAAGTCTCTTGTTCTAGGAGTATCGCTAGATTGCGATTGCGCTGATATGGTCACCTATCAATCTTCAAAGACCTATGACATGGCAGCGTTGCTGATGGATTCAACTTCCTATTTGCTAACGAATGCGCAAGTCATTGAACATCTTCACTCTGTTGCAAAGGTGTTAAACCCTGGTGGTCTTTACGTTCTAGAGATGAGTCATCCTAAGTCGGTGTTTGATATCTCTAAGACGACTGTGAATGAATGGAATATGGAACGAGAAGGCATCAAGGTGAAAGTCACCTGGGGTGGTGCTGATGATAAATTTAATCCCATCACTCAGCTGACTGAAGTGTCAGTGGTGCTTGAATATCAAGATGGCGATAAGACGGGTATTCTGCATGATCGGTCTCTGCAACGATGTTTTACGGCGACCGAGTTCGCGGCGCTCGTTACAGCTTCGGGTGTTTTTGAAATCGTCGAGTACTATGGCGGAATGAATTTGGCGATGCCGTTTAACAATGAGGAACATTCGTGGCGAATGGTTCCTGTGTTGAGAAAGATATAATTTGAAGCACAGGGGAAGGGAAACCTCCCCCTAGCGGCTGATTATTTACGAACTATAAGCCGTCACGACGTCTCCGAAAAGAAACATCTGCACATCTTCATCGTTAGGTGCGAGGATTCGGCGGTCCTTCGCGCATGCTTGCCCGCATTCTGAGGCAAAGGCTTCTTTAATCGCATCCATAGAATCAAAATAGAGAGTCGCAATGAGATAGGTATTCTTATCTCCACTGGCCACGGCAATAGGCCCACGGCTGACTTCATATTTTCTGAGGCCCGGCAGGCCCTTGGCTAAAGGAATATGCACATCCCAGTAGTGCTTTTCAAAGGCTGCGATGTCTTTAGGAGTTTTATAGATCACTAACATTCTTGCCATAAATACCTCTCTGTTTCAGATTAGGCAATTAACTTGTATTTTGCAAGTTAATGTGTAAACTGTATCATATGAAGAACAAGAAGCTCCGTTCCCACTGTCCTATTAACTTCTGCCTTGAGTCCTTTGGGGATAAGTGGACTCTATTGGTTCTTCGCGACATCGTCTTTCGCGGGAAAAGCTCTTATAATGAGTTCCTCAAATCTGAAGAGGGCTTTGCAACGAATATTCTGGCTGCTCGGTTAGAGCTTTTAGAAGACGAGCGCATCCTTAAAAAAATCGTCGATCCTGAAGATGCCCGTCGCAGTAAGTTTATCCTGACTGAAAAGGGTCTCGATCTGATTCCGATCATGTTTGAAATGATGGTCTGGAGCGAGAAGTATGACTCCAAGTCAGAGGCAAAGCTGATCCCGCGTTTGATGGGGTTGATTAAAGACGACAATCATAAAATTAGCGAGAAAGCCAAAGAACGTTTGCGCAATGGACAACCACTTTTTCCTGAATACTTAGGATGAAAAACCAGCACAACAGAAAGAGGCCCCCATGAGTTCCAAAAACTATACAGTTTCGATTTCCGTGAATAAGACTCCGAAAGAAGCCTATGATGCGATCCGAGACGTCAAAGCCTGGTGGGTCGGTGAAGTGAAGGGTGATGGTTCGGAGGTTGGATCTCAGTTTAATTTCCGTTACAAGCACTATCACGACAGCACTCAGAAAGTGACTGAGCTTGTTCCCAATGAAAAAGTTGTTTGGCGCGTGGAAGATGTCGGCGTCAGTGCCATCAACGAGTGGAAGGGCACAAAGATTGTGTTTGAGATTATGCCGAAGGGGAAAGAAACGGAAATTGTTTTCACCCATCACGGATTAACTCGCCAGTCTGAGTGCTATGATGCTTGCTCGGGTGGCTGGGATTTTTATATCACTCAGAGTCTTAAGAATCTTATTACCAACGGTCAGGGAATTGATCCTAAGTTTGGCGAATAGGATTTATAAACTGAAGGGTACACTCATCATGGTTGAGTTTGGCTTATTTTCAGTTGAGAACCCTTTTAATAAAATATAGATTTAGTCACATGAACATTTCGTCGGCAGCCCTTTCTTTTGGTTCCTTAAAACACTCTTGGGATGTCTTTATGCTCTTCACGATTCCGATCGGCGGAGGCATTCCCGCAGGCGTCGTGCTCGCACAAAGCAAAGGGATCGGCTGGGTCGCGATGTCGGTTCTGTATTTTGTTTCAGATGTGTTACTGGCATTCGTATTTGAGCCGATCATGATGTTCTTTGCGTGGCTCGCGAAGTATTCAAACTTTTTAAGACTCTATATTGCGAACATGAAAGCGTTCACTGATAGAACGATTGCAGCTTATGGGCATAAGCCGGGTCCGTTCTTACTGATTGCGATTGCTTTCGGTGTCGATCCAATGACGGGCCGGGCGGCAGCGCTGGCTCAGGGCCATGGCTTTATTGCCGGTTGGGCAGTGGCGATCGCCGGCGATATGTTGTTCTTCTGGGTAATTATGGCGTCGACGATTTGGCTCAATGGTATTTTGGGGAATGGAACGCTGACGGCGGTAATTATTATGGTGCTGATGTTTGCGATTCCGCCGCTTGTGAGAAAGATCAAAGGCGCTGTAAAGCCTGCGCAAAACTAATTACGCGGCTTTGTGCTCGAAGTATGTAGGGACGACATCTGTTAGTAGTTCCACCAGTTCTTTTGTCGTCTCTTGTGGATCTAGCCATCTTTCGAATTTATCTTCAGACAAGAAAACCGGGCAGCGATCGTGACCTGCGGCTGCAACCTCTGGTGGTGGTTCATCAGTAATTGCAGCAAACGATCTGAGAAGTCCCGGTTCGATCTTTGATTCTTCATAAATCGCGGCTGACCACATGATCTCTTGATCTTTCGGCTGGAAGTAAATGATCTTTGCTTCGCCGTTCGGGCCTTCGACACTTTCATAGAAACGTAAGAATGGAAAGATCGCGTGTTTCTTTCCGAAGACGGGTTTCCAAGTGCGGGATTCTAATAATTTATCTCTACGAGCATTGAATAGATTGTACTGGAACGCATTGAGTTCTTTACCGTTCTTCGGGCACATATGATAGCGCATCAGACGAATCACTTCTTCTTTACCGTCTTTGACGATAACGGGAGCATAGAAATTCGGGAACACGCGGGGAGCACCGGTTTCTTCGATGCGTTCGTAGTAATCGATCTTTTCTTTGTGCCACTCGACCGTCTCGCGACGCTTTGCTAGTTTTTCATCGAGGCCTTTAGCTTTCGAGCCAGATTTGATCTTCGCTTCGAAGTCTTTAACGTCTTGCTCGTACTTTTTGAGCTTCGCTGAGAACTTTTCGATTTCGCCTTTGTAGTGCTCTTTCGCCATTTTAGCGAGGCGCTTTTGCTGTGCAGTTTCGGCGTTCTGAATAATATAGGAGTCGAGGCCCGACGGAATCATCGCCTGGTCGTACTTCATACGAATACTGTAAGCCTCATCGAAACTTTCCCAGTCGATTTTAACGTTGAATTTCTTTTGAAGCTTGCGGAGGTCGGCCTCGATCATCGCGGAATAGCACATGAGATTAGTGTTCCAGTGGTGGAATTCGGAGACAAGCATTTAACTGATCGAGCAGGTCTTACCGCCCGAGGTCTGGGTTAGGTTCTACTACCGTTTAAACATATTTTGTTGATAATATGTGACGGGGGAAGTACATGAGAGAAGCTATATACTGGGATTTACTTACGACATTTCATTTGATTGTTATTTTAGTTTTTCTGCTAATTTTTGGGTTAGAAATTCTGTTCATTAGAAAAGCATTTGCAAAGAGAAAGATTCCTTTGATGGGAGCTTCTCTATTTCTTATTTTGGTTACTATATTTGCTGCGCTTATTGCGAGAGGGTCCATGTTTCCTGGTGGTGGACTCTATGATACGTTTTATGATGCTGACAGATTTCGTATTATGAACATTCAAGAGCACCTCGAGGCACATCGAGAAGCATGCAAGTCCTATCCGACCAGTGAGCAAGGGTTAGATCGCCTGACTTGCGATTTAAAAAAAGTTGGTTGTCCTGATTTCGTACCAATGAGTAGTTCTATGATGGAAAACGTGAAGTATAAATCTGATGGACAGACTTACGAGATCGAAACGACTCGAGACTATGGAATTCCAAATCTTTTAATAAAAGCAAAGAATGGCGCCCGCCCTCGTCTTTATATTCGAACCACAAATGGTACTTAAAGTATCCTGCGTGTCCTAAAATCATGCTTTTCGACAATTTCCTTATAGTCCCAAACCCACTTTTACTTAGAACGTCATTGGACAACTCGTCCGGTAATTGATCTCCTTCTAGGATCTATAACATACAAACTTCCCTAATAAGGAGCTAACTATGTCTGAACCTAGAAGTGAGAGTGAAAATCCCGCTATTCCGTCGCCGAAACCTAAAACTATGAAACGCCCTCATTCCAATCGGGATTGGTGGCCGAATCAGTTGGATCTCTCCGTGCTCAATCAGCACTCGCCGAAATTAAATCCCATGGACGGTAAATTCAAATACTCCGAAGAGTTCAAGAAACTCGACGTCGAGGCGCTTAAGCAAGACATGTTCAAACTTATGACCAATTCGCAAGAGTGGTGGCCTGCTGATTACGGACATTATGGGCCCCTCTTCATTCGTATGAGCTGGCATGCCGCTGGTACCTATCGTATCGAAGATGGTCGCGGTGGCGGTGGTGATGGAGCCCAACGATTCGCGCCACTCAATAGCTGGCCGGATAATGCCAATCTCGATAAAGCGCGCCGCTTGCTTTGGCCACTTAAAAAGAAATATGGTCAGAAAGTTTCTTGGGCGGATTTGCTGGTGTTTGCCGGCAACTGTGCGCTGGAGTCCATGGGCTTTAAAACTTTTGGCTTTGGTTTCGGGCGCGAAGATGTGTGGGAGCCTGAAGAGGTTTTCTGGGGGCCCGAAGATACTTGGCTCGGGGATGAACGCTATAGCGGTGATCGCGAGCTCGCAAATCCTTTCGGGGCCGTGCAAATGGGGTTGATCTATGTGAACCCCGAAGGACCCAATGGCAATCCCGATCCGAAGAAAGCTTCGAAAGATATTCGTGAAACCTTCGCGCGCATGGCGATGAATGATGAAGAGACCGTGGCGCTGATCGCAGGCGGTCACACCTTTGGAAAAACTCACGGAGCGGCCCCGGCTGATAAAAATGTCGGGCCTGAGCCTGAAGGCTGTCCGATTCATGCCATGGGGCTTGGTTGGAAGAACTCCTTTGGTACCGGTAAAGGTGATGATGCCATCACCAGCGGTCTTGAAGGTGCTTGGACCAGCACGCCGACAAAATGGGGCAATGGATTCTTTGATAATCTTCACAAACATGAATGGGAACTTAAAAAGAGCCCTGCCGGTGCTCATCAGTGGAAACCAAAAGACGGTGCCGCGAAAGACACCGTGCCCGATGCGCACGATCCGAATAAAAAACATGCACCCACGATGCTTACGACCGATCTTTCATTAAAGGTCGACCCAGAGTACGCCAAGATCTCAAAGCGTTTCCACGAAAATCCCAAAGAGTTCGCTGAAGCCTTTGCAAAAGCTTGGTACAAACTCCTTCATCGCGACATGGGTCCCGTATCTCGCTATTGGGGACCATGGGTTGCGCCAGTGCAGATCTGGCAAGATCCTGTTCCTGAAGTTGATCACAAGCTGATTGATGCTCAAGATGTGAAGGCTTTGAAAGAAAAAATTATGGCTTCGGGAATTAGTCCTTCTCGCTTGATTGCCACGGCTTGGGCGGCGGCATCTTCATATCGTGGTACCGATATGCGTGGCGGAGCTAACGGTGGCCGTTTACGATTAGCGCCACAAAAAGATTGGGAAGTGAATGAGCCGGAAGAACTCGCAAAAGTTCTGCCGGTCTATGAAAAGATTCAAAGTGAGTTTAATAAATCAGCTTCTGGTGGCAAGAAGGTTTCTCTTGCTGATTTGATCGTGCTGGGTGGTGGGGCTGCGATTGAAGCGGCGGCGAAGAAGGCTGGCTTTAAAGTCGAAGTACCATTCTCGCCAGGGCGTACAGATGCTTCCCAAGATCAGACCGATGCTCATTCGTTTGCAGTGCTTGAGCCTCGTGCTGATGGTTTTAGAAATTACATCCATAGCAAGATTCAGCTCTCGCCTGAGACATTACTTTTGGATCGCGCGAATATGCTGGAGTTGACGGCTCCGGAGATGACGGTTTTGATTGGCGGTCTGCGTGTCTTGAACGCGAATCATAAACAGTCGCATCATGGGGTCTTTACAACTCGTCCCGGAGAATTGACGAATGATTTCTTTGTGAATCTCTTAGATATGGGAACTGAGTGGGATAAGTCTTCGCAGCCGGGCGTGTATGCTGGCCGTGATCGCAACACGGGCGAAGTGAAGTGGACGGCCACGGCCGTGGACTTGGTCTTTGGTAGTCATTCGCAGCTTCGTGCTTTTGCCGAAGTCTATGCGTGTGATGATGGTAAAGAAAAGTTCGTTCGTGATTTCGCCGCTGCTTGGGGCAAAGTCATGAATTTGGATCGTTACGATTTGCCAGAACGTCAGTAATAAGTCGTTTCCAGCCCTGGCCCGCTTGGCTTGGGCTGGAACTATCACGACTCCCGGCCCGGATTTAACGAGACTAGGGAGCAGAAGTGATCTTACCTAGCTCGCAGAGCATAATTTAGTCGATGAATCTGCTATTTTGCTGAATCCACTTGCACTCGTGCGGGAGGCGGCGCTATTTAGATAGCTCCCCAAAACATTAAAACCAAGTCTGCAATCTGCTCGCTCTTCGAAGATGGGCGCTATTCTTGTGACTTACGGAAAGTAAATATGAAGTTTTATAAGCACTATAAGAACAAACCTTATACTTATCTTGGCGTGGCCCGACACAGCGAAACTCTCGAAGAGATGGCTCTATATGAAACGCGCTATGCAAATGATCTCGGTAAATTGTGGGTTCGCCCCAAAGGCATGTTCTTTGAGTCCGTCACGATCGATGGCAAGACAGTGCCTCGCTTTAGAGAGATCCCTCTTGAAATCAAAGCGTTTACAAAAGTTAGTGCCGCAGAGTTTGATATCGTCGCAGGCCTTATGGAAAAAGCTTTCGGTCAGTGGGACGAGAAATGGTTCCAAGGCACCTTTAAAAATCATACCGAGTACTACTTGCAGCTTGCTTACGTAGAAGGACAGCCGGTGGCATTTAAGCTTGGTTACAAATTGAATGAGCGCGAGTTCTATAGCTGGCTCGGCGGTGTTATTCCAGAATTCCGCGGCTTGGGTATCGCTTCAGATTTGATGAAGGCTCAGCACGAATGGGCGCGTACGCAGGGCTACAAACGCTTGCAAACGAAAACGCAGAATCGCTTCCGCGATATGTTGTTACTGAATATTCGTTCTGGATTTAATATCGTTGGTTATCACTCTTCAGATGAGGGTGGGGCTAAGATCGTTTTGGAAAAGGAGCTCTAAAATGGATGAACAGGATTTCGAAGGAACACTTGTCCTAGAAAAACTCGCAGAGATCGGCAAGGTCGAAGCATTTTTTGAAGCCATTGACTCCGATGACTTCGGCCGTGCCAAGGCCTTGATGAAGCGTGCGAACGTCGATTCTGAAACCATCGCCATGGTTTTAAAGAAAATGAGCGATGCCGACGGGGAACACTGATCTGTTTTAATACATGCAACTTTTTGGTTGCATAATTTATGGGCTTTGATAATATGCAACTAAGAGGTTGCATATGAATACTGACGGAATTAAGAAGCAAATTCTACTGGCGGCTCCAAGATCCAAGGTTTGGAAGGCCATCACGAACTCTTCAGAGTTTGGTGCCTGGTTCGGCATGAAGCTTGAGGGTCCTTTCATTGCCGGGCAAACCATTAAGGGCACTATTGCTCCCACTCAAGTCGATCCCGAAGTCGCAAAGCTGCAGGAACCTCACACGGGAAAGCCTGTGGAAATGTTTGTTGATAGCATCGTACCTGAGACGAAGTTTTGTCTGAAGTGGCATCCGTTCGCGATTGATCCTAAAGTCGATTACTCGAAAGAACCCATGACTTTGATCACATTTACCCTCGAAGAGCAGGGGACGGGCACTTTGCTGACGATCACTGAAACGGGTTTTGATAAGATTCCTATTTCCCGCCGCGCGGAGGCCTTGAAGGCCAACGATGGTGGTTGGGCTCATCAGTGTATTCTTTTGCAGAAGTATCTCAGCCGTGGCTAGCTCGTATAAGAAATCCGCAGAAATGTTTGCAGCTCTCGGCGATGAAACGCGTTTGCAGCTCGTCGCCGCGATTTGCGAAGAAGGACCCCAGTCCATTGCTCAGCTGACGGCGGGGAAAAAGATCACCCGCCAAGCAGTGACGAAGCATTTAGAGACTTTGCAAGAAGTTGGGCTTGTGCATAGTCACCAAAGCGGGCGTGAGAAAATCTGGGATCTCGACAAGAAGCGCCTGCAAGTCGCCCAAGATTATTTAGAAATGATCTCCTCGCAGTGGGACCGCGCCCTTCACCGTTTGAAGATGTTTGTTGAAGAATAAGTACTACTTACTGGCTGGGGCCTGCTTTTTATCCGCCGTAGAAAGATGAAACGGTAAATAAGCTGGACACCATCGGAGAACTGCGGTCGCTAGTGGAATAAGACCGATCAAACCCCAATAGCTTTCATAATAAAGACCAGCGCCCAAAATAAGAAACCCTAAAACGGTTCTGATCAGACGGTCATTGTTACCAACATTTGCAGTCATAAAGTCCTCCTTAGAAATGACAGAATGTCTCGGTGATGAGCCACTTTGTCTCAAGAATTTTACCAAATGCATTTAATCTGCATTTGATGTCTTTGGAGCTTTAATACAGCAACTGCAATGCCAACTGCTTAAAATACAGCTTGCTTTCGCTTTTATCGCAGGCAAAATTTTTCCCATGACATGCGTGTTTTGCAAAATCATCAATAGGGAATTACCAGCCAGCATTGTCTATGAAGACGATCTCTGTATTGGGTTCTTAGATATTCATCCCATCAATGATGGCCATGTTCTCGTGGTTCCTAAAGAGCATCAACCCCGGCTGACGCAAGTTCATGGGAAAACCGTTGGGCACATGTTCTTAGTGGGACAAAAGGTTCTTAAAGCACTCGAGCAATCAGATATTCGCTGCGAAGGCGCGAATTTGTTTTTGTCAGACGGTGCCGTTGCTGGGCAAGAAGTGATGCACTCGCATCTGCATATTGTTCCCCGCTATCGGGGAGATGGGCAAAGAACCGGCTATACCCATTCCGATGAGGTTCCGCGCAAACGCCTTGATGAAATCGCGGGGACGATTAAAAGCTTTCTGTAATTCTATTGGTTGCCGTACTGGAAGAAGCAATACGCTTTTATGTCGACCTTGGCGTCTGCGCAGTTTGATTTTACATTCACTTGATAAGCCGCCAAGTTGCCATTTGCAGTTGGAATCATATCGAAACCTCCAGCGAGATAGATTTCATCTTGCTCGTTGCGGCTACATTCATTTTTCTTTGTTGCTTCAAACATTTGGAAAACAATCTTTTTCTGAGGAACGTCAGAACCCATTTTTTCAACTGTCACAGCTTGATTTGTATAGCCAACACCCGGAGCTGAATCGCTAAAGGCGAGTTCAAATACAACGCTTTCACCGCCGACGTTGTCGACACCTGCGCAATTGTAAAGAACCGCCGCACCGGCAAATGAGTAAGAAGAAACCAAAAGGGTCGCTGCAAAAATGAAATGCTTCATATTAAGTACTCCTAAAAAAGGGTTACGGTTATTCAAAGCAGAAATAACTTAAAATGACTGATTGCAGAAGTAGAATGATTCGACTGGTATAATCTAGAAATTAGAAGGATATCTGGTTTTCGCGCCCTTGTTTGTTTTTGGCCGATAAGAGCGCTTTGACACCCTGAGGAGTTCCGTTAGAATCATCCTATGATCACAGTGACAAATAATAACAGAACTGAAATCACATTCTCGATCGCTTCCGAAAAAGAACTCGTAGAGGCGTTTCGCTATCGCGATCAAAAGAAGCTGATCTTACCTGAGAAGCTTTCATTCCCATTCAATGTTCGTTCTTATTTCACTTGGAAAGAACCTTCTGGCGTTTACACCTATTTGGTTTTTAAAATGCCAAACTGGGAAAGCCCACGCGGAGTGGCGTTTAAGCGCACCGCTTCTACTGGAGAACCTACCGGTGGTCTCTGCAATTGGTGCCATGCTTATGGGTCGTCTGAAGATATCGGAATGCTGTCAGTCACAATGAGCGGCAACGTCAGCACTTCGTATTTTATCTGCCAAGATTTGCGCTGTATTGAAAAGATTGAAGAGGCTTCCATGCTCGGAGGAAAAGATCCGTCGAAAAATATTGCGAATCTTTACTATCGCATGGAAAAGCTTTTCGAAAATATCAGTAATTACAAGCAAGATTAATTTTAAGGGAAGGTCAGAGAATAATTGCTGACGTACAAGCACTCCATACCGGCTTTACGAGCAGATTCTAAGCCCAATGGCGCATCTTCAAAAGCCAGGCAATCTTTCGGATCGACACCCAGGCGAGAAGCCCCCAGCAAGAAGCAATCAGGAGCTGGCTTGCCATGAACATAGTCTTCGGCGCAAATAAGTTCCTTGAAGTAATGAGTCAGTCCCAGGTGAGCAAGCACACGGGTCACAGGCGCGCGACGGCTGCCAGTGACAACCGCCATTGGCAGTGTGCCGTGATAGTGCTTGATAATATCAACGACGGGTGCGATTTCTTTCACTTCATGAAGGGCTGAGAAGAAATGAACTTCTTTCTCTTCGAGAAACTTTTCAATCGCGATTTCCACTTTGTGCATATCATTGATCATTTGAACAATCATGCGAGTCGGGCGGCCGGCCCAGGCTTGATGTTGCTCACGGCTGAGTGAAAGATTGTACTTCGCAAGTCCGATATTCCAGGCCTTCCAGTGCGCGCCCATGGTATCGGCCACTGTGCCGTCAAAATCAAAGAGCAACGCTTTAAAATCACGATCAGGATAAAAGTTCTTCAGCATATTCTACTTCTTTAGTGTCAGTCGTACTGGGCAGTGGTCGGACCCCATTACATCCGGGCAGTGGGCTGCAGCCTTCAAGCGGTCAGAAGCTTCTTTGTTCACGAGGAAATAATCCAACCGCCAACCGATGTTCTTTTCGCGAACACCTGGACGATAACTCCACCAAGTATAATGATCTGGACCTTGCTCGAACTTGCGGAAGCTATCCACCCATTCCAGCCTCTCAAGAAACTTCGTCATCCACGCACGTTCTTCCGGCAGGAAGCCCGCATTTTTCATATTTGACTTCGGGTTACGAAGATCAATTTCTTTGTGAGCAATATTAAAATCGCCGCAGATGATGACTTCACGGCCCTTCTTGCGAAGAGCTTGCAGCCGTTTTTCAGCAGCAGCACAGAATTCAAGCTTAAATGGCAAACGTGCATGGTCGCGTTGGCTATTCGGCCAATAGCTATTGATCACGGTGATCGGGCCGAAGTCTGCTTCGAGCCAGCGGCCTTCCCGGTCAAATTTAGGAATGCCTAAACCGAGGCGAACATCATCGGGCTCTTTTTTTGAATACATTGCAAGACCGGAATAGCCGGCCTTCTCGGCAAAGTTCCAAGAAGAATGGTATTTTGCCGGGTGATAGAAAGTTTCATCGCCTTTGATGACGTCATCAGTGAGTTTAATTTCTTGCAGGCAGACGATGTCGGCTTTTTCTTTTTCGAACCATTCACGGAAGTTTTTTTTATGAACCGCGCGAAGGCCGTTAACGTTCCAAGAGATCAGTTTCATAGACCGACATACTCTCTCAAAACGTGGATTTTCGCTATAAATAAATGGATGGAGCTAGAAACGCAGCTACTTTACGGGCTGCGTGTCAGCCATGCGGTTCTCGTATTTTTGGTTGGCAAAGAGGTCAAAGGTTTTCAGTCGCACATCGGCGATTTCATCGCAGGTCTTCTGCACCGTTTGATCTTGGCAATATTCATAGACCTTTTTACGGATTTGATCCCAGGATTGATACCAATCCCGGGCCTCATCGAGGTCTTTTTTTGTTTTCTGGCTAAGCGACGGAATTTTATTTAATAAAGGCAGGATATTGGCGAGATAGAAATCTTTCTGTGAATCCTGCAGATCATGGAAGGTATCATAAGACGACATAAAGAACGGAGGCTTAGACATATCAATCGGTGTCGAATCTGGCTCTTGGCTTGGCAAAATATCTTTGCTTGCGAACGCAAGGCTAGCCGCTAAGAGATTTAAAACTATAATGGCACAGAAAACTTTAATTGGGTTCATTATTGAAATCCTGCTGGAAAACGGTGACGTGTGATGCTTGCAAGTGATACGCGATTGTTGTCGCTGATATTACGAAGAGCATCGTCAATCGCGGCGAGTGAAGTTTCGTAAGAAACAGATCCGCGGCGCACGACCGTAAAAGACTTGGAGTCCGAGCACTCGGATTTATCTACCATGCGAGTGTCTTTTGAAGCAGCATAGCCGAAAGAGTTGTCGCGGTTGATTTTGCCGGTGCGTGCATCACGCAGTCCCATCGACCCCATATAGAAGTCAAAACGGTTTGGCCCACGGATCGCGCCACCGGTATCTTGAACAATGAGATATCCTGGATGAATCATTTTACTACCATCAGGCAGGTTAATGACTTTTCCCTTGAGGGAAGGCATTTGAATAATATCGCCTGGTTCATAGTAGCGCATATCTGCGGCGACTGAAATAAATGGAATCAAACATTTGCCGCTCGAACCAATCGTTGTGTCGCAGGAACTAGTTAATGTATGGGTTTTTCCTTGGTGAGTATAGATCTTACCGCCAGGCAAAGTTCCTGAGCCTTGCATGCGAACCTCTTTCTTAAAGGCTTTGCAAGGATTCGACTTCCCACAAATCTTTGAGACATCAGGAGTGTAGTACACAGATGTCGTCGCAATATTAGGTGCGCAGAGACGCTGAATGCTCGCCTCTGCGATATTTAAAAAGATCGAGGCACCGAGCACATAGCCTGTAAGTTTGAGCGGCACTGAATACTTCATGGAGTAACTAAGGAGCAAACCCGGTGCCGCCCAGGCAACGACCGTGGCGTCCAATACTGCGCAAGCTCTAGTCACTGTCGAGGTTTCACTACAGTGATTTTTCAACGTTTAGAAGAGTTCTACGATGCGTGTGTTCCGCCATCTCTTCTATTGAGCGCCAGACTACTTTTGGGATCGTTCCAAAGTGATGTTTGAACGCTCGCGACGAGGGAACTGTCTAAGAATCAGATGCTAAAATTCGAGGTCAGGTTTTAAGTGTCTCAAAAACATACGCGAAGTCAGACTGAGCTGCTTTCCTTTCGGCCGAGCCAACCACAGATTAAATGAATGAATGTTCTCAATCGGAATTTCAAACAGTTCACCGCGCTTGATTTCTTTCTCGACCATAAAGCGGGAAAGATATGCAACCCCTTCTCCGGCGAGGCAGAAGCGCTTTTGCGACTCTTGGCTATTGATCTCGAGACCCACTTGCGGAGCCTCGCCAAACAGCTCCATTAGAACGCGTGAAGGACGGCTTGAGAGGAGGGCCCCAAGAGACGAGATATAACCATAACTACGAATGAGTTTCTGAAGAGTCTTTTCATTGCTTGAGGATTTGCACTCTTTCCAGATATCAGGGTGGCAAACCAGAGCCATGATTTCGGGGTGCAAAATACGATATTCAATATTCGGCAAATTCACTTTCGCAAACAGCAAGCCGAATTCACTATCAGTATTGAGAATTGCTTGCGCGATTTCATCCGGCGTGCCCGAGCGAATACTTGGTACTACTTTCGGATACTGTCTGCGAAACTTATGCATTGGAGTGACAAGATAGTCATTGATCACGTGATCCGAAGCGGCGAAACGCAGAGGGCCTTCGCATTTTTCCTGAACTCCACGGCAGAGATTTTCAATTTCTTTCTCAGTTTGAAAGAGGCGCTCACAGAGAAGAAAAACCTCGTGACCCTTGGCTGTGAGGACAACACCGTTCTTTGAACGATCAAAGAGAGTGACCCCTTCATTGTCTTCTAGCAAGGCAACAGAGCGGCTCAACGCCGACTGACTGATATTCATTTTTATCGCGGCTTCAGAAAATTTACCGGCTTTCGCGACTTCGTAAAACACGCGGAGGTAATTTAGTTCCATGAAATCAACACCTTACAAGTATCTAGAAAATAGATAGTAAATATAAAATCATTCTAATTTTCAAATCATTAAAAGTAAACGAAATTGCCTCCAGATTAATCAACAACTCTTTTAGGAGATTTAAAAATGAAAACTTTGCTCGGTTCTCTCACAATATTGTTCTCTAGCTTCGCGTTTGCTCACCCAGGTGGCCACACTCTCACTTGTAAGTCTGCGAAGAATTCAGGTGCCAAACAGGCAATCGAAGTTTCTTTGCATCGCTCAAACGGAAAAGGTTGGTATGCACCAACGATCTCCGTAAAAGCAGATGGCAAAAACTACGTTCTCGATACTTCAGACGATATGGATAATTATGGCGACACATTTCACAATTCACCTCTGGGAGTTATTCACGTCACGGCTAACAACTATAATGACAATACAGCAACTACCTTTGGAAGTTTTTCTGTTGTTGGCATTCCAAGCACTGTGCGTGCTTTTGATGACCAAGGACATGCCGTAAAGTACGACCTTAAGGCACAAAAGGATCAAGACGGTTGCTATGATTCAAATGGCAAGGCACGTTTCCAAGGTGTGATTGAAGGTCAGTTGAAGTCCAACAATAAGGACATCTCAATCGAGACACAAATTCTTGATTGTGAACTCGTATACGATTCTGGAATGGCTTGTTAATCCGAGCAGGGGGCTCCGCACACGGTTCGGTGCGGGGCCTTCATTTTTAATGACGGTACTTCCGTTGCTTGCCACAGTCGTGGCATTTATGCATTCGGTGATGACAGCTGTTTGTATTCGGTTTTGATTGTAAGCAGTAAGAAATCACCACCACAGCACCTGCTGGAACAGCACTAGTGATTGTGACCTTGTTTCCTTCTAAGACAAACATAGCTCCGACGCCATTCACGGTCACAATAATACGTTTTGGATCAATGCCGGTGTAATCTAAGATAAATTCTTTCTGAATTTCCATCTGCTGACCGCTGAGTTCTGCAATCGACGCTAAGCCTTCATCGATATCATCATTTGCAATATCAATCGCGACACCGGGGTTGAGCGCAATCATATCCGTATAGCCGTAGCCAATTTCTTTTCCCGCAGGTGCCGGGGCATCGGCATAGATAATTCCTGAGACTGCAACCGGCATCGTTCCTTTAAGTAGTGCCAGACGATTTGTAAGTCCTGCTGCTGTGAGGCCTTCGCAGTCACGAATACGTGCCGCGAGTTTTCCAGGATCGGTCTCTGCGCCAACTCCAACTGGCACCATCGCGCAGATATCACGGCGATCCGCCACGAAAACTACGCCAAGAGCCGCGTCTGGGCGGAAGAATCCCAATGACTGAGATTCCGTAAGTAATGCTGGGGTTGTTATTCCATGATAGAGCGAGAAGAGGCCTTCTTCACCGCCACCTGCCGCGGGATCCATTTCGACATTATTTAATTTCATATCGAGATAAGTCTGAATCTGTCCTGCGGAAAGCTCTGTGGATTTCAGGACAATCGGTTCAGCCGCTGCCCGATACAGTTTTCCAGACAGGGCCGAAAGGCTTCCGTGCGAAAGCATTACAGCGATATTAAAGTTGGCGCCCTCAGGAAGAGAGGTAATGAAGTTATTAATTCCTGCCACAATGGCTTGGCGTTCAGCTGCGAGACTCGCAGAAGTTTGGACGACGAAAAGGACATCCACAGCGCGCGTGGCTTTCACGGGCTGTTTAAAGGTTTCGCTGAAACAGTTATCTTTGGTCTTCACGCACTTGTGAGGGTTTTTATCAGAGGATTTGCCTTTGAGCGCAATGGCTTCGACGCCGAGGTTCACGTCACTAGAATAGGACGTCGAAGATGCGAGAAATGAGCTCTCAGAATCGCCCGCGACCTGCGAGCAATTCTGGAACCCCACCGCGACAGCCAGTGCCAGCGCAGTCATGCCACCATACTTGGTAAACGACGTCATAGGTCCTCCGTGAATCTTCCTTAATTTTCAGGGATAGAGATTCAAATGGAAAGAACGCTTTTTGATTCGTTTTTCTTTGAGATTTCGTGTGTAGAAATTTTTAATTTTTTTGAAAGAAGTTAGGCAGTTTCTGAAACTTTCGGAAAGCCGCAGTGGGTGCGGCTTTCCGAGGTAAATAGATTTATACTGTTGCGAGGTATTCTTCGAGTTTGTCGAAAGAACCGGTCCAACCCATTGTCATGCCCGCTCTTCCCTTGATGAAAGTATCGAGTTCTTCTGGAGTCACATTGCCGGTTGGTTCCCACTCGATGGTTACACGGGTTTGATTCGGGCCTTCTTCAGCCAAAGTCACCACTGTCAGCATTGTTGCCGGCCATGTTGGTGCCATTGGGTGGCGCGTGAGCCCTTCATTCTCATCTGAGAACTGCTGAGTGTAGACGATGCGGTTCGGGCTCTTGACTTCAAGGTACTCCGCACGGCCGTACATTTTCATGCCGTCCGCATTACTCATGTAATAGAACGTGCTTCCGCCGGCCTTGATGTCAGAGCGGATGAAGTGCATATCAAAACCCGTTGGTGCAAGCCACTTTGCGAAGTGCTTTGGATTCGTCCAGACCTCAAACATCGTTGCTATCGGCGTATCGAAAGTGCGGTTGATAACGAACTTCTCTTTGCCCGTGGATTCCTTGTCCAGGAATTCCGCCAAACGGTCCCAAGTGGAATTGCCATTGGCTGCTTTGATGAACTTTTTCGTCTCGGCCAAAGCTTCTGCAGAAGGCAGGGCCATGGTCATCTTTAACTCCGTTTTACCTTTAGCCAATTCTTTGAAAGTCGCTGTCACTCTAAAAAGGGGAGGGCGATCTTCAGTGCCGCCGTGGTCATAGACCAAGCGAGAGTACTGTTCTACTTCGTGATAGACAGTGTAATTGGGGTAATCCACGCCATCCGGACCGTGCATGGTGTATTTCCAGAATCCGCCGGCACGAAGATCTTTGCCGTGATGAGTGATTGTGAAGCCGCGCGGGCCCCACCATTGTGCGACCTGCTTTGGGTCAGTCCAAGCGTCCCACACGGCTTTCACCGGGGCATCATAAATACGTGTGAGAGTGAATGCGTGGGCGTTATTTTTTGCGCTCATTTTTCTTCCCTTTCGTTTTTTCTTTAGCTGTGACGGTTTTTAAATAATCTCCGAGGCGATCCAAACTTTCTTCCCAGAATACGCGATATTGCTCCATCCAATCCGCGACATCTTTGAGGCCTTCGCTATTGAGCTTGCAGGGCCTCCATTGTGCATCTTTGGATTTCGTAATGAGTCCCGCTTTTTCTAAAACTTTGAGGTGTTTTGTAACCGCGGGTAGACTCATGTCTTTCAAGAAGGGCTTTGCTAAATCAGAAACACTGGCTTCGCCTTTTGAAAGCTGAGACAACATCGCTCGACGAGTTGGATCTGCGAGGGCTGCAAAGGTTTGGCTTAAGTGGTCTTGCATATTTTACCTTTAGGTTAATTAACTACTTGGTTAAGTATATCGGCAGATTCGTAAAAAAGTCAATAGGCGTTAATTATCCTTGCAGTTTCAATAGGTTATGTGGATATTGCGATCACGATGTCGCTGAAGATTTCACGAATTCTGCATGCCGGTTATGTCCTCGAGTGTGAGGGCTCCAAGATCGCCTTTGATACGATCTTCGAGAATCCATTCAGCCGCAACTGCTATGCCTTTCCGTCTGTGCGCTTTGATGAGGCGCAAATTCGTGAACTCAAATTCGATGCGGTTTTTATTTCGCACTTTCATGATGATCATTGTTCTTTCGATAGTTTGAATCTGCTTTCGCGCGAGATCCCGATTTATGTGTTCTGCGTTTTTGACGAGCTCTTTGCGTGGCTCCGGGAACTGGGATTTAAAAATGTCTTTTCTTTAAACCTCAATGAGCCGGTGAGAGTTGGTTCGATCGAAGTGATTCCGCGCCGAGCTCTTGATTCTAATGTCGATTCTTTATTTCAAGTGAAGGCCGGCGGAATGAATATTCTGAATGTCGTCGACTCGTGGATTGACTACGATACTTTGGATTTGCTCGTGAGTGAGGGGCCTTGGGATCTCGTGATGTGGCCGTTTCAAACGATGCGCGAATTGGAAGTGCTTTCACCGTCGCGAGCAGAGCCCGCGCCGGCGACTCTTCCTGGCGAATGGATAGAGCAATTGCAAACTCTGAAACCGCGCTTTGTGATTCCGAGTTCGTGTCAGTTTCAGATGGAATCTTGGTCTTGGTACAATCACGCGTTTTTTCCGGTGACCTACGAGCAGTTTGCAAAAGAAGTTCAAACGGCTTTGCCAGAAACTCGGGTCGTTCGCCTGAATCCCTCAGTGTCAGTGAGCTTAGATCAAAAGTCACTGAGCGCTGCTGAGTCTCTTTCGTGGGTTCAGCCTGTGGGCGAGCAAAATCTCGATTATGACTACCAAGTGAATTTGCGAGCGCCGCCCACTGCTGAGATTGCCAACCATTTTCCAGCTCTGAGTGCTGCGCAGACGGAAGCCGTTTTAAAGTATTGCCGTCAGGGTTTGATTGAAAAATACCGGTCTCTGGAAGAGCCTGAAAATCGTTACTTCAATAAAGCGCGCATCTGGCGGCTCTCTATCTATGATCATCGTGGGCAGGTATATTCATTTTTTTACAATGTAAAGAAGAACTCTATTGCAGCGATGTCGGAAGCTCCGGCAAGTGAGCTTGGATGGACCACCGAGATACCAATAGCGAAATTTTTCGGCGCGTTGAACGAAGGAGAGTCACTGACTTCGATGTATGTGCGGATCAATGACACCGTTTTTGCTCCGACGACTGAAAAAGAAATCGCCGAGGCAGATCTTGTCGAAGACCCGCTCGTCCGCTGCCTTTTTAACGGGGCCTTCGGCTCTTATCAGCGGGCTCAGTTAAAGCGTCTATTAGGAAAATAACTTTGGTTTGTTCTTCGCGGGCTTCTTTACGGTGGGCTTTTTATTCCACTGAAATTTTTTAAGATCAATTTGGTGGGCTTCGTTGAACTCAATGCCCTCTTTGAGGAGCAGCTGCTTTTGTTTTTTAAACTCCGCCGAACCCACCGGAAATGAAATCATTCCTTTCGAATTCAGAATCCGTTGCCATGGTAGATTGTGCGCTTTTGACGAGGAGTGCAGAATCCACGAAACTCCGCGAGAGCCCTGAGGTTTTCCAGCAAGCTTGGCAATTTGCCCGTAAGTAGCGACTTTTCCCATCGGAACTGCTTGAATAAACTGAATGACTTTCTTTGAAAAAGGCGAGCTGTTGTCCATGGCGAAAGCATATAAGTCGGTGAAACCATTGTATATTCAAATAACGCCGGTTTCGCAGAGCAAATTCTTCGCCGGCAGTTGCTTAAAAATTTGGCTTTTGTAAACAAATATGCAATAACCCGCCCCATGAACGACTCTATTAAAATCAAAAATCCGTCGCCTTTTCTGCAATCTGTTTTAAAGCTCGATAATTATTTTTCTGAGCTCGTCCGCTTGGGAGAGAAGGTCGAAACTATGGATCTCAAATCTGATTTTGACTTTGAGCAGGCAGAACGTTTGATCAAGCACTTTGCCGAATGTGGCGAAGGTGTTTCGCAAGAAGTGATTGTGATGTCCCAGGCGCTATCGGACCTTCGTGGACAGGCTGAGCACGCCGCCAAGATCGTCGCGGCTCGTGCGGATGTTTTGCAAGCTCGAAAAGAGGAGCAACAGCGCAAAATGGAAGAGTTCCGCCTTCTCGGAGAAAAGGTTCGCGATCTGACCACTTCCTTGAGCGGCTTTAAATTTCAAGAGGGCGCTCAGCTCTCTGATGAAGAGCGCTCGCAGTTGACATCACGTTTGGCAGAGTTCGAGGCACGATTACGACCCTTGATTGAAGAGGCGCAGACTTTGAAAAAAGTAGGGCATGAATCTAAGATCAAAATTCTTGAGCAGAGTGCCGACTCCTTAGGACAAAGCCTTCAGGCTGTTAGCCAAAAGATTAGTTCTGTACGCGATCATCACCCTTAATTGGTCCGGTTTTAATGACTCAACACGAAATGGTTGTCATTGCTCAGCCTTTACCACAAAATGATTTTTCCAAGAAATTTGGGAAATATTAATAACAGGTAAAGGGTTCTATCATGAAAAAGTTCGTGCTCGCAGCACTTGCAGGCTTCTACGTCGTAGGTTGTGCATCTACAACTACTATTCGTTCAACTGATTCACAAGCTAAGATCTACGTCGATGGCGAAATGAAAGGTACTGGCGTTGTTACTCACACAGATACAAAAACAGTGGGTTCTACAACTTCTGTACGTATTGAAAAACCTGGTTGCGAACCAATGTACTACTCTTTCTCTCGTAATGAAGAATTCGATGCTGGCGCTTGCGCAGGCGGTGTTTTCGTTCTAGTTCCATTCCTCTGGATCCAAAAATACAAGCCAGAGCACATTTATGAGTACAACTGCACTCCTAGAAAATAATTTGAAATCTAAGAATTTAGTTTCAACAGCCTGGCTTATTGCCGGGCTGTACTTTTTTTTGGGCTGCGCTTCTCCGTCTTTACAGCCGAAATCCATGAGCGCGATCGATGCCCGTTATCAATTGAAAAATTCTGCTGAAAAAAATCCCGTCAAGACCGGTGGCAGCCCCGGAGTTTCATTTTATCAAAATGTTCTCAGTAGTACCCTCGGTAGCCACTGCAGCTATTTTCCAAGTGATTCCCGTTATGCAATGATGATATCTAAACGTTGTGGTCCCGTGATGACGATGTTTAAATCCTTTGAGAGATATTCTCGGGAATTCGATGCGGCTCATTTGGGATTGCCGATCGTAAATGTCGACGGGGATAATCACTTTAAGGATATTCCAAATGAATGCGAATGGATTAATTAGTTTTCTACTCCTATTGCTCTTTCCACTCGCTGGTTTTGCAGATTGCAAAGATGCTGCCGGCTTTTTTAAAGAAGGCCGCCGTTATTTCGAGCACGAGCAATATCTGCTGTCTTCGGTTCAATTTAAAATGTCGTCGCAATTCGCATGTCCTGCGAATGAAAAATCAGAAAGTCTTTTTGCTTACACTCTGGCTATGAACAAGCTCGGCGAAAAATCCGAGGTCTTGGGCTCACTAGGTGATTTGGATTCAACAGCGAGTGCGGATTTGAAATCTAAGACCAATCTCTTTAAACGGGTTGAGCTCGGTGTATCCGCTCCTTTGTCGGCTGATCAAGAACGCCGAGTGAAAGCCTGGGAAGAGCGTGTCCTCCTTCCGGAGCATCGAAAGTCACCGGCCTTAGCCGGTACAATGAGTGCCTTTATTCCCGGAGCGGGGCAAGCATACGTCGGCTCTTGGCAGTCGGCGGCGTATTCATTTTTAATTAATGCCTTGTTCTTGTCTGCTGCAATAGAGCTTCAAAACAAGGGTCTTTATGCGACTTCGTTGTCAGCCGGACTTGTTTTCTCAGTCACTTATATTGGCGGTATCCTGAGCGCGGTTCAGTCGGCCCAAACTTATAACCACAACCAGGTGGTGCCAACGGAAAATAAAATGTATCAAGAGCTCTTTCCGGAATTAAAGCCGTGAGAATTCTTTTAGCTCTGTTGCTTTTACTCTGTACTGCGTGCTCGAGGATCGAGATCGCAAAGCGTTGGGGAGACACGTTTCTTTGGTGGCAGGTGAATGATCTTGTCGAATATTCGAGTGCCGTCAAAGCAGAGGCCCGCAAGCAAACCGATCAAATGTATGCCACCATCCAGGCTAAGGGATTTCCCGCTTGGGCAGAGCAGATGGAGGCTTTCAAAGCCAAAGTCGAAGCCAAGTCTTTGAAACAAGAAGACGTCAGTAACAGCATGCAGGAATTGCGAAAGCAGTTTGAGCAGCTAGGAAAAGATCTTCAGCCGAATGTTCTCGCTCTGATTGATCTGATGGGTGAAAAAGAGTTTCAGAACTTAATTCGCAACTATCGTAAAAAAATCGAAAAAGAACAATCTGAAGCTGAGGACGTGAAATCACAGCGGGAAGCCGTCGAAGAACGCTATGTTTCCGCGATCGAATTCTTCGTGGGGAGCCTTATAGGCCCGCAAGAGAAGCTTATTAAAGATTTCATGACGAACGAGCCTTATCCATATCAGTTACAGCTTAAAAACAAGCGTCGTTATCTCGAGATGATCGAGGCAACCAAGGGCGATAAAGAAAAGTTGAAGTCTTTAGCAAAAGATTTCTCTGTTATTAATAGCTCGCTCGAGGCGGCTGAGTTTCATTCGGCGCGTGCGGCTTACGTAGAGAAAATGGATCAGCTGACTTTTAAAGTGCTTGAGCAAATGACCGAGAAGCAAAGAAAGCACCTGAGCGCGAAGCTTGGCGAAGTCGCCAAGGTTCTTCGCGATGGCAAAGTACCTTTGTAGAATTATTTAGGTCTGAGTTGGTGTCTGAAGAAGATGCCGTCGTCGCCGAATTGCGAAGCTACGAAACTCGAAGTCGTTACGATATCTGCAATATGCTCGGACTCCTTTAAGAAGTTCGGAGCATTCGCTGGCTGATACTCCATCAGATAGTTAAAGGAATTGTACTTCTCAGGAGCTGCGAAGACCTGATAGATCACCGTTCCGGCAGGGATTTTCGCGTAGTCCTCACGAAGTTCATGCGGTGTAGACGGGAAGCTTAAGCCGGGACCCGGAACAAAGAATAATTGACGAGGAGACACTGGTTCCGCCACTTTTTGCCCATGAACGTCCATCTCGCCGAATTCGTGGGCACCGAGTTCCTCAGGATATTTTGTCGCTGTTAAGAAAATCTTGTGAACCATTTTCTGACCGAAGCCATCACCCACCGGAACAATGTTAGATAATGGGTATTTAAAGAAATTGTAGTCTTCGCCTTGTCCATCCAACGAAACCAACGCGGAAATGTTGGTGCTAGGATTGCCATCACGGAAAATCTTAAACGCCAAGCCAGGGGCCACCGGGCGGCTGCCGGTCGGTTTGTATGTCAGAGAGACTCTTAAAAGACCGCACTCAGCGCCGCTCTGAAGAAGACCTGTGTATTTGGTGCCGGCAACGGGGACCAGCTTTACCTTAGCGATACTCGCACGGCCATGGAGATATTTCTTCCATCCTGTAGGGGCGAAGTCAGAGTAGTTTGTTCCCTTAATGCCAACTTCTTGCTTACTCATCGCCATTAATTGAAACATTCCGAACTCGCGGTTCGGAGGTAATTCTTTGTAAGCACTTTCTTCGATTTTACTCCAGAGGACATCTTGCTTCTCGCAAGCTTTCATCGATTCGTAGTTTGACGGAACAGAAGCAGGCTCACGAGTTGCAGGTGGTTCGATGACGAGATCAACAATTGAGTAAGTTGCAATGAGTGCAATGATGAGCACGCCAAACGAGATTGTCCTTTTTTTCATTAATCCTCCGAAACACTTTTATTGTAACAATGCTTGAACTGCGTTTGCATAGACATATTTTCGCTCGCTCAAGCACGTCCAGTGCAAATACGCACCATGAAATTTGTTATTGTAGTAGTGATTTGAGCGCTGTTCTTTGGTCTAGGTTTCGAGCGATCACTCCGAAGACGGGACAACGATCGGAGCAATGGTCTTGCGATTGTGGAGCATCTACCCTATCGTAAATTCATACTGTTTAAAATTTAAATAAAGCATGTAAAAGGAGTTTGCATGAATATGAATCAGAGGATGATCGTATCCGTTCTTGTCAGCGCAAGTATGGTGCTGTCATCATGTGCCCACGGGCCTTCGACACCAACAACACAATACATTTTTGATACTTCGATTCCTGCTGGAAGCGATGAAGCCCGCCGCGCACCAAGCTCTGAATTGGCTGGAACTCCTTGGACGACATGGTCAGAAAAAGGTGAGCTCAGAGGTTTACTTGACCTTAAGAAAATGCGTGACAATCTCTTTAAAAATAATCTCCATGATCCGCATGTGGGTTACTTCGGTTACGCTCCGATTGATTGCTCGAAAGTAAATACAAACTTCAGACAAGCTGATGGTTCTTGTAATGATCTTTCAGATGGCCATATCGGTGCTGCTGGCGTAGCTTTCGGTCGTAACGTCGCTCCTGAGTTTATCGATAAAAAAGCACAAGAGAAGTTGATGATTCCGAACCCGGCAGTGGTTTCAAAAGAGTTCTTCACACGTGATGAATTCAAGCCAGTTCCTTTCTTGAACATGCTTGCGGGTGTTTGGATTCAGTTCATGAATCATGACTGGTTGACTCACGGACCTAACATGGTCGGTAATCAGTATAAAATCAAAGGTCCAGATGGCGTTGAGCACGTGATCGATAGAACGAAGGACAATCCAAATCCTCGCTCTCAATATAAAGAAGGTTATGACAAAGTTTCTGCCAATGATTCTACTCACTGGTGGGATGCTTCTCAGATCTACGGTAATAACCAGAACGAGCAAAATGTGTTGAGAAGTTTCTCGCGCGGTAAAATGCGTACTGAAACTGTGAATGGTAACGAGATCTTACCTAAGAACAATAGTTTGAACCCTGCTGATAACAGACAAAACAACGGTTATGAAGTGACGGGTTTCCGCGACAACTGGTGGGTCGGTCTTAGTATGTTGCACACTCTTTTCGTCAAAGAGCACAACGCGATTGCTGATACTTTGATGAAGAAGAATGTGACTTACGATCCAAAAACTCAAAAGTTTACATGGAGAAATGGCAAAGAAGTTAAGGTACTTGATGAAAAAGGCCTCGACGAACAAGTATTCCAAACAGCTCGTCTGATCAACGCAGCGGTTTTAGCGAAGATTCATACGGTTGAATGGACTCCTGCAATCTTGCCTAATAAGGTATTGCGTGCGGGTATGTACGGTAACTGGTACGGTTTGGCGAATCCGCAAACTTGGTCAAAGCTCATTAAGCGTATCCCTGGGTTGGGTAAAACAGACATCATCCCTGGACTTAAAGAAGGTTACTTAGTGGGTGGCGTTGTTGGTGATAAAACTTGGAACGCCGGTGTTCCTTTCTCAATCACTGAAGAGTTCACGTCTGTTTACCGTTTGCACTCATTGTTACCAGAGGCTCTAAACTTTAAGTCCGTCAATCAACCTGGCAAAATCGAGTCCGTTCCATTTGCTGAGACTCGCAATGATAAGAGTTACGGCATCATGGCGACTCATAGCTTGAAAGATTTGTACTACTCTTTTGGCACTCAGCACCCAGGTCAGTTGGTTTTGAACAACTTCCCGAAATTCATGCAAGAATTCACTGTTCCAGGTCATGGCCAAATGGATTTGGGTATGGTTGATATCATCAGAGATCGTGAAAGAGGTGTGCCTCGTTACAATCAATTCAGAAGAGCGATCGGCTTAAAGCCAATCAAGTCATACAAAGACTTCTTCCCGGCTAATAAACCATTGGATGCAAGACAGGTTGCTGTTGTAGACAAGTTCTACAAAGTTTACGGTCGTGATTCAGTAGGTAACGACAACGTTGAAATGATTGACTTGCTCGTGGGTACTTTGGCGGAAGAAGTTCGTCCTAAGGACTTCGGTTTCGGTGAAACTCTCTTCCAAATCTTTATCTTGATGGCATCACGCCGTTTGATGGCAGATCGTTTCTATACGGCTGATTACAATGCTGCTCACTATACGCAAACGGGCATGGATTGGATCGATAATGAAGGAACAATGGCTCAAGTTATCGGACGCCATATGCCTGAGTTGAAACCTAAGATGACCGGTTTGACGACAGCTTTCGAGCCTTGGCATGACTAGGATCTAGAAATAGATTAATTCAAAAAGGAGAAGGGAAACCTTCTCCTTTTTTTATGCCTTAGAAGTATTTCTTATGTTCAATGATCAGGCAGCGGTTCGAAACCACTTTGATACCGGCTTTTTCTGCGCGGGCCTCGGCCGCGGGATTTGAAATCCCCAGTTGTAGCCACATCACTTCAACTCCGCCGACTTCCAGAATCTCGTCCACAACTTCATCAATACGGTCAGAACTTCTAAAGACATCAATGAATTTGCGATACTCTGCCGGTACTTCTTTTAAAGAAGGGTAGATCTTAAATCCTCCGGCATCGTGTGCTTTCGGATAGGTGCCGACCATCTCCCAACCGTGATCACGCATATATTCAGGGACATAGTGACTTGCTTTGCCGGCATCGGGACTTAATCCATAAACCGCAAACTTTTTATATTTCTCCAAAAGGGCTTTGAATTCACTGTCTTTAACATTCATGGCTTTATTTCCTTGCTTGCCATTCTAGTGAGGAAACGTGCGTAATTTCAAGTAAAGGGTCAAAACACAAGGAGTCATCATGAGTAATGAAATGCCAGCTAAAAAAACTGATTATACCTCCGAGACATCCGCGTCCGTAAGATGATCAGAGCTAGTCAATGTCGAATGTTGAGTTCGCCATGGTCGCCAATTTTGATGTTTTCAGAGCCTGTGACATACTTGGCGAACTCAAGAATCTTCGCAACGGGGTAAGAGTGGCCTTCCCAGTACTCTACCTTTTCGACTTCCACTTTAAGGAGCTGAATTTTTGGATCATTTGGCCCTTGAGGGAACCAGACTTCATAAGTTTTTGACCAGAGTTGATGGATCTTATCCAGATCATCGTTGACGAGCTCTGCGATACCTACGGCTGAAACAAATTTGCCGGAACCGGCGTAATTTACTACAACGTGGCTGCTATTTTCTATATTCATAACAACTTGCGAAGCTTTAGAAACCAAAAACCATAGACTGCCATCAAAGCCCATCTCTTGGGTGACTAGCGGGACACTATGCAAGACGTTGCCGTTAGATATAGTTACGAGCATCGCAATCTTAATATCGTCGACGAGGTCACAGAACTTTTTAACTTGCGGATCAATCGTCTCATTGCTCTCCATGAGAACCTCCTTGTAAAGCATCTATTATTGGACAGCATCGTTTTGATTCCAATGTGACTGTTAGCAGGTATCTCGGGGAATAATTTCCATTGTCATTTACCTGCGTCCCAAAAATCCCCGCGAGGTACCAAAATTCCCTGAATATTGGTGCAAACCTCCGTCAGATAAAAATAATCGGCTTTTGAACTTGGCCCTGTGGTTGCATAGAGGTTTCAACAAGAGTGGTAACAAACGCTGAGAAATTTCGAGGGGGAACTTATGGATCGCAAATATACAGACAAAGTGATGAATGTGATTGCAAATCAAGACGGTAAAATCGGCTATTTGATTGCGTGGCTCTTGGGCGTACCAGCTTCATTATTATTACTTATTTTCCTGATTCGCGGACACTAGCAAGTAGAGGAGATCATGTTTTTCAATTCATCAACGATTGATCATCTTGTCGAAGATCATGACAAAATCCGCGAGCACATGGATGTGCTCCTCGACCAGAAGCAAGACGATGGCAGTAAGAAACTGGCCTTCGTGAAGATGCTGCCTATGTTGATCTCTCATAGTCATCGTGAAGAAAAAGTCGTCTATAGTTACATGGCCAAACAGAGCGAAGAATTAAAGAGGTTGGCCATTGAGGGAGATGAGGAGCATGCAATTCTGGATGGCCTGGTCGAGGAGCTACAGGATTATACCTTGCCTGATGATGAGTGGATTGCAAAGTCAAAGGTCTTTGCGGATCTTCTTTGCCATCATTTTGATTTAGAAGAGCGTGAGGTTTTTCCAAAACTAAAAAAGGTACTGAATGACGAAGCTGATGAGCAGCTTTGTTTTGAGTATGACGGCCGTCGTTCTTATGAACGTCCGACGTATCAATCATCTTTGTTTTACACACTTTTATCGTTCTAGGAGGTTTTTATGAACGGATTTACTATTGGCTCATTGGCGATTGCGTGTGCACTTGCTTTTGCAATTAAAGCAAGCGCAGAAGAGAGCACTTTAGAAAAGACTGAAGCGGTGGCAAATAAAGCTACAGATAGTGTTAAAGAAAGCTATCGTGATGTTAAAGACAAAACTTGCGAAATGGTGAACGGGAAAATTCACTGTGTGGGCAAAAAAATTATGAATAAGGCTAAGACTTTAGGAGATAAAACGGAAACTAAGGCAAAAGAAGTAAAGAACAAGGTCGATTAGTTCTGTGAGTCCGAGTTGTTTTGTTGACCTCCACCACCAGCGCCTTTGGGGTATTGAGGTGTCTGGTGGTGGATGGGAGACGAAGCTGTTAGGGCTGTTAGGCCTTGCGAACGAATTCTGATTTCAAATTCATTGCGCCAATACCGTCAATTTTACATGAGATGTTGTGTCCGTCGGCACCATCAGTAAGGCGGATGTTTTTAACTTTGGTTCCCACCTTTACCACCGAAGAAGATCCTTTAATTTTTAATTCCTTAATCACAGTCACACTGTCGCCATCGGCGAGGATGTTGCCGTTCGCATCGCGAATAGAATTGTCTTCAACAGCTTCAGCGGGAGCCTCCGCAGAGGCATGCTGGCTCCACTCATGTGCACACTCTGGGCAAACCCAAAGGTTGCCATCGGAATATGTATGTTCTGAGCCGCATTGCGGGCATTTTGGTTCTGTGCTCATATGAATCTCCCGGTTGATTGGGTTCTATTTCTTTTCCTGAAGAGAGTCAAAATAGATCTCAAGGGAGTTGTATAGAACCTCGAAAGTCTTCGAGTCCTGCATTCCTTTCAGCATTCCGTAGAAACCTTCGTGAGCCATAACGACAAACTGAGCGACGTGGCGAGTATTGATGTCTTTTTTTAGATAGCCGTTTTTCTTTGCGCGTTGAAGGTGTCTATCGGTTTCATCAATCCACAGGTTCAAAGCTTTATCGAGGCGTTTGCGGAAGCCCTCGTCAAGAGGAGACATCTCTTGCACAAGATTATTCAGTGGACAACCGAGCTTTAAATCTTTCGGCTCGGCCTTGCCGATATTATTGCGCATTTGTTTGAGTATGCCCTCAAGAGGGTTGTCGTATTCTTCGAGGGGGGCGGTCCACCGCGTGACCGTCAGAGGTGCGATCACTTCATCCACAAGTGCATAGCCGAGATCTAATTTTGTTGGAAAGTGATGATAGAAAGCGCCTTTAGTCATCGACGTTTTTTTCACGATATCATCGACGCTCACACCTTGGAAACCATGTTTAAAGATCTCGCCGAATGCGACCCCTAAAATCTCTTTTCGAGATTTTTCAAGATTGCGGGTCTTTTTAGCGGCCGAAGTCTTTGATTTCATAGATCTAATCCTATCAAACCTGGACCTCATTGACAACATACTAAATAGTATGTTAAATTTTTGATACATAAATAACAAAGGGGTTCTTGTGATCGGAAAGATCTTAATGAGTATCATCGCTGTATTGGCTATCTTCTTGGGTTACGTTTCAACTCGCGAAGGTCAATTTAACTATTCTCGCAGCGGAGTGATTAATGCCCCTGCAGAGAAAATCTTTCCATACCTAAGTGATTTCTCTAAAGGCGGCGAGTGGTCTCCTTATGAAAAGATCGATCCAAATATGAAGAAGACAATCACTGGTTCTCCGGCCCAAGTCGGTCAGGCTATGGACTTTGAAGGCAATAGCGATGCGGGATCGGGACGTCTTGAGATGCTTCGTGTGATTCCTAACGAACTAGTTGAGATTAAGCTCATCATGACAAAACCGGTTCATGCAGAGAATATCGTGACTTACAAGCTCACGCCCGAGGCCAGCGGTGGCACTCGTTTTACTTGGTCTATGTCAGGTGATGGCGGTTATCTGACAAAATTGATTTCAGTCTTTATTGATTGTGAAAAGATGATTGCAGGTCAATTTGAAGTAGGTATTAACAACTTGAAGACGCTTATCGAAGCGCAGAAATAGAGGACGCTATGAATCTCACACTAAAGCCTGATGTGGTGAACTGGCCCGAAATTCACTATGTCTTCGTTGAAGGCGTTGGCCCCTTCCTTGAAACAGCACCGGCGGCTTGGCAAGCTCTCCATAAAAGTGTCGATCAGATTGCAAGCCAAGGCAAAATCAATGGCTACATGAGCCTTTATAAAATGGAGCCAAAAATGCTTTACCGGGCGGGTGTTGCGCTCGATAGAAAACCGGAAACAATTCCTCCGGGTTTTCAATATGAAAAGTTCCAAGGCGGTAAGTACTCTCGCTTTGTGTTGACGGGCTCTTACGCGCAATTACCTGAAGCCTGTGGTCGCGTATTTAATACCGTGAAAGAAACAAATCTGCCGGTTGATAATAATTTCTTTATCGAAAATTATGTAAATGATCCGCGAGTTACTCCAGAAGAGAAGCTCGTGACTGAGATTTTAATCCCGACTAAATAGTTTATTTTTTGAGGGTGCGCTGGAAAAGATCGAAAAGTTTTTCCCAGTGCTTTTCTTCGCCGGCTTTGTTGTAGGCAGGCAAATCGGACATGGTCCAGCCATGAGGGCAGTCTTTGAAAAGTTCTGCGTTGAACTTTACATTCGCTGCTTTGAGTTCGGCCGCAACTCGTTCCATTTGTTCAAGCGGCATGTGCTGGTCGTGATCGGCGTGGCCTACGTAGACCTCTGCTTTGATTTTTTTAAACCAGCGGTGAGGACTGGTTTCTAAATCTGTTGCAAGACCTCCGGCATGGAAGCTTGCAGTGGCTTTGAAATCATCTGGAAAATCACCGGCTGTGCGGAGAGCTTGCCCACCGCCCATGCAATAACCGGTAGAGCCGATTTTATTCGGATTCACATTGGGTTGTGATTTTGCAAATTGAAGAAAGTCTGCTGTATCTTTTTTCGTTAGAACTGGATTTACTTGAGAAGCAGCAGCACGGATATCATTCCAGATGACTGCAACACCATCTGGTTTTTTAAGCAAACTATAGTCGAAAACCGGAGCACGGCGAGTTCGATAGAAAAGATTTGGAGCAAGAACATAATATCCTTGAACGGCGATTTTATCAGCCATCTCTTGGATGCGAGGGCGCAGTCCAACAGCGTCCATGTAAAGGAGCACGATCGGAAGATTCGTGGTATTTTCAGGACAAGAGATATAGGCATCGCAAACGCCATCTTGCATCTGGATGTCGATCATTTGTGATTTCATGAAACCTCGCTAGATAAATTATTTTTAGCGGAACATAGAGCCTTCCGCAATCATGTGAAACGCACAGTGTAAGTATTTGTTTTTACAAAGAAGCTAGTTCCAACTATGTCAAAGAGGAGACAACACTATGGCACAAAGTTTTAAAGTAGATCCGAAGCGCGACCTGGTACTCGAAAGAATCGTAGATATTCCTCCTGAACTTATTTTTAAAGCGTGGACGACGCCTGATATTCTGATGAAGTGGTTCTGCCCGCGTCCATGGAAGACGATTGATTGCGTGATGGATCTCCGTCCTGGCGGTCGTTTTAGTACAACGATGCAATCGCCTGAAGGACAAAACTTTCCAAATGAAGGCTGCTTGCTTGAGATCGTTCCAAATCGCAAACTGGTTTGGACGAGTGCTTTGACTGAAGGTTACAGACCTATTGGTGCTGCGATTTCTGGTGCGGACCTTCTCTTTACCGGAATGATCATTCTGGAACCGCATGGCGCTCATGGTACGAAGTACACCGCCATTGGTATTCATAAAGACGAAGCGGATTGCCGTCGTCATGCAGAAATGGGTTTTCAAGAGGGTTGGGGTATTGTCCTTGATCAGTTAGTCGCTGAAATGAAGGGCAAGTAAATGAAAAAAAATATCTGGAAGATTCTCGGCGCTATTGTCGTTGTTTTAGTCATTGTTGTTTTCATATTATTGCAGACGCGGTCCACAGTGACTATTCAGCATGTGTTCAATGCCCCCGTAGAAAGAGTTTGGACGATGTGGAATGATCCTGAGTCGATCAAAAAGTGGTGGGGACCCACCGGCTATTCCTGCGCGGTTGCTCAAAACGACTTGAAGATTGGCGGTAGATACTTCCTTGGTATGCAAGCGCCAGATGGCAAGATTTCATACAACATCGGAATTTATACTGAGATCGACCCAATGAAAAAGATCGTGTCCAAGCTTTCATTCGCAGACGAGAGTGGCACTCCGGTTCCGGCTTCGCACTATGGGCTTCCTGGAAACTGGGCTGATGAAGCTACCGTGATGGTGGAATTCACAGCAATGGATGGGAAGACTCAGGTCCAAATCACGGAAAGCGAAATTCCAATGATCATGAAGCTCTTTGCTGGAATGGGTTGGGGACAGCAATTCGAAAAAATGGATGCTCTTTTAAAATAGAAAGATCCGCGCAATTTTAAGATTTTTTCGCTAAGAAGGTCGCCAGACGATCGAGCGTTTGGCGGCTATTTTCAAAAGATTTGGATTTCTTCGCAGCTTCAAAAGCCTGTGGAGTGGGAAAGGTCACCTTCATGGTGACTTTTGTTTGTCCTTCGACTCTCTCTAAGTGAACCATTGTTTTAAACTGTTCAGGCTCTTGATCTGTTCCTTGTACATAGCTTAAAAGCGAGGGTTGAACGGCTTCGATATATTCAACCCGGTTCGGGTAAAGAGTTCCATCCGCACTATGAATCAGGAAGCGCCAGAGACCGCCGGCTTTCACATCGATCGAGTGCGTTGTTAGGCCAAGTCCATTTGTTCCCCACCATTGACTGAGCTGTTTAGAGTCCGTCCAGGCGGAATAGACCTCTTCAGGAGTGGCATCAAACATTCTGTGCGCAATCAATTCGCGATTTGAGCGGTCTAAAATCATTTCCGCAACGACAGCTTCCATACGATCCATGTTTTGTTCATTGGCTTCCGTCACAAAAGCGCGGATTTTGTCTGCTTCATCCTTGGTCGGAAAGATTTGGCGGAAGGTCACCTTTGTTTGACTGCCGGCTTCTTCAAAAGTAACGACAATTTGAAACTGTGGTTTGGAAATATGATTCAGTACCAGACGGTTCGGTATTTTAATTTCAACGAACTGACTGCTATTAGGATAGTCGACACCGTTCGGTCCATGCATGACAAAGTTCCATGCACCACCAGGCTTCAAATCAAATTCATGAAAAGTATTTCTAAAATCCTTCGGTCCCCACCATAGAGCTAAGTAATGCGGATGGGTCCAGGCCTTGAAAACATGCTCTGGAGAAGCATTCACTGTTCGGGTCGTGATAATTTCTTTCATGCTTCAGATTTTAGAGGGCGAACGGAAATTTCACAAATAGTTGCTGAAAAAAGGAGGACGAGCCGGCCCGAAGGACCGGCCCGTTTGCGGGGGAAGTGGGCTCAGTTTACTTGAGTCGTTTGTGTGGAATCTTGTGCTGTTTTGCCGCCCAAGAATTTTTCTAGAAAGCTGCTTTTGCCGGCCTGAACTTCAATTGTTCGGGCCTGAGCAGCCGGTGTTTTTGGAACATAAAGATTTAAAACGCCGTCTTCATAGTGAGCTTCGATTTTATCGGTACTCACGGTGCTTGGTAACACGAAACTGCGTTTAAATGTGCCATAAGATTTTTCAAATTTCTTTCTTTCACCACTGATGGTGAGAGCTTTATCTAGGACCTCGATCTTGATCTCGTCTTTTTTCACGCCAGGAATATCCAGGCTAATCGCATAGTGATCGTCTTGTTCGCTCACTTCATACGCTGGAGAAAATTCCGCTGTTTCATCAAAGACTCGGTCCATCTGTCTCCAGAGATCAGAATGAAGACCTGTAGTAAAGAAAGGGTATGCTGTTCTCATTTCAAACCTCCTATTGGTTTTGTTAATTTCTCTTTCTAGTTAAAAACTGTGTTTTCTATTTTTTCTGTCAAGGCGATGTCGCCACAAAAAGCAAAGCCATCAATCCAAGAATAAAAACTATTTTTTTCGATACGCGATCCAGTGTTTGAGACAAAGGGATACTCCTTGTTGAGAATTTGAGTCTCACAATTGAAAATAATTATTCGATTTTTATTTTTGGATTTTTAGTTGGGAGGCACGACCGAAAGGCCGCAGGTATGCTTTTTCATATAGTAAAGATCTGTTTGCTTTGAAAGAAGTCAAGGCAGCCGGGAAAATATTTTTAGGTTTGGTGTAAGTGTGCGTATTAAAAGCACATTTAGATGTTAAATTTTTCGTACAGAAAAATAAAAAAGACAACGACGGAGATAACGCACATTAAAAAGATGGCCGCCGCCGCGCAGTCTTTGGCAAGACCGATCTGTGGGTTATGCTCCGGATGAAGACGGTCTAGGGTATTTTCAATTGCTGTATTGACGAGCTCCAAAGCCATGATACTCGACATTAGGATCAGAAAAATCGCCCACCAGATTGGTTCCGCTTTCAGAAAGAAAAGGATGATACTCGCGACAATGGCTAAAACCACTTCTGTTTTAAAGCTATTTTCTTGTTTGAAAGTAGAACGCAATCCATTCCAGGCAAAAAGAAAGCGATTATAAAAACTTTGGTTTTTCTGCAAGTGATAATCTCCTTTGAAACTATAGTACTTATAGACAGAGCCTGTATTCAACCTCCTTTTGGAGCCCATAAGTAAAACTAATTGGGAAAAACCGGCTCTTTTAGCTAAACTGCAATAATGAAAGCTTTGTCTGCTTTACCTCTTTTCTGCTTCCTTCACACCACCCCATAGGGGTTGTCACATTATTTTGTCCTTCTGGGACAATCCCGAAAATCTTACGTCTATTTCTATCAAGTTATTTTAAATATCTGAGGTATTTTTATGTCTAAAAATTATGATCATCGGCAATTAGCCGATGAAATGGAGATCTTTTTCTTTAACGAACAAATCGGTGCAGGCTTGCCGGTGTGGCTTCCTAATGGAGTCGCCATTCGAGATTCTTTGGAAGCATTCGTGAAAAATCTGGAACATCTTGCCGGTTATCAGAGAGTTTCAAGTCCACATGTCGCCAAGAGCGATCTTTATGAAATATCGGGCCATTTGCGAGCATTTCAGAAAGACATGTTTCCACCGATGCAATGGCCCGAGGATCAGAGTCATTACTATTTAAAGCCGATGAACTGTCCGCACCATCATAAGGTATTCGCATCGAGCCTCCGTAGCTATCGCCAGCTCCCTTTGAGAATTGCAGAGTACGGACAAGTTTACCGTTATGAAAATAGCGGGTCACTAAAAGGCCTTTCTCGTGTCCGTGGGCTTTGTCAAAACGACGCCCATATCTATGTAGATCCCAGTGAAGCTAAGGCAGAGATCAAGAGTGTTCTTGATATGCACGAGAAATGTTATGCAGCTCTGGGATTAAAGGGTTATCGTTACCGGCTTTCAAAGCATGATCCCAAACGTATGATGGATTTTGACGGTGAACAGGAGCTTTGGCTCAAGGGCGAAGCGATTTTACGCGAGTGCTTGATTGAAAAGAATTTGCCGTTCTTTGAGGCGGAAGGTGAAGCCGCGTTCTATGGACCGAAAGTGGATGTGCAGATGAAAATGGGGAGTGGAGATGAGGAATCCATTGCCAGTGTGCAGTTGGATTTTAACTCGGCGGAAAAATTTGATCTGAATTTTATTGCAAAGTCCGGTCAGAATCAGCGGCCGTGGATTATCCACCGGGCCCCGCTGGGTAGTCATGAACGGTTCGTGGCTTTGTTGCTTGAATACTATAATGGACAACTTCCTGGATGGCTCAGTCCGGTTCAGGCTTATTTGCTTCCTGTCAGTGAAGATCAAATTCCTTTTGCGAAAGAGCTTGAGAAAAAACTTTTAGCCAAGAACATTCGTGTCCATGTGGATTTGAATCAAGGAAGTCTTTCGAAGAGAATTCTTTTTGCTCATCGTCTTCGACCGTTTGCCAAAATCGTTCTAGGACCGAAGGAAGTTTCGTCAGGTGTGTTTGAGATTCAACTCCGGGATGAGAAAAAACAAGTCAGCGCCGAGCGCCTGATAGAAGAACTGCAGCCGCTTATTTCACCGGTGGAGGTGCAATAACCTGTTTTTCTTCTTGAACCATATAGCGGAGTCCGATCAGAGCCCCATACTGATCGGACTTTTCGCCTTTTTTGCTTGTGAATGACAGGGAATAACGCCCCTCTAAAACCACAGCGAGGCGATCTTGGTTCCAAAGATCCCCTTGAATAGACCAATCCACCCCGTACTCGGTAATGTCACGGGCGGAAGTGTCCACGTCCATGCCGGCGGGAACGTTTGAATAGACCGTTTCAGGTTCTCCCATTGTATAAGAAGAGTAAAAGGCGAGAGATGTGGAAAAATAGGCTGTTAACCATCGCCGATAGCCCATTCCAATGTGCATAATTTGCGATTTTTCGGAAATGAGATAGCCGTCGACCTCTCGAAAGAACATTTGCGGGAAGTAAAACATGCTGATTTCAAGGCTTGCGTGAGAATTAAAATCTCCGACCGCAATCAGGCCGACACCGGTCTTATAGGAGGAATTAAGATCAGAATTAAAGCCGCCATAATTGGTGCGGCTATAATAAGGGCCTAAAGTCGCCGTGACCTGACCCTCTACCGGGTCATAAGCGAAGCTCTTTCCAGTAAGGAATAGCAAAATGATAAAAGCCCTTATAAGATATCTCATAAGTGAAGAGTAAAATTGATAACCAAGAAAATCCAATGAAAATCGTCTGCAGGAAAGCTTTATTGTGGGGGCTATGTCTGGGGATTTCTTTGTTTCAGATTCATGCCCTTGCTCAGGAAGAAGAGGAACCAGAAAAGGAAGAAAGCAAAACTTGGGAACAAACTTTTATCGATAGCAATATTGCGATTTCTAAGTGGTTCGATAGCGTAGCCGAGGGTTTGGACCTGTTTTTAGTTGGCCGTCGCGTGACCAATCGTGTGAACGAAAGCAGCGTGCGAATTGAGAACTTAATTGTTTCTCAAGAGGGAAAGGCGCTCAATAATTCGGTGAGCGTCGGGGTTAATCCACGATTGCCCAACTTGGAAGAATACTGGCATTTAAAATTTGCTACATATGATGATCGTGAAGACCGGCGTAATACGCCAAGCGACTATCTTCGTCAAACACCACGGGAAAAGAGCTACGGGGCGACGGTGGGAGTTTTCAAAAAATTAGGGAACGTCAGAACATCCTTTGAGCCCCGCATTGAACTAAAAGATCCCTTGAGCGTTTCGCATTCGTTAAGCTTTGAAAGTGTCGCGCGCATGAAAGGTTATGAAATCAATCCGAAGCTAGAGTTCTGGGCGACACCAGACAAAGGCGTTGGAACCTTTCAGGCGCTGAATTTCTATTTCCAGCTAAGTAAGATTTGGTCGATCACGCTGGTCAATCAGGGTAACTATGAAGAAAAATCGCACTTATATTCGGTATCCAATGGTATTTCCTTTGGTCAAATTCTGACTCGCAAGTCAGCACTTTCCTACAACTTCTTTACCGGCTCTAATAATCAGCCGAACTACCATCTTGAGAGCTATAATTTTGGCGTCGCTTACAGCCAGATTCTCTACCGAAAAATCCTGGATTTTCAGGTAACCCCGAATGTGGATTTCCAAAGAACTCTGGATTTTAAGAGGGTTTTGGGTATTACTTTCGCGATCAACCTGAATTTCTAAAAAAAGCAGGGTAAAAGCTAAGAAATATGCTAGGTTAGGCCTATGGAAAACTCATGCTGTGTCTGCCAAAAACCGAAAGCAACTCTTGTTTGTGGTATCTGTAAAAGCGCTGTTTGTAAGAAGTGCGCTCAATTTACTCAAGAGGACAGTTTTTCGTTTCTGGCAAAAGTTCCAGACGATCTTACTCATGGCACTTATTGCGGGCCTTGTTTTGACGAGAAGGTCGCTCCAGAGCTTACGAAATATGACGACATTATGGAGCGAGCAAAGAATATCGCCGTGTTTTTCAAAGATCAGGCCAAAGAAACCCGTCTGGTGAAAAGATCCAATGAAATTTTCCGTGTGAAAGATTGTGCTGACGAAGACGAAACTTTGCTTCGCTTAGCTTTCTTTGCCGCTCAAAAAGATTATAACAGCCTGATCGATGTGGATATTACGTCTGAGAAGATCCGTACTGGCGCCTATCAAACCCAGAGATGGAGTGGAACCGGTGTTCCAGCAAATCTCAGCGATAGAAAGATCTCACGCTCTTAGCCCTTTCTTAGTCCAGTTCTCGGGTGTAAATCTTAAGTCATTCTTTTGTTTCAGTTAATATGAAGGCGTCAGGAGAAGACGCCGTGGATGTTCAACGTTATTTAGAACGACGCCAACTGCAAAATGAGCAGCAACCAAAATATCGCGAGCTGTGCATGGTTTGTATTCAGCCGAAATTCAGCTGCTATTGTGAGCATATCCAAAAGTTTGATCCGCACATCGACTTTGTGGTTCTAATTCATCCAATTGAAGTGCATCGCCGAATTGCCACCGGCAGGATGTCACACCTCACTTTGCAGAATTCTCATCTGATTATGGGCCAAGACTATACCGAAAGCAGCGAAGTGAACCGATTATTGGAAGACCCCTCGCGCCACTGTGTAATGCTTTATCCAGGCCGGACCTCTCGTAATTTGACTCCCATGAACGATCAAGAGCGGACCGAACTTTTTCCTCATGGAAAAAGGCTGACGATTTTCGTGATTGACGGAACGTGGGCGACCGCCAGAAGAACGGTTCGCCAAAGTAAAAATTTGCACGCAATTCCAAGAATTTGTTTTGCGCCGGAAAAACCATCGACGTTCCGTGTTCGTAAACAGCCTCACGCCGCCTGTTATTCTACGATTGAAGCGATTCATCACACGATTGAGCTTTTGGGAAAAAGCCAAGGGTTCGATACGGCTTCGCGAGAACATGACAAGCTTCTTTATGTTTTCGACAAAATGGTAGAGCGACAGCTGGAATTCATTAAACTTTCTGAAAACAAGCCCGGCCATCTTCGTTATCGCAGGGATAGAAAGAAACTGGCTAGTGCATGAAGATTTACCTCCGGGCTTTGGCGGCTTTTTACTTTATCGGATTTCTTCTGCACTTCGCAGATGTTCTCGGTCTTCGGTTAAAGTTTTCGGAGTTAAGTACCGGCTGGAAATTCTGGATTATCTATTTGGGATTGATGGACCTTGCAGCGGCTGTAGGCCTTTGGTTTCAGCATACAGGTGGGATAGTTTTATTTCTGATTGTCGCGATTTCTCAATTGATTGCTTACATCGGATTTAGAAATTACTTCGGAGATCAAATTTCATTGATCTACTTCCATCTTGGGACGCTCGCAATTTATTTTGGATTGTACAAATACGAGCATCGATAATTCTTGCCTGAGCGAAAAATAAAGTTAACAATGCTCTCGCATGAAAAAGAAGAGCATCATCAAAGTTTGCGTCTTTCTTATTCTCCTGGCGATACTTGCTGGAGTGGGTTACGGTATGCGCCCGATCTGTAGCCCCATTGCCGACGAAGCTCTTGGTCACTTCGGAGTTCCTATCGAAGAGCGGCAAGATCGCGATTTCTATATGAAGGTTTTCCAACATAAAAATGACGGCCATTGGTATCAATGTAAAACCGCAATGTCGCGGGCATTTTTCTTTTAGTCATGATATAGTGCCCAATATTTCATCAAGGAGTGCATATGCAAAAGCGTGCTCTGGGTAAATCGGGAATTGAAATAGTCCCTCTCGTATTCGGTGGAAATGTTTTTGGCTGGACAATCGACGAAGCCACATCCTTTAAAATTTTAGATCAGTTAGTTGGTGAAGGCCTTAACTGCATCGATACTGCTGATATCTACAGCACGTGGACAGGGCAGCCGGGAATTTCTGAAACCATCATCGGTAAATGGCTAAAGACATCAGGAAAACGCAATCAAGTTGTGATTGCCACAAAACTTGGCAAAGAGATGGCTCCTGGAAAGATTGGTCTTTCAAAAAAATACATGATGACGGCAGTCGAAGACTCCTTGAAGCGTTTGCAAGTTGAAACGATCGATTTATATCAATCGCATGACGATGATAAAAACACTCCGTTGGAAGAAACGATGGGGGCTTTTGAGCAACTCATTAAAGCCGGCAAAGTACGTGCGATCGGTGCTTCCAATTATACCGGCGATCGTCTGCGCCAAGCGATTGAGGTCGCAAAACAAAAGGGCTTCCATACTTATCAGACCTTGCAACCGCACTATAACTTGTATGACCGAGTAGACTACGAAACTCATCTTGAGTCCGTTTGCCGTGAGCATGGTTTGGGAGTGATCCCGTATTTTTCTCTGGCCAGCGGTTTTTTAACCGGGAAGTACCGTTCGGAAGCGGATTTTTCCAAAAGTAAACGTGGTGGTGGCATGGGTCGTTTCCTGAATGAGCGGGGATTTAAAATTCTCAAAGCTTTAGATCAGGTTTCAGAACAGCATAGAGCAACTCAGGCTCAGGTCGCGTTGGCGTGGTTGATGGCACGCCCGGGAATTACTGCACCGATTGCCAGTGCAACAACGCCGGAACAGTTGCATGATATTGCCGGCGCGCTTAAGTTAAACTTAGACGCGGCTTCGATTCAATTATTGAACGACGCTAGCGCCATTTAGGAAAAAGTTATGCAGACACTTTATCGTGAAAAATCGCTATTGATCACTGACGAGGGCATCACTATTTTTAAATACTATTTTCCTTTGGGGCAGCCGAAGAAAATCGCCTGGAATCAAGTGAAGAATATCAAGCAAGAGCCTTTGACTCTTTTTACGGGGAAGCTGCGTGCTTGGGGGATGGAGTTGAAGCCTTATTGGTTTAACCTAGACTGGCGGGCGGCAAAAGATCAAATGTTCGTAATCGATAGCGGCGGCTTTTTCAAAGCAGCCATCACCCCAGATAACGTTGAGGCTGTAAAGAAAGTTTTTGAAGAGCAAGGCAAGCTCAGACCTAGTTAATATACTCTTCGCGAATCGCAATCAGACTCGCCTGACCTGGGCGCTGTTTTCGGCAAAGGAAATAGGCGGGAACAGGCAATAGTCGTCTTTGTCCTTTTTTGCCATACCAATCAGCCCCTTTTTGCAGGCTTCGTTCGGCTTGCGGAGTGGTAAAGTTCCAAATCGAGGGGGCAAACTCTTCACGAATCGAGAGCTGTTCGCCGAGCGCTCCGATGGCTCTGCCTTCGACCACAATTCTATCGTAGCGGCGTTTTTCGCCAGCTAAGTAATGACAGTCTTCCAGCTGGCCTTGGATGATGATGAATTCTTCAGGATGTTTTAAAAAGCTGCGTAGTGGGTTTAGCGCCATTTCTTTTCTGAAAAGCCATGCACCGACGAAAAAGGCGATTCCCACAATTAAGACGGCAAGGCCGGCAAACAGGAAGCTCAAAAATTTCTCTTCATTCTCGAAAGCTTCATTGAATAAGAAAATGGCAAGAAGCACAGAGATAAGACTCGCCACGAAAAAGCCGGCAACGGTGCCCCAGCCGACACGGCCATCGGCTCTGGACAGTTTGCGAATGCGGGCTGGATCTTGGAGCCCGGTTTCATTCTGAATGATTAAATGTTGCCAGGTACGATACATGATTCATAGGATGGAGGATGTTAGATTTATAGTAAAGTCTATTGGATGACGAGGAGATCTTTTATGTCTGACGATTTGAAGGCAGAAATTGAGCGTTTAAAAGCTGAGAACGAATCTTTGAAGAACAAAAAGGGAGCTAAAGGCACTCTTTCTATGAAGGTGAGTGAAAAAGGCGCTTTATCTGTTTATGGAATGGGTCGTTTCCCTGTGACTCTTTATAAAGAGCAATGGTTGAAACTTTTGGGTATCGCTGAAGACATTAAGAAATTTATCGAAGAAAATGACGATAGATTGAAAACTAAAGAATAAGCTCGTCAAATCAGTGTACGTTCCTACGAGATTTAGTAACAAAGACGCTGGTCAGTCGCTGGATTTGATTCGTCAGTATCCGTTTGCGACTGTGTTCACCGTTCAAGGGGGGATGCCTTTTGTCAGTCATCTCCCTTTGGTTTTAGAAACACACGGTGATGAGATGTTCCTCTTGGGACATCTGGCGCGCGCAAATCCCCATGCAAAAACAATTGGTCAATCGGATGCCTATGTGATTTTTCACGGGCCACACCAGTATATTACTCCGGTTTGGTACAAAGAAAACGACGTGCCGACTTGGAACTACGCCGTTGTTCATATCACGGGCTCTTGCGAACTTATCGAAGACACCAAAAACATTACAGAGTGTATTGAAAAGCTCACGAATCACATGGAATCGGGCCGCTCTCCTCGTTGGGACTTTTGGGTTCCAGAGGATTTGCAAGACGAAGCCCTGAGTAAGCACATTGCGGGATTTAAAATCCGGGTAAAGTCTTTGCAAGGCAAATTTAAACTCAGCCAGAATCGGAGCCCCGAAGATCGCGATGGGGTAATGCAGGGTCTACAAGACCAAGGCGATGAAATGAGTCTTGCGATCCTTGAGATGATGAAGCTGAGAAAGTAGGAGTCATGAAGGACATTACTTTTGTTAAAATTCAAAATCGTGAAGAACTTGAACGCTGCTTTCCAGTAATGAAAGAGCTGCGGCCTCATTTGAATGTTCAGGAGTATCTGGAAATTTACCGGCATGCTCACGCCATGGATGGATATGAAATCCTTGCCATGGAACAAAAAGGCGAAATCATTGCAGTGATGGGCTATCGCATACTTTATGATTTTGTTCGCGGCCGTCATCTTTATATCGACGATCTTGTCAGTACTGAAAAGATGCGTTCTCAAGGCCTGGGCGGTGAAATGTTAAAGCAAGCCGAAGTGATTGCGAAAGATCTGCATTGTAAATCAATGCGTCTTTGTGCCGTTCTTGAGAATGACCTTGGTATCAAGTTTTACGAAAAGCACCACTGGACTAAACGTGCTTACGCTTTCACTAAGAAAGTCCCTTAAAAGCCGCTGCAAAACTGGACTAAAACATAGATCCATGCCGGAGTTTGTTTGATATCTTAGAGTTCTACCTAGGAGTCACAAATGAAATGGATTGGTATCGTCGTTCTCGCGGCGCTCGCTACAGCATGCTCATCAGCGCCTGTCGAATCACCCGTATATAAAGCAAAAACGACGCTACCAAGTGAACCTGTTAGCAATGAACAGCCCTCCATTGATTATGTAGGATTACAAAGAGCCATGGGGATGGAAATTCCTGTGGAAAAGCTCGGTTATCGCGAAAAGCCTTTTGATACTTGCCAAGCAGGATATGGATATTCGACCACTCATAATTGCCACAAAGAATACATGGTTGTGATCAACATTCAGCTTCAGTGCCGTGACTCTGAAGGCACCGTTGCAAATGGCGTAACGAATGCCGATTTGACTGCGATTGCAAATCGCCCGGTCAGATGGAATATGAAACCCAATCAAGGCGTCACGACAACAGACAGTGACGGCTTTGCGCAGATCATGACAGTGTCGGCGCGTTCACCCCGAACAGAGCGTTTGAAGATCGCTGTTGGTAGTGAATTTCTTTATATGCGCGCTAATGAGATCACCCGCGTGGTGACTCCGCGGCCATGGTGTAATCAATAAGACCGTATAGAAGTTCGTCGGCTTTTCTCATCTTGGTGCGAATTAAATCGAACCTGGCGTTCCTTTTGACAGCGGCTTGAGCCAGAACACAAAGCGGGAGATAATTGTTGTATAAGTAGTACGTCGGTTGTGTCTCAAGAAGAGATAAATTGGAATGGAAGGTACAACATGGCACGTCCACAAGATAAAAACGTCTTTCTAATTGTGAGTGGTAACGGTAACCGCATCACTGCGATGTCCGAATTTATCAATAAGAACTTCACCAACTGCTCGATCTTTCATGCAGCGGACTGGTTTGATACGAAATATAAAATCGACAACGTCTTTCCAAAGATGGTCTTTGTTGATGAGTATCTGCCAAAGTGCTCCGGTCTTGAGATTGTCGCAAAAATATATAAAGAGAAAAATCATAGCGATGTTCATATAGTGATTATGTCGGTGGTAGCGGATTTAGATCTGTACCCTCCTAACGGGCGTATTCACTATCTCACGGAGCCGGAGCGCGAAAACGCCGTGGTCGAAGTGGTCGCGAAGCTTGTCACTCCGAAGACGGGGACACAAACGACAGAGTATACGCTCCGCCATCTCCAAGCCGGGGAAGTGCTTTTCAAAGAGGGCGACGCCACACAATCGGTTTATATAGTTAAGAACGGAACTCTGAAAGCTTATTCGGATGGACTTTCAGGCGGCCGTGTCACCTTAGGTGAAATCGGCGCCGGTGAGTTCGTCGGTGAGATGGGTCACTTCAATCACGAGCCGCGTTCGGCAACGATCGAAGCCGTCACCGATGTGGATCTTGTCGAAATTCCGATGAGCTCTTTGGATAATGTGATTTTCTCGAAGCCTTCGTGGGCACGGGCTTTAGTGAAAACACTTTCTCAGCGCTTAAAACGCGCCAACAAAGTTCTTACTGGATAGAAATAATATCGTACTCAAGAGTTCTATTGCCTTGCTCAAGCAGAGCGGTGTCTCCGACTTTAAGTCCAAGGAGGGCTTCGCCAAGCGGGCTGCTTGGCGTGATCACTTGGATCTTTTTCCCTTCAAATGTGACATTCACGCCGCCACCTTTAGTCATCACAAAAAAGTAGCTGCTTTTGCCGTTGAGTTCAGTTTCAACGAGCGCCGTTGCCGAAATAGGATCGTTATCAGTAAAGGATTTAGGCTCTGCGTGTTTGAAGATCACTAAAAGCTCTTCAGTATCCGTAATACGCTTGGACTGAGCTCCGGCTAAATAAGAGGCCTCCAGTGCCCGCGTATCATACTCATTTTCAGGTTTGCTTTCCTCGTGAGTCGCTGCTTCGCGAGTCGCACGCTCAGACTCTTTTAATACCAAAAGGTCTTTTTCCAGTTCAGCACGAATGTGAGCGATCAGTTTTTTCTTATCCACGGTGTCCTTTTCTAAATCTTAGATAAAGAACTACCGCGAGTTGAAAGTTCACTCAAGATCTTATTGGCCAAACTCCAGATCTTTGGCAAGTTTGTTGTCTGAACATTCTGTCAGTGTGTCAAACTTGTCAACGGATCCGACCAAAAGCGTAACGTGCCCTCATTAAACTTTCTTTCGTGGGGGAAATTATGAAATCAATCAGAACCTATTTGATGCTCATTTTTAGTATTCTAGCGTTAGTTGGTGGCAGTGTTTTAGTCATGTCCTGCGAACGGGATTCTAAGAAAAGATCTCAGAGGGAAGATCTTGCACGAGATGCTTATTCTTATGGATTTCCACTGGTGTTAATGGACACGGCAAGGAGACATACAGAAGTGCTATCGAGATCTTCTGATAAGCAGAGCAAAGTGCCTATGTATCAATTCTATCATACACGCAAGGTGCGCGAGAATCGCTATCATGATCTCGCCTCTCTTGATAACGATATGATTTACTCAACCGCATGGTTGAACTTAGCAGATGATCCTGTCGTGCTTACGATCCCTAGTTCTGGAAATCATTTTTTTGTCGGCGGTCTTTTGCAGGCTTGGTCTGATATTTTCGGTGTTGTTGGCACGCGCGCCACAGGGCGTGGTAAGCAGCGATTTCTTTTAAGTGGGCCCCAATGGAAAGGGTCGACTCCAAGAGGGATGAAGCCTCTTCGATCTCCGACAAATTTGGTTTGGGTTCCGATTCGCATTTATGCCGGCAGTGGCACAGACACCGCTTCCGTAAGAGCTTTTCAAAATGGCCTTCACCTGACACCGCTTAGTCACTGGGGCAAAAACAAAAGTGGGATGCGCATGGTGGATGTGGATTTAACAGTAGATCCTCGGATTGCGCCGCGGGATCAGGTTTTCTCGATGAGTGCTGACGAGTTTTATACAAAACTTTGCGCATTGATGGTGGATAACCCATCCCCTCCCATCGACACGGCCTTTATGGATAAACTTCGTACGCTGGGTATTGTTCCAACAAAGAATTTCAAATTCTCGGATCTGCCTGTTGATTCACAAAGAGCGTTAAGTGAGAGCGTGAAAGGAGCGAAAAATTTTATCTTGGCACATCAAGGGTCTTTCTCACCAACGGGGCGCTTAGTGAATGGCTGGACGATGCCAATTACGACTTCAGGTTTTGGCACTGACTATCATCGTCGCGCCTACGAGGCGTATTTAGGACTAGGTGCTTTACCTCCACAAGATGCGCTTTTCCCGATCGCATATGAGGATAATATGGGCCAGCAACTCATGGGTGAGAACAGCTATAAAATCACCTTTGCAAAAGACAAGCTGCCGCCAGTGAATGCCTTCTGGTCGATTACAATGTTTCATCTGCCGGATGTAAACCTCATTGAAAATGCACCTCGCCGGTATTCGATTGGTCAGTATACTCGAACGCGCCCGAATCCTGATGGCTCATTAACGATCTATATCCAGCCGACAAGTCCAGGCAAAGATAAAGAAGCCAATTGGCTGCCTTCAGGTAAAGGTAACTTCCAGCTAACGATGAAAATGTATTGGCCTAAGAAGGAAGCTTTAGAAGGGCGCTGGACGCCGCCGGTTGTGGAGCGGGTCGAGCAGCCACGTATGACAATAAACTATTAGCGGGTGATTTGCTCAACTTCATTATCCTTCGCGAACTGCACCATTTCTTTTTGTGCGGAAATCATCTGTTCATAGATACTGGTGTAGTTCTTCATAACCCGCATTGCATAGTCCCGTTTAATGATTTTGCCATCAGGTGAGATGCTACCGATGGTGCGGCTGACTTTGCGCATATTTTTGGGGCCCATATTATAGGCCGGAAGATAGTGGTAAGCCCGGCTGTCGAACTCATTGCGGAGATGGGCAAAGTACGTGATCCCAATTTTAATATTTGTAACTGGGTCAAAGAGGGAGTTTGCTCCCTTCCATGGCATTTTATATTTTTTGGCAATCCATTCGGCAGTTTTTGGCAGGATTTGCATCAGACCTATTTCGCCGGCGTCGCCACGGGCGTCAGTGTTGAACCCGCTTTCCGTCTGAATAACAGCTAGAACGAAAATAGGATCGAGTTCCTGGTTTCGGCTTTCCATAATTACGGCTTCCGTAATTTCAGCAAGGCGGCTTTTCCATTTCTCATCCATGGAGGACTCAATTTTTTTATAAACCAGATAATTGAGATCCTGTTCACCCTCAAAGCGCTGAGCAAGGCTGCCCTTGTAGGAGACCCCTAGAAGCTCACGGGCCTGATCCTGGCGAGCTTGCTCATCCACGCTAGGCAGATTCAACGTCGAGAACTCGACGAGTGTCATGTTTTGAAACAATAGGACCATAAGGCCCCAGCCCGACAAAATGGCGAAAACGCCAATGCGCTTTTTGGATAATGTCATGTGTAATAGATCGGCATTTTCTCAAAGCTTTTCGAGAGCTAAGATGACTCACTTTGTGACTCATTTTGGTGCCGGAGCTGAAAATCCTTGCAAACTGATTCGAACATTTGAAGGTCTATAAGATTCGAATTTTCATTTGCTAATTATTCGACTTGAAATAGCATTAAGCGATGGCTGAACTTGAAAATAAGAGAATCTTCCTAGTAGCGACATCAAATCCTGAGCTAAATGCTCAGCTTGAAGAAGCAATCAAAGCGCACGTCCAAAATTCTACGGTTTTCACTGCGACCGATGGGATTGAGGCTTTGAGAAAATCTGAAAATGTTCCGCCTCATGTGGTGGTTGTCGACTTCCAAATTCCAAAAATGAATGCGGTCGATCTCACGCGTAAGATTCTTGATCGCAAAGATCGCATGGCAGTTATTATCTTATCGCCTTCGGTGGATGAGCATCTTTTCATGGATGAAGTTGTAACGGGACAAGTTCAGTTTCTTTCCGGCACGGGAAAGGTCAGTGTTTTTAACAACCTTGTGACCCGTGCTCTGAACTGGGTTTCACATGAGGATAAGGCTTTATACCACTTGATTTTCTTATCGCCTGGCGAGCAGCTTATTAAAGAGGGTGAAAAGGCAGATTTCGTTTATATTTTGAAATCCGGTGAGCTTAAAGCATATAAAAGTGATCCCGCAGGTGAGATCGTGCTAGGCACAATCGTTCCCGGAGAATTCGTCGGTGAAATGGCCTATATCAACGGTGAAGCACGTTCTGCGAATGTGAAAAGTACTGCGGACTGTGAATTGATAGAGATTCCAAGCGCGAGTCTCGATGCCGTTTTGTTTTCACGCCCGGCGTGGTCGAAGGCATTACTAAAAACTCTTTCAAAACGCCTCAAAAATTCCAATGATGAGAAGGGCGCAAAGACAGAGTAGTGTTGCAATAGTTTTCATGGGAAAACTTTGTGGATTACTTCTGTCGTTGGGCGCGGCACTTCTTGTAGCGTGTTCTGGCGATAGCTCCTCAAATCCAGAAAGACAAAAGACCTTCAATCGATTTTGGACCCCGCAGTACGATAAACTTCAACAATATTTTCAAATGTCCTCTTCGCTTTTTGGTGATAACTCCGTTTTCTTTGCGATGGTTGGCTACAACGGCACCGTGAGAAATCCAAACTCGATGGGCATGACAACGACTTCGGGAATGGTCGGTTTCGCGACTCATTTTGATGGTGTTGATGACAGGGTCTTTTTGCCTTTTTATGGGAATCTTAACCAGGCGGTCTTTTCTTTGACGGCCTGGATTCGTGTTACCGGCGGCGGTGGAGACCGTTGCGTACTGGCTTCGCGGGATACTTTGCCGACGCGTGGCTATGCTGTTTATGTCGATTCAAGTGGAGTGCCGCAAGTCCGCTTAGGAAATGGCTCGGCAGATACGTGGATCATCGCGCGCGGAGCCGCTATTCCCAACAATGTGTGGACTCATATCGCCGTTACATTTGATGGTTCAAGTTTGCGCTTTTACCAGAATGGCTTTCAAGTGGGTGTAAATTTTCTAGTCTATGCTCCTAACACGACACGGCCCCTCTATTTGGGAGCCGGTGGAACAGAGTTGAATCCCAACGCAGCAGATTTTTTTAATGGGGATATTGACGAGGTAGGAATTTGGAGTAGTGTCTTGGCCGACACTGATGTCCAAACCATCTACCAGCATGCCTATGACTAAATACCTTCTTATTCTCGCGAGTGTTTTTGTTCTAGTAAATTGCACCACTAAAACTGAAGTTGGTACTCCAGGAAACCCGATTAAAATTTCGTTGGTTCCTGGTCAAGATACAAAACTTCTCGAAGAGAATGGCAAAGAGCTCGAAGCTTACCTTAAAGAGAAAACCGGTTTGCCGTTTGAAGTAAATGTTCCATCAAGTTTTATCGCGGTGATTGAGGCTCTCGGTTCAAAGCGTGCTGACATGGCGATCATGAACACGTTTGGTTACATCATTGCCCATGATAGATATGGTGCTGAAGCGGCGTTAACAGGCGTTTACAAAGGCCGTGACGTTTACTGGGGTCAGATCATCGCCAGAAAAGACGGACCGAAAACACTTAAAGACCTGAACAATAAAAAAATCGCCTTTGTCGACCCTTCTTCTGGTTCAGGGTTTGTTTTGCCTTCAAAACTTTTGAAAGACGAAAAAGTGCAGCCGAAAGAGGTCGTTTTTGCCGGCCGCCATGACAGCGTTGTCACCATGGTTTATCAACGTCAGGTAGATGCCGGTGCGACTTATCACACCCCGGCGGAAAATGGTGAACCTCAGGACGCGCGTAAACTTGTGAAGACTCAGTTTCCGGATGTTTTTGACCAAATCGTTATCATTACTAAGACGGATGCTATTCCAAATGATCCAGTAGTTTTCAGAAAAGATTTTCCACCTGAGTTGAAAAAGACTGTTGTTGATGCTTTGAAGAAAATGGTCAAAGACGAAAAAGGCGGAAAGATTCTTTATAACTTGTATCACATGGACGACTTCAAAGACGCCAATCTCAAAGATTACGATAAAGTTCAGCAGATGCTTTTGGATCTCGGCAAATCTGCCAACGATTTAATTAAGTAATTTCAGCCAAGCCTCGTGGTGTAAAATCACGAGGACAACAAAAGGCAATGATATAGGTATTAAGACTTCCCAGGACTTCTTGCTATAAAGCGCATGGAGTCCAGTAATCACGAAGATAATCGGCGATAGCATTGCTAATGCGAGCGGTACGGCGAAATTTGCTAAAAGAAATATCCCAAATACAATTTCAAAAGCTTTCACTGCGGGCATAATGAAACGACTTTCAACACAAGCGGCAGTAAAGTTATCGATCGCCTTTGAGGACGGTGGAATTGGCTTCCAGTGGAAGAAGCCATTTAGGCCCCAAAATGTGAGCTGTATTCCAAGTATGCATCGGAGGAATATTTCGAAGAACTCAATCATGTTTGCAAAATACCTCTGAAAGACCGGAATTGCTAGACCTATGGATGATGAGGACAAGAATATTGTACCCGTAGACTAACTTTGTTTATAGACTTATTCGAACACAACTAGAAGGCTGCAACATTTGGAATTCAACACTGACGAACAACTCAGACTGCGTGTTTTAAAAGAATATAACATCCTCGATTCAGAATCTGAACAGGCTTACGATGATATCACTTATCTGGCGTCGACGATCTGTCGCACTCCTATTTCTTTAGTGAGCTTCATTGATAAAGACCGTCAATGGTTCAAATCTCATCGGGGAACTTCACTTCAACAAACTTCATTGGATACGTCGATTTGCGCATGCGTAGCGCAAGATCGCCAGCCAATGATTGTTCCTGATACCATGAATGACCCGCGTTTTCGGGATATGGAACTTATGAAGGGGCCTCCTTTCATTCGCTTCTATGCGGGAGTCCCGTTGATTTCTCCGGAAGGTGTTGGGCTTGGGGCACTCTGCGTGATTGATCTTGAGCCGAGGCTCATGACCTCAGAGCAGATGCAGGCCTTGACAGCTCTTGCTCGTCAGGTGGTGGCGCTGATGGAGCTTCGTAAAAGCCAATCACAATTTCACGATCAGCAGGCAAAGCTTATTCATAAGACAAAGCTCGCGTCACTCGGTGAAATGGCGGCTTCGATTGCCCACGAGATTAATAATCCTTTAACGATTATCAATGGCAATGTCGGACTCTTGCGCAGAATACTCAGTCACATTCCTGAAGGACGTTTGCCAAAAGCCAATCAGTATTTGGAAAGTATTGAAAAGACTGTGCATAGAATTGATAAAATCGTCCGTGGGCTGAAAGCTCTTTCGCGTGATGGTTTTAATGATCCGTATGAAACGGTGGATTTAACTACATCGATTATTAATGCGAACTCACTGAATCGTGAAAAGTTCATCTATCATGGAATTGAAGTCCGTCAGAACTTACCACCCGCCGGGGCTTTGATAGAATGCCGTTCTGTTCAGATCGAGCAAATTATCATTAATCTTCTCAGTAATTCGTTTGATGCCGTTCGTGATTTACCTCAGAAGTGGGTGGATATTGCAGTTTTTGATGAGGGCGATTTGTGGGTCATTCGCATCGCGGATAGCGGCCAGGGTATTCCGGAAAATCTGCAAGACAAAATCATGCAGCCATTCTTTACCACAAAGGAAATGCATCAGGGGACGGGCTTAGGTTTGAGTATTTCCAAAGCGATTGCTGAAGAACATGGCGGTAGCTTAGAGCTAGATCCGATTTCTAAAAATACATGTTTTGTGCTGACGTTACCGAAAAAACAGAAGGGACTTCGAAAAGACTCCTAGCAGCCCGAAGACCGCTAGGAGTTTATTGAATTATTTCGTAAGTGCTTTTCTTAAGTTGCTATCCAACAACTCTAAGAAGGGCTCAGTATTCATGTACTGATCTTGAGTTACTTTGTCGCCGTAGATGCAAACCGCGAGGTCTTTAGTCATTTTGCCGGATTGAACTGTGTCGACACAAACTTTTTCCAAAGTCTGAGCAAAGTTAACCAAGGCTTTGTTACCATCCAAGTTACCACGATGCTCAAGACCACGAGTCCAAGCAAAGATCGAAGCGATTGGGTTGGTAGAAGTCGGTTTACCTTGTTGATGTGCGCGGAAGTGGCGAGTCACAGTGCCGTGAGCTGCTTCAGACTCCATTGTCTTGCCATCTGGAGTGATCAAAACAGACGTCATCAAGCCGAGTGAACCGAAACCTTGAGCAACTGTGTCTGACTGAACGTCGCCATCATAGTTCTTACAAGCCCATACGAAGTTGCCGTTCCATTTCAGTGCAGATGCAACCATATCGTCGATAAGACGATGTTCGTAAGTGATCCCAGCTTTTGCGAATGTTTCTTTGAATTCTTTGTCATAGAGCTCTTGGAAAATATCTTTGAAGCGACCGTCGTACTTCTTCAAGATGGTGTTCTTAGAAGAGAAGTACAAAGGCCATTTTTTTGTCAAAGCCATATTGAAGCAAGAACGAGCAAAACCACGAATAGATTCATCGGTGTTGTACATTGCCAAAGCAACGCCATCGCCTTTGAAGTTGTAAACTTCGTGAGAGATCTTTTCGCCACCTTCTGGTTCGAAAGTGATCGTGAGTTTGCCTTTGCCTTTAGTAACGAAATCAGTTGCGCGATATTGATCGCCAAACGCGTGACGGCCGATGCAGATTGGAGCAGTCCAGTTAGGAACCAAGCGAGGAATGTTTTCGCACACGATTGGCTCACGGAAAACTGTGCCATCTAAAATATTTCTGATGGTCCCGTTTGGTGATTTCCACATCTGTTTCAAGTTGAATTCTTTGACGCGAGCTTCGTCAGGAGTGATCGTCGCGCATTTGATACCAACGTTGTACTTTTTGATTGCTTCAGCAGCAGCCACAGTTACTTCGTCATTGGTAGCATCACGATGTTCCATACCCAAATCGTAATACTTGATATCCATATCGAGGTACGGAGTGATGAGTTTGTTTTTAATAAAAGACCAGATGACGCGAGTCATTTCGTCGCCATCAAGCTCTACTACAGGATTGGTGACTTTAATTTTTTGCATACAAATCTTCCATTCATAGTGATTGTTTTGGACCCACTATAAGTGGTCCACTTTTGAATGTCGATATTCAATTGCTTCGGGAGCCTTCTATGACACATCCAACCGATGTTGATGTTCTTATCGTCGGGGCGGGTCCCACGGGCCTGACTATGGCATGTCTCCTGGCGCAATTCGGAATCAAATTCAGAATCATTGAGAAAAACAAAGGCATCACCGATCGTTCTAAGGCTCTTGCCGTTCAAGCGAGGACTTTGGAACTCTTTGAACAACTTGATCTTGCTGAAAAAGCCCTAGAGCAAGGACATCCCGCAGAAGGGCTGGATTTGATTGTCGAGGGAAAGCCCCGTGTCAGCATTGATCTTCGGGAATATGGCCAGGGGCTTACGAAATACCCTTACGTATTAATTCTAGCGCAGGATCGGACGGAAAAACTGCTTTTGGATAAGTTAGAGAGTTTCGAAAAAAAGGTAGAGTGGCAGCGAGAACTGGTTGAGCTTGTTCAGCACCCCGAATTTGTCGAGGCCTATGTGGCCGGCGGCGAACGGATGGAGACCGTCCGCGCAAAGTACTTGGTCGCTGCGGACGGGGCGCGAAGCTCAGTACGGACTTTTCTGCAACTGCCGTTCGAGGGCGGAACTTATGAGAACCGCTTCCTTCTTGCTGATATCCAGGTGCAGGGGCCGGTTTCGCGCCGGCATGTTTCGCTGTGTCTTTCGGACAGGGGTTTTGCGGGATTTTTTCCGATGTATGGTGAGGATCGGTTCAGAGCCATTGGCCTGTTGATGGATGATTTACCTAAGAGCGAAGAGGGAATATACGAACTCATTGCCCGTGAAATTAGTTTGCAATCGGAGTTACCGATAAAAATTTCCGACCCACGCTGGTTCTCGAGTTACAAACTTCATCATCGCTGTGTAAATCGCTTTAAAGAACAGAGGTGTTTCTTTGCCGGCGATGCGGCCCATGTTCATAGTCCCGCGGGCGGGCAGGGCATGAATACTGGAATTCAAGATGCTTTTAATCTTGCCTGGAAACTTTCATATGTTCTCTCTGCAAAAGCTCATCCAAAAATTTTGGAAACCTATCATGAGGAACGCCATCCGATTGCCCGGAAGCTGATTCATGGCACTGATCGGGTTTTTTCTTTTGTAACCAATCAAAGGCCCTATATCCGCTGGGTACGATTGCATTTAATGCCGCATGTTTTGCACTTGGTATCTAAATTTGAATTTTTTCGTTCCTTTGTTTTCAAATTAGTTTCCCAAATCGGCATTCAATATCGCGCAAGCTCGCTCACACAGCAATGCTTCTCAACGGCGGGAGCGCTTCGCGCCGGGGATCGTTTTTGCCAGTCAGGTTGTCAGAATGGAATGTTCCACGCGTTTCTGGTGGGCGGACAAGAAGCGCAACAGCACGCCATGGATGTGCTGGAAAAATTTTTTGAAAGCCGGGTGAAGTTTCATACTCTGGATAAACGACCAGACTTGCATACGATTCTGCAGTCATTCGGTATTTACAGAGATGGTCTGATCCTTGTTCGCCCGGATGGTTACGTCTGCTATTGCGGAGATGCGCTTGATATCAATCACTTGCTGAAATACTTAAATCGCTTCTATTTCGAAAAGGGATCACGAGTGGAAAACCATCCCGATAGAAAAGAAGCCTTTCCTTTTGAAAGTTTCATATAGTACGCTTATTTCACACTGACACACATTCAAAGGAATGAATGATGAATAAGCTCTTGGTGATCGGGATGGTCCTTTTTGTTAGCAGTGCCAGCTGGGCTGCGCGCCCTATTTTGGCGGAAACTTCTTTTCTACGCGCTTTGAAAATACCCATCATTGCAGAAGAACCCACGAGCCACGTTGCCTATGCTTACGTGACTTCAGAAATGGAAGACAGGCTGATCGATAACTCACATCTCTTTGGTAAATGCGCCGGCTTTGAAGTGCTGCCTGAGTTGCAAGTTCAATCTCCTGAACAGTTGTTGACAACACTCAAGAGTCTCCAGGCAAAGAACGAAGATTACGATCGCGCTCCTATGCGGGCTTTGCAGATGACTGCGGATCCGCAGATTGAATCGGCTCTTCAGCAAGTCAGTGAACAGAATCTTCGCGCAACCGTTGAGTGGCTTTCAAGCTATCCGACCCGAGCTTCGCGCGATGCTAAAGCGAATGATCCGGTGACTGCGTTTAAAGATCGCCTCCAGCAGATGACGGCATTCACCGGGTATCCAGTGTCGATCGAGCTCATTGATCATCGCGGAACAAAGCAAAAATCGATTCACCTCACTATTTCGGGAAAAGGCCGCCCGAATGAAATCATCGTTTTTGGTGCGCACTTTGATTCGATTAATAACCAATGGGGCGGAGGAAATGCGCCGGGTGCTGATGATAACGCGTCAGGTTCGGCCAATCTCTTAGAGACCCTCCGAATTCTTTTAGCCCAGCCCCAGCCACAAAGAACATTGGAATTTTTCTGGTACGCCGGCGAAGAATCCGGTTTGATCGGCTCTTCTGAAATCGCAGCTCAGTACAAAACTCAAAAGAAAGATGTCGTGGCGGTTCTTCAACTTGATATGACTCTTTATCCAGGGACAGCGCCGTTTACTTTGGGGAGCATGACGGACTTCACCAGTGCGTGGATGCGCGATTATCTGCGCGCGATGAATGACACTTATATCAAGGCAAACATTGTCGAAGATAAATGCGGCTATGGATGCAGTGATCATGCTTCATGGTATCGGAATTCTTATGCGACACTGATGCCGTTTGAAGCAACCATGCGTACGATGAATCCGAATATTCATAGCAGCCAAGACACTCTTAATCAGAAACTGAACTTTGCGCACTCGGCGATGTTTACCAAGATCGCGCTCGTTATGGCGATGGATCTTGGTAACAGCGCTGCTCGGCAGCCGTACTAGATTTTTACCGGCCGATTGAGTGCCAGCAGATTATTCTTAATCTCTTCAAAAAGTGGATCATACTTGATCTGCTTTCTTGAGATCAGGCTGAGGCTATGTTTCCAGAGACCCTCTGATGGGCCGATGATCTTCACCAATCCCATCTTGAGTTCATTGGCAATATATGGAATCGGCAGAAACGCGCAGCCACCGCTATCCACCACTGCGCGTGCGACAACGGAAAGGATATCACTTTCCATCAGAATCGGTTTATCGAGGTTTTTCTGCCTTAGAAAAATGTCAGCTTCCTGACGAAGACGTAGATCTGGTGCTGGGAGGAGTAAGCCAACTTTGTCATTTTTAAAAAGTTCGCTGAGCGTCGGAGTTTTGCGATAACCGCTCTTCCGAAGAAGGTCTTTTGAGACTACCAAAGCGACCGGCATACGTACGGATACCACTTCGTGCAGGTTTTCATTCTGCAAGGGATTGTTCGTCAGAAAGAGATCAATCTTTTGAGATCTCAGTTTCATCAAAAGTTCAAGCTCGCTTGCGGAGCTGACATTGAGAATACAGTTAATATGATCCTTGCCTTGTTGGAGGATGTCTCCTAGCAAATCGGCGACGAAGGGTCGTTCGACATGATCGGTTACGCCGATGTGAATACGGCGTTTTTCAATCTGTTCGGGGCTTTTTAAATGGTTTGCAAGATGATCAGCGATCTCAAACATCTGCCGACAGTAGGTGTAGACTTGTTCGCCATCTCGGGTGAGCTGCATTTTTCGTCCGTTTTTCTCGAAGAGTTTGCGGTCAATGCTGTGTTCAAAGGTCTTAATTTGCGCGCTGAGGGAAGGCTGGCTGATCGCGAGGTGTTTTGAAGCGTTGCTGACGCCTCCTAAGCGAGCCGTCACATAGAAGTAGTAGAGATGATTGTAATTAAACATAGATAAATCCTAACTATAAGTTAGTTATTATATATTTTATCTAATGTCTCAAATCAACGATACTTATCTTAGGAACAAGATAGGAGAACGTTATGAGAATACAGACACTCTTCCGAGACTTAGACCGATCCGAAGCCCTTGAGACTTATTTAGAGGAAAAAGTTGGGGCCAGTATTGAAAACTTCCTGAAATATCAACCAAATACAACAGCTACGGTCCGGATTGAATTAGACCGTCATCGCAGTCAGACTAGAAAGCCTTCGTTCCACTGCGAAATTATCTTAAAACCAACAAGATCCAAACAACCCATCAAAATCTCAAAACATGCAGAGGATGTTTACACCGCTGTGAGTGAGGCCTCAGCGGCCCTCAAGACTGTTTTGAGTCGACGTTCTGCTAAAAAAGCACAACATCGCCGACATGAGCACATACGCGAACTACGTGATCTAGTCGCGTGAGTAAATTTTTATAATAAGTGTTATTTATTCTACCCTGCTGAACGGGGAGCTGTTGTGGCTCCCTGTTCTCTTTTGTAGAGCAGCAAAAATGCGGCTGCGGCCCAGAAGGCGCCATAAGCCAATACGAGCGTCAAAGAAGGCATCGGTGTATATCCCACGAGCTGAGTCGCCAATTTTCCAATAAAGCTGTCAGAACCGAGAACCGCGCTGCTATTCCAGATCGGATTTAAACCCGATGGAATGTATTCAAGCTCGATCATTTTGTTAATCCCGCTCACCAGCATGGAAGCTGCAGCCCCGAGTAAGAACAAGTTTGTGACGCGGAAGAAGTTCTTAATACCCACAAAGCGCGTTGTTTTGTGAATGCCGAACATCAAGCCCACAGAACTGGCGACGCCAAGAAGGCATGCGAGACTAATCAGACCATAAGAAGTATTTGCTCCTTGGGACATTGAAAGACCATAGAGGTACACCACGGTTTCAAAGCCCTCACGTGTGATCGTGTAAGCCACTAGTGCCAGTAAGCCCCATGTGAGCGTCTTCGTATTGTGAGAATGCACGGCTTTACGGATTTCACCCGTGACTTCGGCCGAGTGCTTCGCCATCCACACCACCATGTGCAACATCAAGCCGGCTGCGAGGAGGGGAAACAAACCCTGGACCAGCTGAGCGTGGTCAGAATCAAAGATCGAATCAAAGTTGATCATCGCGTAGCCAAAGCCCACGCTCAAAACTAGGCCGGCCCCAAGACCACTCAGGATGAAATTACGAGAGCGCGCCCAAGCTCCCTGGCGGGAAAGGCCCGTATAGAGTAAGAAGATCACTAAAACAGCTTCAAAACTTTCGCGCCAGACAACCAAGTAAGAATTCAGAAATTGAGCCATGGCAGATCTCCCTCGTTATTTAACGATGATTTTTCCTTTTGCAGTTTCAGGATGGAATTCGCCGAAGAAAGTGTAAGTACCGGCTTTCAATGGGCCGATTTTAATTTTTGCAGATTTTCCAGGAGGAATGACTTTTTCACGGTGAAGCTCCACGCTTTCGAATTCTTCAGCGTCGCTGCCTTCGTTTTTCACGAGGAGTTCCACTTTCTCGTCGACGGCGATTTCAATAGTGTCCGGTTCAAATTTACCGTCTTTCGCAACAAGCACGATTTCACGAGCCGCAAAAGCAGAAGAAGTGAGGTTAAGAACAAGAACGCCGGCGACCATTGCTAATTTCATTGATTGCTCCTTTAAAAGTCCTCTATGCTTTCACATAAGATCGAAAAACAGGCAAATTAATCGAGAGCGATTATCACTTGTTTTTCATCTCTGCCGGGAGCCTAGCAATGGACATTTTGATACTGAACGGAAGCATTCATGGTGAGGCTGGTAACTGCGGCCTTTTGATTCGTCAGCTGAAGCGAAATCACAAGGGAATCCGCTTTCAGACTGTCAATCTGGTAAAGACCTCCTTCGGACCGGGCCTTGCTAAAAAAATCGCTCAGGCCGATGCTGTTCTGTGTATGACGGGAACTTACTGGGATTCATGGGGAAGCCCTCTCCAAAAATTCCTCGAAGACGCGACGGATTTAGAGGCCCGCCCTGAGATTCTCGGTAAGCCTCTGGGAGTTTGCGTGCTAATGCACTCGGTGGGCGGTAAAGCGGTGCTGTCACGTCTGCAGGGCGTGTTTTCAACGATGGGCTTCTTGATCCCACCGATGACTGGGATGGCTTACTCGCTAGCGGGGGAGCTCGCCCTGAAGTCAAAGAACGTTCATGCCAAAGACTTTTGGTGTTTGGATGATCTTAATGTTGTGGTTGAGAATTTGAAACTGGCTTCGTCGGTAAAGACACCTTGGGTGACGTGGCCCGTAGATCGCAAGAATTTTAGAAAGAAATGGGTCGCTAAATCTTAGCCCCAGAAAGAAGAAACCCCCACCTGGGTGGTGAGGGTTCTCGTCCGCCTTTTCATCAGCGTGGGATCAGTATAGCAAAATTACGCCTTCATAGAAGTCGTTAATTCGCGAACTTTTTGAGAGTCAAAGTTTTGAGATACGAAGTCCCAGTTAACGTTATTCCAGAATGTCTCAAGGAATTTCGCGCGCAAGTTTCTGTAATCAATGTAGTATGCGTGTTCCCAAACGTCAGCCACCATCAATGGACGTGGGCCGTTGTTTGTAAACGGCACTTGAGCGTTTGAAGTAGAAACAAGGCTCAATTTGCCAGAGTTGTCAGCGCACAACCAGATCCAGCCAGAACCGAAAGTTTTTACGCCGCCATCAACAAACTTTTCTTTGAGTTGATCCATGCCACCGAAGTCACGAGTGATCGCCGCCATCAAAGTTGCAGAAGGCTTCATCGTTGAGTTTGGTTGCATATTGAACCAGAAGAACGTGTGGTTGTACGCCTGAGCTGCATTGTTGAATACGCCGCCAGTTGAAGACAAAACGATTTCTTCCAAAGATTTACCTTTGAGAGAAGCGTCTGTTTCCATGAATTTGTTCAAGTTGTCGATGTAAGCTTTGTGATGCTTATCGTAGTGATAAGTCATTTGCTCTTCAGACAAGAAAGGGGCGAGGGCAGTTTTAGCGTAAGGAAGTGTAGGTAGTTTAAACATAGGTGTCTCCTTGAAGTGAGATAAAATTGAGTTAACTATTTCTCAATTGATTTCCAAGAAGACACTATAGCCAGGACCCCTTTCGAGGTCCAATTTAAACGCTCTCTCCCAACATATTTCTGACGAAGGTAGGGAGGCTAAATGCTGCTGTATGCAATTCGTGATTGTAGTACTTCAGCTTTTTAGCAGAGGCGAACTGACGCGCTCTATCGGCGTTGAAGTTCTTCACAGGGTGAGTGTGTCCTTTAACACCCATTTGAAGACTCCACATGCCAGAAGGGTAAGTTGTCGCATGGAAGAGCATTGTGTGCGTTTGCTCTTTGCCGAAGATGCCTTTTAAGCACTTATTGAGTTCCATGAAAGTGTCCTCATGGAACATCGGTGATTCGCCCTGAGTGATCAAAGCACCGCCTTCTTTAAGCGCGTTACGGCAATTGCCATAGAATTCTGCAGTGAAAAGGCCCTTAGCTGGACCCACAGGGTCAGAACCGTCCACGATGATCACATCAAAACTATTTGGAGCAGCGTCCTTCACGAACTGGATGCCGTCACCGACAATGAGATTCAATTTCGGGTTGTTGAACTCAGACGCGACTGTTGGCAGATGCTGTTTCGATGCGCGGATAACTGCGTCATCAATTTCAACCATCGTTACTTTTTCAACGTCATACTTGAAGAGTTCGCGGATTGTTCCGCCGTCGCCACCACCGATCACAAGAACGTTCTTCGCATTGCCATGCATTTGCATGATCGGGTGAGTGATCATTTCGTGATAGTGATATTCATCGCGCTCCGTGCACATGATCATGTTATTGATCGCAAGCATCTTGCCATAAGCGTGAGTTTTGAAAACACGCACTTGCTGGAATGGAGAAACTTCGTTGAACAGAACTTCGCCGTTGTAGCGGAGTGAAAGAGCCTGGTTCTCGTCTTTGTCCGTGAACCAAACGCTGCGTTCAACTTGCGGATCGTGGATCGGGCTTGGCTCGTGACGAGTTGCCTGAGGAACGAATTCAGATTTCTTGATCAAGTGCAAAGAACCACGGTTGAGTTCCATTGCAGAGTAGTTGGCTTGGAAGATCTGCTTCAAGTGCTCGAAGCAAACCCATGGATCGACGCTTTCGCCACAAGTAAAGAGGTCGACGGCTGCGTATTTGTATTCAGGCCATGTGTGGATCGCCAAATGGCTTTCCTGGATCACAACCACTCCGGAAATACCCCACGGAGAAAAGTGGTGAAACGTGGAATTGATCACTGTCGCCCCCGCGATTTTTGCGGCATTAATCATAGCTTCTTCGACGATTTGGGCGTCGTTCAAAACTTGAGCGTTACAGTTGCTGAACTCAACTAAAATATGGCGGCCTAATGATTTCATAGGTGGCTTATAATTTATGTTTTATTTCAAAGCAATGATGGATTTTCTGATCATGAAAATCCTGCGGAATAGACTCTCGCGTGATGTCTTTGATTTGGTATTTTTGCTGGATATTTTCTGACAATTTAAATTTTCTTTTATTGTTGGAAAAATACAAAACTCCCTCTGGGCGGAGCATGCTCATGGCCTTTTCTACGAGGAAATCCTGGTCTTTTTCGACCTCAAAAGCCTCCTCCATCTTTTTGGAGTTTGAGAAAGTCGGAGGATCCAGGAAGATCACATCAAAACGTTGTTGACCCTGCATTTTGTGCAAAAACTCTAAAGCGTTCATGTTTACGAATTCATGATGTTCCATGGGAATCTGATTGAGCTGGAAGTTCTCCTGAGCCCAGCTGAGGTAAGTCTGTGACATATCGACGCTGGTGGTGCTGCGAGCGCCTCCCAGAGCGGCAAAGACGCTGACGGCGCCCGTGTAACAGAACAGATTCAAGAAATCTTTATCGCGAGCGGTTTTAAAAACCACCTGGCGCATTGGGCGGTGATCCAAAAAAAGACCGGTATCGAGGTAGTCGTAGAGGTTCACGTACAGCTGGGCTTGGCTTTCACGGACAGAGAAGGTTTCTTCACGGCGATCGAGCTTTTCGTACTGCTGGAGACCTTCTTGGCGGGCGCGGCGCTTGACGACGATTTTCTCCTCAGGAGTTTTAAACAGGGCTTTGATGGCTTCAAGAACATGCGGCAGGAAGTTCTTACCGGCGTCGACGACCGAATCGGTTTTATCGTAAACCACGAAGTGGTCTTTGTAGATATCGACGATGTAGGGATACTCAGGAATATCGCGATCATACAGGCGGTAGGCCTCGATGTGGTGGCGGTTTGCCCAGGCTTTGAGTTTGCGGTGGTTTTTATCGAGGCGGTTTTTGATCATGTCCATGGGCCATGTTTTAGACAAGAAGCGGGGGATATGGTAGTGCTAGTTCCCATGTCTGAAGAAGTTTTAGTACAGCAAATCGCTTTTGAGCTTGCGCGCTCGGGTTTCGAGCTCGCTTTTGTGAGCCACAAGGGCGTTTTGTACTATTCCTACTTTCCAAAAGCTGTTTCGGCGCCATCTTCCGCAGTGGTGAAACTCCTGCAGGGCTTGTTTGACCATCATATCGATCACTCGTTTTTTATCCTGCGAAACCGCATTTTTACGACGGCACCCGTAACGGCGATGTGCCACGGGATGATCAAAGTGGTGGCGAAGCGGGTGCAAGGTGATGTGGTGGCCGTGGATCATGGCGTGCCTGTTCCGTTTGCGAAGGTTTTGGTCGGTGACGACGCGCTTTTGGCCTCTGTTCGGTTTTTGAGTGCTGAGAACCAAATGCCGCTTGAGAAGATCAAGGCGCTCGAGCAGGAGTCCAAACTGGCGTGGGTGCAAAAGATTGCTGCACTTAATGCTCGCGGCGAGATTTTGCATGATTACGATCGCGACATTGCTTGCTTGCTTGTGGATAGCACTGGGGAAATCCTCGCTTACGGCTTAAACTCGAATTCAAAGAATAAAACTCTGCACGCTGAAGTAAATATGGTGCAGCGATATTATCGCGAAAAAGGTTTGAAGTTGCCGGCAGGGGCCAAGCTCTACACTACGCGAAAACCGTGCAAGATGTGTGCGGGCATGATTCACGATTGGTGTGAAAATCCGGCCGCACTGGAGATTTATTACCTCGAGGATGACAAGTCCTCCCAGAATACTGTGTTGGATTCCGTGGCAACATGGATTCGTCTGGACTCTCTTTAGGAATTTTGATTTAAATAGGTTCGCATTTGAGGAGAACTTATGAATTACGCAATCGCAACGACTGAGTACGCAGGTTTCTGGAGACGCTTCGGCGCCATCATCATCGATGGTTTTTTTATCGCCATCTTGGGCTTGCTTTTCAAAGTGATCGGTTTGTACTCCGTGGGTTTGGATATTTTGCTGGCGCTTTTGTACACTCCGTTTTTTGAAGCTTCAGAATTGCAAGCAACTCCCGGCAAAGCTTTGCTCGACATGCGTGTTGTAAATATGAATGGCGAACGCATTACTTTCAAAAAAGCTTTCATTCGTTATTTGGTTCGCATTGTGAGTGGTTTGCTTTTGTGTTTTGGTTTTTTGATGATGCTTTTCACAGAGAAAAAGCAGACGTTGCATGATTTGGCTGCGGAAACCCTCGTGGTTCGCGGCGATGTGAAGAACGTTAATTTTTTCCAAGCATGGTATCACCAAGTTTTGGCGGTGCTTGGTATGACTGATAAAGTCCCCGAAAACCGCTCTGGTGGTGGATCTGCGGGCGCTCCAACTTCTGGACCAGACTCCAAACCCGCTCCAGCAGCGGCGGACCTGGCAGGGCTTTATGAGCTGTTTCAAAAAGGCATCCTCACAGAGGCAGAATACAATCAGAAGCGTGAAGAGCTGTTGCGCAAGCTTTAGAAACGCCACTGCCGTACTGTTCGAAAAAAATCAGTATCTTCCATAGTTTATAGACCTTGAGAGAGACAACATTGTGGAAATGTTCTTCGTTTCGCTTTGTTTTTTTGTGAACACTAGCACTAGGTCCATCTCAAGTTGGGAAATACTGGGAGCGATTTGACACATTTGTGTCTGCTTACAATATAATTAAGGGTGTGTTGAAGAACGTATTGAAAAATCAGCGGCCCGTATATTTCTGAAGTAATTCAAGCGACTGTAACTCTCGTGGTAGTTTTTGGGGCGCTGCTGGGGAAGGCTCACGTGTCCAGAGTAAACAGCCCTAAGATGAAAGCGACTCGCCGTCGTTGGTTCGGTCTCGGCCGGAACAACAAAGGCTCCGTACTCCTCCTCGTCATGATCGCCGCCCCCGTCGCGGCCGCCTTGTTTTTTTCTTTGATTGAATTGGTTCTGATCTCCAAACAGCAAACACTCATTAATCGTAATATGGTTTCTTATTCAGCGGTCATGGATGGTGTGATTGATTACACCAACTATGCAATCAAGAATCGCTGGTGCATGACCTCCAGTTGGACCCGCGATTCCAATTGCAATATTAAAAATCCAATGAGTCTTGAGCGCTTAACGCTGGATACAAGTGCCATTACCGCTCTTCGTGACTTGAACGCGGGTGATCCTTCATTCACTTCTGCGGGTATCGTATCAGAGCAAATTAATACCATTGTTAATGTCAGTGAGATCGTTACTGGTCATCCTTTGCTCAACATTGTTAAGAATCTTGATAAGACCGGTAAGGCAGTCTCTCAAATCGGGATTACAGTTAAAAGAGTTAATGACTCAAATATTCCTCGTCGTGGACGTGAAGTTTTCTTAGATATCAAAGTTACATTGATGTCCGGCAGTGTGATCTTTAGAAACCTTTCTTCAATTACAGCAACCAGTCGTGTGATGGTGACTCCGCGTGAGCTTAACTACTTTTCTTTAATCGTGCCTCGTGACTTGTATTTAAATGGAACAGTTCCAGGACTTGGTGGATCGAACGGTGATATTGGGATTCCAACCGGAACTGGTGGCGCCGGAATTACTTTCGAAAGTCCGGTTTTTGTAAATGGGGATATTCATATCCCTAACCCAGTTGCCAACTATACCAGTGTTAATTTTACCAATCGTGTGATTTTAGGTGGGTCTAACGGCAATACCGGCGGCCGTCTGATGCGAGGAGGTTCCCCTTTTTCAGCACCAAATGATGGGAATATGTCGAGCTATCTCTATTCTGTGCTTCCGAACTTTGGTGGATTTAAAAAAGGAGTCGATGTTGATGGTATTCGTGATCAAGGATTAGATGTTCTTGCCGGATATAATGCGACAGCTCCTCCAATAAATGCGATGGTAGGCTCAGATCGTTGCATTGGGGTTAATAATGTTTTTTACAAATTAAGATACACCAATCAGTCAGATTTGGTCATCAAGCCATTGCCACCACTTCAAGCGAATGAGTTGCGATATTACGTTGGGCTTACTCAAGGAAACTTATTTGTTCATCAAGAATTGCGGCCGTATTTTCCATATGGTTCCGGTGGACGAGCATTCCTGACTGACATCATTACCGGAACAACAAGTGGTAGTAGATTGAATGGTCAGGCAACTATGTACTTCCGCTACGACTCGGGTCCTGCGGGTGGAGGGTCGTTAGGAGGCCCAGCTTATATCGGTGGCCCTAATAACATCACAGAAGAGTTTACTCTCCGGCCAAATGCACGGGTGACTATTAAACAACCGTCAGGTTCATACGGTGGTAGAATAGAAATTGAAATGCTGCCTGTGTACTATGGTGGAGATACCACGCGTGCGATGCAGATGCAGCTCTTTGAGTTGCGTGTACGAGCCCCCTTAGCAAAATATCCTCCCGAAACAGTGCAAAATTTTTCGCTCTATATGAAGGCTTTCGACCTTGGAGTGTTTGCGGGACGTGATCGTCGTTATCCGGGTGATACTTCGTTTGACTCCTTGAGAATTGGTCACTCAATGGAAGGTTGGTTGCACTTTCAACTTCAAGGCGGCTCGACAAGTTCTGCGGGAACTCTTGTCAGAGTAGATGCGTCTGGTAATCCGATGCCGACCGCTTCAGCAATTTATGATAGGTTGCAGCCACCTGCTGCAAATGTCCCAGCGGGCTATCCCCCACCTCCTCCGGCCCCGCCTCCTGCAGCTCCAAACCCGGCACCGACGCCAATTCCAACGGCGCCTTTGGTTTATGCTCCTACGGATATTCCGTTTCCTGTTTTGCCAGACGAAGGCCAGGATTATCAGTCTTTAGTGGATAGTTGTCTTTCTAACTCTGGCGGGTCGAATGGTATTGCGTTTAAGTCGATTGGATGGAATAGCCCTTTTGTGACGACGACACGGCACTCGTGGCATTTCGCTCCTAACCCAATGCCAACAAGTCCTGATGGGGCTTATAATAGCATTCCAGTTAATCCAGGAACTCCTGTAACCTTGGTGAATGGGACTTTTTCTGTAAATTCGATTGTCAATCAATGTATAGTGCCTAGCACTACTACGGTCGCATCGGGCTTTTTGACTTGTGATCAATTGATTATTCAAGCTAGAACGCAACCATTGTTGATGATTGGAACCTTCATCGTTAATAAAGCGTTTATTGATCCCAGTGCCATTTCAAATGGAATCACTTTTAGGAGCATTTATCATCCGCAAGCTTCAAGTGATTTAGCAGCCCAAGGGGTTTTGCGAAATAAAGATGGTAGCCCATGCACGACACCTTTGCCTTTCCCGATTTGGTGGCCGACTCTTTCCAATACTCAGTATGACTCTTTCCGTAAATGCAGTGTGGTTTCTTTAAGAGATAAAGCGAATCCGTTCACATGGACCGCAGTGAACCCTGATTGCGGCGTGGTTGCTGGTAACACCATGGTTCAATGCCAAAAGCATCCCATAAATTACATACTGAATGAAATCAGTAGGACGAGTGAGTTGCAATGAGACATCTCATAAAAAACAACCATGGTCAGACAGTAATTGAGAACTTGTTGGCAATGGCACTTCTCGTGCTGGTATTTTATATGATTGTCGATGGAAGTGTTCAGCTGTTTAAAACTGATAGTAAAACAGTGCGAACTAGCTCTGAGTATCAGGTTGTTTCCCAATTAATTGAGACCATCAAAGGCGAGCCTGCAGTTTATCAGAAAAACTTTAATATTAATGCAGGTAATAGCCAGAGTTTCTTGGCAAGTTTTCCTTACGGATATAGCGGGACTATTATGTATATGGGAAATGCCGGTAACCCGCCTAAGTGCGATCCAACTAATCCGGCGGCGACGGCTACGCTCAATGGAACTGATTTACCAACGGATTCATTTTGTGACGGTCTAATTACATATACCATTTTACCGTCACAGAGTCTTTCTGGGATGTTTGAAGGAACAATACGTGTTGTCCATTTAAAAAAAGATCCTAAAGATCTCGATTTGCAGGACAACTACTACTACTTTTTAATTAACACGAACTAGGTAGTTATGAAAAATAACAGAGGGTTTTCTTTAACGGAGCTTTGTATAGCCATTGCCTTGGGAGGTATGGTCTTGCTCGCGTTTATGGACGTGATGCAATACATGCGAGTTATGGAAAATAGAATCCGTGTTAAAGCAGATTCTCAAACAACACAGTCATTAGCTGAGCGCTACATGTGGATGCATTTAAAAAATGCGGCTCCTTCATTCAATAATTTACCGATGCTAGACGATACCAATCAAAAGTTTTTCGATTTGAATCGTGATTTGGCTGCAACATCTAGTAGCCTGGGGCTGACTCGCAAATTAACCATGAATCTTACTGGTGGAAAAACTGTTTTCACAGCCCTTTTGAGCGAAAGTACGACAGCTCAAGTTCAGAATGGTTATCCAGAAGTCATTTTTTTAGACCCAACGAAATTCTATAATATTTCTCTAGGCTCATCTTCGAATATTCCTTTGAATTGGGATAAATTCAGAAATTTTATCAATGCGTTGAATCCGAATTTTTTAGTAAAGGCGACGCAGGTATTGGAAGTATACATTCCCTCTACAATGAGGAATGTCGGGGCTGCAACAACTGTAACTCCAAATTCTACTAGCTATTTTTTGAGATGTACGAATGTTCCTGGTTCTAGCTGTAGTACTGAGGATTTTGGCGGACTGGTTTCTTTTAGAAATGCACAGAATAATGCGATAGCAATTACAGATTTCGACAATTACTTGAAGACCATACCACCCGCAGGTGGCGGGATTCCGCCAATTTTAGCTCGCTCAGTTCGACTCATTCGTTATGAGTTAAAGCCAAACACAGTGATGAATTATGGTAATGACGCTGGAGATCTATATTATAGTACCTGGAATGGCGCAGCCTATAGTACTCCTGTGCTTATTGCAGACCGAATTATCCAAGTGGTTTTTGCTCGCCCTAATATCAGTGACCCTACAATAACAATTGATGTAACGCCGCAAACTGCGCAACAGCGCTTGGGGAAATAAAATGAATAAAAGAATATTCTTGAGCATTTTATTGGCAGCGTCAGTTCCGGTTTATGGAGCTCAGGTCCTGGTCCGACCAAGTCAGGCTGGAAGAGCGACCGATACAATGATTTTTACAGATCAAGCGAGTTCTTTTGCAGATGCCTCCGTTGGCTTTCAGGTGAGAATGAATGTTTCTTGTTTTGGAACGAACTTGCGAAGTGTCGCGAATCCAGTTTCTCCTGCAAGCAGCGTAAAGTTCAGCATGGCCTTCAGATCTGGTGGGACTTTTTCAGTAGTCTTCCCAGGATGGATGGTTATGAACACAAATTATAGTACAATGGTCCCTTCTCCGGCACCTTTAGCAATCGTAAATGGTGGGATGTTCTATGTGGATAAATCGCCTGATAGTCGAGATTGGCCGTATGAGCCCGCAAATCGACAACCGTCTATAACAAGCGCTTACGGAAATACTATTATTTTCAATGCTCCGCCGAATTTAACCACGGGGCTTTCGTTCAACGGCACCTCTTATACTAATGCTGATTTTTCATCGCTTATTAGTGAAGTTCAAATTATTCAGGATGTTTACAGCGTCGTGGGGCAAGTAAAACTGGTTAAGCTCGAAGAAGAGCAAAAAATTAAACCTTGGAAAATACAAACGGCATTATCGTCATTCATGACTCCTCTAAAATGGATATCTTGGGGGGCTACTGAAAAATCATACGCGGGTGGTGATGGAGGTGATGGCGGCGGTGATGGCGGTGGCGGAACTATAAATGACCAAGGGGCACCTGTTGCTGTAGCAGTTCCTTTACTGCAAGGTCCGGATGCGAACACCGACGCCGGCTGGGGACAGCCTCGATTTGCTTGGTGGGAACAAATTAAGACACAAGAAAGTATTGTTAATCCGATTCCTAACCCTCATAACTACACAAATACACCAAGTGATGTTCAGAGATTTATGGGTAAGGACGGACCTCTTTCTGCGAATTGGGAAGCGACCTGGTCTAGTGATATGAGAGTTTTAAATATCAATGCCTCTTTCCCGGGACAGGTTGATTTCTGCGGAGGATTTTTCTCCCCCCTCATGTTGTTCTTTGATCATCAAGAGCCGCAATTTAATCGTTATGTGAATTTTAAAATGAGCAGCTACGCAGATCAAACCTATTGGCCAGAACCAGAGCTGAATGCTGCATTCTTGGTTCTTGATAGAAACGGTGACGGAATTATTAATGACGTTACGGAGATGTTCGGAAGTGAAGATAGCTCAATGAATGGTTTCGAGATGCTAGCAGCATTTGATGAAAATGGTGATGGGGTTATCGATGCCAAAGACTCAATATATCCGAAATTGAAATTATGGCGTGATTCTACGGGTACAGGTAAGACGCTTAAAAAAGATTTAGTCTCTCTAAAAGAGGCTGGCGTGGAATCAATTTCTCTACGCTATGAAAAAAGCGCTGCTATGGGAATTGGCAATCGTGCGGAATTAAGAGAACGGTCATCTTTCAATATGGTCAGAAATGGCAAAAGAACTAAGGGTGAAGTGATTGACGTTTGGTTTGCTAGCAAAAGGTAAACTCTTTTTCCAAGAAAATAGAGAGGAAATCCAAAATTCGCCAGTTTTGCGAAAATACGGATTTCTTCTATCGCTTATTCATTTTTTTACTTTTTCTTACTGGTTCTTTGTTGGTGAAGTCTATAATTACATTAGCAAGGCGACTCCGGGAGTTTGCCAGCCTTTTTTACAATTTTGTGAGAGCTATCGATTTGGTAATCCGATTCTTTGGCGTTGGATTCTTGTCTTTTATTTTATTATAGGCGCTATTGGCTCGGTCCTTTGGCTACGCAAATCTATTTCTCTAGCGTACTCCTACTCTTATTTTGTACTGCTTTTTAAAATTTTCATCTATGTCCAAGATTACCGTCTGATGGGTAATTTTCACTATATACATTTTATTTTTATTCTCTTATTTCTCTTAGTTCCAAGAAAGATACAGCTGATTCCTATTTCAATTGTCCTAATCTATTTAGGTGCTGGTCTGCTAAAATTAAATAGTGAGTGGATTTCGGGAAGTGCGTTATATGGCGATATTGGCCCTTTGAAATGGATACCAATTCAAATGGCTACTATCTATGTTATTGTTTTGGAGCTAGGTTTTTCCTCTCTATTGTTAAGCCGTCACCGTTTTTGGCAGAAATTTGCGCTATTTCAGTTTTTTGTCTTTCATATTTACTCGATACAAATCGTGGGGCTTTTTTATCCTGCAGTGATGTTTTGCATTTTGAGTATCTTCATTTTGATGTCTAAAGAACACGCGGACATGCCAAGCATTATAAGTGTATGGCGTTACAAGCCTCACCGAACTCTCTCGTTGCTTTTCATTTTAGCGCAGATTTATCCACTCATTTTACCTGGAAAGTCAGCTCTTACTGGCGAAGGTCGACTTGTCTCACTCAATATGTTTGATGCGCGGGCGGTTTGCCGGCACACCTTTGTGGTCGACCGAGGCATGGGACATTATGTTCAGATGCAGTTGAATCTTGAGAGTTTTGGTACGCGTATACGCTGCGAGCCCTATGTGTATCTAGAATTCGCGCGGCGCTTGTGCGAGGACTACCAGAAGAATAACGATTTTGCTGTAGTGGATATTCACATGCAGTCAAGATTGAGTAGTGAACAAAATTTCCAACCCATCGTTGATATAAATGATGTTTGTAAGAAAGAACCTCATTTTAATCCGTTTTGGGCAAATTCTTGGATTAAGAAGAGCGTTGAAAGTGAAGTAGAGATTTCGCCTTGGAAATATCAAGAATCAAAATTAGATCCTAATAATTCCCCGGCAATGTATCGTGAAAATCCACAAAGGACGGGTGTTGTAGAGACAAAAGAACTTATTCACCCGATGAGTAGGCCGATTTGGAGAAAACCAAATTGGAATGACTCTCGTCATAGCGCTAGTAAGAGCTCACCGATATCTGACGGTAAAATGATCTATGCCGGGTCTGACCAAGGATTCTTTTCGGCAATGGATTTGACAGGCCGTGAAGTTTGGCGCTGGGTAATGTCAGCTAACCGAGGAGTCCATGGAACTGCCATGATAGTCGGCGAATCAGTATTTTGGGGTGACTATGATGGAATTTTGTACTCCGCAAATAAGGGCAATGGAAAACCAAATTGGCTTTTGCCATTGGGACAAACAATCGGTTCTTCGCCACTCTATAGTAATGGCGCTATTTTTGTTTCTGTAGAGACATTCTCTCCTCCAGATGGATTTGTGACGAAGATTGATGCGAAGACGGGAAAAATGCTGTGGAAAAGTTCGATGTTAGGAGAGCAGGCGCATTCTTCTCCGGCTTTATCGGAAGATGGAAGTTTGATTTTTGTAGGAAGCAATAATGGATATATAAATGCCATAGACTCTTTAACTGGAAAAATCGTTTGGAAATATGCAACGGGTCTTGCCGTTAAAGGAACACCCATGGTTGTTGGAGATTCAGTTACTTTTTGTTCATGGGACAAAAATATTTATAAGCTAAAGGCCTCAACTGGAGACCTTTTGTGGAATTCCCCGTTAGAGGGATCCTGTCAAAGCTCTCCTACGTGGTCTAAGAAAGAAGATGCTGTGTATATTAGTACATCTTCAGGCAGAACTGTTGCATTTAATTTTTCTAACGGGAGAGAAATGTGGCGGCATCAGGGGAGCGGAGTTTTTTTCTCCAGTCCTGTGTTATTAGTTAAAGATGGAGTTAAGCCTGAGGAAGAGCTGGTTGCCGGCTGCTTTGAGCGGGAGCTTTGCATTTTCAATTCAAAAAAAGGCGATATTTTACGACGAATTAATCTTGGTGATCGCCTAAGCTCTGTCCCTTGGTTCGAAAATGGGGAAATGACTTATTCGTTAGATACTTCAGGGGGACTTGTTCAATGGAAATAAATTTTATGCGGTATATCTTCGCCATAATGATGGTGACTGCATCCTCTCTTAACTTTGCTATCGCCGCTGATAAAAAGAGTGCTGCGGCGCCGTCGAAGTGTACGGCTGCTAATGCTGAAAAGAGTATTCACATGAATAGTGTGAAATTTTGGAAGGTCGTTCAAAATAAGCCTGAGACCCTCTATTTTGTAGATACAGAAAAATGCTTTTTACCTAATCAAAAAATAAACTTATTTGAAACAAAGAATGGTGATGGATTTGTCTACTGGCGTGCTCCACGAGGAACGGTTAAAGTTCAAAAAGTCGAAAATATCAATTTTTCTGAATATAAAAAAAGAGAAGTAACGAAGACAACTGAAAAGGAAATGAACAATTTCAGGAAACGAGTGGTAGATTTTACTGGAAAGAAAGCTTCTGAAATAGACTCAGTACCAATAATCGCAGTCACAGTTTTGGCGGATAAATTAACTGACAGCTTGAAAACGGGTGGTAGTCCGAGGTTTCACCCCGCGGCGAAGTCATTGAAGAAAAAGCAGTTCGTCGACGAAGTAAAAAATAATCATGCTTACGATATTAGACCTGCGGCATTGAAAAAGAAAGGTCCCCTAAAGTATGCGAATGTTCTTGAGTATATAGACTACACGAGAATAGCATCTGAGATTTTATCTCCTGAGGAAATGTCTAAGCTCAAAATCAGATTTAGTAAAAATACTCTACCAAAGAATAAAAGTGAGCCAATAAGTATTATTTCAGGATGCCCTGGAGAGTACTCCGCCTACAACACTATTACTCTCTTAACGTCAATGGGTTATAAGAATATTTCTTGGTTTCCGGGGGGAATGTCTGAGTATGGTAAAAAGGCACAACCATGTTTAACTCCTGAAAAGCCTCCAGTGGCCCCGATTCTCGAGGCCTCCCAAGTTCGGGAAATGATACAAGATAAAAAGCACAATGAGGTGATAGATGTTCGTTCTGAGAAGAGATTTTCTTTAGTTGGTGCCAAGCCAATGGGTTTTCCAGAGAAAAGAAATGCTTTATCAATGCCATTGTACCGATCTTCTATAACTGCCGAAGGCCTTGTTTCGCATAAAGAAGGTTATAAGGGAAAGATTCAGATTGGTGCAAATAAGAATATCATCCTTGTTGGCGAGAATGAATACGACTGGCGCCCTCTGAAGGCAGCTATTTACTTAAAATCGAAAGGGTATAAGAATATTTACTGGTATCGTATGGGCATGAAAGATTGGGCACAGAAGGTCTTATTTCACCCTGAGCTGTATAAGTTAAATCGCGCGGTCAAATCTGGGGAGCTATATTGAAATACATATTCTTTTCGATAATTTTTCTTTGTTTTCAGGCTCATGCAGATCATCAATCATTGGTATGGATTGTTGCGCCTGAAATTTGGAGCACAGAGAGCCCCGAGCTAAAAGCTGGAATTGAAAATTTAGAGTCCTATTTACAGAACTCTCTTGCAGAGCCGGTAAAAGTTGAAATAAAAACTGGAAAAGGATTTGCTCTCAGTCAGTACTATTCTCTTCAAGAAGAGCTAAAGACCGCACAGCCGGATTATATTTTTTATATTGAGTCATCGCGGCTTCTTGCTAAGGATTTTGAGGAGATTTTGCTAAGCAAAAACCTACCTAATAAAGCGCTGACTCGAGATTTTTTCTCTGAAGATGAAATTTTGAAATATCAACCGGGTTGGTCTAGAACACTTTTGCCTAATTTCTCTTTTATAATGCCGATAAAAAGAGCCATATTTATTCAGAATCGTTTGAATAAACACTGGAAGAATGAAGACTCTTCTTCTGACGAAACAGAGTTCTATCTAGATATAAGTTTTACTCCGTATCAAGTCTTAAAATTTTTGTTAAAGGATAAGGAAAAAATTATTTTTCTTATCTCTCCGGAAAGAACTAAATATAGCCGCGAGATATTTTCGGATAATGCTTTAAATTCTTCTCTAGCACAAATGTTCTTCCAAGGGGCGAATGTTGGTAAAGAAAAGATTAAAGATTACTTGTCTTATTCTGGTTTAAATTACCAACTGCTTCCCGCTGAGTTTTTTCAACTTTTGCGTTCAGATAATCTTGTAAGTGGATCTCGCAACATATTGAACTCGTCTGGGATCAATAAAAGCTTTCAAATTATTAAGCCGATGATTTCGAGCTATTTGGTTATGGAAAAAAATAAAAAAGAGAATGAAGAAAAGCTTAAAATAGAGGCGCAGAAGTCAAAAAATGCGCCTAAAAAGGCAAAAAGAGCTAAACCAATCTAGGTCCTTAGTCTGCTTATGAGCGTTGGGCAATGACTGCAGCGGATTTTAGCGAGATAGTTTTTTAGATAGTAGGGGAGCGACTATGATTTACAAGATGGTTAAAGAAGGATGTGTTTTAGATGCGTCTGCCACTATGTATCCGAGTGTCTTAAAAGGCTTCGGGCGTTGTGATGAGAATTTTTCGCTCCCGACAAGCACCTACTTTGGGTTCGTTCTCAATGGAAAATATGAACTCCAGCGCCAAGGCCAACACTACGTCACTCTTCAGGGCGGCATGTACTTCTCTGCGCCGGGTCCACTCCACATCAAAGGCGACGGTGAAATCATCGTCATCGAGCGCGTCGGATATCGCGGGCTTCTCCATGTCGGTGGCCCCGTCGAAGATAGCGGCCGTCTCTGCTATATCGATAACTCGAATACGACGATCATTATTCCGCCGCCACGTATGGGGGATCCGGTTTTCAATCTTTTAGTGTTCCCACCAAAAGTGATTCAAACGCCGCACATTCATCCGACGATTCGTCTCGGGGTCGTCTTTGAAGGTGAAGGGGAGTGCGTGATGCCGAATCAGAAACTTCCTCTGAAGCCAGGCATGGCCTTCTATTTGCCAGAAGGTTTGGTTCACTCGTTCAATTCTTTCGACAGCAAATTGAAAATCATCGCCTTCCATCCGGATTCAGATACCGGGCCGACAGATGATTCTCATCCGATGTTGAATCGAACGTTCACTAAATTTTAGGTTTTCTTTTTTGCTTTCTTGGCGGCGCCCGCATTTTTGGCCGCCTTCTTCTTTCCGGTGCCGGGCAGATTCTTGCCCTCTTCGACTTTATACTTTGTCGTAAGGATGCCCATCAGGCTCATGAGGTTTCTAAAATAGGCCGCCTTTAGGTCTCCATAGTCGAAGACGATGCCAAATCGTTCCTCAAAGGTATTCACCAGCTGAATCACCGAATATGAATCGAGAATTCCCTCTTCAAAGAGGTCCGTTTGTGCGGTGAAGTTCATCGTACGCACACGCGGGTTTACTTCCAATATGGCCTTCTTTAAGAGCTCAATGTTAACTTTTTGTGCCATGGAGGCCCTTTCTCTCTCTATTCATCACCGAGTAAACCCCAAGATTTACATTAAAACGCATATGCTCATAAAGAGCATCCACCTGGTCGAGGGTTTCTGCAGCATTGACCGCCGTAGAAAAATTTTTTCTGAACTTTTGAAGCCGCGCAAATAATAGCTTCTTTTCCTCGGCTACAAAGAGCCAGTACTTTTTGAAGCTGCCTGAACTTATCGGAGTGTTCTCCAAAACACTTTTCGTGAAGCTTGCCTTAATCTCATCACGCATAATATAGAGGCTCGTCAGCACTAAGATAACGATCTCGACCTTTCTGCGCAAAACACCAAGACGTTCTTGCTCTGGCTTACTCAGTTTCGAGGAGGCCTTTTTAAGCCCCGCTTTCGGCTGATAAGTCTGAGTTAACGGTTTAATTTCGGGCAGCTCAAGCCGGGAACTAAGTATATGCACATAAACGCCCTGGATGCCTACCAAGAAGTTAAACTTCGTACTTCGCTTCGTAAAGAGCACGCGGTGGGTTTTAGCATCTGTATAAATGAAGAGCTTCACTCTATCTGACATAGTGCTTGAGCTCCTCAAAAGTTTGAATCGGTTTGTAGTTTGAATCTACGCCAATACGTTTTTCATCAATGACATAGGTTTTCTCCAGGCTTTGAATCTTCGTTAGATTCAACTGGCCCGGGTCTTTCGAAAAATCTGCGATGTATTCTTTCGCCGTGAATTTATAAGACTGCCAAGTATTGCGGATTTTCAGATCATGATTCTGTAAGCTCCAGTTCTGGAAGCTCGGGCTATCGTAGAAGTGCTGGATATGACTGCCATATTTAGCCTTCAAGTCCCAACTCGTGCTCTCGATAAAACGAAATTTCACGTGCTGCCATTTCTGCGAGAAGTTCAGCCACCAGAAAAAGTCGTGGGCCGTTTTAATCGGAAAAGGAGATTCCTCAACAATCGGATGAAAGTGCTCAAAAATACTTTTTCCAGGTCCCTTGGTGCCGATGTATGCTTCGATGATCTGTGGAGCCACGTCTTTATAGTTTTTAAAAAGAACTTCATCCCCATACTGGCGACTACCGGCACCCAGAATGTCCGAGCCAAAGAGTTGATCGCCCAGTTCACCCGTCACCATCAGGGTATGACCCTTGAGCAGCATTTTCGAAAGCGGGCGAAGAGTATTAATAAGATTGAACTTCACAACATACTTATCAAAGAAGAACGGATTTTCTTCGACAGAGTGGTGAGTGAGCACAACGGACACGCGAGAAAGTTCTTTTGCCGGCCAGAATTTCAGAATCGAAGTGAGCATTCCGGTGCTATCGATGCCGCCGCTGTAGGCGAACCAATAGTTTTCATAATCAAGTTTCAACAGATTCAAAGCTCTTTCGGCACAGCATTCTTCCCACGTCTTTGCTTTACCAATCTCTTGAATACTAGCCACTGTTTCCGATTGAAGATCGTAGTTAAAAAAATCTGGCTTGTACTTAAGGCGGCTGATCGCTTTATCAAAGGGATCGAATAAAAGATCCTCTTGAGAGATTATACTCTTAAGACTTCGGCCAGTTTTAAAGCTTAGATTTAAGAGTTTTTCCATATTTTAGAATGGAGCGTCCTTAAAGCTATTATTAGGATTAAACCAATCTGTGCGCGGCAGAGTCATATACATATGCATCTGATCATCAATAAAGTTCTTTTGAATCTGATGCATAATGACCCAAGCAAGCGAACCGTTCTTGGTTTTAAAATCACGATAGTCTGAATCTTTATTGAAGCGATAAATCACATCTTTCGCTTCTTGCTTATAAGATTCCCATTTGGTGACAACGCGCTTGTCAGGATTTCCCATGGACCAGAGCTGGAAATCATCGGTGCCATAGAAGTGAAAGAAATAGTTATCGATGAAATCACGGTCAATATTGTGAACAACAAAATCTGAAGCGTAGGTCAGCATTCGGAAATAGACCGATTGCCACTTCAAAGAAAAATTAATCCACCATAAGAAATCCGCGTTGGATTCAACCGGGCACGGAGCCGCAGCACGAACCTTTTCAAAAAGATCCATGTACCAAGAGATCACGGCATCATTATGCCACTTTCTGCCAAACATCTGTGCCATTTGATTGCGACTATATTTCTTCGCAAGGGCTTCTTCGCCATGCACATCTAGGAAGTCTTTAAATAGGGCTGAACCAAAGATTTGATCATTGTACTCGCCGCCAACAAAGAGAGCTCGTTTAGAGAGTGCGTAAGGATAAACTGCAGCAGCTTCGAGTTTTACTTTGCCACGGAGATGATCGCGGTAGAAGGCTGGGTTCTCGTTAATTGATTCTTGGGACATAAAAGCACAGATACGATTTTTCTGTTCTTCCGTCGCATTTTTTAAAAGAGAAACCATCACAAGTGTTGAATCAATGCCACCGGAATAGAAAACATTAATCGGCAGATCATGCTCGTCAGAACGGCGAAGAAGCTCTTGTGCGCGTTCATCACAAATTTGCTCGTAAGATTTATCAATCTTACGAAACTCTGGAATAGGGGCGTGGACCGCGACATTTACCGGCACTTGAATGGTGTGAGTGCGATCAATCAAGACGACGTTCTCATTAAAGAGATTAAACGCCTGCCGGAAAGCCCGGATCCCCGGCAGATCCTGCAACTTTTTCTTAGTAATGAGCATGGGATTATAGATAAAGATATTCTTAGACATGGGAATTTAAATAATACTCCCTGATGAAATCTTGAAAAATATCATGAAGGTCTTCTAAATTTGCGGCATTGGCAAAGAGGTCGTAATACTTCAGCTTCACCTCTTCCGTTTTCCACAAGTCAGCTTGAAATAAACTAAAGCGGAAGATAACCTCATCAGCCGCAGCCCGAGGAGTGATCTTTTTCACTTGAGCATACTGAAACACAAAGAGACATTCTTGAATGAGATCCTCATTGTATCCAGATGCGCGAAACTTCAACGCTTGTTCGCGGCGAATATAGTCAACGAGCTCCCCATAGAGTTCTGAAGGTGCCACGCGCTTACGAGCCTGACTAACCACACGAGTTACGCGGCGGAGATAACGAGCGCGCCCTGCAAGCAGAATGCAGGTGTTTTTCTGCTTTTCCGTTATGGGTTTTGGATTTTTAATTTTTACGACAGCTCCGGATTGACGATGAAAAAGATAGTTCGGCAGCTCTTCCGGCGGAATACTTCTCAAATATCCCACTGTATCTTTGGAGTGAAGAATAGGTTTTGCTCCGGAGATAATATTAAAACCCATCTCCATTTCTGAAGACATCAGTGCTTGAGCGGTACTAGTGTATTGAGTTACGCAGAGAATTCTTTTTGATTTCAAATGCCACAAGATACAAAGACTTCTACGTGAGACTCTAACCTCAGCTTCTTCCATAGATATAAACTGTCTCAAAAACAAATTTAGCGATCAATATAAAACTACTTACGCGCCAAAAAGGTCGTGAAGTGATAGTAAGCATTGATCACGTGAACTTCGCTAAAACCGATGTTTTTCAACTCGGTCAAATACCAATTCAAAGGATAAGGCTCGAGGACACCTTTGATAGATTCCGCTTTGTCTGCAATCTGCTGTTCGGTCAAACCATTCCGGCGCTTAAAATCATGATACAGATCGAGAAGGAACGGATTTCCCTGAGTTTTATCAGACAGAATGAGGAAGCCCTCTTTCTCAAGACCATTGTAGATATCTTCCAAATAGGCCTTACGCTCTTTGACGAAATGAAGAGTCCAATTCGCGCAAACAATGTGGAATGGCTTTTGTCCACGAGGGAAAGTGTCAGAGTGAATAACATGATCGCTATATTTAGATCCCTTGATCATGGCCTCGGACTTTTCAACACCCCAAACATCTGTGAAACCGCTCTTATGGAATTCATCCATGGTTTTTCCAATAGCAGAACCCACATCAAGAATGCGGCATTTCTTATCCGGATAAGCCTTGGTCGCAATCTCGACGCACATGCCGATGACTTCTTTATAGCGTGGGATCGAAGTCAGAGCGATATTCTCAAACTCATCCGCTACCTTATCGTTAAACTGCCAAGAGCCGGCCTTCAATTTCGTACCTGGTTTATACTCGTCAAATCCAGCTTTCGGCTGCTTGAACTTGCCAGTTTTAAGTTCTTCAGCGAGGTCGGCGACTTTAGCGCCGCCTTTTTGAAAGCGCATCATGAAACGAACCGGAGATTTCCAGCCGGGAATCACTTCATTGAAAGCGTCGTGAGTTCCTTTTACTGCCGCCGGAGTAATAACACCTTCTTGGCTTGTAAAACCAAAGTGCTCCATCACCATCTTTAGACCGCCGGGGCTAACACGACTGCCGATACCTCGGGCACGTTCTTGGCCGTTCGGTAAAGTGATTGTTTGTTTGCTCACGAATTCAACGTAAGGAGTTTCAGGATCTAAATTCTTTTGTGGCATAATGGATTCAAGCAAAACCCATTCTTTCGAGGCGTATGTCATTTTCTCAAGAACCGAAAAATAATCGAGAAAGACATAAAGAACACCGGCCATCATTACGATGTCGTATTCACCTTTTTTGACTTCAGCGAGAAAATCAGAGATTTCAGATTGGACGATTTCAAACTGATCCTTCGACCAATGCTTACCAAGAAGTTCTTTGGCTTTCTTAGCATACTCAGGCTGAAGTTCCACACCGGTGTACTTTTTAGCGCCGTAAGAAAGACACCAATGCCCTGTCGCCGCCAGGCAGCATCCTAAGTCGAGCACACTTTTTCCTTCGACAAGCCATTCAGGCATGATGGCTGCGTGCTTTGCTTCAAGAGTTTCTTTTGTGACGGGGACGACAGCGCGCTGATTGCGGTTGTCTTCTAAGTAGAAGCCAGGTTCAACTTCGAAGGGTGTTTTTTTCTTTACGTTTTTAGCGGCCACTTTTTATCCTGATTTTGCTTTTGCGCTCTTAATTCTTGGTCGGACTTCGTTGAGAATGCATTGGAAGATGTTTTGCATCGAATCCGCCATCAGAGGCTCTTTAGCGAGCGAGCGAACTCGAGCGAAGATGGCATTTTCTCTGCCTTGGTCAATGAAGGGGAATTGGTTTTGTTGTTTCAACGTCCAAACTTCTTCGACGATGGCAGCACGTTTATTCAGGGCTTCGGCAATTTGATTGTCTATCTGGTCGATCTGATTTCTCAGTTCTTGTAAGGCCAGTGCAGCATCGTTTTTGCTCATAATCCCCTCTATTGTTTAATAATTATTATACTCCTCCGCGTGAATAACCAGTGCAAAAATGAGAGGGCGCTAGACCTAGTGCGAGCTTCCACAATTCGGAAAGTACCCGGCAACATCAACTTTGTTTGTTTCAGTGAGAGAGTGCTTGAGGCAACGCTAATATTTACCGATACTTAATTATATGAACCCCTCAACACGTGTTGTGACAATCAAAACAGCTTATGGAGCCGTGGAAGTCGGCGGAGAAAGCTTCTCGGTCATTGCAGGCCCGTGTTCCATCGAGAGTAAAAAACAGTTTCTAGATACAGCCCAGACAGTGAAAACCAATGGGGCGTGCTTGCTCCGCGGGGGTATTTGGAAGATGCGCACTTCTTCGAAGACCTTTCAAGGCTTGGGCGAAAGCTCATTTGATTTTGTTCGTGAAGTCTTAAAAGAAACGAACATGGGTCTTGTTTCGGAGATTACCGACACGGAGCAAATCGAAGAGGTCTATGATTTCGTCGATATGTTTCAAGTTGGCGCTCGTAATATGTTTAACTACTCGCTCTTAAAAGAGCTGGGTAAGCAGAAGAAACCGGTGCTTTTAAAGCGTGGCTTTGCCGCTCTGATCGATGAATGGATTAAAGCAGCCGAGTACATCACAAACGGTGGCAATGAAAACGTCATTCTCTGCGAGCGCGGAATTCGAACGTTTGAAACAGCGACTCGTAACACTCTCGATTTAAATGCCGTGGTTTACGTCAAAAAGAATACATCGTTTCCGGTCATTGTCGATCCATCGCATGCCGTCGGTATTCGTGCGCTCGTTCCAGATCTTGCAATTGCCTCGGCCGCATCGGGCGCTGACGGTATTATCGTGGAAGTACATCCTTGTCCTGCGGAAGCCCTTTCTGACGGACCTCAAGCACTGACTTTTGATGATTTCAAAAACATGATGTCTAAAGTAAAAAAAGTCACCAAAGCTTTAGATCGCCCACTGACCAAAATTAAGTAAGCATTTTCCAAAGATGCATCAACCAACGATGACCATAAGTGTTCAGCAAAACGGCAAGAGCAATCGCCGATATTTGCAGGGCATAGGTTGCTAGAACTGAAGCCCACGATTGCCAAACTTTCTTTTGATGTGACCACTCAAAAAACCAGTATCGTTGAGTCGTATATAACAAAAGAAAATGCAGCAAGAATAAAATCACCGAATAGCGGGTGTCGGGGTTACGATAGAACTCACCATGGATATCAGCACCCATCCAATTCAGGAACATAATCCCTACATCCAGAGCGCCATTTTTCATTACATAAAAGAAAAAGAAGCAAACGAAGGCGACGACAAAGCGGATGCGGATACGTTTCCACAAGCGAAGATAAAGATATCTATTAATAAATTCGTAGTGGTAAACGCTGCCGCGGCGCCAGTACTCTGCCGGAGTCCGAGCCAGCCAAGAAAAGTTCGTCGCATCACGGACCCTGTAACCGTAAAGTCTTGCAACACCCGTCACGAGATTGAAAACACCAACGTCAGAGAGGATCAGCAAAAAATAGCGCGAGGTCGAGCGAATAAAGAGATTCTTAGAGACATCTAAATCTGATTTATCCAATTGAATGCGCAGATAAATTATCACGTACCCTAGGAGCACGCCCCAAAATCCACTCCACCAGAAGCGTGAAATCGCGGCGCGGTTTCGCCTTGCTAGCAAAGTCGTCACGGGCCATAAAATACTATGAGCTGCCGTCACCGGATTATAAGCAAGAAATGGATCCACCGGCCGAGGAGAAAAAGCGTAGGCCAACTGAACCGCGACAAGAATCATGTACTGAAGTTTGAAATTCCAAAACAAGAGCAGCTGGCCGTAGTCATCCTGGGAGTAGAGTCGTGTACTGACGTAAATCCATGTCAAAGCAAAGTATGCGATCATTCCTATTGAGAGCTTCACGCGAGGTTTGCCTTCACGGCGGTTCATACCCAAATAGTAAGTAAAGATGCAATTTACCGGCAAAGAAAAAAGGATGCAGATAAAAACATCCATGGGCACTTTGCCAAGAAAAAGCATGTAGCAATTAAATGCCCATGCGACCACTGTGACGGCCGTCGTATAATAAGCCCGACTTTTGCGATGGAAGAAAATGGAGATACCAGCACCCGCCAGAAGAAAAGGCATGACATAGCGGGCATGGCGGATAAACGAGAACATGCCGGAGTTTTGTAAACCCTTTGGGTCCACTTCAATGAGTGACTTAATCCAAAATGCCAAGAGAACCAGAAGCGCCGCCGCCAGAGGAGTGAGCCACTTAAATCGGGCAGCACAGTATTGCGATAGACGAATTTCAAACCGCCGCAACAGAATTTCTAATTGCGCGGGAGAAATCATTTTAAAACCCATAATCCATTTTTGTTCATTTTATATGGGACCACAAGTAAACCACCGTCGAGAGGGGCACTAAGGTCCTGATATAATTTGTGACGACTTTGCAACGAACGTATCAATTTCTAGACGGCCCGCAGAGAGCCGAGCTATAAGGAGCCATGGCCAAAGAACCGCAAGAACTCAAATGGATCGAAGACCTCCTCCCGGAGTACGAGTATCGCCGAAAAGCAATGTTCGGTGGCTTTGCTTATTACATCGGCGACAAGATGGTGCTTGCAACTTTTGAGAGCACAGGCAACCGCACGTATAAACGCAAAAAATATCCATTTGAAATATGGAATGGTTGCATGTTTCCGGTGGATCACGAGTTTCAGGAACAGGCCCTCGCACGCTTTCCATTTTTGACTCCACATCCGATTTTGCCGAAATGGCTTTACCTGCCGTTGGAAACTGAAAACTTCGAAGACCTTGTCACGGAAGTGATGGCTCAAGCGGTGAAGCCGACAGGCTATTGGGGTAGTATTCCGAAACCAAAGTCCTCAAAAAAGAAGCGAGCGCAAAAAGAAGAAGACTACGACAACATCGACACACGGACACCGAGAATGTTCTCAGATGCACCTGCGGAAGATGTGTTTAAGAAAGCTAAGAAGATTTCTGATCTCAAGAATCTAGGTCCGAAGACAGAGGAAACATTTCGCATAGCCGGCATCAAGACCGTTTCCCAATTCCAAAAGCTCGGCTGGAAAAAGACGATGGTGAAGCTGGTGAAAGCAGATCCTCGGAACAGACACTCGATGTTTGCTTACGCGATTATTGGTGCGCTCACAAATAAAGACTGGAACGCCATCACCGAGCAGGAAAAAGAAGAGGCAAGAAACTTTTGCCGATCCTTGCCTCGGCCGAAGAAAAAGTAATTACATTTCGTAGCGGGTTAAATCCAAGTAGCCAAATTGTGTTGGCGCCTCTTTTTTAAATCGAGCATTGGCCTCGTCATAGATGTTCCAGAAATTCGCTTGCATACGCGAAACTCCAAAGTCTTTAACGAGTTTTTTGTATTCTTTCTCGGACTTGATCTTAAGGACTTGAGAAGTAAATTTACCGATTTGATCTTCAGTCACGGAGAAGAACATATTGGGATAAGAACCCCAGAAGCCTTCACGGATAGTCAAAGTATCTTCCTTCGGAGCCAATCTCAGCGATTCCGCCAAGATCCATGAAATATTCTGATGTTCGCGATTGTGCATCAGGCTATAGACTTTAGAGGCGCCGTTTTTTTCTTTTATAACCAGCATGGCGATTTCTGGGAAAAATCTAGAAAATGGAGTTTTGTCCGTGGCTTTTACAGAAGCTATCGTGCGAAGCTGCTTTTCGGTTTCGCTTAAACCCACAAGAATATCCTTTGGCGCATGCAAGGTTTTCCAATTAATCGGATCCATGGCGCCGCGAACCTTTTCATCCATACGTGTAAAGAGCACTTTCTCGATAAATTCCTTTTTTGCATGCTTCGGGTTTTCATAGGAAATCCCTGTTGGCAGTTCGAGATTCGTTACAGGAAAAAAGTATTTCATCTTGAGTTCTGTTGCGAGTCCTTGATACCACGCTTTGCGAACCGGGATCCGCTCACTCGGAGGAATAAACGACAAATAAATCTCTTCCGCCTCCATGCGGATCATATCCATGTAGACGCGAGTCAGGAGTTGATGGCCGACGTTGCCGAAGACATCGAAGTTCACAACAAGGTTGTACACCAGGCGCTCAAACAATGGATAATCCAAGAAAAAGATTGTCTTGGAAAGATCGCCAACAGCACCTTTCATGACAACAGCATTGTCGTCATGACGAAGCACCGTCAAGATAGCATTTTTATTATGGCCTTCGCCGTCCCACACATCTTTCAGGGCATAACCCTGAGGAAAAAGTTGTCTTTTCCATTTCGCGCGCAGGTTGCGGTACTCTTCACGGTTCTCAACGAGTTTGCCTAAAAACTCAGGTGCGCTATCGAGCTTAATATCGCTGCCCCAAACCCCCGGCAAAATTAGCATATTTTGAGCTTGGTCCTGAAATCCAGGGGCCTTCACCATTAACTCGGACTCAGGATTAATAAATAGCACATAGAATTGTTCTTGAATCGAATTTACAGCAGCACTGCCATTGCAAACCGGGCCCTTGATAAAAGTACTAACTTGGTATTGAGCATCGTCGAGTAAGAACTGATAGCGTGCCTTCACGGGAATTTCTGAAAAAGCCCAGAATGGGTTTTCTGCTTCTTGATAATTATAGGTGGGAAGGCGGGTCACCTTCCAGTCCCCGCTGAAGAAAAGCTCTTCGAGTCGTTTCAATTTTGTTGGACTGACCTCATAAGGGATATGCGTTTTAGAAACGACGGCCCCTGGAAGCTTGTTGAAGCAATAGTAGAACTTTTCGACTCCGGGATTATCGTTGGGCCGGCGTGTAGCGATTTCAGAGACTTCTTTTGAACACGCGGTGCTTGAACGGACTAACCGGAAGAATGTCTGCGGCTCTTCGGGAAAATACAAGTGTGCTAAGAAAAGGTGTTCATACAAATAGCGGCTGACGACTTTATGGCGATTATCGCCCTGATTAAAGAAATTTTCCCACTCTTTGATTTGCTTATGGGTTTCTTTTGTTAAACCTGCTTGCAGTTTCAAAGTCTCAGTTGTTGGGCCCGGGGCCCCCTTTTTCACCCAAGCTGCCAGTGTCTCCGCCTGATCTTTCTCGAGAGCTGGAAGTGCATAAGGCATTCCGACATTTTGCTCTTTTGGGTTCGCAGCACAGTACTGGCTTTCGGAAACGATCTTCGTCGGCACCGATTTTTCATTATTTTTAGCGGCGATCGTTCGAAAGAAAATATTGGTCTCGGGATCTACGGAATTATTCACGGTATAGAAGCCGCGCATTTGCCAGCCCTCGACAGAGTGAGCATCAATCCACAGGCGAGTGGGAGCGACAGCATCAATTCGGGTGCCATTGTAGACATTGAGCTTATTTGCCCCACGCAAGAAGCCTTCATAGTTTTGCAAGTTCAGCTGGCAAGGAGCATTCATGCAACTATGACAAGCAACGCAGCGGTTACTAAAGATCGGTTGAATTTTTTCAGTGTAGAGATCTGCCGGGATATCAGCAGCGTAGCTAGAAGCTTGAAACTGAAAAGCGAAAAGGATCTGAAGGATCCAAAGCATGGTTGCTCCTTTGAAGTGGAACAACCATGTTACGTAAGATTACTTGTTTGCGCTAGTTGCGAACATAGAAGACGCGAAAGAGCCATGTGTATGGCCAGCTTTGTTGCTAGGTCTTTCTGCAGAAACACGCCAGAAGTAGTGTTTGCCACCTTCAAGGCCTGTGACTTCCAAAGAAGTGGCTTTGAACATCTCCTCTTCTTTCACCAACCATTTGAAGTTAGGATCTGTGGCTACTTGAACGTGATAAGCTTCAGCATTCGGAGAGGCTTTCCACTCCAATTTTACTGAAGAATCGCCGATTTTCGCGAAAAATGCTGGAGCTACTAATTCTGGCTTCTCGGGACGCTCGCTTTGGCTCAAATCGCTTTTAGGAGGTGGGAAAAGGCCGTCCATATTGATGGCACCTTCTTTATTCATTTCTGCCAAGGCACTCACACCCATGGTCAAAGCGGTCACGAAAACGAGAACTGAAACTAAAATTTTCATATGTAGCATCCTTATTTAGCTGGAAAGGCCAAAATAGTAGAAAAATCGCCCTCTGTGAACTCAAAACAGCGTTTGGGGGTTTACAGTTTATGGCCTAGAGTGTTAGAAGAACTGCGGTTTTGCGGATGATCGCCGCCAAAGGGGCCAAAGGTGTTAAAACCGGAGGTTCTGAGGGGGAGGAAAGTCCGGACTCCAAAGGGTAGCGCAAGGGGTAACGCCCCTCTGCAGTAATGCAAGGAACAGTGGAACAGAGAGAATGTCCAGGGCATTGAGCCGGAGACCGGGAACGGGAGGCTTCGGGGAGCCGCTGGAGTGAAAACAGCCAAACTCTGCGCGGAGCAAGATCAAATAGGAAAGCACTAGTACCACGACCCGTGGGTAGCTTTCGGGTAAGATCGCTTGAGGGGGACAGTAATGGCCCTCCTAGAGGAATGATCATCCAAGGTTATCGGGAAACTTATGGGACCTGGTGACTGGGACAGAATCCGGCTTACAGCAAAACCACGTTCCCACCTCATTATTTCTGGGCGGCCGCCAACTTTGGAATGGCTAAGCCCATGGCAATCGCGCCAATCGTGGCAAACGTCCCCGGCAAGAAAAAGAAGTACGTCCAACAGAGAACCGCAAAAGGCACGGCTCCTAAAAACAGCACAATGGCCATTGGTAGGACCAAACGTGGATGCTGTTCTGACTCCTTTGCTAAAATCCACAACATCGCCACAGCCACCATCATCTGCAAGGTCATGATAATACTCATGCCTTGATGGAAGTCCCAGTAAGTCCGCATTGAGCCAAACAGATTCATCTCGTATGTTTTCATGCCTTTTAAAACCAAGGTCTCGGTGAGGTCGCGAGGCTCGCGGGGAATGAGTGTGGTCGAGTGCCCACAGACAATAATCAGTAATGAAATCGCGGCCACACGCAGAAGTGATTTAGCAGTCATGACGCCCCTTTCATTTTGCGGATTTCTCCTGCTAGAATATCGATATGTGCCAACTTCTTGCAATGAATTGCAATGTGCCAACAGATATTTGTTTTTCGTTCACCGGTTTTCAAGCGCGCGGTGGTCTCACTGACGATCATAAAGATGGGTGGGGAATCGCCTTCTTCGAAGGCAAAGCCGTTCGACAGTTTTTGGATTCGAAAGCATCGATTCATTCTCCGGTAGCCGAGTTCATCAAGGCGTATCCGATTCATTCAAAGAATGTCATTGCTCATATTCGCAAGGCCACACAGGGGGCGGTGAGTTTAGAAAACACTCATCCTTTCATGCGCGAGCTTTGGGGGCGTTATTGGATTTTTGCCCACAATGGAAATGTGCCGGATTTCAAACCGAAACTCGATGGTCGGTTTACTCCGGTGGGTAATACAGATAGTGAGCGCGCGTTCTGCTGGATCATGCAGGAGTTCCACCACCGCCATGGCGGTACAATGCCAGCGACAGAAGTTCTCTTTGAAACTCTCGCGGAACTTACCAAGGAAATCGGTCAGCACGGCGAGTTTAATTTTCTTTTCTCGAATGGCGATCAGCTTTTTGCTCATTGCTCGATGGCGAATAAGCTTTCTTATATTATTCGCAAAGCTCCATTCCCGACGGCGCACCTTAAAGATCGCGACGTCAAAGTGGATTTTAACTCGGTAACTTCTTCTAACGACCAAGTGGTGATTATTGCGACCGCTCCGCTGACGGATAACGAAGCGTGGGTTCACCTTGAGCCGGGAACATTGTGGCTCTTTCAAGAAGGTGGACCGCAAGGACATCGCAAAACTGTTATAGGCCATAGAGTTGCTACGAAATGCGTACCTTAACTTCACATTAATAACGGTAGGGAATCCTATGATGGGGCCCTATGAGACTTTACATATTTGCTCTCATTGTTTTTTCAGCCGTTAGTGCCCGCGCTCAAGATGCCAGCGTGCCGGACAATAAGCCAAAACCGACGAAAGTGGCTCAAGCAACAGATTTACGAGACATCGATGCAGAAATCACCAACGCAAAATTGCGGGCGGAGTCCGGATCGAAATCAGAATGGTCGATCAAAGCAGACATCAACTATAACGGTGGCAATTTAGAAACTCCCTTTGGCCCGATTCGCCCGAACTACGCCGGCATCTCTTCGCAAGACAACAGCACGTCCATTGCGGGCACCATTGCAGTGGCTTATCGCCTGACGGCACATGATAGCTTGCGCGCAGGGACGGGGGTTTTGATTCTGACTCCGTTTCATAACTCGTGGGAAGAGGTCACCAATTCTAATGGCAGCCGCAAGACCGATATCTCGAATCCTTACTTAGAATATTCCCGCTCTATGAAGCTCGGTGGCTGGCAGAATATTTTCGATACTTCCTACACGCAGATCACGCAGTCGGCGTATACCAACGCCCACTACGTGGGAACCTTCGATGTGAACCACACTGCTTTATACAAGATCACAGATACAGAGTGGGAAGTCGGTGGCAACATTGATTTCAACTACACATTCTTTAACGATGATAAGCAGCCGACAGATACACTCACCAATCCCGAATCGGGACGCTCGGATTACACGATCGCTCTTTATCCCTATGCAGAATATGCGTTTAACGAGCGTTATTCGTTTCGTACGGTCTTTCGCTTTCTGACCTTTGACCATTACCGCTATGACGATCCAAGCACCTATTTCCGCGAGCTTTACACGCAATCGGTGGGACTTGGTATTGCGGTGACTAGAGACGTGTATCTTTACCCCAATATCCAGTTTGCGCCAGAGCATCTCAGCCCAGAGCGTACGAATGTGGGACTCAATACGACGATCAATATTTTCTAACTATTTATCAGTTCCGACGTAGAACACTTGAGAGGTGTAGAGGTTGTAAGTCCCGACACCCATGGATTTGAAATTAGGATTGAGGATATTCGCGCGGTGGCCAGGGCTGTTCATCCAAAGAACTACCACTTCATCACCGAGCTTTCCCCACGCGATGTTTTCACCGGCGCCTTTGCTGAGGCCAAAACGGGCAGCGCGCTGAGCGAAAGTTTCGCCATCAGGGCGATTGTGATCAAAGTAACCACGGTCATTCATATCTTTGCTCTGTTCTTCGGCCATCGCAGTGCAAGTCTTGCAGTAACTAAAAGCCGGTAGGCCGTTTGCGATACGTTGAACATTTGTCGCCTTAAAAGCCGCGCAAGATGGGCCGTCCATATCATAATCAAGGCAGTCTGGAGTGAGTTCGTAAGTGGCTGAGGAGCCCATTTGCAGTTCGCCGTTGGTTGTGCCGGCGTCACCACTAGAACAGGCAGTCAGAGAATACAAAAACCATACTATCGCGAGCACAACAAACGTCTTCATTCACTTAGTATAGGGGCATTTCCAAGGTTCCCCGAGAGGTTCTCGCTCTGAGAATCAAGTGAAGAAGAGATTTGCAGTTTCTAAAGAAGTCTCATTTTGAGATTTGGCTAAAACGTCACCCGGAAACCCGCCACAGCACCGTCTTTTGTGGGGGCAAAGACCGGCTGGAGAGAGCTTTGGTACATCTGCGCACGCAGACTGCGGTAGTGATTGTTGATTTGCGGGGGAGCAACCCAGGCATCGACGATTTCCCACACGCGAAAGCCAACAAAGCCCAAAACACCAAAGACGATGGCGCCACCACCATTGCAGGTTTGACCATTCGAAGACGAGCTGGAATTCCAGCAATCACCAGCACCGGCAATCATCAAACCGATCGAGCCAAGTTCACCGGCGGTGAAGATCCAGCCTTTGTCAGTGTAGCGTCCTTGAACCGCATGGCCAATACCGAAACCGGGATAAATACTCAGCAAGCCGCCGGCGATATAGGCTGTGTTGCTGATTTCGCCGATATTAAGAACGCGACGATCGTCGTCAGTAAAGTAACGAGAGTTTGGAGAGTTCGGCTGATTCCGAGGCACAATTTCGACCTCTTCATTGCGATCCATCGACTTTTGCGCTGGCATCGCTGCGCGAGCGGCTTTTTCGAGAGTCATGCCCGGTCTTGCATCGCCAGAGGTGATTTTGATCGTGGCTCTTCGACCGCCTTCAGAGACGCGGGTCACTTCGCCTTGGCCAGTTGTATTAAGAGAGTCATTAAGGAAAGAAACTCTGTCGCCTGCCGACAAGGATTCGGAACCTTGCAGGGTCACGGTGACCTGATCGCCATTTACTTTTTCAATAGTTTGAGCCTGAGCAACGGTCGCCAACAATAGAACGATCAAAGATACTACTAAACGCATTTTTCCCCTCTTGTTACTTTGTTAAGTTACAAGAGGGGAGTCGAGTTAGTAAATGCATTTGTCGATCTAGACTTTTACTTTGTCAAAGTCTGCGGACGTCAACGACTTCCGCGGCGGCTGACGAGGTCGATAATGAAGCTAATGACGGCGAGAACGAGGAAGACGGTCAAAAGAAGCTTACCGATCTCCATAGACACACCGGCAATACCTGCTGCGCCCAGGATGAATGCGACAATCGCCAAGATGAAAAATGCAATAGCTGCGCGTAACATATAGAACCCTCCTTAAATATTAGGAAGATCATATATCAAGGGCTCTGGCGGTTTTTATGTAAAAGGGCAAATGACTGAAATTTCAAAAACAGTTGCAGTTTCCGTGACTGCTTTGAAGATCCTGGCACTTCACGCTCTTACCTTCGTAAGAAATTTCCAAATCGGAAAGCGAACCGTTGCGTTCTGTATAAAATAAGTCAGCACCTTTGCTAAAAACACCGCGGCGAGCCTCTTCGCGTAAAGTCACTTTGCCTTGGTTTTCAATACTAGCAATGTACTCGTCCGTAGGGTTTTTGCTTTGTGCCTCTGTCAGCGGAATGGGTATTGGCAAATCCTCTTTGTCAACGCCGTAGAATTTGAGCACGCGCGCAGAGCCTTCTTCGCCAGTGCCTTCGATCTCAATGCGTAAGCGGCGTTTTTCACCGTTAGGCAAAGTGAAATGCACGTTCTTCCAATCAATGTCGTTGGCAATGAGGTCGCCCAGTTCACCACGCAGAGAATCCTGCAGAGCGCGGAAACTCAGCTCAGCCTTATCATCAAGACTGTTATGGATTTGCAGGCAGTCGCCGATTTTACGTAATTGCGGACCCAAAAGCGGAAGCGGTCCTGCGGGGCTTGGTGTTGGCTGCGGAGTTGGTGCCGCCGCATTGAAAGCCGGAGTCGGAGAAACACCTGCCGCCGGCAAAGTTTCCGCTGCGACCGGGGTTTCAGTTTCTGAAGCTGGTTTCGTAGCTCCAAAAAAGTGAAGAGCCGCCCATATCAAGGCAGCTCCCCCTAAAACAACAACGAAAAGATTTCGTCTGTTACTCATATTTTGGGCATTTGTTGTTTGTAGATGCTTCTAAACCCCAACGAGCTGCAAAGCTGTCGTTTGGATTTGAAGAAACGTCGCCCTTCAACATAGCAATAGAGAAGTCATACAAAGAGATCTTCTGGCCCGGAGTGATTTCGATATCTGGGCAAGTGTCCAAAGCGGGCTTCAATTTCTTCGCGCGTTGAGCAGAAGTCAGACCGTTGCCACCAGCGGTGTCGATGATCTGTTTCAAAGTCGTCTTAATACGCTTGTCACGAGAAGGTGTAGAGTAAGAATCGTAGTCACCGGCATCCATGCACTGACCGCCGAGAGCCACGCGACGAGCCTCAGATTTTTTGATGATATCAACGCGAGCGTTCACAAGGTTGCATACGTTAGAAACTTGGCGAGTGACTTCTTCGTCTTTAGATTCTTCACGCAAAGCCAAACGATCTTTAACGTCTGATGTCCAGTCTTTCAAATTACGACGGCCCACAGTGCCTTTGCCAAGATCGTTGAACTGTTCAAGTGAATAACCTGGAAGGCTTTCGACAGCTTGAGAGTAGTAAGCAGGTTGTTTCCAGTTACGGAAACCAGTGCTTGTCTCGATTGGCATGAATACGAGGCTTGAAGTCGTGTTGAGCATACGAACGTCTTTAGGAACTGTAGAGCCGATCAAGTTCACAACGCCAGTCTCAGTAACTTCTTTAACAACTTCAGCGTGGCCTGGATCTTCTTTCACATTGCCGCCGATGATTCTGCGCCAGATGTTGTCCTTCGTGATACGTGGACGGCTCCACACGGTGCCTGGGCGGATGTAAGTACGGTTGATAGCTACTGGGTAAGTATCGTCTGGCAAAGTCTTTGTGCTAGTCACGTCTGCAACGTAGTTCATGAACTTGCGAACGCGCTGAAGAGAATCACCCGTGCTGTCGAAGCGAGACATCTGGTTTGATACACGGCTAGAGCCACCCGTAGAGTCTTTGATAACGAACGGAAGTTTGTTCTCGTAAGAGAAAATGATACGGCCCAAGTAAACAGCATCAGAACAATCTGTTGGGATGCCTTTGTAGTTACCAGCCATGTAGATATCTTCATTGAACTCATTTTGAACCCATTGAGAATATTTTTGTTCCCATTCTGGAGTCCAAGTTTGAGTCTCTTGCCATACAGCTGCTTGAGAAAGGGTTGCACCGAAAAGGAGCGCACCGAAAACGACGGAGGAAAGCATTTTAGTCATAGAAAATTCTCCTAAGGTTTAAAAACAGCAGGAAAATGCACCAGACTTGGTGAAAAAACAAAGGGCCCGCCAAAAAACGCGAGCCCTTTGCAGAATTTACATATTTTTAAAGGCTTTTTTAACTAGCCTGAGAAGTCCGCAAGAGCGTCTTCATCACGGAAGAATGTTTTGAAATCAGGCGAAACAAAAGTGGATTCGTGAATGCGGCCTTCTTGGCAACTTGTCAACGCGGACTCATCATCACCATCGAAATCACATTCGCCTGTGAACCATGCGCGCTCTGAGTAAGTGATTTTGTAACCGATGAATTCATTGTTCTTGTAGATCGCAACAACACTATCCAAACGAGTATTGCCTTCAGCGTAGTAGTCACCTTCAAGAATTGTATCGGCCCATACTTGCGCTTGAGAGGTAGCAACGTATTTCAATGTTGTTTCAACATCGGTTGCAAGGCGGGATTGCCCCGGCTTTTCTACATTGAAAGCGTCTTCATTTTTGAAAGGATCTGTGCAGCCGTTAGCGCAAGCTTGACGGTAATTTTCAATCAAATTGTAGAAAGCATCGGCGCCAGGGCCCTTGGCATCGGCGTAAACATTTCCGCCGAGAACTGTCGAAACAAATACGACAACAGAGATTAGTGATTTCATTTGAGCTCTCCTCATGTCTTCAACATAAAGGAGTTGATGAAGAATTTAAAATGCATATGAATAATCATATTATACGCGTACTGTATAACACTATTTCAGCGACTTCTTTTGAGCATAGACAAAGAGCTCTTTGCCTTGTCTTTTTGGGAGCGACTTCTGCCAGCGGCCCCAGAATACGAACTGGAAGGAATCTTTCAGACGTTGGCGCAGTTCCCATTCGGAACCACCATACGGTGGACCTTGCTTTTTATACATCGTGAAGAAGACACCCATGAGCTGACCCTGGTCGTGGAGCACGCTTTTCCAAACCTTCACAAGTTCTTGGCGACGACTTGGATCAATCGCGCAGTAGCAAGTGTGTTCGAAGACGATATCAAAAGATTTTTGAAAGCTCGGATCGAGTTTGAAAGCGTCTGCTTGGACGAATTTCAAACCTGGAATGTCGCCGTAATTTTTCCTTGCGCGGGTAACAGCTTCCTCTGAGAAGTCCACGCCCGTGACGACATGACCCGCTTGCGCGAAGAGGGCCGCATCATGTCCCTCGCCACAGCCTAAAACCAACACGCGAGACTTTGGCAGCTTCAATCGTGGCAACATGTCTTTGAGGGCCTCTGCGGGCTCACCCAAATTCCAGCCAGGATTTTTTTCTTCATGGTAAATGTTGGTCCAATAATCTGACTTGTTCACATCTCTGTCAGACGGGAAGTAAGACGGAATGTCATAGGTTTCACCGCCGAAAGTGATGGAGTCGTCATCGTAGTCCTCAAGCAATCCGAAGAATGTTGCTTGAGCTTTGCGGGACATCACGAACGGAATGCCATTGCTGGCTTTGCCATGGAAGCGATCCCACTCATCGAGGCTGAGAGATTCTAATTTGAATTCAAAATCGACATGATACGGAAGTAAAAGCACCCATTTGCCGCCTTCGTAAGAAACTTGCGCAGCCACATAGGGCTCATCGAAGGCTTCAACAGTCACAGGAACGCCGCCACAGCGGCTGATGAAAGCCCCGTTGTCAGCAAAAGCCATTTCCATAAAGACTTCGCCGCCGACTTCAGGGTCTTGAGTTCGGAGTTCCCCTAAGAGGACATAGCCCTCTTCGTCGATTTGAATGAAACGATTGGGAAGCTCCGCAACTTCTGACATACGGATTAGTGTGCAGGCTCAGCAGCAGGAGTTGGAGTTGGAGCGGCTTCAGAAGATTCTGGGCCAGCGTCAGGTGTGACAGTCAAACCTTCGCTGAACGTGACGATATCGTTGGTGGTGCGAACGCTTTGCAACGTCCACTTGTCTTGACCAGATTCGTCTTCAGGTTCACGGAAAAGAACCGCTTCACCTTCAACTGTTTGTTCAGTTTTATCAGCTTCCATAGAGTCGCTGAAAGAATAAGCAAATACCGCGCGAACTTTGTTTTCGCTCAAAGATTCTGTCCAGAGGCGGGTGATTTTAAAGTTTTTCGCCGTTGGCTTTTTAGTCATGACTGTTTGCTTAATCAAAACAGCCAGCTTCTCCTGAATGCCGGAGTGCGTCTCGAAGCCGATAGCTGCCGAGCTGTGAATAACGTTCCAAGTCCAAAACAACGCGGCCGTGAAAATAACCAAACTCACAATTTTTTTCATAGATCCCCAGTTCCTCTCTTAGACAACCACATAGGAGCATGATATCCCGTATTTTTCAACAAAGATAGCGTGCGAAAGGGGGAACTCATGCTTTCAACACTCCGTAAAAATCTTGAGAAAAATCTCAAAGACCGCGGGCTCAGTTTACGGCCGACGGATTTGGCGGCACTTGTCGAAGGTGTTGCGCCGAAATCTACACGAACGGCTTTGAGCTATGCGCTGGATTTCTTGCGTCCGTTCTCTGCCGGGATGGGTTTCCGTATTACGCGCTTGTCTGACCGCCATGTCGAGCTGGTTGTTCCAGCTCGTAAACGCAATCAAGACGATGAAGGCCGGATTCATGAAGGGGCTTTGTTGACCGGAGCGCTCGAAGCGGCGCGCTTGCTGTGGCTTCGCCATGCGCCGCTTGGTGAATTCCATGTGCACATGTCCCGCACTCAGTTTCATGTTGTGCAGGATTACACTGGCGATGTGCGTGTTCGCATGGAGCTGCCTGAGATTCAGTGTGAGACCGTGCTTGCGCAAATCCGCGCTCACCAAAGAGCAGAGACAGAAGTAACTTTGCACTTCTTTGATGAAAAAGAAAAATCTGTGGCTGAAGCCACAATGACTTTGCAGTTGAAACATATTCCCGGATTGAATGCACCCTAAGGAGTTTTCGTGGAAGTAATTGAGAGCCTTGTTGATAGTAACTCCGCCGATTTTAAGGCTAATACCGAAGCTATGATGGGCCATGTGGGCCAATGGCGCTCTCGCATCGACCAAGTGAAGTTGGGCGGTGGCGAAGAGGCAATGAAAAAACACAAATCCCGTGGCAAGCTGACAGCGCGTGAGCGTATCGAAGCATTGCTGGATCCAGCGTCAGCGTTTCTTGAGTTCTCGACTCTGGCGGCGTGGGAGATGTACGACAATTCGGCTCCGGCTGCGGGTGTGATCACGGGGATTGGTGTGATTCACGGCACTGAGTGTGTGATCGTGGCTAACGATGCGACTGTAAAGGGTGGAACTTACTTCCCAATGACAGTAAAGAAGCATCTTCGTGCGCAAGAGATTGCGATGGAAAACGGTTTGCCTTGTATTTATCTCGTTGATTCTGGTGGCGCGTTCTTGCCACTTCAGGCAGAAGTGTTTCCAGACCGCGATCATTTCGGCAGAATTTTTTATAACCAAGCTCGCATGAGTGCGCAGAACATTCCGCAGATCTCTGTGGTCATGGGTTCTTGCACAGCGGGGGGCGCTTACGTTCCAGCGATGAGCGATGAGAACGTCATCGTCAAAGACAACGGCACGATCTTCTTGGGTGGCCCGCCACTCGTGAAGGCGGCTACCGGTGAAGTAGTGGATGCTCAGGCTTTGGGTGGCGCGAAAGTTCACTGTGAAGTCAGCGGCGTCACAGATCATTTTGCTGAGGACGATCAGCATGCCATTGAAATCACTCGTTCGATCGTGGCGCACTTGAATCATCGCCGTAAGGTGACGATGAAAACGTTGCCAGTGGTTGAGCCTTTGTATGACGCCAAAGAAATCTATGGCGTGATTCCAAAAGATTCACGCATTCCTTTTGACGTGCGTGAAGTGATCGCGCGTATCGTGGATGGTTCTAAGTTCCACGAGTTTAAACCTCTGTACGGAAAAACTTTGGTGACTGGCTTTGCTCACATTTGGGGGATGCCAGTGGGAATCATCGCCAACAATGGCGTACTGTTCAGCGAAAGTTCTTTGAAGGCGGCTCATTTTATTGAGTTGTGCGAACAGCGCGAAGTGCCTTTGATCTTCTTGCAAAACATCACCGGCTTCATGGTCGGTCAGAAATACGAAAACGAAGGGATTGCGAAGCACGGCGCGAAAATGGTTATGGCCGTTTCAAATGCACGTGTTCCGAAATTCACGGTTGTGATCGGTGGCTCTTATGGCGCCGGTAACTACGGAATGTGCGGTCGCGCGTTCCAGCCTCGCCAGTTATGGATGTGGCCGAATGCTCGTATTAGCGTCATGGGCGGTGAGCAGGCTTCGAATGTTTTGCTCACAGTGAAGATGGATCAAATCGCGGCCAAGGGTCAGACAATGACGCCAGAGCAGCAAGCTGAGTTCAAACGTCCGACTTTGGAAAAATACGATCACGAAAGCTCTGCTTATTATTCTTCAGCCCGTATTTGGGATGATGGCATTATCGATCCTGCGGATACTCGCCGCGTTTTGGCTCTCGGTATTGCTGCGAGCTTGAACAAAGAATGGGGCCCGCAAGTTCAGGGCGTCTTCAGGATGTAATGCATGTCTTTTGTTGAAGTCAAAGAAACGGCTCAAGTAGCCTACGTAAAATTGAATCGTCCTGATATCCGTAATGCGTTTGATCCAAGTATGATCGCGGATATCACAAAAGCCTTCACCAGCTTGAGCACTCGCGCGGATCTTCGTGCGGTGGTTTTGCAAGGTGAAGGTAAAGTGTTTTGTGCTGGCGCGGATCTTAACTGGATGCGCGAGATGGTGAACTACACTTTGGATCAAAACAAAGAAGATTCTTTGAAGCTGTTCGCGATGTTTGAAGCGATCGCGAAATGCAGTTTGCCGGTGATCGGTCTTGTTCAAGGGGCGGCTTTCGGCGGTGCTTTGGGTTTAGTGGCGTGTTGTGATTATGTGATTGCTGATCCACAAACTCAATTCTGCTTTAGCGAAGTGAAGCTTGGTATCGCACCTGCGGTGATCAGCTCTTTCATCAATCGTAAAGCGGTGGCAGGCAAAGTTCGTCACTTCATGATGTCGGGTGCCGTGTTTAATTCTCAGCAAGCAGCAGATGCCGGCCTTGTGAATGAAGTGGCTTCAAGCACGGAATTCGCAGCTCGCTTAGAGCACGCGCTAAAGGCCTATAAAGAATGCGGACCTGAAGCGGTTCGCGAGACTAAAAAATTATTGAATGATATTCCAAACCTTTCTTGGGACGACCAACGCAAACGCACGAGCCAGCTGATCGCTGAACGTCGTGTGAGTGCTGAGGGGCAGGAAGGTCTGAAGAGTTTCCTCGAAAAACGCAGTCCTAGTTGGAGAAATAGTTAAATGAAGAAGTTTAAACGCATTGCCATCGCCAATCGTGGTGAAGTGGCTGTTCGTATTATCAAAGCCTGTGAAGAGATGGGAATCGAAACAGTTCTCTTGCATTCCGAAGCAGACATCGGCACGCGCGCTTTCCGTATGGCGACAAAGACTGTTTGCATCGGTCCGGCGGAGACTGCCAAAAGTTATTTGAACATTCCTGCCAACATCGAAGGTGCTCTTGCGGGTGGGGCCGAGGCTGTTCATCCGGGCTTTGGTTTCTTATCTGAGAATGCCGATTTCGCCGAGGCTTGTGATAAAGCGGGCATCGTGTTCATCGGTCCATCAGCAAAAGCGATTCGCGCGCTTGGCGATAAAGTTCACTGTAAGGAGCTCGCGAAAAAAGCGGGTCTTCCATTGGTGCCGGGTTACGAAGGCGAGCAACAAGAGATCTCTCGTTTGATGGCAGAGGCAGAAAATATCGGCTTCCCTGTGATCGTGAAAGCAGCGGCCGGCGGCGGCGGCCGCGGTATGAAGCTCATCACGAATATGCAAGAAGCCCGCGAACAGATCGAATCCGCTCAGCGCGAAGCTTTGTCAGCGTTTGGCTCTGCGAAAGTTTTCATTGAAAAATATTTGGACCGCGCTAAGCACATCGAATTCCAAATCTTTGGCGACTCAACTGGTAAAGTCATGCACTACTTCGACCGCGAGTGCTCTGTTCAGCGCCGTCACCAAAAAATTATTGAAGAAGCAACGTCGCCATCCCTCACGGACGACCTTCGTCGTCAAATGGGTGAAGCCGCTTGCGCCATTGCGGAGCTTGGGAAATATAAGGGCGCCGGAACCGTTGAGTTCCTTCTTCAAGACGGCAAGTTCTATCTGCTTGAAGTGAACACGCGTTTGCAAGTAGAGCATCCAGTGACTGAAATGGTGATGGGTGTGGATTTGGTGAAGGCTCAGATCCTGACGGCCCAAGGGGAGTTCGTTTTCAATCCGCAACAAATCCGCGTTCCGCACGGTCACTCGATTGAGTGCCGTATTTACGCCGAGAACCCATATCTTGGTGGTGTTCCGAGTACGGGCAAGCTCGGTAAAGTCGAGTGGCCCGAGGGTCCGGGCCGTCGTTACGAATATGGCTTTGAGGAAGGTGATGAGATCACTCCGTTCTATGACCCGATGATTGCAAAAGTGATTGTTTGGGATGAAAACCGCTCGCGCGCAATCCAAAAAATGATTCGTGTTTTGAAAGAGTCCGTTGTGTTTGGTGTTCACACCAACATTCCGTACTTGATCGAGATCCTCAGTCATACAGAGTTTGTAAATGGAACGATGACGACGCGATTTATTGAAACTTACTTTAAAGATCCAATTGCTCAGCCGGAACTTTCTGAAGCTGACAAGAAGATCGTTGAAAAAGCTCTACAGCAACTTCGTGGCGGTGGAGTAGCTCATGCTCACCACGCTCACGCTATGACTGTTGAATCGCCATGGCAGACTTTCTGGAGAGGTATCTAATGGAAATCAAAGTTCGTCATAACGGTGCAGATCTTAAAGCCGAAGCACAGTTGATCAAAGACACTCTCTGGGTTCACTTCAACGGCCGTACATTTGCTGTCGATGCGCAACCAGCAGGTCGTAAACGCAACAAAGCGGGCGGCGGCGCTTCTTCTGATAAAGTCATGTCGCCAATGCCGGGTAAAGTAACCAAAATCTTGGTGAATCCAGGCCAGGAAATCACAAAAGGCCAAGCAGTGCTAGTGATGGAAGCCATGAAAATGGAGTATACTTTAAAAGCGGAGATCGCCGGCAAAATCGGTCAAATCGAGTGTCAGATCGGGGACCAAGTGGTTCTCGGTAAATTGCTTGTGAAAATTGAAGCAGCAAAAGCTTAAGGTTTAAATGGCAGCGAAAAAAGTGACGATAGTAGAAATGGCTCTGCGGGATGGATTGCAAAACGAGAAAGTCGTTTTGCCAACGGACGCACGTTTGGAAATCCTGAAGCACCTGTTGGATATTGGTTCTCGCCGTATTGAGGTGGGTGCCTTCGTATCACCACAATGGGTTCCGCAAATGGCGGGTTCTATGGAAGTCACGACTGCTGCCATGAAGATGAAGACACCAAAAGGAACTGAGTTCTCTGTACTTGTGCCGAATGAAAAAGGCATGTTGATGGCAATCGAGTCCGGCGTAAAGGAAGTCGCAATCTTTGCGGCTGCCAGTGAGTCTTTTTCTAAGAAAAATATTAACTGCACGATCGATGAAAGCTTTGAGCGTTTTAAGCCCGTAATGGCACTCGCGAAGAAGCATAAGATTAAAGTCCGCGGTTACCTCAGCACGTGCTTTGGTTGCCCTTTTGAAGGGAAAGTTTCTGAAGCCAAAGTGGTGCAGCTTGCAAAACGTCTGCATCAGCTTGGCTGCTACGAGATTTCTATCGGTGACACCATTGGTGTTGCGAATCCGGCGCAAGTACAAAGCGTCTTTAAGAAACTCAAAAAAGCAATTCCCGTGAAAAAGCTCGCAGCGCACTTCCACGATACACGTGGGACCGCTCTTGCGAATATTCTAGAAGCGTATGAGTTGGGCGTGACCGTGTTTGATGCCAGCATGGGTGGCTTGGGTGGATGCCCTTATGCTCCCGGTGCTGCCGGCAACGTATCCACTGAAGATGTGGCATACATGTTCCATGGGATGGGAGTGAAAACCGGTCTTGATATCGAAAAGATGGTGGCCATCTATCCGTGGCTCACAGAGAAAATCCAGCACACGCTTTCCACGAAAGTGGGCAAGGTCGGCTTTTTGAAGCCCCTGGGCAAGGTTCAATAACTATTGGTTATTGGTTTATAACTTTATTGAACTTTTAAGCAATTATGTTCTGTCCTAGATTGGCTGCATGGAATCGAAATGCCCAATCACAAAACTACTCAAACAGAACCCCATCGGCCGACTCATGGCCTTTCAGAATGATCCCTACGGATTTTTCGATAGGTACTTGCCAGAGGATACAAGCAAACCCGTCGAATTGAACCTGGGATTCCGACGGTTCTTTTTTTCTTACGATCCTCATCACGCCCAGCACATCTTACTGGATCAAAAACAAAAGTATGACAAAAGTTCTTTGGTCCTAAAGAAAATCAAAGCTCTGTCGGGTCCCAAAGGGCTCATTCAGCTTCAAGGTGAAGAGGCGCAAAGAGTTCGTCAGACAAGTGCCACACTTATGAATAATGCGGGCATGGATCGTCTGGTCGAAAAAGTTGACGGGTTTATCAAGGAAATCTTTCCAGTGATTGATAGATCTATTGAGGCCAACGAACCCGTCGATTTAGTGCCACATCTCACCCGCATTGTTTTACGAACAGCGGGAGTCTTTGTATTAAATCACGATCTAGTTTCTGAATCAGACAAGCTCAATGCTGCGTTCGTTGATTTAAATCGTAAGGCGGGTGAAAGCCTCAGAAGCATTGCTGAATGCCCCTTTTCTCCATCTAAAAGACGTTCATTAAATACAATTCATTCTGAGTTAGATCAAATCGCAGAGGAAGTACTTAAAGATGAAGAACTCTCTCTGTTAAAAGCGATGACGATTCGAGGTGAAGAGAAGTCATTTATTCGTGATCAGTTAAAAGCCTTTATGTTTGCAGGCTATGACACAACGGCGTCTTCTCTGATCTTTTCGGCCTACCTTGTGGCCGCTCATGGCTCCGTTCAGAATCAAATTGCGTTAGAAGCCGCGCGCTTTACCAAGACGAACTATGAAGCTCTTAAGAAGTCCGTCCTCGTCCAATCGACTTATAAAGAAGCGTTGCGACTTTATCCTTCGGCTTATTTTTTACCTCGCGAAACTAATCAAGATGATATCCTTGGTGGCGTAAAAATTCCTAAAGGTTCGCAGGTGTTCTTGAGTGTGCGACATATTCAGCGTCATCCCGACTACTTTGATCGTCCAGACGAGTTTATTGCAGATCGATTCTTAAATGACCTCAAGCATCCATTTTCGTTCCTGCCGTTTGGTGGTGGATCCAGAATCTGTATTGGTATGGCGTTGGCAAAACTTGAGGCGACGCTAGTTCTGCAAAAGCTTTGCGAGCGTTACGAAATGCGACCGGCACACTCGGCGCCTCCGGAAATTGAGGCACTGATTACTGCTCACACGAAATCGCCTCTTCCTGTATTTTTCAAAAGGCGCCATTTATGATGGCGCTCAAAGTTCAAAATACCTTGCATCAGATTGAACGAAATATGGTGGCGTTTGCTCCGCATCGCGCGCCAGCACTATATAACAGGTTTCTGGTTCAGGGATATACGGCGATTACGTTGAATTCTGTTTCTCAGGACGATTTTTCCGATCTATTGCGAGCGAAACTGTGTTTGGGAACTCTGATCACTCTCTATGATGATTATGCCGACCGTCCTTCGCAGAGTGATCCTGAACTCTTGGAGGATCTTTATCAGTTAAATTTTGGCGGCAATAAATCCCTAGGACGTTTAAAGCACGATCATCATCCCGTTCTGATTTTTGCGCTCTCACTCTTTAAAGAGATGGAAACCGTCTTACAGCGACTGCCTCAATATCAGTACCTCAAACAAATCCTTTGCTTTGATCTATCGCAGTTCTACACGGCAAATCGGTACAGCTCTCTTGTCACTGCCAATCCGTTCATTGGGAACCCTGCAGAAAACCGCGCCTATGCTCATCACAATATGGGAATGGTTTTAGTTTCGATGATGGACCTGATGGCCAGTGATAAGCTGGATCTTTCGGAAGTAGGGCTCATGCGCGAAGTTTTTCTGATGGGCCAACGCATGGGACGTATTTTCAATGTTCTTGTCACCCGCCAAAGAGAAATCATGGACGGGGACATCACAGGAGAACTCGCTAGCTGTTCCAGTGAACATGATGCCGCTGAGGCCATAAAGAATCTGCGACATGAGATCTGTACTCTGCGTGAAAAAATTCTGACCTATGATTCAAGAATCAAGACGTTTTCAGTGAAGGCCTATGTAGAAGGCCTCGATCAAGTGCAAATGCTGCACGAAAAGATGCAAGGAACGATATGAAAACCATTTCCGGAAGCTGTTTGTGCGAAAAGGTGCAGTATACGATTTCCTCTTCGCCGCTTTCCCAAGGGATTTGCTATTGTCAGCAATGCCAAAGAGCCAGCGGCTCGCTTGGTAGTCCGATGATGGTTCTTCCGAAATCGTCTTTCTCATGCTCGACAGAGCTGGCTTTTTACGAGACCACATCGGCGCGCGGATCCACGGTGAAGCGGTATTTTTGCAAAGACTGTGGCAGCCATGTCTACGCGGAAATATCTGATGCTCCGGAAATTGTAACTGTTAAAGTGGCGACGCTGAGTGATTTAAGTATTTTCACGCCACAGTATCTTGTTTGGACTGAGAATATGGGAGCAAAACATACTTTGCTTGCGGGCGTGCCGGCTTTCGAGCAAAACGCGCCTCTTGAGATGGTCTTGGGTCTGAAAACTACTGAACTTTGAACCACTCGATGCCTTCGATGAAGGACTTCGGTTGGTAAGCTTGCGCTCGCTCGCTCCATTGGAGCTTTTGCCAGCCTAAGCTTTGAAAAACAGGATTGTCGATTTCACGACGAGTGACGAGATCATAAACGCTGCGGACGCCCGCGAGTTGATTCTTACGCATCATCAAAGAAGGGATATGGAATTGGATGAAAGGAATATCTTTATTCTGTTCACCGAAAGCTTCAGGGCCTTCTTTGATGTAACCGGCTAAGTTGATCTTCTGATCTTTGCAGACATTCAAGATGAGCAACTTCTCTGTGTTCAGAGAGAACTGCCATACAAAGTTAAAATCGTAACTACCGCATTTGTTGTAAACCAAGCGGTTCGCATGCAAAGAGTCAATTGAGCGCCAATGAATAGGATAGACCGATGGTAACATCCAGAGATTCTCTGGATCTTTCAAGGCGATCTTCGTGCGGGGGTTCTGCTTGGATAGCGCCAAGAAGTGTTTGAACTGCTCGGATGATGGGTTGATCTTCGTATCATTCACAATCAGCAGGTCGAAATTAATTCCACCCAAAGCATCGTTGTAACCATAGCGGCTGAGGTTGTTTGCCACCAAAGTCACGAACACACGTTGCGATTCAGATGTTTTCGTTAAGTTTGAACTCATCAAGAAATTGCTGATGTTCTTCACGGCTTCAGAGGCTTCGAGCAGGGGAGCGCTCTGGGGAATAAAGCCGCCGGTCTTTACAAGCGGAAGATCCGGGCTGTGATCGCCAGAGATAAGTTCTTTAAGATTACGAACAAGACGGTACTGATCTCTAAAACTGAGACCGTCATAGGCTTCGATCCAACTCGATACGAGTAAGGGGCGGAGGCTCAGCTCGACGACTTGGTCTTTGAGCGGAGAATCCTGCAGCTGCATCTGTGCGCAGAAGCGATAGTGCTCGGAGTTCTTCCAAGGCGATTGGCAATACGACTGAGTTGATTTTAGCACCTGAGGCCAACGTGATCCGCCGACGCGAGTGCGAGCACCACGGAAAGGATCTTCGATTTTGAGGCTGCCTTTAGCGAGGTAAAGCATGAAGTCGGTGTAAACCTCTTCAAAGAGATTCTCATAAGCAAAAAGATGCTGAGCATTTTCACGGTACCAAGCCTTGAGCAAGGCCTTTTCAATATGGCCCCGAGCTTCGAGCAAAGTTTCACCGATGTAGATGATATTATTCGTGACGAGGAAGTAGTTCGGCTTGTCCTTTAAGATCACCAGGCGGTAGGAATTCTTATAAGGTGCAATGCTATCCACGAACTTTTCCACTTGCTGAACTCGGGCTTCAATCGCCGGCAAATGTTCGTCGTAGTAGGGGCTAAAAGGAACGTGTTTATTCAGGGAACAGCGGAAAACGGATTCACCCGCCCTGTCAATTCTTTCAACGACTTTGGAATCAATACAGACCGGCTTTCGGGACATGTAAAGCATCCCGAGCGTAAGTACGCAGAAAGTGGTCACTAATGTAGGTAAAACCCATCGTTGATTCATAGCTTCGAGGAATGGTTGCAAGAGGCAGACCACGCCTAAAAGTGAATCCTCAAGCGCTCTAGAAAACGTAACCGACCGAGATGGAGGTCAGGCCCGTCGTATTGTGGGGCTCGAGACCATAGCTGTTATTGCCGACGTATTCGACATTGGAGTCAGCCACTGTCCAGTATTTGTAGGACACATCAATGAGGATTTCTTTACCGATAAAATCTTTGATAGAGGTCTCAATACCAAGCTTGACTGCCGCTCCATTTCTGAATGCGAAGTTCACATCTTTGTAAGATGAAGACACGTCAGAAAGGTAAGTCTTCGCTCCACCACCCAAAAGAGTATTTAGCTCGCCGATTCCGACGGCTTTGATTTTTCCCTGGTTGTAGAGCAGGGCGGTTAAGCCAAGGACTGTGTAGTAGTAGGTGATGTCGCGGCGATAATCATACTGGCCGGTTTTATTGTCGTAAGTATTGCGATAGCCAAAACCAGCAACCGCGCCCCAGGTATTTGAATTCAAAATAGGTCCGCTAAACGCCGCTTCGAGACTCATGACACGAAATTGTTCAGTCGATGAATACGGAGTTTTATCACCTGTATTTGTCTGAAGAGCTCCATTGTAAATCGTCGATCCCTGCACATAGTCTGCAGAAACAATCAAGGTATTCGTTTCGCTCATCATGCGACGATATTGAACGTTCAAGCCACTGAGCCACCCGCGATCGGACATGAGCCCCGGCTCGTTATAGTTAAAATCGACGGTTTTCAAACCGACGACAAATTTCTGTGAACCAGGTTGTGGGATTTCCGGAGCTTCTACCGGCGCAGCCACGGGAACTTCGGTTCCGACATTCGGGGAGACATCTTCTGCAAAAGAAAGCGCCGGCAGTGCCATCGCCATAACGAGGCAAAATAAATACTTCATCAGAGTATCTTAGATATCGTCGCGATGGTCGGCAACCAAAGTCAGTAACTTGGAGTAAAGATCCGGACGCACCGCTGGCACACCTGTTTTGTGTTTGTGGTGACGGCTGATCGGAGCTTCTGGCAGATCTAAATGATCATGAATAAAGCGATCGACAACCTTCTGGATCTGATCGTGAGAAAGGCCGCGTTTCTTTTCGGTCAAGACTGCCTCAACGATTTCAATCAAGGCATTGCCCGTGATGCGTTTTTCTGAATTCAGAACCTGCGCACGACGAGAAATCCCGCGAAGGATGTGTTCTGAGCGGCCTTTGCCAGCTGCCAAAACAACAAGGTCTTTATAAAGAGCCTGGAACTTTTGAATATGGAAACGCTGCTTTTGACCCAGCTTCGCGTTTTTGGATTTACCAAAGACTGAGAGGATGGATTTAAAGAACTCTTCTTCGCCCATGTGAGCGTTCGAGAAGTCTTTACCTTGCAAATAGTACTGCGGCAAAGTGCCGAGGATATTGCGCATATTAAACAACGCAGGGTGATTCACGCCGTCGGCTACTTTGATTTGAGCACCACTGACTTTAGCTCTTTCAAGGAAACTAAAGACTTTTTCAAACTGTGTGAAAGTATCTGTTTTGCTTTTTAAGATGTTATCGCGTTGGATTTGATTGAAGCCCATGCGGAAAAGCAGGCGCTCCGCACGGTGTTTGATAAACATTTTATCAAACTTCAATGCTACCGGATGGTTAGCAAACGAACGCAATGACTTCTTTTTTTGAGTTTTCAAGAAATCTGAGAGTTGCAAGAACACTTGAACGATCAACCGGGCTTTCTTGCGTTGCTCATTCAGGTTCGTCGAGAATCTTTCAACGTCATCGTAGCGATAACGATCGTGGCGGATACCAAATTGACGGACACTGCCGTAGTCAATAATACCGGCGTCAGCCAAGACGTTATCACCGTCCCAGTCCAACCATGCAAAAACGTAATCGATATCCAATTTTGCCGTGAAGTTAGCAAAAGAGTCCGCAACGATCTCGGTCATTTCATCGTAAGCCGCTTGAGTGCCGAGCTTTGATTTCATCGTCCATTTTTTGTTAGCAACCTGACGCTGAATAAAATAGTCCGTCGCCGCTTTCAGTTCTGGATGACGCTCTTGTTTTAAATATAAAAATAAATGCGCAGGACGGATCAAGTTCGGAGCGGCACGCACGCCGATCCCGTAGCCACGACCAAGGTCGATAGTGCACAGCACGCGCTCAGTATTAATACCTTGAAGATGCATGATCTCAGCAAGGATCGCAGCTCCGAGGAGCTCATCGATCTCGGCAAGCCCGCACCCATAACCAAATTCAGTGCCGCCAGTTTTCAAAGGACGATTGGCTTCAACAGCTCCTGGTGCAAGGCAGGTAACGCCAGTACCACGACTCGAAACGTCCCAAGTCATTCCGCGGTGTTGAACAGTTCCATTCCAAATGCCGCGACCGTCACCGGAAGTTTTACCTTGCTTGTTGCTATGTTGAAGCTGCAAGTAGCGAGTCGCCATGAATTTATGTGGCAGAATGCTTTCAGGCGGAATTCTTTTTTTAGTGAGTTCATCGTATTCATTGATGATTTGGATCGAGAAAGTTTCAACGAGCTTTTGTTCCAGCTCCTCGGTCATTTCGTGAGGGTGGTTGGCATCGATGAGACCCATTTCTTTTGCGAGGACGAAATTGAAGTAGGCGACTTTGCCGGTATTGAGGCGGCGCACGCGATAGGCGACAAAGCCTTCAGGAACTTGTTCCATCCAGGGATGTTGGCCGTCCAACTTACCAAAAGCTGTATAAAAATTCTCAGATTCCTGAATTTTTTTGGTAGGTGACGTTTTCAACCGCATCGCTAAATCAATCCTTTGTGATGAACCTTTGGTCGAAACCTGGTTCGATACCTATATCGGACGATTAGCGATGTACTTAAATGAGACGAAGACAATCTAGACCAGAGTCTATGACAGCAGTAGATTTTAGAAAATAACGTCCAGATAATCTGCATGATTACATTTTACGCATTAAATAAAAAAATCTATAACTTATTTTTCATTTTATACGTGTTCTTCTCATCTTTAGTCGGCCTTCGAATTGCACGATAAGTATCTGTCGAAGGAGAACCACCGTGAAATCGTTTCTGACGCTTATTTTTGGTACAACGGTTTTGTTTGCGACTATCACTCAAGCAGAAAGAAAAGACAGCTTCTCAGGTCTGACGAAGCTTAATTTCACGATGGCACCGAACTGCGAAGGCCGTCCTGAGTTCATTACCGAAGTTCGCCCTGAGATCATTGGCGGCTTTGAAAAGCTCCCACAGCTCGTTCTCGTGGCTCACGAGGCTGAGTACTATGTTGAGACCAAGAATAGCGATGCGAACTTCAAAGTTCACTCTTACCAGTCTTTCACGACGGGGAGCGAGAAAGAAAAATCTAAAATTATCTGCGGCAACACGAAGAGCACCGAGAATCTTCGCTATGCTCTCTTTGCGCCGACTTTGATCGATACAACAAAGACTCAGAAAGTCGGTCAGAGCTTATGGCAATTCCAAGTGTTGTCAGATAAAGAAGGTTTTTCTGTATGGAACCAGCGCAGCCTTGCTTTCAACGACGGTGAGAATCTCGAAAAAGCTCTGATGAAGTTCGGTGGAAATTATCGCATCTATCAACTGAGCCATGACCAATATGAAGTGGTCGTATCCAAAGATACTGAGGGAGCGACCCAGTACCTTTCTATCAAGTACGACGCCGTTAAATCTTTGTAGTAGGAATCTCTTACAAACCCCTGTCCAAAACTTTGTCAGGGCCTTTTCTATAGGGCCCGGATAAAACCGTTGCCACGCAGAACAACAGCGAGCATGGCTTTTGCTTTAGGTCTTCTTGGTTATAAATAATTTAAGAAGGATCCTCTATGAAAAAGCTTTTACTTGCGATGGCTTTATTAGTGACTAGTCAATCTCAGGCCTCAATCTTTGGCGTGAAAGTAGACTATGTAAGAACCAATATCCGTTGCGTGTCTGCCCAAGATGCGAACGTAACTTACGCGCGCACAATCAATGAGTCTAAGGATGGCGTCGCCCCTTCTGTCGAGATGCTTGATTATAAATTCTGGCCACAACATGTGGGTGAAGATAAGCGTTTGATCATCACAGCAAGTAACAATGACGTTGTGACTGAGTTTAACTTCGGTCCGGGCGATTCTTCAGCGACGACTTTCCCGTTGGTTATGAAAGATGGCGATAAATACTATTGCAATATTTTGATGACCAAGTACACAGAGCGCGCACCGATCTCATTGCCGTTCTAATAGAACTCTACGCAGCCAAATCCACCCAGGGGAGTTCTTAGGTTCGTAACCTGCCCCTGGTACAGCCTTGCGACGATCAGTTGCAGGCGTCCTTGATATGCATAACATCTTAAATCGAATTTAAAGCTTTGATCTCCGTCTGGTGTCGTGAAGACCTGCTCCGACGGGGCGACGTACGTTTGTGCGATGAAGTCTTGGCCTGCGATCTCTTCAAAGACCTTCCGGCTGACCGAAGCCCCTTTATACGACTGCTTTGAGCCATAGGCACGTTTTGGTTTAAAGAAGTAGTTCTTACGCTGAGCCCAGATCTCATCCTTATTGGCGAGATCTAGAGTCAAACTCGGAGGCACGATCGAGTTGATAATGGCACTGCCCTCAGGGCAAACATCCCACTTCTCGAGGTTTGTGGGCAGTGACCAGTCAATCATGCGTTGCTTATCAGCCAGTAGCACATACTCGTGCGGGTTCGGAGAAAAGCAAGATTCCTTCGCCAGAAAGGCCGTCTTCAAAGCCGCACTTTCAGGATTGTTTAAAAAGAAATCGGTATAGCGATTGTAGATGAAGTCAAATTTCGCAGGATCAATCTGGCGGTAATCCAAAACTTGAGGATTCCATCCCCAGCCCGCAAAGAGCTCGCGATACACAAGGAACTCAGCATAAAGTCTTTGCTGCTCGGGGGCCTCATCAATGATGGCGATGCTCTTCGGAGAGCCACTCTTGCCGAAAAGTTCAAGCTCGGTTTCGATGTCTTTTTTAAATTCATTGAAAGCAAAATCAGGAACCGGCAACGGCACGCGCTTGGATTGATACATCAGATAACCGAGAGCTAGAAATGAAGCGTTCGTATTTACTTCAATGAGCTTGAGGTGATTTTCGCTATCGACGTGAAAATCATAGCTCATGCAGATTGCTTTATTGCCGGGATCTTTAATACCTAAAGCAGCGAGTTCTTCTGCATAGGATTCTTGATATTTTTTGGATTCACGCAGCCTAAAGAGTTCAGCAATACCATCCTGAGCTTCTTTGAGAATAGATTTAGGCAGACCAATCGTAAACGGCGAAATCAGATTTTCAGAAATTAAAGTTTCAAGGGGCTGGTTTTCCAGGCCCTTGAATGTTGATCTGAGATGCTGAATAAACGCGGTTTTTGTCGGCATTTTATTTCAAAGTAACGACGTGTTGTTCGCCTTGTTTCCAGCCGGCGCCGCAAAGCTCGCCAGTTTGCAAACCATGAAGAACGCGTAGAACTTCTTTCGCATCACGGCCGACAGACGTATTATGAATTCCCATATATTGAATTTTTTGATCTGGATCGATGATGAATGTGGCGCGGGTTGCGATGCCACGTTCTTCGAGCAAGATACCGTAATCACGCGCAATGCGTTTTGTGAGATCGGCAATCAGTGGATAGCCGAGGTTACCAAGATCATCACGCAGCCATCTTTTATGAGAATGAACAGAGTCAACACTCGCGCCGATCAAAACAGAATTGGTTTTTGCAAAATCAGGAAGATGCTCGCGAAATTGTGTCAATTCCGTTGGGCAGACAAAGGTAAAATCGAGAGGATAGAAGAACAAGACAACCCATTTCCCTTTATAGTCTGAAAGCGTGATATTTTTGATTTCACCACCGTCAAACACGGCTTGAGCTGTAAACTGAGGTGCTGGTTGGTCGATCATTTGCATGGTGGTTCTCCTAGTTGTAGATTCTTCAGCGATTCAAATGTTTAATGCTCGATGTTAACGCTTGTTCTTGCTGTTCGAAACTCTATTGTTGCTTCAACTTTTTTGCAGCAATGCGGACTTGGGGTCAATATGAAAATCATCTCTTGGAATCTGAATGGAATTCGTGCCTGTCATAAGAAGGGCTTGATGAACTTCGTAAAGAAAGAAAAGCCAGATATTTTCTGCGTCCAAGAAACCAAAGCGCACATCGATCAAGTTGAAGATGAAGCCAAGCATTTGGGTTATAAACACTTCTATTGGTCATCAGCAGTTCGTAAAGGCTATTCTGGAGTCGCAACCTTCACAAACGCAGAGCCGAAGCAAATGAACATTGGCTGGGGACAGGCCGAGTACTCTTCCGAAGGTCGAATCGTGATGACTGATCACGGCAAGTTCGACCTCTACAATATTTATTTTCCGAACGGCGGCTCTGGTGATGAACGACACAATTTCAAACAGCAATTTCTCAAAGACCTCAATGTGCATCTACAAGAAAAATTAAAATCAGGCCGCGAGATCATCGTGGTTGGGGATTACAACGTTGCTCGTAAAGAAATCGACGTGTTTGATCCGGTTCGTTTGTCGACTGAAAGTGGTTTCTTACCAGAAGAGCGCGCGTGGTTTGATTCTTTCTTGGATCTTGGCTTCGTGGACACCTTCCGTAAGTTTCATCCGACAGAAAAAGATCGCTATACTTGGTGGTCTTATCGTGAGCTCGCACGCATTTCGAATCGCGGCTGGAGAATTGACTACATCTGCGTTTCAAAAGGCCTTGAAAGCAGCGTAGTATCTGCTGACATTCTTGATTCTGTCGAAGGATCGGATCACTGCCCGGTTGTGGCAACGCTCTCTCTTTAAAGGAGGCTCGTCATGTTCTTTATTCCTTTGCCGATTGTGCTGATTGAAATCCTGGTGTTCACAACCTTCGTGCACTTTTTTAATTTCTGGGATGTGTTCTTTGCATATCTCGCTCCGAGTTTTTTAGGTGCTGTGCTGTTTTCACTGACGGGCAGAAGTATGATGATGGCTTTGCAAGGTGGGATGACGCAAGGACAGCTGCCGGCGGATCGAGTACTACACAAGGGCGCGCTTCTTCTTGGCAGCATCATGTTAATTATTCCCATGTTCTTAAGCCGTGTGCTTGCAATATTCCTCATCCTACCGATCTTCAGGCACATCTCGATTTACATTTTTAAGAATTTTATTTTTAAACGTCTGAAGAATTCGCCGTTCTCATTTGTTCAGTTCGGAGGATTCCCCGGCGCTACAGGTGGATTCGGTGGCGGTGGTTTTCAGCAGGGTCCGCGCTATCAGCGTTACCAAGGACCTTTTCCATTTGAAGAGGAGCCTCGGCAAGAACGCGATGTCGATGCGGTTGATATCACACCTATAGAAATCACTCATACAAAAATCACAGACGACGGTTCGAATTCAGAAGATCCCAATAAGCCAAAATAGGCTGAAAATAAAAAAGGCTGATTCATCATCAGCCTTTTTTATTTCTATGTTTTAAACCTTTACTGACCAGATGAAGAGATCATGCGGTCTTGGATGATCGGGCCGTAATATTTCTTAAACATATTCTGGCCAAGCTCTGCAGACTTCACAGTCCATTTTTCTTTATTCACAGAAACCGCCGCGATCGCGATTCTATTAGTTTCATCCATCGCGTATCCCACAAACCAATCGACACGGCCTTTAGGATTTTCAGCCGTCAAGTGACCGGTCTTGCCGCCCATCTCGATGGTTTTGAATTTCTTATTGCGAACAAGCTTACGGAAAGATTTACGAGAAGTTCCCGCCGTCACTGTTTCACCCATGAGTTCGCGAACTTTCAATGCAGACTCTGGAGTCATGATGTGACCATTATCCAAAGTCTCTGCTTTATAAAGATCTTGGCCTTGCTCATCAGTGATATTTTGCACGAGATAAGGAATCACCATTTTGCCGTCATTCGCAACGGCTGCTGCGATCATGGCCCCTTGAACAGGGCTCATACGGTTCGTCTTATTATAACCAGAAGCAACTTCAGTAAGTTCGAAGCTCTTTTCTGGTGGAACATAGGCAACACCCATTTCAACCGGGAAGTCCGAAGGGATCTCTTGGTTGAACATGAAGCGAGTTGCGTAATCATTAATATCAACTGGGTGCAGAGTCTCGAGGCTCAAACGACCGAAGGCCGTGTTGATGGAGCGCGCGAAGGCCTCTTTTAGAGTAATCGCACGAGTCCACTTCGTAACTTTGTCAGACATAACGTTTTTACGATAGAGAGTGTAATTACCACCATTGAAGTTGATCTTATGTTGAGGAGAGACGCCGGCTTTATCCACCGCTGCAGTGGCTGTAACTACTTTAAAGACAGAAGCTGCGGGGAAATTTGATTTCAGAGTCCAATTCTCAGCATTGGGATCGTCTTTTTGGAAGCTCGTCATTGCGAGAACACGGCCAGTCATCGCATCCATCATAAAGATGGCTGCGTAATCAGGCTTATAAGTCTTCAAGAGTCTTTCAGCTTCTTTTTGCATTTCAGGATCAATGCCTAAATGCACTTGAGCTTTTATAGGCTTTCCATCCCATTGCATGTCGATATTCGATGGAAATTTACCGTGTCGAACGGTATCGCCGATCGTTTTCGCGATTTCAGTGCGGTGCTCAAGCTGGCTTTTAACTTTGTCTTCGTGAACTGTGTCTTCAGCGGGAGTCCTAAAAAAGAGAAATGCAGGCAGCGTTAATGCTATCGGAATTAGCAAGAATTTTAAGGACTTAGAGCGCTGATTAGATTGTGTTTTTACTCGCATTTATTCAGTCTAACACCAGAATTCCCGTACAAACAAGGTCTGGAGCCAATTCTGCCTTAATATGACATCAGGTCTAGGTCCAGGGGCTTTTAAAATCAATCCCTGTGCGGTTTCGAAAGAAAGTGACACTCGATAAAAAAAATAATATCAGAATTAGCGATGAAAACTAAAGAGCGTATTCTTCTCACCTCCATTGATCTTTTTAATCGTAGCGGTGTTGTCGCTGTTACGACAAATCACATCGCGAAAGCTATGGAAATCAGCCCTGGAAATCTTTATTTCCACTATGATAATAAGGAAGAAATCATCATCGAGCTCTTTAAACGCATGTGTAAAGAGACCTACCAATTGTGGAGATTCCGCCGTGGTAGCGGAAAAAATCCTCTGCAATTTATCGATGAAAACTTCGAGCTCTATTGGAAGTATCGTTTCTTCCATCGCGAAATGTACTCTCTTCGCCGCAAAGATGCCGATCTTGCAAAAATGTGGCGTGTGCACTTACAGAAAATGATGAAACTCATGGACGTGCTTTACCGTCGTTGGGTTCGCGAAGGTAAAATGGCACAAATCAAAGACAAGAGTGAGATGGAGTATATCTCTGAGTCACTCCTTGCGATGTCGACCACTTTCTTGCAGTTCTTCGAGAGTGCTGAGAAGACCCCAGGTAAGCGCAGTATTGAGCGTGGTAAGCGCCACGTTTCGCGTCTTTTGTTGCCATACACCTCTGGCGAATCCAAAGACGAGTTTGAAAAATTTCTCAAAGCTTAGCGAAAAACGTCCCTCGAAACCCACTTAAAATCGATCTGAGCCCTTTTACTTTGTGGCAAGGCCCTTGCTTTAGTTCCTCACATGCCATGGGGGCATCTTAGAGGAGTTTCAGCTATGACAAAGTTTTTGGGGACCACAATTGCAATCACAGGGATGATGATGACGGCGAATATCGCGTTCGCAGGAACCAATTGTGCAGAAGTCATAGATGATCTCAAAGCAATGCAAAAGGCGAATCAAAGCATCTCAAGCAGCTTGATCAGCAACCACGAGAGCTTTGCTTCGATCCTTGAAGAGTACTCAGATACTCTCAACACCAGTGCGAGCCTTGGCCAGCCGGTGACTAAAGAAGCAGTACACAATATGAATGACAGCGCGAAAGCTTTCCGTCTTCGCGGACAAAACGCTCAGAAACTCAATACCAAATTGAATCAGGCTTCAGATCAGGTGATCGCAAAAGCCATCGAGTGCATTAAGTCCAAAAAGTAGTAAGCCCAGCGTCTGCATGGGGCGACGTTCGTTCTCCGGCGGCCGGGGTCATTGGGGTGACCTCCGACACTTTCTCATATCGCCGCCAGGAGAGTCTTTTTCTTCAAATCATGAAAACATGGATTCACTGTGCAAAAGCACCTCGTCTCAAAATGAGATTCTGAGAGGTCTTTTGCTGTCTTTCTTCAACTTAAGTCCAGCTTTATAACGCAATGCGAATTTTTAAGGAATTCCGTTTTGGACTCCATTAAAATTTAAGAAGTCTTCATTAGAATTTAAGAGTGAAAACCGCCAATGCAGCGTTATTTTCGAAGTGTCAGTTTTTCGTCTTTGGAATCAGCGAGTTATTTAATTTTAAGTTAATTTAAGATTTTCTCTTGCAAAAAATTCACGGCCAGTGATTAATAGGTCAGTTCCAAATTGGCACTTCGACGTTGAGGGAATAATCGAGGGGGTAAAGATGGCACAGACATCGCACATTTCAGAAGAATTGGTAAGCGAGTGCAGACAAAAATTGGTTCAAGCAAAAGCGGACATCCTGAACCGCGTGAAAGAAGCCCGCTTGAATCTGGATAACGACGACAAAGGTGGCGATGAGGCCGATCAAACTGTCCGCGTCCTAGCAGAGGCTGAATTTCTTAACATGCATGAACGACTTCGTAGTCAGCTCTTCGAAATCGACAGTGCACTTGGCCGCATTGAAAACGGCAGCTTCGGCTTGTGTGAAGAGACAGAAGAGGCGATTGAGCCTGAGAGACTTCGCGCAATTCCTTGGACTCGCTTAAGCATCGAAGGTGCTGAAATCCGCGAATCCATGAACAAGCGTTACGCTCGTTAGTCACAAAAGGTACCAGGTCGCTTTTCCGGACCAAGTTTAATATAGAGCTTTAAAAAAACCGCGTGGGATACACGCGGTTTTTTTATTGGCATTTCAAAGATGCGTACAGATCACTCGCGTAGCTGTACCACATATCTTGATCACCATCGTACTCGGCGCGTCCGGCAATCATTGAAACTGCCAAGCGGCGAGATGAAGCCTTCTTTTTCAAGAACTCATCGACTGTTGTGTTTTCCACGATGATAGAAGTGATCGTGTGGCCTGAAATTTTCAGAGTGCCTTCTTGAGGGTCTTGCAGATCGGAGTACTTCACCGGTTTTTCATCGGCAAGGGTGACCTCAACGTCATTTTGCTTTTGTGAAACTGTAAAGCTGTGTTTGTAAGAGACGCCTTGGCAGTGAGTCGCCGCCGAGCTCATAAAGGGCGTAAAAACCGCCGTGGCTGTTAGCAAAGAAATCGATTTCATAGGTCCTCCTGATTTGGATCAGGTTCTATCGGAGCTTGGGGATGGCGGCCAGAACTTCATGACCACCAGGAATATTTTTGCCAACAGTCAGTTAAATTTCTGGATTTGGCTGCGTCGTTGGCGTGCGCGCTGTCAAAGCGCTGCCAAGTGAAGCCACGACGATGCTGGCAACAGAGATGAGTTGCGTGGTCGTTAGCATTTCCTTCAAGAAAATGGCGCCGGCAAGGGCGGCGACAACCGGTTCAAGGCTCATTAAAATTCCAAAAGTTTTGATGGGAATGCGTTTTAGTGAAACCATCTCGAGCGAATAGGGAAGAGCACTTGAAAAAATGGCGACGGCAAGGCCGAGCGGCAGCGCTTGCCACTGCAGAAGCTTTGTTCCAGCATCGGCCACACCAAATGGAAAAGTCACCAGCGCCGCGAAGAACATACCGACGGCGGCGGTTTGTCCACCATGGGAACCTTCGCCGGCTTTTTTACCAAACACTATATATAGAGCCCAAAATCCACCGGCCGCGAATGCATACAAAGCTCCCAGTAAATCAAGCTCCGCCGACACTTCAGTCAGAGGTAAAATTAGCACAATCCCAATACCTGCAAGAATTGCCCAAACGAAGTCCAAAAGCTTGCGCGAAGAAAAAAGCGCCACCGCCAGCGGCCCCGTGAATTCGAGTGCAACAGCCACTCCGAGAGGAATACGTTCAAGAGCGAGATAAAAGAGGAGATTCATCAACCCCAGAGCTGATCCATACAAAGCAAGACGCTTCAAGTGCTGAGGGGATTTCAAAAGGGACCAAGGTCGCCAAAGCCCGAGCAACAGGGCCGCGGCCAAAGAGGTGCGCAGCAAGGTCACCCCCATAGAGCCAACGAGGGGAAAGAGCTGCTTGGCGATAGCGGCTCCCGATTGAATCGAGAGCATCGCCACTAAAAGTAAAGCAATTGCGGAAAAGGACATTATCCTTGGTTGGTTTTCACAAGCCAGCCGCACATTTTGTAAAGAACGCGTGCGCCGACGTTGCCGTCCCACTCAGCTTCCTCTTCGCCGCCGGTAGAAACTTCGTTCAAGTCGAAAGCAACGACTTGGCGGCCGCTTTTATGGATCTCGTTAAAGAGGTAAAATACCTGATCGATGCTCAAGCCACCTGGAACCGGAGTCCCTGTGCTTGGGCAGAACGCAGGATCCAAACCATCGATATCGAAAGAGATGTAAACTTTTTTCGGCAATTCTTTCAGAATATCCTGGCAGATCTGAGCCCAGCTTTCGCCACCGAGCAGGCGGCGTTTTAATTCCATATCAAAGAACGTGCGGATGTCTTTGCGGCTTTGAATAAAGTCGAATTCTTCCTCGCAGAAATCACGGATACCGATCTGTACCAGCTTCGAAGGACGCTTATCACCTGTCATCACGTTGTACATGATGGAAGCATGGGACTGAGTGAAGCCTTGATAAGCTTTACGAAGATCAGCGTGCGCATCGATGTGCAAAACACCGAAGTCGCCCTTGTGTTCTTCAGCGACAGCTTGGATCGCACCCCACGGAGTCGAGTGATCGCCGCCGACAAGTCCCAATAGCTTTTTGTTTTTCAGAACGGATTTGCATTGGTTGTAAACCCAATCAGTCATTTTCGCGCAAGCTGCGTTCACGTCCGCTGCGAGTTTATCCATGCGAGCCGTGTCTTCACTCTGGCTTGTGCGCATTTGAATGAGTTCTTGAGCGACCGCTTTGTACTTATCGTTCATCTCTTTCAACTCGTTTGGGAATTCGCGCATGAAGAAGCCTTCTTCGTAAGCCTTACCAGTCTCGAAGTCGAAGAGGTCGATCTGTTCGCTGGCTTCGCGGATGATGCGTGGACCATCCGAAGCGCCGCGGCCGTAAGAGGTGGTTACTTCCCATGGCACTGGTACCAAAGTGACTCGGGACTCGGCCTCGGTCATTGGGATCCCAAAGATACCGAATTCGGAAGAAATGGTGGTCGTTGGATCGAATTTTGGTGTCGATTTATCCATGGAAAACTCCTTCAGTGAGTGAGTCAGCTTTATGGTCCGATTTTAGCAAAAAGAAAACATTTCAAGCTCATCCTTTTGCGGCGCATTAATTGAGCAATGGCTTGATTATTTCAGCGCTTTCCCTGATTTTAGGTCCACTTTAGGGACGCACAGCCCCTAACCATACTTTGGAGGAATGTACGATGAAAGTAATGGGACAAATCTTGGCCCTTGTTGTAGTTGCTGGCCTCAGTTCTGCGGCTCTTGCGGCGAAACCTAACGAGAACGCTCCACAAGGCGGTGTTTTCAACTTGAATCTTCAAGGCGAACCACCAACTTTGCATCCAATCGCCAGCACGGACACTTACGCACAAGGCGTACAAAACTACGTTTTGGACACTTTGCTGACTCGTGACCTTGAGACGTACGCGTGGAAACCACGTGTTGCTGAAAAATGGGAAATCTCTAAAGACAACAAAGTCTTCACTTTCCACCTCCGTAAGAACGCGGTCTTCCATGACGGTAAACCTGTCACTGCAGAAGACGTAAAATTCTCTTTCGATGCTATCTTTGAACCTGCATACCAAGCAGCTCACTTGCGTCCTTACTACGAAGGCATCGCAAAAGTAGAAGTTGTGGATCCTCTCACTGTTAAAGTGACGGCAAAAGACACTTACTTCAAAAATTTCGACGTGATCGCCGGCGGTATGGCGGTTATTCCTAAGCACATCTACGGTGACGTAGAAAAATCTAAAAAAATGGTTCGTACTTTGATCGGTTGTGGTCCTTACGCTTTGGACAAGTTCGAGCGTGGCCAAATCATCACTTTGAAGCGTTTCGACAAGTGGTACGGCAACGAAGACAAAGAGTGGAAAGGCATGTACAACTTCGCAACGATCAACATGCGTTTCTACAAAGAGGAAACTGTGTACCTTGAGCGCGCTAAAAAAGGCGACTTGGATTACATCGATCTTCGCCCGGAAGCTTACGTTAAGAAAACGGAAGGCGCTCCTTGGGGTAAAACAATCATCAAGCACAAAGTTGAGAACTCTGCGCCGAAATCTTACGGTTTCGTAGGCTGGAATCTCCGTCGCGATCTTTTCCAAGATAAGAACGTGCGCGTGGCTTTGGCTCACTTGATGAACCGTGAAGAAATGAATAAGAAATTCCGTTTCGGTATGGCTGACTTGGCAACCGGTCCTACATACGTAAAGAGTGACTACGCTCCGAAAACTGTAAAACCATTCCTCTTTGACCCGAAAGCAGCGACGGAGCTTTTGGCAAAAGCGGGTTGGACTGACACAGACAAAGATGGAACTCTTGATAAAGTTGTTAACGGTAAAAAAGTGTCTTTCAAATTCACTTTGATCCACCCAAATAAAGACAACGAGAAATATTGGACTATGTACAAAGAAGACCTCAAAAAGGCCGGCATTGACATGGAAATCAAATATCTCGAGTGGAACTCATTCTTGAAGTTGATGGACGAAGGTAACTTCGACGCCGTAGCCTTGGGCTGGGGTGGTGGTGACATCACTTGGGATCCTAAACAAATCTGGCACTCTTCAAGTGCGGTTCCAGGCGGTTCTAACTTCATCGGTTACAAAAACCCTGAGGTTGATAAGTTGATCGACGAAGCTCGCCAGTCCCTAGATGAGAAAAAACGCGTGAAACTCTTGCAACAAGTGTACGAAAAGATTGCGGCAGATGCCCCTTACGTGTTCATGTTCAATGATAAATATGACCTGTACGCGACAGCGTCACGCATCCAAATGCCTGCTGAGACATTCAAGTATGGCGTTGGTGTAGACTTCTGGTGGATGGGCAAATAATCGACGAGGGTCGGTTAGGGAGTAGCGAACTTGCTGGTATATCTGATTCGCCGTTTATTGTTGATGATTCCGACGTTCTTCGGAATTACCTTGTTGACCTTTGTTGTGATCAACTTGGCTCCGGGCAGCCCTATTGAGCAGAAGTTGCAAGCAATTCGCTTCGGCTCAAGCATGGGCGGTGGCAGCGGCAATGGTCGCTCCAACGAAACGGGCGTGAATCAGGAAGTGATTGACGCTCTTAAGAAGCAATACGGTTTCGATAAACCAATCCATGTTCGCTATATAATCTGGTTGAAGAACCTCACGAAGCTCGATTTTGGTGAGAGTTTTACTTACCAAGAGCCTGTGACGGATGTGATCTTCAGTAAGTTCCCAGTGTCTATGCAGTTTGGTTTGACCTCTCTGTTCCTGACATATCTTGTGTGTATTCCTTTAGGCGTGAAGATGGCGATGAAGGCGGGCACGAATTTCGACCGCGCGACGGGCTTGGCCCTGAACTTCACCTATGCGCTTCCGCCGCTAGTTTTAGGTATTTTCTTGATCACGATCTTTGCAGGTAAGCTCGATTGGTTCCCGATCGGCAGCTTGAAGTCCGACAATTATGATGAACTCTCAACGTGGGGTCAGATCTTAGATCGCGTTCATCACTTTATTCTTCCTTTGATCTGTTACATGATCGGTGGCTTTACTCAGCTGTCTTACTTGATGAGAAACTCCATGCTTGAAGTTGTGAAGTCCGACTACGTTCGTACGGCACGCGCCAAAGGTGTTTCTGAAAAAGTGGTTCTTTATAAGCATGCTTTGAGAAACGCTTTGATCGCCTTGGTTCCAGGGATCGCCAGCTTCTTTGGTGTGTTCTTGGCGGGTTCTTTGATCATTGAGCGTATTTTCAACCTCGATGGCATGGGCCTTCTCAGTTACCAGTCTTTGCTCGTGCGCGATTATAACGTGATCATGGGTATTACATTCATTTCGTCTCTGGTATTGGTGTTCGGCCGTGTCTTCAGCGATATCGTTTATGTTCTCATTGACCCAAGGATTGACTTCAAATGATCGAGAACAAGCTGATTACCAATGAGTTGACCCTGAAGCGCTATCGTCGCTTTAAACGCAATCGTTCTGCGGTTATTTCCGTTTATATTTTCTTGTTCATGATCTTCGTGAGCTTCACGGCGGAGTTGTGGTTTAATAGCAAACCGCACGTGATGAAATATCATGGCGAACTGTATTTCCCACTCGTGAAAGACTATCACCCGTCTTTGTTTGGACGCGATGATATTCAGGTCATGGACTATCGCGCATTGCAAATGGGTGAAGGTGACTGGGAAATCTGGCCTCTCGTTCAATGGGATGCCTATGAGAGCAACTCTTTCGTAGATTCGTATCCGGCAGCTCCTTCTCGCTATAACTTGATGGGGACCGATGACCGTGGCCGTGATGTTCTCACACGCTTGGTCTATGGTTTCCGTTACACCTTCGTATATGCAGTGGGTGTTTGGTTCCTTTCCTACCTCATCGGTTGTGCTGTGGGCGCGGCGATGGGTTACATGGGCGGTAAGGTCGACTTGGTGGGAATGCGCCTGATTGAAGTTTACGAGAGTATTCCGGCCTTCTTGATTTTGATTACTTTGATTTCGATCTTTAAGCCGAATTTGTTCATGCTCGTCGTGTTCAGCGTGTTCTTTAGTTGGACGGGGATTTCTCACTACATGCGTGGTCAGTTCCTGAGCTTGAGAAAGCGCGAGTACGTTGAGGCGGCAAAAGCGATCGGTTCGACTCACAAGCGGATCGTGTTTAAGCACATCCTTCCGAATGCTTTGACTCCGATCGTGACTTTGACTCCGTTTGAAATCGCCGGAAACATTTCTTTGCTTTCGACGATGGATTACTTGGGCCTTGGATTGCCGGCACCAACTCCAAGCTGGGGTGAGTTGCTGAGCCAAGGTCAAAGCTATTTCACAACTGCAGAGTGGCTCGTATGGTATCCGACACTGGCGTTGGTTCTTACCATGAGCTTGTTGATCAATATCAACCTTGCGGTTCGCGATGCGTTCGACGCGAAATCAGCTGTCGGCTAGTTTAAAACAAAGTTAGGGATAGTTTTAAGATGCTGAAAATACGAAAAGGGCTGAATCAGATCAGCCCTTTTTTATTTTCCGAAGGCAATCGGGGCCGTTGGCTTGATCACGATGAGTCCCTTCTAATAATATTGAGTGTGAATGATGATGTTGATGACGATTCTCATAGCTTTTCTATTTATGACCGATGTGCAGGCTGCGCAGTTGCCTGTGCGTGCGGCGGTCCCGGCGGGTTTGCCTCCTCCGCTGCTATTTGAAAAAGAAGAGGAGCTCACGGGAATCGTGCCGGAATACACGCGAGCGCTGGTAGATATTTTAGGGCGCAAAGGAACGCTGAGCCTTTTACCACGCAATCGTCTGATTAAATATCTGCATAAGGGGTCCATCGATTTCCTTTGCTACACGAGCTATGCGTGGGCTGATGAAAAAGACACTTACAATTGGGCCGACACGCTGTTTATGAAGCGGGAATTCATCCTGGGACCTGCGCCGATGCCGAAAGACTTCAGCGGTCTTAAAGGAAAAACTATCGGAACGATGCTGGCTTATTTTTATCCAAAACTCGATAAGATGTTTAAGGATGGCAGTTTGATTCGTGAAGATGGCCCGACAGAAGAAGCCAATCTTGTGAAGCTTCGCCAAAATCATATCGAGTACCTGATCGTGGATGAGGTTTTTCTAAATTATTATAAAAAGAATAATCCAGAGATCGAAAAGGGACGTGAGCGTCTTTCGTTAGGCGAATACCCTGTGTCTTGTTCATTGAGCAAAAAGGGCCGTGTTACGGTGAAGGAACTCAATAAGGCCATCGCTAAATTAAAATCCTCGGGCAAGCTGCAAGAGATCTTCGATAAATATGGCACTCCAGTTTTCAGATAAAATCCCGCTGTCGCTAGGTTGAGTTCAATAAAAATCCGCATTGTTTCGAACGCGGTTTTTTTCTATTTCTTTGTTGTCGACGATCGGTCCTTTTTACTTTCTGGGGATGTTTCGTGGAAGGCTTGATTAGATCAAGCCTCTTCCAGTAAAACTATGGTGATGGCGTTGTTGATGTTTTTTACTGCTTTTCTATTTATGGCCAACGTGAAGGCTGATTCTGGCTTACCGGTGCGGGCCGCGGTGCCAGCGGGACTGCCGCCGCCGTTGCTTTTTGAAAAAGGAGAGGAGCTGACAGGGATCGTTCCTGAATACACGCGGGCTTTGATTGAGTTCTTGGGACATAAAGGATCGGTGAGTTTGCTTCCGCGCAATCGGATCCTCAAATACTTCCGTCAAGGGTCCGCAGATTTTTTGTGCTACGCAAGCTATGCCTGGGCAGACGAGAGAGACACCTACAATTGGTCCGATACACTCTTTACTAAGCGCGAATGGATTCTAGGGCCAGCGCCGATGCCGAAAGAGATTAAAGGCCTCAAGGGCAAAACCATCGGGACGATGTTGGGATACTTCTATCCAGATCTTGAGAAGATGCTCAAAGACGGATCTTTGCATCGCGAAGATGGCCCATCAGAAGAAGCGAATCTAGTAAAACTTCGTAATCACCACCTCGAGTATCTGATCGTGGATGAGGTTTTCCTCAATTACTATAAGAAGGACAATCCTGACATCGAAAAAGGCCGCGAGCGGCTATTGCTTCGCGAGTATCCTGTGTCCTGCGCATTGAGTAAGAAGGGCCGGGTGACGGTGGAGGAACTCAACAAAGCTATCGCGAAGCTAAGGTCTTCGGGCAAGTTACAAGAGATCTTTGATAAATATGGCACACCGATTTTGAAGTAGAAAATCGCACGATTTCCAATTTGTACTAGAAAAATTTAATATAAGTCTTTCAAGCTAACTCAGTTCTATAAACAAAATTAGTTATAAATTTAATTTCTGATCATACAGTATTGTTTATGTTTCAATTTCTTGTTTTTAGTATAGTCGCAATTTCAGCGAACTTTGCTTTTGCTTTGACGTGCTCTTCAGGGGAATACCTAGTTCTTGGCCATCATAGAAAGGGCTACGTTCGATCAGATGGCACCTTTGTTAAAGCTACCAATGTAAAAACCCATTGTCGAAGCCGCTCCAGAGGCTATGAATATGCAATAGATAAATTTAAAGATGGAACTTCTTTAAATTGGCCGCATAAAGGTGAGAGTCCACGTTCTTGGTCGGAGGAAGATAAAGAACGTGTTATTGAGGCTTTAGAAGGACTGCCTGAAAATCTCTTTGTTGATAGCCTATCTGGAATTTATCGATTTAAGCGCTCTAAAGATTTTCCGATGGAATTGGCTCCGAATGGAGAAATATACTGGGAAGGTCGTAAAAGTGGATATATTGAAGAAGATGGAAAACTTTCACATGAAGAAGATTACGCAAATAATGTTGAACATTTTCTTTACGATCCTGATAACCTTAAAAAGGTAACACTTAATGCTTATGACTGGATTAAAAAGCATTTCGGTAGCGATTTTAAGCTTAAGGGGAGTAAAAAATGAGATATTTTTTAATGCTATCAAGCTTTATCGTTTTATCATGTGCATCGTTTTCTGGTAATTCGCGCGGTGATTCTTTTCAATTTGAGCACTTGTCAAAATTGAATATTGGTATAACCACCGAGCAAGATGTGATTGGGTTGTTTGGCTCGCCAACGAGTATGGAAGAAAAGCAAGGATACTACACCTTTACATATATCGATTCAAAAACTGCGTTTCAGCGTGTTACTTTGAATTTCGCATCTGAAACACATAAACTCTCCGGATTCGTATGGCTGCCAAAGCAAGGTGAAAAAGAGACCTCATTGGAAGACGTGAAGCAATCCTTTAGGAATAGCCATTTTGAAGAGCGTCGTGTTTTCGGCAAAAATCCTCATATGATTTTAGAGGTCGTGAGTTATGTCGATAATAAATCGGGAATCACTATTAAGCTTAATTCGGATGGCAAGAGTGTTGAAGCCATTGCTATGTATGATGTCGGAAATCGACTTCCTACGTCTGATAATAAAAATGAGCAAATTCCGTACACCTTTGGTGATGAGCTAAAAGCTTCTAAATAAAAAAGGGAGCCTGTACCTCCCTTTTTTATATCTGATTACTCTGCTTCTTCGAGGTATGTGTAACCTGAGAGACCTTCTTCATAGTGCTTAATCAGCAACTTCGCTTCTTGCTTGGTGATCGTACCGCGCTGGATGCTTTCTTCCGTTGCTTGGCGAACGTTGTCGACCATTTCAGAACGGCCGTACTGAACGTAGCTGAGAACTTCAGTCACTGTATCGCCCGGAACATAGTGGTCGATGGTGTAACCCACTTCGCTCAACGAGATGTGAACTGCATCGGTATCACCGAACAAGTTATGCAAGTCGCCCAAGATCTCTTGGTAGGCGCCTGTCAGGAAGATGCCCATGTAGTATTGCTGGCCTTCAGTGTAATCGTGCACGCGCACGGTTTCTTTAGGTTCGCCAGACTCAGTGTCGATGAATTTTTCGATCACGCCGTCAGAGTCACATGTCAAATCCGCCAAAGTTGCGCTGCGAGTTGGCTCTTCGCCCAAACGGTGGATTGGCATGATTGGGAACAACTGTCCTACGGCCCAAGAATCCGGAATGGACTGGAAGACAGAGAAGTTTGCGAAGTAAGTATCGCAAAGCTCTTTACCCAAAGCTGCTTGGATGTCTTCAGTGTCTGGAGTTGTGCGAGCCATGATCACCATTTTTGTAGCGATCGCGAAATACATCGTTTCGCACCATGCACGTTGCTCAAGAGTCAAAACGCCGTATGTGAAGAGTTGCAATGTCTCTTGCTTAGCTTGAGTCAAGTCATTGAAGCACTCGTTGAGATTGTCTTTGTTCACTTTCTCAAAGATGTACTGCATGTCTTGCATGATCGTTGGATCTTTTTTTGTCGCTGGACGAGGTGGTTCCATGCGATGAAGATCGTTAACGCCCAAGACGTTGAAAATCAAAACCGAGTGATGCGCCACCAAGAAGCGGCCAGACTCAGTCACGATGTTTGGATGAGGAACGCCTTTTTCATCGCAAAGAGCTTGAAGCACAGACACGATGTCGTTGGCGTATTCTTGTTCGCTGTAATTCACTGAGCTGTCTGAAGAGCCGGTACCGTCGTAGTCAACGCCCAAGCCGCCGCCTACGTCGATGTACTTAAGACCCGCGCCCATAGCATGCAATTCTGTGTAGAAACGCGCGCCTTCCTTAAGGGAAGACTTAATGCTTTGGATAGACGGAACTTGTGAGCCGATGTGGTAGTGAAGGAGCTCGAGGCAATCGAGCATGCCCTCTTTTTTGAGGAACTCAACGCCTTCAACGATTTCCATCGCTGTTAGGCCGAACTTAGAACGAGCCCCCGAAGAATCAACCCATTTGCCGGCGCCTTGAGTGTTCAATTTTGCGCGGAAACCGATTTTTGGACGGGCGTTGAATTTCTTTGCCGCGTCCACGATCATTTTCAATTCTTCTTTACGGTCGACAACGATGATGGTGTTGCGGCCGAGCTTTTGCGACAAGAGCGCTGTCTCGATGTATTCGGCGTCTTTGAAGCCGTTACAGATGATGAGAGCGTTTTCAGTGCTCATCAAAGCAAGAACCACAAGAAGCTCAGGCTTAGAACCGCACTCAAGACCCATGGCATGGTTTTTACCGTGCTTAACGAGCTCTTGAACGAGGTGGCGCTGCTGGTTCACCTTGATTGGGTAAACGCCGCAGTAGTTACCCTTGTAGCTATGATCGGCGAACGCTTTTTGGAAGCAAGTGTTGAGCTGCTGAACGCGCGCTTTGATGATGTCAGGGAAACGGATCATGATTGGAACGCGGATACCGCGGTCCAAGAGGTCTTGAGTCAAATCATAGAGGTCTACAGAAGGACCAGTCGCTCCCATCGGAGTGATCGTCACATTGCCAGTCTGGTTTACGCGGAAGTATCCGTTACCCCAGTTGTTAATTCCATAAAGGGTCGCACTCTTTTCGGGACTCCATTGATTTGACATCGAAGCGTTTCCTCCTAAGGTTAATCCGTTTTGGGGCTCAGTTTCTGAGCCTGGTTTCTTTGACAAATTTTCGTTCAGTGTTTGTTCCATTTACTTCACTGTTCTATTTCACAATCAAGTTTAAAATCTTACCCGCTTTGTAAATCACCTTGTCAGGAGTTTTACCAGCTAGAACCGCCGCCACGGTCTCGACCTTGTAGGCCGCTGCCAAGGCATCCGCCTCGGAAGCATCTACTGCGGTCTCAATCGTTCCGCGCATTTTGCCGTTCACTTGAACGCCAATAGTGACCGTGTCGTCAGCGACGAGTTTGTTATCATACTTAGGCCATGGAGCCAAAGAAACAAATCCCTCGCCTCCCATTTTTTCCCAGAGCTCTTCGGCCAAGTAAGGTGCAAATGGCATCAGGAGCTGAGAGAGGGGTTTTAAAACACTCTTTGGTTTAACATTGGCTCTGTAGAGCTCGTTCACGAGGATCATCATGGCGCTGATGGCTGTATTGAAGCTCATCTTTTCGATGTCTTCGGTCACCTTCTTGATGGTTTTATGAAGGAGCTTTTCGATCTCAGCGGGCGCTGCCTCGTCGCTGGCAACAATTTGGCCGTCGTCGTTAACGATCAGGCGGCTGACACGGTCCAAGAAGCGTTTCACGCCCTCAATGCCGGTTGTCGACCAAGGTTTTTCGCTTTCAAGAGGTCCCATAAAGCAAACGAAGGTACGGAGAGAGTCCGCGCCGTATTTCAAGCTCACTTCATCCGCCGCGATCCCGTTGCCTTTGGATTTAGACATCTTTTGGTGGTCTTCGCCGAGAATCATCCCTTGGTGGGCCAATTTTTTGAATGGCTCGTCGTGGGTGACAAGGCCTGCATCGAAAAGAACCTTCATCCAGAAGCGCGAGTAGAGCAAATGTCCCACGGTGTGTTCAGGGCCGCCCACATACAAATCCACCGGCATCCAGTATTTCTCAGCCTCGGGCGAGAATGGAGCCGCGTCGTTTTGTGGATCGATGTAACGCAAGAAGTACCAAGAAGAGCCCGCAGAACCCGGCATTGTGTCGGTTTCACGCTGACCCATTTCGCCAGGAGCACCGATCGCCGCCGTGCCTGGGTACTGAACCCATTCTTTATTGCGCGCCAATGGGGCTTCGCCTTTGTCAGACGGTTCATAGTCAGCAACTTCCGGCAAGAGAACCGGCAACTCGTTGACAGGAACGCCTTTCATACCGGCTTTCGGGAAGTGCACGACCGGGAACGGTTCGCCCCAGTAGCGTTGGCGGCTAAAGAGCCAGTCACGGAGTTTGTATTGAATTTCTTTTTGGCCAATTTTTTTAGCTTCGAGAGTTTCAGTCATCTTTTTGATGGCTGCAGCTTTCGTCATGCCGTTTAAGAAATCAGAATTTACCAGAGTGCCTTCGCCTTCGAATGGCAATTTGTCGCCGCCTTCTAAAACACGCACGATTGGCAAATTGAATTTTTCTGCGAATTCAAAGTCGCGAGCGTCATGACCTGGAACTGCCATGATTGCGCCGGTTCCATAATCCATCAGAACGTAGTCGGCAATCCAGATAGGGATTTTGTGACCATTCAATGGGTTCAGTGCATAAGCACCGGTGAATACGCCGGTCTTGTCCGTGCTGGCTTTGCGGTCGACTTCAGATTTACGAGCTGAAGCGGCAACATAGTCGTCAACTGCGGGCTTGTGAGCCATCGCTGTGATCTTGGCGACGAGTGGATTTTCTGGCGCAAGCACCATAAAGGTCACGCCGAACAAAGTGTCGGGACGAGTGGTAAAAACTTCGAAAGTTTCATTTTCGCCGTCGACTTTGAAAGTGACGCGCGCGCCTTCGCTTTTACCGATCCAATTGCGCTGGCCCTCTTTGGTGCGCTCTGGCCAGTCGATCGTGTCGAGACCTTCGAGCAAGCGCTCAGCGTAGTCAGTGATTTTCAACATCCACTGCTTCATCGGCACGCGAATCACAGGGTGACCGCCGCGTTCTGATTTGCCGTCGATGATTTCATCGTTCGCCAAAACGGTTTTCAAAGCCGGGCACCAGTTCACGGGAACTTCTTTTTGATAAGCAAGCCCGCGCTCCATCAATTTCAAGAAAATGAACTGAGTCCATTTGTAATACTTTGGATCCGCTGTAGAAATTTCGCGGCTCCAGTCGAAGCTGAATCCGAAAGATTGTAAAGTATTGCGGAAGCTCGCAATCGCTTTCTCAGTGGTGATGGCCGGGTGAATGCCGGTTTGAATCGCATATTGCTCTGCTGGCAAACCGAAAGCATCGTAGCCCATTGGGTTCAAAACGTTGAAACCCACGGTGCGCTTGTAGCGAGCCATGATATCAGTGGGTGTGTAAGAGGCAATGTGACCCAAGTGCAGGCCTGAACCAGACGGATAAGGAAACATTCCGAGGGCGTAATATTTTGGTTTAGTAGAACCGTTAACGGCGCGGAAAGCGCCTTGGTCTTCCCATTTTTTTTGCCACTTTTTCTCGTATTCCGTGTGATTCAAAGCCATGAGTTCCTCGCTGAAAAATAGTCAAAAATGAATAGCTAAGAATATCGGATCTTTCAATGAAAATGGGAAGCAAAATAGCGGCAAAATTTGCCTGGATTTTCGACCTAGGACTAGTCTGGACTTCCGATGAGATTCGTCACGAACAACAAGCTTCTGTTCGGAAACTTCAATGGGGCGCGCTAAAATGGACGTATATGGTACGTGAGAGCGCAACGAAGGATCCTAGAGAGCGAAAAATTCTTGTTATTGATGATGATACCGACAGCCGGGAAATCATTCTCGAGCCATTGCGTTGGGAACATTACGATGCCCGCGGCGTCGCTTCGGGACAAGAAGCTTTGAAGCTCATGGAAACGTGGGTCCCGAATATTATCATTCTGGATTGGATGATCCCGGGGATGTCGGGTCTTCAAATTTTGCAAACGGTGAGGTCGCAACACCCTCACGTATCTTGTATTTTTATCTCTGGAAATTCGAGCACAGAATCAATCATCGAGGCCCTGGATTCAGGTTCCGATGATTACATCATCAAACCGTTTGTGCCGCTCGAGCTCTTGGCGCGGATCCGTACACATTTCCGTATCCGCGATCTTCACTCGCAACTGCTTTTTGCCAATGAACGCCTTAAAGAACTCGTTGATACTGACGATCTGACCGGTCTCTACAACATGCGTTCGTTGTATCAACGCCTTGATTTCGAGTTGGAGCGCGGCAAGCGTTTCGGCCGTGACGTGTGCGTTGTCATGATGGACATGGACTATTTTAAAACCGTCAATGACGGCCATGACCACTTGTTTGGAAGTTATGTTCTTTCCGAAGTGGGCAAGATTATTAAAATCAACACTCGAAATATCGATATTCCGGCGCGCTACGGTGGCGACGAATTTTTGGTTGTTTTGATGGAAGTCGACCACAGAGGGGCGATGCTTTTCTGTGAACGCTTGCGTAAAGCTGTCGAAGGCAGAACCTTTGCCAGCGGTGACGACAAAATTCAGCTGACACTGTCTTTGGGCTTCGCGATTACAGTTCCTGGGGAAAACATTACGGCACGAGAGCTTGTTCGTCGTGCTGACCATGCGCTTTATGAAGCCAAGCACGCAGGCCGTAACCAAACACGTTTTTACACTCCTGAGACCGACAAAGTGCGGGAGCTTCGTCCGAAGCCAACCATGCCTCGTAAAAAGGCATCCGGCGGATAAATCTTCATTGACTGAGGGCTTTGAATTTAAGACAAAGCTCTTATGACATTCACGTCCAATTCTCAAAGTGGCCTGACTAGTGACCGTGCCCGAAACAAAGCGGCCTGGATTTCGTTTATAGCGAGCGTTTTCATTTTCGGAATGAAAGTGGGCGCTTACTATTACACGAATTCAGCGGCGGTTTTGTCAGACGCACTTGAGAGCACGGTGAATGTCGTGGCGTCTTTAGTTGCTTTGATTGTTGTGCGTATTGCCGCACGCCCAGCCGATGAAGATCACCCATATGGTCATGGCAAGCTCGAGTATTTCTCGGCGGCCTTTGAGGGTGGTTTGATTTTCTTCGCAGCTTTGATGATCATTCGTGAGTCATTGCAGACTTTGTTTTTTGGCTCCGAGGCCCGTCATCTGGAATCGGGTTTCTTGATTATGGGTCTTGCTGCGATTTTTAATCTCGTGCTTGGAATTTATCTCAAACGGACGGGTGAAAAAGAACAATCCGATGCTTTGAAAGCTAGCGGCGCGCATGTCATTTCCGATGTGTGGACGACGGTCGGTGTTCTGGCGGGGTTAGCGCTTTTGATTGCGACAGGATGGCAGTGGTTGGATGCGGCGATCGCGATCCTAGTCGGTTTGAATCTGGCTTATGAAGGATATAAAATCGCGCGCAAATCCGGTGGAAACCTTGTTGATGAAGTGGATCTAGAGGTGTTGAAAGATCTGGCGGTGGCACTCGAGAAAAACCGTAACTCGGGAATTATTGACATCCATCAATTGCGTACCATTCGCTCGGGCCGCTTTCATCACGTCGATGCCCATTTGGTGATTCCGGAGTACTGGAATATCTCTCAAGCGCATAATGTTTGTGATGATTTTGAAGCCGAAGTGGTGCGCGATTATGCCTTTGATGGTGAGATCGCCTTCCACCTGGATCCGTGTAAACGGGCCTACTGCAAAATGTGCACGGTCGAAGCCTGCCCCATCCGCCAAACCCCATTTGAGAGCAGAAATCCATTTACAGTGGAGTCATTAACAGGTAGTCCGAATATCAAATAAGGCCTGTTCATTATGTCTGAAACTTTCCATCGTCCTAAAATCAATCTCACTCGCACTTTGCCCGTTCCAAATGCCTATACAACGGCTTTGGACGGAGAGTACTCCCATATTGCTTTTAACGAAGAGCGCGCGCCTTTGAACAAAGGCAAGTGGCGCAGTGACGTGTTTAAAGCTGATGAGAGCATACCGATGGACCTTGAGATTGGAACAGGCGCTGGTCACCACTTTGCACATTACAGCCACAAAAACCCGCATCGTTTGGTTGTAGGGCTGGAACTCAAATACAAGCCTTTGATTCAATCGATCCGCCGTGCTGTCGTTGGCGGCGCGAAGAATGCGGCGATTGCCCGCTATCATGCTTTTAATATCGACGAGTTATTTACTGAAGGCGAAATCAATAACGTCTTTATTCATTTCCCAGATCCTTGGACAAGCCCGAAAAAACCGAAAAACCGCGTGGTCAATGTGCGTATTTTGGATTGGCTTTACAAGATGCAAAGACCGGGCTCTTTCATCGAGTTCAAAACAGATTCACGCGTATATTTCTTATGGGCGCTCGAAGAAATCAAACAGAGCAAGTACAAAGTCGTTTATGAGACCTTGAATTTGCATGCGACGGATTCAGAATACAAAGCTCAGAACTTTATGACTGGTTTTGAAAAGATCTTTGTTAAGCAGGGCATTGAAATTAATTACATTCGTTTACTCAAAGAATAATCGCTATTCTTTTTGGCAGGAACATGCCTAAATTCACCCATGGTTAATGCATTGTTTGGCGGAGTACTTATCGGATCGGCAGTGACGCTAATGTTGTGGCTGAACGGCCGCGTGACGGGTATTAGCGGCATTATCGACGGGCTTTTGTCTCGCAAAGTCGCCGGTAAATCCTGGCGATTGGCCTTCCTGGCGGGGCTCTTAGCCGGTGGCATTGTTTTATATCTTTTGAATCCTTTCTTTTTTGTAAACCACAGTGATCGTAGTTTGTGGCAAGTGGGTTTGGCCGGTTTTTTAGTCGGCTTCGGAACTTTGCTTGGTAGTGGTTGTACAAGTGGGCATGGAGTTTGTGGTGTTAGTAGGTGGTCCACTCGTTCTTTGGTAGCAACGGTCGTTTTTATAGCGGCAGGCATGTTTGTCGCGAGCGTGGTGTTATGAAAAACGTCCTAGCAGCATTTGTTGTTGGATTGTTATTTGCGCTGGGCCTTGGGATCTCCGGAATGACCCAGCCGCAAAAGGTGATCGGCTTTTTGGACATGGATGCGTGGGATCCGTCTTTGATTTTTGTCATGATCGGCGCCGTCGGCATTCATGCTTTGTTTTACCCACTCATTATAAAACGCAACAAACCTGTATTGGACGATAAGTTCTATATTCCTGAAAACAAGTCTGTGACCGCGGCGCTTGTCGCCGGGGCCTTTATTTTTGGTGTCGGCTGGGCGATCGGGGGATTTTGTCCAGGCCCCGCGATTGTGTCATTGGCTTCCGGTCAATCATCAGCTTTCATCTTTGTTGCGATGATGCTACTGGGAATGACTGTCTACTATGGCTTCGCCAAACTTTTCCCGCATGAAAAGTGAGACTAACTTTTAAGCGACACTACTTCTTAGTTTTTGTTTTTGTATCAGTTTGTGGCTGATCGGCACTGCCCATCATTGGACAACCCCATTGTTCTCCCATGCCTTTGCCCATTCCCATGTGAGGCATACTCTTTCTCATTTCATCCCGGCACTCTTGCATTGGCTTATTCGAGTTCAGGCATTCCGCTGCCTTGGTATGCATTTCGGCCATTTGCTTGCGCTGCTCGGGAGTGATGTCCCCGGCAGGGGGAGCCGCGAACACAGAATATCCAGAGAGAGAAATAATAATAGTGATGATAGCTTTCATAAGCCCTCCGTTTTTATAGCCCTAGTTTAAGCTCGCGTCCCGAGCCATTTAAATCCTAAAAATAAGAAAAATCGTAGAAGAGGCCGGCTTGTCTTGGTATCTAACATATTGAAATTGCACATCTATTTATGTCTTGTACGAATTCCCTTGCTTATTATATTAATAAATTATAATATAATAATATGAAGAAAGACAAAAATCAGATCCTTACCGAGAAATGTGATGAAGTAGCCGGGTTGCTAAAATACCTTTCGCATCCCCAACGCCTTATATTGTTATGTCAAATTGCCGACTCGCCGAAAACGGTCGGTGACTTGCAAGAGCTTTGTGGAATGTCGCAATCACTGACTTCGCAGTTCTTAGCAAAAATGAAAGCAGAAGGTCTGATCTCGTCACAAAAGGATGGCAAGTTTGTGACCTACCGAATTGAAGATGATCGAGTAGCGAAAGTTATTAATTCTTTAAGTAAAATTTTTTGTGAATAGTAAAGGGGAAAGATATGTCTAAACCAATGACCTTTCATCAACTCTACGAAAGTGAAACAGGTACTTATACCTATTTATTAGCAGATCCAGAAACGAAAGAGGCCGTGCTCATTGATCCCGTGCTCGAGAAAGTTGAGCGAGATCTTACTCTCGTTCAAGAGTATGGATACCGTCTCAAGTACGTCTTAGACACTCATATTCATGCAGATCATATTACCGGAGCCGGGGAAATTCGCAAACGCACCGGAGCCCAGTCCGTTGTTTCTGAGAAGGCCCATGTAGATTGTGTCGATATAAAAATCACTGACGGGCAGGAGTTGCATTTTGGACGTTATACCTTAAAAGCTCTTGAAACTCCCGGCCATACTGATAGCTGCATGAGCTACTACATTGATGGAAAAATCTTTACAGGAGATGCCCTTCTTATTCGCGGTACTGGCCGTACTGATTTTCAGCAGGGATCTTCTGCCAAACTCTATGACAGTATCACCGGAAAACTTTTTGCTTTGCCTGATGATACGGTGGTTTATCCAGGACATGATTACAGAGGGCAAACGACCTCGAGTATTGAAATGGAGAAGAAATACAATCCGCGTATTGGCGGTGGAAAAACTAAAGAGCAGTTCGTGCAAATTATGTCGGAATTAAAGCTAGCTCAGCCAAAAAAGATTCATGAGGCGGTTCCTGCAAATCTTAGTTGTGGCATTTTGAAGCCTTCTGACCATTTGCAGCCAAATATTGTCGATGGAATTCCTGAGGTTTTGCCGGCGCAGGTCCTTGAACATCTCCAAAAAGTAGAAGTCATCGATGTGCGTAGGTCCGAAGAGTTCACCGGAGAGCTTGGTCACATCCAGGGGGCAAAACTCGTGACTCTGGGTAAAGATTTAGAAAATTTTTTGGGAACTATTGATAGAAATGCTGACCTAGTTTTTGTCTGCCGTAGCGGCGGGCGCTCCGGAGAGGCCACGCGATTGAGTCAGCAATTGGGCTTTAAAAATACGATGAATATGAAAGGCGGAATGCTCGCTTGGAATGAGCAAAAGCTACCGACGGTGCGTTTTTAAAAAGGAGGCATTATGGATGCAGTTTGGAAGCCCCTTTTAGGAGGGGCGCTCATTGGCGGGGCCGTGACTTTGATGCTGCTGTTTAATGGCCGGGTGACTGGTATTAGCGGCATCATCAATAGCGCTCTGGTAAAACCGCAAAAAGATTCGGGATGGAGATGGTCCTTTATCGCCGGCTTAGTTCTTGGTGGAATTATTTTGGCGATGACAAATACAGAAGTATTTTCAAATACGACCGGCCACAGTCTTTTTCAAACTGCAGTTGCGGGCATTCTTGTGGGTTTCGGCACTGTCATGGGAAGCGGATGTACAAGTGGTCATGGAGTTTGTGGGGTTAGTCGCTTCTCGATACGTTCCATTTTAGCGACGGTCACATTTATCGCGGGCGGTCTTTTAACGGTAACTTTAGTAAAGTGGTTTCTCTAAGAGGTTCTTATGAGTCGATCTATTGTTGCTTTTATTGTAGGTGTAATTTTCGCTCTTGGTTTGGGTTTAGGTGGCATGACACAGCCTCAGAAGATCATCAGCTTTCTGGATGTGACCGCATGGGATCCATCGCTCTTATTCGTCATGGTCGGAGCTGTGGGCGTGCACAGTTTGCTTTATCCGTTGGTACGCCGAAGAAAATCACCTTTGCTGGATAGTCAGTTTCATGTTCCGGAAAGTCGGCATATCAGCAGACACTTAATTTTAGGTTCTTTGATTTTTGGTATTGGTTGGGGCCTCGGCGGTTATTGTCCTGGCCCTGCGGTTGTTTCAATGGCCTCGGGCCAAGCGGCGGCGTTTGTCTTCGTAGCCATGATGCTTATTGGAATGTTTGCTTATCATTTTTCTGAGAAATTTCTTGGTCGATTAAAATAGGAGTTCTTATGGAGTTCCTTGGATATGTTAGCAGCGTTCTTATGGGAATGGTGCTTGGCCTGATTGGCGGCGGCGGTTCTATATTAACGGTTCCGATCCTAGTATATCTTTTTGCGCAAACTCCCACTTTGGCCACGGGCAGTTCGCTCTTTGTTGTCGGATCCACAGCATTTGCAGGTGCGATGAGTTTCATCAAGGCCGGTACGGTCAGAGTTAAAGAAAGCTTGTTATTTGCGGTGCCGAGTATTGTCGGAGTTTTAGGAGCTCGAAAGATAATTTTTCCCCTAATACCTCAGAGAATCTTTCTTTTCGATGATGTAGTGCTGAGTAAAGATATTCTTCTGATGATTTTGTTCGCAGCCTTGATGCTGATTGCCTCTCTGAAGATGCTTCGGGCGCCTGGAGCAACTCAGGAGCGTGGGCAGGATTTAAATGTTTTTCAGTTAGTGTCCCAAGGTTTGTTTGTTGGATTGGTAACCGGGTTTATCGGTGCCGGTGGGGGCTTTCTCATTGTACCGGCACTTGTCTTTGTTTTAGGTTTCAGAATGCAAGAAGCCATAGGGACCTCTTTACTAATTATCGCTGGTAATTCCCTGATAGGGTTTTTGGTAACCATGGAAGAGATTGAAGGATTGCGCTGGAGTATTCTTCTGCCTGTCACCCTGTTGGCCATAGCAGGAATGTTTTTGGGAAAACGCTTTCAAGGGAGCTTTTCAGAGGCTCAGTTGAAGAAGTCTTTTGGCATCTTTGTACTTTTGATCGGCTCATTCATTCTGGCGGATCAAGTTGTACGAATGATCTCTTAGAAACATCTGCAGCTGTATTCGCCAAGACCGTCTCTGAAGCCACTAGGGAAGCAAGTGCCGTTTTGTGTATATTCACCGGAGTACTTTGTACAGAAGCCGCCAATAGGTTGTCCCCAACATTCAGGATCGCTGAAGCTGCCACAGAAATTGGAGTAAGCCGGAGGATAGGATTGAAGACGAGCGGGGTTATCGGAACCTTCTGTAGAGTATTCTTGAGCTAAAGAGAAAAGCGGTGAAAGGACCAGGGCAAGGATTAAAAGCTTTTTCATAAATCCCCCTTTGTATTAGTATAGCGAATATATGCCGACAATTCGTTTCAAGAAAAACCGACCGCCCATTGAAGTTCCAGTAGGAGCGGTGTTGATGCGCTCCCTATTGGATGCGGGATTGCCGGTGGCGTCGTCGTGCAATTCCGATGGGGTTTGTGCGAAATGCGGAATCCGCATTGTTGAGGGCATGGAAAACTTGTCAGAACCCAACGCGACGGAGCTCTTTCTCAAAGAAAAGAACAACATCCGCGCTGGGTTTCGAATCAGTTGTCAGACACAGGTTTTAGGCGATGTCACCGTCGATGCCGGTTATTGGTAGAGGAGTTTATGCCAACGAATGATTTTCGCTCTCTTAATTTATCTCCGGCTCTTTTACAGGTGATTGAAGGCATGGGTTTCACTGAAATGACGCCCATTCAGGCAGGAAGCATTCCGGCTTTGCTTCAAGGTAAAGACCTAATTGGTCAGTCCCACACGGGCAGTGGTAAGACGGCGGCTTTTATCATTCCGATCTTGCAGAAAATCCAGATTGAAACGCGTGAACCTCAGGCATTGATCCTTTGTCCCACGCGTGAACTATGTGATCAGGTGTTGAAAGAATGCCGTAAGTTTGCAAAAGCCTTTCCAGGATTGCAAACTGTCGCACTCATTGGCGGTCAGCCTTATCCTCCGCAGACTCAGGCTTTGAATAACGGCGTGCATGTGATTGTCGGGACTCCGGGGCGTACGTTAGAGCATCTCAGAAAAAATCAGCTTCAAGTTGGTAAATTAAAAACTTTGGTTTTGGATGAAGCAGATCGCATGTTGGATGAAGGTTTTGCTGATGAGATGACGGCCATCATTGACGAATTGCCTGAGAAGAAACAAACGATCTTTTTCTCTGCGACATTTCCCGAGTCGATCGAAGCCCTGAGCCGCAAGTATCAGAAAGATGCTGTGCGCGTGACGATTGATAAATCGACACAGGCATCTCCACAGATTAAACAATATGTCTACCAAGCCGAGAATCCTGAAAAGACTGATACTTTGATTCGAATTTTGCAGCGCCATCCTTCGAATTGCACGATCGTATTTTGCCGTACAAAAGCCACCGTGGATGAGATCGGCGAGAAGCTCGAGAAGATGAAAGTGAGCAGCCAAGTTTTGCACGGGGATCTGACTCAGCCAGAGCGCGATCGGGCTACGTCACTTTTCCGTAATGGCAGTGCGCGAATTCTTGTCGCTACCGATGTCGCCGCTCGTGGACTTGATATTGAAAAGCTTGAACTCGTGGTGAATGTCGATTTGCCGATTAATTCTGAGGTTTACATTCATCGCATCGGTCGCACGGGCCGGGCAGGGCGTGAAGGAACCGCGGTTTCTATTGCCACAGCCTTTGAAGCTCTGAAGATTGTTGAAATTGAAAAGGCCACAGGTGTAAAAATGATTCGTCAAAACTTGGGTTTTGAGAACCAACATGGTTTAGGGGCTGAATTTCAAAAGACATCGACGAAGACAATCCAAATCGCAGGTGGAAAGCTCGATAAGCTGCGCCCTGGGGATATCTTGGGGGCTTTGACGGCTCAGCCGGGCGCGCTGATCGCTGCTGATATTGGAAAAATTGAAATTCACGAGCGCTTTAGTCTCGTTGCAATTACGACCCAGGTTGCAGACAAAGCTCTTGAGAAATTGCGAAACTCAAAAATCAAAGGCAAAAAATTTAAGAGCTACTTTGCTTAATTAAAACCAGCACGCGGGACGCGCTTCTTGAAGAGCACCTGCGAGAACGGTGTCTAAGCGGCATTGTAAAGTTGGATAGTTCATTTTTTCTTGCGGAGATTTTACCGGAGCCGGAGTTGAGAAATCCGGCTTTTTCATTTGTGGCACACCCATAAAATCATAAATTGCAAAGATCAGGCTTTCGCCGGCATTGCCGATGCGTTCGCATGCGCGTGCCGCAGAAGTGTTTTCTTGGAATTTTTCCGCGCAAGCTTGAGCGAGAACTGGATGCGCTGGTTTCTGTGATGGTGAAGAAAGGCGTGGGAAAATCCGGCGCAGACAATCGCTCGCCGCGAAGAAGTCGCTCTGTCCTTCTGTCGAAGCCCACGCGTTTTTGCGAGGCTCACCGCCGATAAGATGTCCCACTTCGTGGCAAAGCAGGAATGCCTGCGCATCCACCGTCATTGATGAGAGCGATAAGATATCACGGCCCACAGAGATGCTGTAGGTGTGTCCTTCAAGGCTGCCGCCGCCGAAATAGAGCGGGTTTTCGCTGTCCTGGCTGATATCCAGGATAATGTGGTAGTCGACACGGACTTGCTGTGCGTATTCGGCCTCAAAAGCCGCTAGGAGCTGAGGAAAAGCCTGTTTAGGCGCCTCTGCGGACGCAAAGAGCCCCGCAAAAAGAAGAAGTGAAGTAAGAGCTGCCTGGATTTTTCTCATGCGCTCTAAAATGCAAACCCGGAGCCATTTCTTAGAGCAGAGGAGTGAGATAATCCGAGGGAACAGGAATTTTCCACAGGCTTGTCTACAGATTCGACAGCTTCTATCTATACCTAAATAGATAAAACCAATTAGACCCTATGAACGAAGCAGTGCATTGTAGTGGTTTAAGCGCCGTTTCAGACCGGAATAATAGTGTCATTGCTCGGTGAAATTGTTAGCTTGAGGACCCTCCGGCTTCCGTCGGAATTTACGCAGTTTTATGAGGTACTTCTATGGATCAAAAAGTTGAAAATTTAATCATTATCGGATCAGGCCCAGCGGGACTCACTTCGGCGATTTACAGTGCGCGTGCGCGCTTGGAGCCGTTGATGATCGAAGGTGAAGAGGCTGGCGGCCAGTTGATGATCACAACAGAAGTAGAAAACTATCCTGGCTTCGAACACGGAATCACAGGACCGGAATTGATTGCTGTTATGAGAAAACAAGCAGAGCGCTTCGGCACTCGCTTCATTACTCGCAATGTAACGAAAGTGGATTTCTCTCAGCGCCCATTCAAGGTTTGGGTTGGTGAAAAACTTTACTTGGCAAAATCTATCATCGTTTCTACCGGTGCAAGTGCGCAGTTCCTCGGTTTGCCTTCAGAAAAACAATACATGAGTCGCGGAGTTTCTGCGTGCGCGACTTGTGATGGTGCTTTCTTCCGTAACATGGATGTCGGCGTTGTTGGTGGTGGTGATACGGCGATGGAAGAAGCGCAATTCCTAACTCGTTTCGCGAACAAGGTTTACGTGATTCATCGTCGCGATCATTTCCGCGCTTCAAAAATCATGGCTGAAAGAACTATCAACAATCCAAAAATCGAAGTTCTTTGGAACTCAGCTGTCGACGAAGTTTTGGGTGATGGCAAAAACGTCACCGGCGTTCGCTTGAAAAATACGGAGAATGGCTCGACTAAAGACTTGGCAATGCAAGGTCTTTTCATTGCTATCGGACATAAACCGACGACGGGCCTATTCAAAGGTCTATTGGATATGAATGAAACAGGGTACTTGGTGACCAAACCCGGTTCAACGTATACAAATATTGAAGGTGTCTTTGCTGCCGGAGACGTGCAAGATCACGTCTATCGCCAAGCTATTACTGCAGCAGGAACCGGATGTATGGCAGCCATCGACTGTGAAAGATGGTTGGAGTCACAAGCTCACGGATAGACTGGGATTATGGCAAACAAAAAGATCAACACGAAAGACCTCGTTAATAAAATCGAAAAAGTCACCAAGGCTCGCATTGCGAGTCAACCTGTGGTGTCTTTAGCAGACTTCAGAGATGCTGCTAAAAAAGAAGAGCCTCGTGTGATCTTGGTTATTGAAGATGATGAAACAATGCGCATGGCCCTCAAGCGAATATTTGAGGCTGAGGGCTATGTCACTAAACTCGCCGCTGATGCCACCGCACTTTCAGAAGTTCTCGACGACACTCCGATCGATTTGATCTTGATGGACGTCGGTCTTCCTTGGGTGAACGGTTTTGAATTGGCTCAGCTCCTTAAAGAAAACAAAGATTTAAAAGGCATTCCACTCGTGTTTGTCTCTGGTAAAGCCAGCGATGATGACATGAAGAGGGCTTTTGAAATCGGCGCCGATGATTATATCCGCAAGCCTTTCGACGTCGAAAAGCTGCGTAAGACAGTGCGCACTCTTTTGAAATTGAACGAGTAATCTAGATTACTTTCCTACAAACATTGAATTGATACAGTTGTGATTGATGGTCGGTGAAGAGAAGGCCACGGTTCCAACACGTGTCAGTGTTTTCGCCGTTGAATCGTAAGTGAACTTCTCAATCGAATTGGCAAACGCCGTGGTGCCATTCGCGATATACACATATCCCGTTGTGCTATCATAAGCCATTGCCGTCGGGCCGTTGATGACTGCAGTATTTGTGTAAGCCGCAGCACCTGCCGCAGTAATCGTGTGGGCAGACTCATCCACGGTGTATTGCCAGACTTGATTGTTCGCGGCCGTGGAGCTTGAGTAAGCCACCAAGAGATGTTTCAAATCTGGAAGATAGATCATCGCTGTTGGATAAGAAGCCGTCGTGGGTGCGGCCACCCCGTTATAGCAAGTCGAAGCCGCAGATGTTGAACCTGTTGTCATGCCGATACGGTTGTTTGTCGAAGCGCCTGTAAAAGAGTGAGCGTAAAGGATGTCTCCAGCGCTGGTGAATGCCGTAGCTGTAATCGCATTTGTCGTCGTTGCGCAGGTTCCGGCTGGAGCACTTAAAAATGCCGTCGTCGAGTTTGGCAAGCGAGCTTTATTCGAGGCAAAGCGCTCAACCGCTGCGGATCTGCTGATTAAGAAGCTTCCGTCGGATCCCAGAGTCAAGGTTCTCACAACACCACTCAGAGCTGTTGTGTTGATTAAGAAGTTAGTGGAGAGAGATGTCTTCTTATTTAAGATTTCGATGCGGCGGCCGCCGGTATTTTCAACAAGCACATAAAGGTTGTCGTCATCATAAGGAGCAATCGCCACCGGAGTATCTGTCAACGCTGATGTGTAATCTGCAACCGTTCTATCCACTACACCTGTCGTGAGGTTTATGCGCGAAACTGTTTTAGAAGCCGTTGAGGCAGTTAATCCCGTCGGAGCGTAGCAGCCACCACTTTGAATGTAGAGGTATCGGTCACTAGCTGTGGAAGAATCATCGGTGATCTTCTTAGGTTGGCAGCCAACACCAAAGGTACAAACCAGAGTTACGAGTAGCACTAAGAATGTGAGCATGTTCCCCTTCATGGGTGCCTCCGCTATATAACTAAATAGATCGGTGCTCGTTAAAAAATCTTTACGTGGGGAGCAGTTTTTGTCTCAAGTCGAGAAGAAATTCGGACCTTCATCCAGAACGAGACTTCAATTGTTAAGCTTTGAGACGTAATCTCCGAAAGTGGTAAAGAAATCTTTACAAGTATCCAACCGGGGATCGCAGCTTGAAACTAGTTATTTGGATTATCGCAGGACTTATTTTTGTGAGTGTTGCCTCACTCCCGGGCTGTGCGCACGCAGAAAGCAGCGCCAATGCCGCCGCTTTTAAGTCAACGCGACTCCAGGTTTTCCAAATCAATTACTCCGGTGAAAAAGAAAAATCCTTTGCGGAGGGTGGCTCCGGTTATGGTGTCGAGGCCTATGGTGATTGGGGGCGCCCCTGGGGCAGGCTCTATACCAAGGCACGAGCCGTACAAGCTTCGGGCCGCCAAGCATTCCTCGATGGAACGACAGCGTCTACTTTGAGTTACACCTATTATCAGGGGCAGTTCGAAACTGGGTTTGCACTGTTTCCGATTCCAGCACGCGATACAGGGCTGGCACTTTATATTTCTGCCGGTGGTGATGTGAGTTATAACTGGCTGACATTGGATTCGACGACACTGACAAGTTTGAAGCGAAGCGATTCGTCTTTAGGTTTTGGCTACGCCGCGGGAATGGGTGTCGAGTGGACGGTTTCAAAAGGCGTTGGTAAGCGAAATGTTCTTACCGGTGAAATCACTTATCGGGTCGAAACTGCAAGCCTCGCCGGTCAAAGTAGTTTTGACTTGAGCGGGCTCGCGATTCATTTGGGCTATGGCTGGTAATTACTTACTGCAGGCTTTTTTAGCAGCGGCCACAGCATTGTTGATTTTTGTATGGCAATTGTTTCTAGCGATTCTGAAGCTGACATTGCTTGCAGGGCAGCTAAGTTCGAGAGTGGTGAGATAATTGTAATTGGATCTGCCAATTTCAATTTGCTGTTCGCAAGGATCACTTGAATTAATCTTAAAACGCTTACTTCCTGCATTAATAATGTCAGTCAAAGTTTTGGTATCGCAAGATACTTTAGTGCCTTCAGAACCAATTAAGAAGTTTGCATTAGGTGGCGTGATTCCACCGCTGCTAGTGAAGTTTCTTTTGATACCAGGGAATGTCTGAGGGCCGTTATAAGACCCTTTTATTTTTTGGTTAATGCGACCCCAATCACCGAGTTCTTCATATGCACTCATTACGATTGCGGCGCATGCAGTCTCAGGTTTTTGCCCACAGTCTTTTACAACAGTTCTCGAAAAGTCAGAATGAGTCTTTAGAATACGGTTTCCATTTACTGGATCAGAATTGAAAACATATGGATTAACAGGTTTTCCATCTTTATATTCCATGTAGTCAGAGTGAGCGCTATTGTCAGCGAAGTAATAGGTAAACCAACCATACCCTTGTGCTGAGCCAGTTCCGCAGTCTCCAACCCACGAGCCACGAGTGATCTTGTGACCCAATGGATGATACACAACGCATCCTCCGTAGGAGTGACCCTCAAGTGAATTTTGAGCGAAGCTATAGCTAGAAATAAAAATCAAAGCGAGGGCAGCAAAAGCCTTCATAGATAGAACCTTTCGTTTTTAAATGTGCGAAGGGTTCTACCACAGCTTGATTTAAACTATGGTATTAAATAATTATCATTTACATAAACAGGAATTGTTTTCACGGTTGAACGCGAGATCAACCGGCGCTTTTTTTCAGGCGAGCCTGCTGTGTCGTATAGTCGTCGATGAGTTTTGTCAGCTTTTTCGCGGTTTCATCATCCTGCTCGAGGAAAATCAAACGTCGCGGATCTGCAATGTCGCCGATGATTTTGCCGGTGAGATGCACGCGGCTCTTGCGCGGGTCTTTTTCAAACTTGTTCACTAAAATCATTTCGAACTGACGATGAATAAAGTCTTTTGGAATTTCATCCTCTAACAGAGTGCCCGTCAGAGAAATATTCTTAGAGTAAGTGCGGAAGGAGGAACCCTTCTTGGTTACTAACACAGCCTCGATTTTAAAATCGTGGCGAGGAGACATACGGCGATCCTTCGGAGAGCCCAAGCCTGCACGGCTGACAAGGATCTCGACCGTCGGCTTATCAGGAACACCCGACAGAGTGAGGTCGTCGCCATTCACTTCATTATAGTAATATCCATAGTCGATCTGACGAAGATCTTCAGGTGGAACGACGCTTGTATAAAACGGATTAGATTTTTCATCTTCAGAGGGCTTGGCCTTCTGCTCTGGAGCGCGGGCCGCAGCGGCTTTTTGTTTTTCTTTTTGCAGGAGTGGCTCTGGCGGTTGAGCTTGGACGAAGTACTTTTGGCCGCTGGAAAGATATTGAGCGAGGGGTTGCCACTCAGACCAGCCGGGCGTCCAAATGTGATAGTTGTGCAGATTACGAACCTTGAATGAAAGAATCATCATTTGCGCTTGAACAAGCGACATCGGTTTCGTTTTCTTATCATTAGAAGCATCAAAGATAACCCAGATTTTGCCTTCTGATTTCATATTCCCCTCGGATAACAAAAAACCCAGACCTTGATCTTATCGGTCTGGGTTTACATGTTATTTAGAGGCTTAAGAAAATATATTTATACTGACAAACTTTTAGACACGAATGCAGGCAGCAACGTGCTCAGGACGCTTAATCTCGAGAGGCGGAACCACCTTCTTACAGTCCTCAATGGCCATAGGGCAGCGAGGGTGAAAGTGGCAGCCTGCAGGAGGGTTGATCGGGCTCGGAACGTCGCCAGTCAAGATGATACGATCTTCCTTGCGGCGTGGGTCTGGGATTGGAATCGCAGACAAAAGCGCACGAGTGTAAGGGTGCTTTGGATTTTTATAAAGCTCTTCGGCCTCGGACTGCTCAACGATTTTACCCAAGTACATCACTGCCACTTGAGTAGATACATGCTCAACGACTTTCAAGTCATGGGCGATGAAAACGTAAGTCAAACCTAGCTTCTTTTGCAGTTCCATCAAGAGATTCAAAACCTGAGCTTGGATAGACACATCGAGAGCGGACACAGGCTCGTCGCAGACGATGATTTCAGGGTTCACGGCCAAGGCGCGGGCGATACCCACACGCTGACGTTGACCGCCTGAGAACTCATGCGGGTAGCGATTTAAAGCTTCAGGACGAAGACCTACGAGGTTCGCAAGCTCCAACACGCGGGCCTTGCGGGCATTATCATCAGGGAAGAGGTTGTGAATGATGAGAGGCTCTTCGAGGATCGCCCCGATCGTCATGCGCGGGTTCAAACTCGCGTAAGGATCTTGGAAAATGATCTGCATTTTCTTGCGAATCTCGCGAAGCTCATCACCTTCGATCGTCGTGATGTCTTTGCCGTTGAATTTCACAGTACCTGAAGTTGGATCCAGCAAACGGATCAAGCAGCGACCGAGAGTGGATTTACCGCAACCGGATTCGCCCACAAGACCGAGCGTTTCGCCTTTTTTCAGTTTGAAGCTCACGCCGGAGACAGCTTTTACACTGGCAATTTCACGATTGAGAAGGCCACCGTGGATAGGGAAAGTTTTAAACAGATTATCTACTTCGAGAAGGTATTGGCTCATGCTTTCGCCTCCGCAACAGGATGGTAGCAGGCTGCTAACTGAGTTCCGCCTTTGCTTTCAAGCTTTGGTTCCGTTTGACGGCAGTCCGCTTGAACATTCGGGCAGCGCTCTTGGAAGCGGCAGCCTTGTGGAAGATTCAACAAGCTTGGAACCATGCCCTTGATCGTTTTGAGTTCTTCAAGTTTGTGGCCCGTTTCAAAGTGCGGGATAGAATCGAGCAAGCCGCGAGTGTACGGATGCTTTGGACGGTAGAAGATGTCTTCAACAGTGCCATACTCAACAACTTTACCCGCGTACATCACAACAACATCTTGGCACATTTCTGCGACAACACCGAGGTCATGTGTGATGAGGATCATGCCGGCGCCAAAATCCTTTTGCAGATTGCGCATCAGATCCAAGATCTGAGCCTGGATCGTCACGTCCAACGCTGTTGTCGGTTCATCGGCGATAAGCAGTTGTGGATTACAGCTAATCGCCATAGCGATCATCACACGTTGGCGCATACCGCCCGAAAGTTGGTGCGGATATTCGTCGAAGCGTTTTTCTGGAGCCGGGATGCCCACCTTGCGAAGCATTTCGATCGCACGGGCTTTCACCTCAGCTTTTGTCAATTTCGGGTAGTGAAGAGCGATCGCTTCGGCAATCTGGTTACCGCAAGTGTAAACCGGATTGAGGGAAGTCATAGGCTCCTGGAAAATCATTGCGATCTCATTACCACGGATGCTGCGCATTTCATCGTCGCTGGTCTTCAAAAGATCCTTGCCGCGGTAAACGATTTGGCCGGCTTCAATGCGGCCTGGAGCTTGGATCAGCTTCATAATGGAAAGCGAAGTTACGGATTTGCCGCAACCGGATTCGCCAACGATTCCAAGAGTTTGACCTTTTTTAACGGAAAAGCTCACGTCGTCAACGGCGAAGAAACTGCCGTCGTCGGTATTGAACTTCGTTTTCAGATTTTTAACTTCTAAAAGGGTTTCGCTCACTGTCTGATTTCTCCACCTAATTAGCCTGATTAAAGCCCACTTCTTATACAGGGCATGAAGCCCTGTATCAACGATTAATCAGTTCGAGGACGAGATTATGGAGCCCAGCATAGTCTTGCAGGGTCGCCACAGGATCGTATTTTTGCAAAATTTCTAGTTTGGTATAGCCGAACTCCACGGCAATGGCTCCCACGCCCGCCGCTTGGGCGGCTTTCACATCAGGAAGGCCGTCGCCAATCATGAAGGTTGTGGTGGCAGAACGACCCGCACGCTTCATCATTTCCTGCAAAGGCAGGGGATGCGGTTTGCGTTCAGTCAGGGTGTCGGCGCCAAACACGCCCACCCAAGGGATCGCATCCAGGCCCAAGTGGCGTACGATCTTTTTCGCCGGGTCTTCGTTTTTGTTGGTCACGATTCCTTTGGGACCTGGATAATTATTCAAAAACTCAACCACACCCGGGAACGGTTTTGTGGTGTTGTACATTTCTTCTTCGTAAGTCTGCAGGAACCGGTCTTCGATGTGCTTGTACTTTTCCGGCGGGCTGTTTTTATGCTCTGGAAAAAAATCCGCGAGAAGCTTTTTCAAACCTTCACCGATATGAGCAACGATGACTTCGTGAGGAAGTGTTGGTTTATCGTAGTAGAGCAAAGTTTTGTTGAGTGCCGTCGAGATATCTTCGGCTGAATCAATCAGAGTTCCATCTAAGTCGAAAATTAAAAGTGGCCAGATCATGAGCCACTCTAGAGCATCTTCGTGGGATTTTCAAACAGTGCTTTGGAGCGGTCGGTAGGGATGCCTTGGTTTATTTGGTGACGGGCATATGGAGAGCCTGTTGTACCTTTGCTCGCAGGATGGCGGCCTCTTCAGCAGTTGGAGGCTCGCCCCATTTATTCTTAAACTCTTCGAGACAAGCGGCATAAGCGCGATCGAATTCTTCCTGTTTGAGTTTGGGGATGGATTCTTCGATTTGCTTGCGCTGATTGCGCAGGTTCTCGATGGTGTGTTTTACTTGTTGTTCTATGGCGTCCTGCAGTTGCTGGTAAGCGTTCTGAGCTTGGATAAACAACATCACACCGAAAAAGACCGGCGCATAGACTTTACGGAAAGTATTGTAAGCGTCGATCTTAGTTTGAACTCGGAGAGCGACGCGGACCTCTTCGGCATGGGCATTGAAACCATCACGGATGACTTTTGAAACCAAGTCCTCAGAGAGAGTTTTGTTTTTAATTGAAGGCAGTACGAATGGCATACGCATCACTTCAACGAGACGTGAGCGTTGGAATGTTTGAATTTGGTCCATGGTACGTTTTAAGAAGCTGATTTGCTGTGGGTCATTAACATTGCCCCAAGTCTTGAGCATACCCTCTTGGAGGAGCTGCTCTTTGATGAGGAGAATTGCTGAATCATCCAAGCGCTGCTCAGAGGATTTCGTTGCCCACTGGAGAAGGCCGGTATGTGTTCCGAAGAGGCTCGCACCGAGTTCTATTGTATAACGCTCCAAAGACTTTTCAGAGGGGAAGCTGCGAACTTCAAGTTCGCGGACGAGCTTACGGATTTTTCTTTTACGCATCCAAGATAGGCTTTCAGTATATTCTCTAAAACTTTCACCTTGGAAAAGAAATTCAGCGTTGTTGCGGTTGACCTGTTCAAGGACGTCGCCCACCGTCGGCTGAAAAAGAGCATCGCAGCGAATAGTTTTAGCCTCGGCGGGGAAAACCGCACCGAGGCTAAACGTAATTGCTAGAAAAAGGCTGCGAAGACGAAGAGACATCGGAGTCCTTGATTATTGTAAAGCCGCAGAAGCCACTTTGAGAGAGTCACGAGTATGCTGGATCTCTTTCAAGAGGTCTTGAGCTTCAGATTTTTGAACGCCAGAAAGAAGCGCACCGAGGTTACCCACGTTCATGATCATCAAACCGAACATTGGCAAATTCGAATTTCTTTGAGTCACGCCGTAAGCAAGCATCGCTGTACCAACCAACTGAGCCGCTTGAGAAACAAGGCGGTTTGTTGTCATTTCAGATTCTTGGTCTTTGTAAGAAGCCAAAGCTGATTGCGTGTTCTTGATCGCAAGGCCCATTTGAGTCAAAGCCGCTGTAGAAGCTTTGTCGGTGTTTTGTGCTAGAGAAACTTCAAGATTTTTTTGAGCTTCGATCAATTGTTGCTCGAGTTGAGTTGTTTCTACTTTTGTTTTGCGGAGCTGGCTTACACCGCCGTTGATCAGCGACAAAGCTGAAGCGCCGATAGAACCTGCAGCGAGGATCATGCCGCCAATACCAGAACCTTCAACTCCCTTATGGAAAGAAAGGTAAGACATTGCTGAAAGACCAAGACCGATACCAGCACCCACAACGGCCACGCCGTTTGTGATGCCACCTTTGCTGTCACGGAGAGTGATAGACTCAGCAGCGTTCGCCAGTGCTTGATCCAAAAGAAGAACTTCTTTGTTCAAAGCCTGCAGATTATTTTGAGCTGTTGAAATAGCCTGATCGCCTATACCCGCAGTGCGGTCTGCTTGTTGAGCAAAACCAACGCTTTGGATAGACATCAAGCCAGCTAAAGTCAGGGAAAGGGCCTTCGTTTTCATACGTACTCCTTAAAATAGGTTTCCAATAGGGGTTTAATCCGACAGTGTTTCTAGCGAGTCCCGTACCAGCCTCAAGGTCCCTTAAAATCGAACTGAGGAATTCTTACTGTCTAAAGGCTTTGAAGGGGGCGTTGGTTGTCACAGGCCGAAAACCTGTGTATTTAAAGGCCCATGCGTATTGAAACTCCTGAAATCCAAACTTATATCGAGTCTCTGATCCCGGCAGAGTCTGCCAGCAAGCTTCAGTCGCGCACGTCCGCGGAAGAGCTCGGGCTTGGACGCATTAGCTTATCGCCCTCTGAAGGACGGTTGCTATCGTTCATGGTTCGCCAGCAAGGTTGTCGCAAGTTTGTCGAGATTGGCACTCTGACCGGTCTTTCTGCGCAGTACATTTTGGAAGGTATGCCGGCGGATGGGCAACTTTGGACTTTGGAAAAAACCGAAGCCCATGCCGAGAAAGCAAAAGAAGCATTGGCGATGCATCCTGCAGGGGCCCGTGCAAGGGTCGTCGTGGGCGATGCGCGTGTGACTTTGGAAGCGCTTGTGGCCGAGGGCCCCTTTGATGGAGTTTTTATTGACGGAAACAAAGCGGCTTATGGGGACTACCTTGCTTGGGCCGAGAAGAATGTTCGTCGCGGCGGTCTTATCGTTGCCGACAATGTCTTCTTGAGCGGCGCTGTTTGGGGGTCCATGACCGTCCAGAAGTTCAGTGAAAAGCAGATAGCTGTTTTGCAAGCATTCAATAGGCGACTTGCTGATCCATCTCTCTATGACAGTGTCATTATGCCGACTTCAGAGGGTATGACTGTCGCAATCAAACTCACGTAGTGAAACTTCTTCAATCGAAAGCCAAAGTGAAACTGATCGTCAGGCGTTTTGGAACATTTGGCAGCAGTTAATTGCTTATACACATTGGTACGGCGATTGCTTTTAGTTGGACGTCAGATTAGAAAATCAAAACTATAAAAAGGAAATCATCCCATGAAAAATGCAATTATCATCGCTCTTTTGAGCTTAACAGCTGTGAGTGCTTCTGCTTTCAGAGGCGCCGGCGCGGACCGTGAGTACTCTGTTTTTTCTTGCACCCAAACTCCTGCAATCCCTGATAACACGATCTCCTTGGAAGTAATCAATGGTGGCATCACTGGCATGACTCGCATTCAACTTTCGACCTCAACATTTGCGGGTCCTCGCACAGAGAACTACTTCGTTCGTCAACAGCCGCAAAAACAACAAGGCCTGGTCGAATACGCTGGCGATAAAATCGCTTTGGCTATCAGCTCTCAAACTGACAGCGAAGGCTACAGAGTTGCTACTTTGAAATTAAAAAAGGCCACTGAAGTGATCGTAAGAATGCATTGCCAACAGCACATGCGCCGTCTGTAATTCTAGAAAAGTTTAACAATCCCTTGTTTTATTCTTTGAAACCGCAACTATTCTTAGTTGTGGTTTTTTTTAAATAGTGTTCCTACTTCAGGGGAATGCTCCTTCGAAGTGCTTCAACGTGTTCACTTATTTTTATTTAGAGTCGTGTTCCTCGAGAAAAATTCATGAGAAAGTCCCGTGGGAATGGCTCAAAAATGGCTAAACAAGAGAAAAAAATCTCAATCTGATATATGTGGATAGTTGCAGGTTTGTCCGCGTTCGAAGTACCCAAGAATTTGACAGAATTTCGAACTTTCTGGTCCAAAGTATTTAATAAAAGACGAAAATTTACCGATCTTTAACTCATGAGCAGTTGTGGAACGTTTACCTCCAAGGTTGGCAAGTCTCCATTAAAGCGTTTCCAACGCTTTTGGGGAGTATTTTTGGCCATCGCGGGCATCAGCTTCTCATACCAAAACGCTTCCGCTGCCTCTGGCATCACTTACACAGGACGCATTCTAAAAGGCGATCAACCACTTGATAGTGGCGTTGTCCGCTTTGATGTGTGGGTAAAAACAAAAGACAACTGCGTTCTCTATTACGAGCGTCGCAACATCGATATGTCCGGCTCAGGTGGTACTTACGCATTTGAAATCGGTGATGCGAATATCGTTCCTGGTTCACAGAGCTTTCCGCAAACAGGTATTCAAACTATCTCTGATCTTTTCAACAACACGAAGTCGCGCGCCAACGGCGACGTTGATGGTAGCTTGCAATGTGCTACATTCAATCCTACTTCAGATGAAGGCCGCTTGATGACAGTGTCGTTCACTCCGCAAGGGGAGACCGCGCAAGCATTGCCAGACTTAGCGATCACTGCAGTGCCTACGGCATTCCAGGCTTTCAATGCAAACAAAGTCAATGGCTATGGCACGGGCGATCTTTTGAAAGTAGATCCGACGGTTGTTAAAACGACATACGCCAATGGCGCTTTGACACAAGCTCAGTACGATGAGTTCTGGAAACTCATTCTTGGTACTTCAACAACCTACTTAAAAGCTATTCCGACTTTGGGTGGAGATATCAGCGGTACTTTGCCGGCTGTGACTGTGACGAAGATTCAAAACGTTGCTGTGACTGCGCCGACGACAGGCGATACCGGTAAAGTATTAACTTACAACGGCACCGGCATGGTTTGGTCTGCGGCAGCGGCCGGCGGTATTACGA